>QZJN01000012.1 GCA_003599335.1 Candidatus Parcubacteria bacterium
TTCGAACCAACAAATTATTAACTAAATGATTATGACAATGAATCAAGAAAATCAATCGATGCAAGCCGTAGGCTACGCCCGGGTGTCTTCCAAGGATCAGGAGGACACTGGCTATTCACTTCCGGCTCAAGAGAAACTTTTGCGAGACTATGCCGACCGGAACGGCTTTGATCTCGTAAAAGTTTTTGCCATTCAAGAATCGGCCGCTGGAAAAATCCAGCGAAAGATATTCCACGAAATGCTGGAATTCGTGACTAAGTCCAAGATCAACACGATCTTCGTGGAAACGACTGATCGTTTAACTCGTAACTTTGCCGATGTGCCGATAATCGA
This sequence comes from Candidatus Parcubacteria bacterium, assembly GCA_003599335.1. Classification (GTDB taxonomy): domain Bacteria; phylum Patescibacteriota; class Minisyncoccia; order SURF-38; family SURF-38; genus SURF-38. Next base: position 334 of record QZJN01000012.1, read on the forward strand.
CGAGTGGATACTGGCCGACGAAAAGCACACGATCCATCTAGTCAAAGAAGGCTGTACACTCCATAAAGACTCCAAGTCACATGAATGGTTTATGTGGCGAGTGAAAGTGGCCACGGCGGAATATTATATCCGGCTTCTTTCCGAGAATGTGAAAAAGGGACAAAAAGAAAAACTTGCTCAGGGCTGGCTACCGAGCAAGCCTCCGCTCGGGTATAAAACCATTGGCGAGAAAGGACACAAAATCCATGTGATAGACGAAGAAAAATCACAGATGGTTAAGAAAATGTTTGATCTCTATGCCACCAACGTAAACTCAACCAAAAGACTGGCCGATGAAATGTATAAGCTTGGCATGCGATCTCGAGGAGGAAACAAAGTGAGTCACTCGCGAGTCCACCAGCTTCTCGGCGATCCTTTCTACTACGGTATGAATCGCTGGAACGGTAAGGTCGGCAAAGGTGAACATGAACCTCTCATCACCAAAGAACTATTTATGCGGTGCCAAGACATTATGCATAGCAACGGCACACCGAAACACAATAAGCATAATTCGCTCTTTAAAAATGTCTTCCGCTGTGACGAATGCAAAGGAAAGGTGACGTGGGAGATACAGAAAGGCCACTGGTATGGCCACTGTAACCATTATAAAAACTGTTCCCAGCGAGAATGGGTCAAGCAGGAAAATGTTGATCTGCAGGTAATGGGGAATATCGAGCAGTTAAGCTCGAAGCACGATGAGGCCATAGAGAACATGCTTGGCTGGGTCCAAACAGCTCTCAAGGAAAGTCATGGCGAGGAGATAGAATTCAGAGAAAAGGCCACCGGTGAGCTCGAGCGACGTTACCAAGTAGCCACGCAAAGGCTGGACAAGATATACGACGACAAGATCGACGGCAAAATCAGCGAGGATTTCTATCAGAAAAAATACGAACAGTACAAGATCGAACAGGAGGAAGTGATGGACAGTCTCAACAAGCATAAGAATGCCAACCTCAAGTACTACGATATGGGATCGACCTTCCTGCAAATGGCCAAGGAAGCGAGAAAGATTTATGTAAACCGAAGCAGTATCGAAATGGTCGATGACAAAAAACTGCTTATGTCCCTTTTATTTTCGAACTCGACGATAAATGGCAAGAAAGTTGAGATTTCATACCATAAAGCCTTCAAAATGGTCTCTGCCCGAGTAATGCAAATGTTGGGAGAAAAAGTAGACGAAAAAAAGAGTTTCGAACCGCCAAAAGAGCCCGTCAATAAAGGAAAAACACCAGCTTTCGCTGATGTTAATCCTATCTGGCTCCGGCGGTAGGATTCGAACCTACGACCATCTCCTTAACAGGGAGCCGCTCTACCGCTGAGCTACGCCGGAATGCAAAACCATTGTACAAAACCACTGCGGAAATATCAATTTGTCCTATTTTGACTTTTTGTTAAAGTTTATTACTATCGAATCTGCGAAGCCATAAGGAGGTTTCGATGGGAGAAATAAGCTTTGTTCTTTCTCAAGCAAAAGCCCAGGGTGTGAAGATTCTCACGGCAAGGTTTAAACGATGGCTCGTCGTTTTTTGCCTTGTAATGACAACTGGACTTGTGGGCGCGATATTTGGCTGCCCATACGCCCCGGCTTTCACCTACACTTTCATCAACGGCGAGAGTGCGATTGCTTGGTGGCTTGGACTTGGAGTATCAGCGCATCTCGCAATTGCAGTCGCAATTTCCTGCAGCACCTGCGATATTTTTGGATGGTTTTACCTTGCCAACGACCCGGATTCTTTTTTCCAAAAATACTTACAGGCCCGCATTGAGCGAGGGGGAGAATCGGATGCTTGGGTTCGCCGTCTGGCTCACAAACTTCCTTACACCACACTCCCGCTTTTTGGTTTCATTCCGGGGCTTATTTTTGTGGGCATTCCGCTCTCAAAAAAGCTCGGTTTAAACCAAAAAGTTTCTTTTGTTCTCATCGTTCTTGGCAATGCATTCAAAATGCTTGCCTTTGGGATGGGAATTAAAGTTGGGTTTGGGTTTTTGCTCCGCCTGTTTTCCAATTAATCCGCAGTTTTGGCGAGAGTCGAAGCTGCGGATTGCCTTTTAAGGATTTTTTGAAGAACTTGACTTTTTATAATGGTTTTGTAAGATATGTTCACGATTAATTTCGTAATAAAAAGGTCTTAAGACAGGCTTAGTTGAAGAATTTAGGAATCTTTATTTAGGATTTTTTAGTTTCGAAACTAGGTTCTCAATAAATGGACAAACCAATGAACCAGGGTGGTTTTCAAAAGGAAGAGCATCCAGCAACCTGCTCAAACTGCGGGGCTGAAACAACGGTGCCTTTCAAGCCAACCCAGGGCCGTCCGGTGTATTGCCGCGATTGCTTCAAGAAAATGAGAAGCTCAGATCGCGGTCCACGCGGACCAATGAATCGCTAAGCGATTTATGCAAAAACTCTCTCGTGTATACGAGAGAGTTTTTGTTTTCCCAAAAAGAAAAGAGGCCTTGCGAGGTTTGAATTCGCAAGGCCTCAAGGAGGTGCCACCACGGCAACCGACCGAAAGACCTGGTCGGGGCGCTCGGGAGATGGAACGGGCTCCCGAGCGCCCCGCGCATTAAGCCCTACGCCAAGTCGGCGCTGGGCTCACAGACGAAGCGCCAAGCCCGATTCGGGGCGCGGCATAGATGAGCCGGCAATGATTTATCAAGTGGCCGGCAGGTGAGCCGCGAAGTTGCGCTTCGTCGTTTGCGTGTCCTGTGCGCGGACTGCGGTTTTTCGGCGCTCGCACCAAGACACGAACTTAAGCTTTTGGAACAAGTGTGTTCATTATACACATTAAAGATTATTTGTCAAGTTTTGGTAAAAGAAAAAGGGGCGCAAGCTGAGCTCACGCCCCGAGCCGTACCCAAAGGCACGGGCTAACCGTTGTTTTCGCCGCTACCCGGGGTCGATGAGGTCGGGCGCGCCGCGGACGGTGATCAGGTGGTTCCGCTTCTGGCCGGCAGTGGCCGTCGGCGTTTCGGCGTCACAAACGGTGGCGATGGCCACCAACGGGGGACCATTGGTCATGTTCATTGTAGCCTCCGCTACAACTTCGGTTTCCGGCACCGTGCCGGGGTTAGGTTCTGCCTTTCAGATTATCATGAATTTAAAAATAGGCATATCCACAAGGTTTATAAAAAGACAGGGCCTAACCAAGAACGGTCAGGCCCTTTATGAATTTTACTGCTTGAGAGTACTATTGCCGCCCCGCCAAAACTTAGGCGGGGCTGGCGCGCCAAAATCTGGTCGCGCTCTGGCCCTGGCCGGCGATCAGCCCGTGAGGCCCACCGCGGCGCCGGTGCCCTTGCCGTCGATCACGTCGATGGAGCAATTCGTGTAAGCGTTGGCCCGATTCAACGTCGGAGGAGATTTCATGAGGTACTCCTTGTTGGCGTTGTCCGTCTTTTTGACTAAGGAGATTTCACTGGCGATTAAAGTTGCCCGATTCCCAAGCCCAAAAGAGGATGAATGTATATTAGCATAACTATACATTTTGTCAAGTTGAGACCAGGCTCATTCTTGTAAAGATATATAAATAGGAGTATTTTTGAAAAGCTATGAATATTTCTGTTGGCCAGCAATTTCCAAGCTTTTCGGGCCGAACATACGACGGCCAGTATTTTAATTTGGAAAATTTGGCAGGTAAAAATGTTGTTATTTATTTTTATCCCAAAGACGACACGCCAGGATGTGCCTGTGAGGCGGAGGAATTCAGCCTTTTATTTAATCAGTTTCAAAAAGCCAACACCGAAGTTTTGGGTATCAGTGTTGACTCTTTGGATTCTCACCAGAAGTTTTCACAAAAATTAAAATTGAAAGTACCTCTTATCTCTGATGCTCAAAAAGAATTGGTTCAAAAGTTGGGGATTCAGCGAGCTTCCGGCTCTGCCTCAAGGGTAACTTTTGTTTTGAATAAAGAAGGCAAGGTTTTTAAAATTTACGAAAATGTAAATCCAAGGGGTCACGCCCAAGAAGTTTTGAGTTATATTAAAGAAAACCTAAGTGAGGCGGTTAGTAAAAAACAACAAAGACTTAAAGAAGGTGGTAGGGAGCGAGTTCGTAAAATAAAGGTATAAATAAGACAAGGGTCGCGCGTGGCGCGACCCTTATGGGAGAATTTGAGGAAGCTGCGCTTCAGGAATGTTATGGCTGCGACATCGGCAACCTGCTTTGAGCCCGTAGAGGTTTTTTGGGCTCAATAAAACAAGCAGGTTCGACGTACACGCAACACATAATTCCGAGCACATTTTTTCTTCCTCGATTCTTAAAGAACTCTCTGCAAACCATCCAAAGCACCATTTTTCACTTCCGTTACTGACATTCTGAATCAAAGTAGTATACACCCAAAATCTTAAAAAGTCAAGACTCCTTATGACAACCCTGGAGAAAACCAAGTTGCTAAAAAGGTTCTTTTTTTGTATCTTTAAAGGCAATAAGAGTTATGACTCCAAAAATTGACCCTCAAAATCAAATCTCGGCCACCGAAATGGAGTATTTCAATAGCCCGACGCTTGGGAGGATTTCTTTTGAAAATTTAGTTCAGGAGATTGTTCGATATATTGGGGAGGACCCAAAACAACAATACCAGGTTGTTGTCGGGACCGATTCGCCTGGCACCGCAATGGCCGATTTTGTTACAGCTATCGTGGTCAGAAAAATAGGGCACGGCGGAAGATATTGGTGGCATCGTTCTGAACCAAAGAAATTTTATCAGCGATTCACAAGAGAAAGAATCTATCTTGAAGTTAGCCGCTCTATAAACGTTGCTCTGCTTTTGACCGAAAGATTAAAAAAACATCTGGAGATTTCTCAAATTGTTAAAAAAGAAGGAGAAGTTTCTGTCAGTTATCATCTTTCAATTGCTTTTGAAGTTCATGTTGATTTGGGAGAAAACGGAGCGACTAAAGACATGATAAAGGAAGTTTTGGGCATGGTCCGCGGTTATGGCTTTGACGCAAAGACAAAGCCCGAATCTTACGGCGCCTCGGCAATCGCCGACAGACACACATAGCCATCGCTTTGCGATGGAATTTTCAAATTCCAATTTACAATTTCCAAGAGTTTGATAATTGAAAATTAAAAATTGATAATTTTATCTGAATGAATGCCATCGCTTTAATATTTCTTTTTGTCTCTCTGATTGCCATGGGGACGCAGGCTTATCTTGTTTACGTTTATACCCCAAATCTTCCCTGCGTCACTCAAGAGGAATGCGCTGCCCTTGAAGAAAATTATAAATTACCGATTCCGCCGTGGCTTACCCGATTTATATCCCTGGAAAATCTTTTGCCGTTCAATGTCCTGGCCTTTATTGGTGCATTAATATCTTATCTAAATGATAAAAACGGTCTTAGCATAATTTTCAGTTGTCTTACGGTTGCCTTGATGGCGGTAATAATTTTTTTCCTTTTTCAGGAGCTTAGTGTGAGTTCTCTTAGAGAGATAATAGAGTAAAGATTAAGATGTTTTTATGAAACATCAATTACCAAAATTACCGTACGCTTATAATGCTCTTGAGCCTTACATTGATGAGCAGACAATGATTATTCATCACTCTAAGCATCATCAAGGATATGTTGATAAACTGAACGCAGCTTTAGAAAAATACCCAGAATTTCAAAAAAAGAGTTTGGAAGATCTTCTAAAAAATATCAACTCTTTGCCAAAAGAATTACAGGGGCCAGTGAGTAAAAATGGCGGTGGGCATTATAATCACTCTCTTTTTTGGGGAATGATGACTTCGGATAAAAATCAAAATCCAGGAAACGAACTTCTGGAAATATTTAAAAAAGATTTTGGGGGTTTTGAAAATTTTAAAGAAGCTTTTTCTGCCGAGGCCCTAAGTGTTTTTGGTAGCGGTTGGGCTTGGCTTATTATTATTGATGGCGCGTTGAAAATTATATCAAGTCAAAATCAGGATAATCCCATAATGAGGGGAAATAAGGAACCTTTGCTTGGCCTTGATGTTTGGGAGCATGCTTATTATCTGAAATATCAAAATCGCCGGGCCGAGTATATACAAAATTGGTGGAACGTGGTTAACTGGGAAAAAATAAACGAAAGTTATAAACAATTAAGATAATAAATTAAATATGGAATCTCAAGAACAAAATAAAGAAAATTCCCAACAACCAGTGAAGGCCGAATATTTAACTCCGCTTTCTATAGTTGTGGCCGGGGTTGTTATAGCGGGAGCTCTATTTTTTGGTTTGAAGGGTCAACAGGAAGGTGGAATTCAAAAAAATCCAACATCTGGTGATGTTAAGCCGATTGTTGCCGGTGAGGCTGTGGAGGTTGATCTTGGCACAAACCCGATCAAGGGGCAAAATAACGCCCCAATAACAATTGTTGAATTTTCTGATTATCAATGTCCTTTTTGCGGAAGATTTTTTGCGCAGACCGAGCCTCAAATTTTGAAAAATTATGTTGATACGGGAAAAGCTAAATTTACCTACCGAGATTTTGCTTTTCTGGACGGCTTTGTCGGGCAGGAAAGGGGAGAGTCTCATTTGGCGGCCGAAGCAGCTCGTTGCGCTCAAGATCAGGGAAAATATTGGGAATACCACGATTTATTGTTTAGAAATCAAGATGGAGAAAATAAAGGAGCTTTTTCCGCTGATAACCTGAAGAAGCTTGCTAATCAGATTGGGCTTAATGCTGGCCAGTTTTCGCAGTGTTTAGACGGAGGAAAATATAAAGATTTAGTGGTTGCCGACACCCAAGCCGGAGCCAGATTCGGGGTTAACGGTACGCCAACTGTTTTTATGGGCAGGGGCGGCATATTGATCAATCCGTCGGTTATTCAGGATTCTGTTAGGGCTGGCCAGAGAATCGTTAAGTTTGAGAACGGATCCGTGGCTATAGTTGGCGCCCTTCCATACTCGGAGTTTGAACAAGTTTTGGAAGAACTCCTTAAACAAAATTAAAACATTCAAAATTATTTTCAAGACTTGACTCATAGTGTATACTAAGAGGTGTAAGTCTTTAACATTAAATTAATGGACGGTCATACAGTAAGAATTTTTACAACTCCCACTTGCGCTTATTGCAAGATGGCAAAAGAATTTTTTAAAGCCAATAATGTTGAATATCAGGAATTTAATGTTGCCCAAGACGCCAAAGCGCGTGATGAAATGATTCAAAAATCGGGTCAACTTGGCGTGCCGGTCATAGATATTGACGGAAAATTGGTTATTGGTTTTGATAGGCCAAAAATTGGTGAACTGCTCGGTATTAAATAAGTGATTTTGTGGACAAATCAGCTCCGCCAAGGCGGAGCTGATTTGATTTTGGTGATATAATAAAAGAAGTCTTAAATTTTATTATGCGAATTGCAATAAATGGATTTGGGAGGATCGGCCGAATATTTTTCAGGCAGGCCTTTGAACATAAAGGTATTGAAATAGTCGTTATAAATGATTTAGGCGATGCAAATCAGCTTGCTTACCTTTTGAAATACGACAGTGTTTATGGCAGATACGCCAAAGAAGTTGGTTTTAAGAATGGAAATCTTATTGTCGATGGCAAAAACATAAAATTTATTTCCGAAAAAGAAGCCACCAAGCTTCCTTGGAAAGATTTAAAAATTGATGTTGTGGTTGAATCAACCGGAGTTTTTGAGTCTTTCCAAAAAGCAAAAGCCCACATAGACGCTGGAGCAAAAAGGGTTGTTATTACCGCTCCGGCCAAAGATGAGGAGTCTGAAATTGGCAGAACCATACTAATGGGAGTAAATGAGCATGCTCTTAAAACTTGCCTGATTTCTTCGAATGGTTCTTGCACGACAAATTCCGCTCATCCGGTTGCTCAAGTTTTATCTGAAAATCCTGGAATAGAAAAAGCCGTTTTAAATACGGTTCATGGTTATACGGCAACCCAGAGTTTGGTTGATGGGCCAAGCAAAGGGGATTGGCGTCGAGGTCGTGCCGCAGCTCATAATATAGTTCCTTCAACAACCGGAGCTGCAATTTCAGTTGCCAGAGCCGTTGAAAATTTGAAGGGAAAATTTGATGGTGTTGCGATGAGAGTTCCGGTTATTGCTGGTTCAATGTCTGATTTTACTTTTATAGCCAAAAGGAAAACATCCGCAGAAGAAATTAACGATATTTTAAGAAAAGCTTCTCAAGACAAGCGTTGGCAGGGAATTTTTAAAGTTACAGAAGAACAGATAGTTTCGTCAGATATTTTGGGAGAGCCATATGGCGCCATTGTAGATTTGGGTTATACGAAAGTTGTCGATAACACCTTGGTCAAGGTATTGTCTTGGTATGATAATGAGTGGGGCTACACAGCAACGTTGGTTTGTCATGTTTTAGCCCTTGCTAACTACATTAAATAAAAAATTATGCAATTTTCAAAACAAACGATTTTTATTACAGCGGCTTTTTTGATAGTTATATTAATAATTTGGTACGGCGTTTCAACCAATAAACAACCTTCTCCTGAATTTGTGTCTCAAGAAGAAGCTTCGGATCAGGGTATTAAGGAAGAAGAAAGCCCCCAGAATCAAGGTTCTCAACAACCATCTCAACAAACGGTAAATTCCCCAAGGCCGGCCCAAGAAGGGTCTTTTGGCTTAAAAATAGACTCCCCGAAGAATTCAGATTCGTGGTATCGAGGAGCCAAGCACACATTGCAGTGGAGCGGATTATTCACAGATAGGGTAAGGATATCTTTGCGCAGAACAAGCACCAGTTTTAATCTTTTGGTTTTGGATAATATTTATGCTTCGGTTCAAAAATATGAGTGGACGGTTCCTGCAACGCTAACTCCGGCGAGCGATTATTATTTCGTTATAGTCCCTCTTATCCAAAGTTATTCAAAGGCGGCAACCAGCGCGACTTTTAAAATCGCAGATTCTCTTGTTGTTTCAGCATCCAAGTCAATAGTTGAGCCGAATCCACAATCAATAAGCGCAGAACCAAATTGTTTTTCAACAATTACCGTTAAAGCCTTAAATGATTATGGCCTTCCGGTTCCAGGTAAGAAAGTTTCTCTCTCAACCGAAAGGCAAGGGACGATCATTGTTTCGGTAAGAGACACAACTTCGGCCGACGGAACGGCTTTGTTTAAAGTCGGGTCACAAATCCAGGGCACGGCTGTTTTAAGCGCATTTATAGATGGAATAAAAATGAACGATACGGGCTCGGTTTCTTTTTTGAATCCGCCGCCATTTTGTACAACACGTTGATATGATTTATTTAGGGGCAGATCATCGCGGTTATCATCTTAAAGACAAAATAAAAAAATGGCTTTCCGGGCTTGGTTTTCAGGTTGAGGATCTTGGAAATTACGATTATGACGAAGAAGATGATTATCCTGATTTTGCCAGAGGAGTTGCAGAAAGGGTTAGTCAAAATCCACAGAGCGATAAGGGGATTGTCTTTTGTGGTTCTGGCGTTGGTGTTGATATAGTCGCCAATCGTTTTTCTGGAGTCAGATGCGGTTTTGTTTTAAATGAAAGACAGATTGAAATGGCCGCAAGGGACGATCAGATAAATATGCTTGCTGTTGCGACAGACTTTACACCAACGGAAGAACTTCAGCGGGCTATTTTAACCTGGCTTAAAACAGAAGCAAATCAGGCAGAAAGATACGTTCGCAGGATAAGAAAGATAGATACAATTAGGTAAAAATAAATGAGCGTTGAAGTTGTGCCGGCAATTTTAACCGATAAAGTTGGCGATCTTAAAGCAAAACTGAAATTAATTGAAAGATTTGGCGCAAGGAAGGTTCAGGTTGACATTGCCGATGGAAAGTTCGTTCCAAACAAAACAATAGGCGCCGGAGAGATTTCCAAAGTTAAAACGAATTTAGAAATAGAAGCTCATTTGATGGTTGAAAATCCAGAAAGGTTTGTTGAGGTTTCTGCAAAAGCAGGAGTAAAAACTTTTATATTTCATCTTGAAGCGGCCGAGGATCCAAAAAAAATAATAACTCAAGTTAGGAAATCAGGCATGAAGGTTGGCTTGGCCTTAAGTCCAAAAACAAAAGTTGATTTTGCGGAACCTTATGCTGATGATGTTGATATGATTGTTTTTTTGTCGGTTGAACCGGGATTTCAAGGAAGGGGGTTTGTTATAGATGTTCTCGATAAAATTCGTGAATTCAGAAACAGATTTCCAGCGTCTATAATTGGTATAGATGGGGGAGTAAAACTGGAAAATTTTGACTTAGTTGAAAAATCCGGAGTAAATGAAGTTGTGGTTGGGTCAGGAATCTGGCAGGCCAAAAATTCGGACGAAGCCTATAAACAATTTTTAAATATCGCGCAAAATGGCTGAACAATATTTACACGACGATAAAATAAAATTTTTAGAGGAAAAAGCCAACGAGATCAGAGAAGATCTGATAAAAATGCTTGTTGAGGCAAAATCCGGTCACACAGCAGGGCCTTTGGGCACGGCCGATGTTTTTACGGCTTTATATTTTCATATTTTAAAACACGACCCCAAAAAGCCAGATTGGGAAGAAAGAGACAGGCTGGTGCTTTCTAACGGCCATATTTGTCCGATTATGTACGCGACAATGGCCCACGCCGGGTATTTTCCAATCAAAGAATTAATGACCCTACGTAAATTTGGCACCCGTTTGCAAGGACATCCACACAGGGGAGCCTTGCCGGGCATTGAAACAACCTCCGGCCCGCTTGGCTCAGGGCTTTCGCAAGCCGTCGGCATGGCGATGGGTCTTAAAATGGATAAAAAACCAAACCAAGTTTATTGTTTAATGTCTGATGCAGAACAGGATGCCGGAAATATTTGGGAAGGAGTAATGTTGGCTGGAAAACTTAAACTTGATAATTTAACTGGCTTGATTGATAGAAATAATATCCAAATTGACGGAATGACAGAAGATATAATGCCGCTTGAACCGCTTCGAGCAAAATACGAAGCATTCAATTGGCACGTACTTGAGATTGATGGGCATAATTTTCAGGAAATTGTCGGCGCGTTCAACAAAGCCAAAGCAATTTACGAAAAACCGGTCTTAATAATTTCCCACAACATTCCGGGCAAGGGAATTGAAAATATGGAATTTGATTTTAAATGGCATGGAATACCCCCGAAGTCGGAAGAGGGAAAAGAATTTTTAAGAGAGTTGAGAACCCTAGGAGGGAAAATTAAAAGCGAACACGAATAAAATGCCTTTAAATCCAAACGCAAAGTTAGCGCCAAATCTTCTAGACAAATCCAAAGTTGAACAAAAGCCGACTCGCGATGGGTATGGCTTGGGTCTTGTTGCGGCTGGAGAAAAAAACGAACAGGTTGTCGCGTTGTGCGCGGATTTAACTGAATCAACCCGTACGCAATGGTTTAAAGATAAATTTCCCAACAGATTTATTGAAATTGGTGTTGCCGAGCAAAATTTGGCAACCGTTGCTTCGGGGCTTGCCGCTGTTGGCAAAATTCCTTTTATTACTTCATACGCAATGTTTTCTCCGGGGAGAAATTGGGAGCAGATCCGCACAACCATTTGTTATAACAATCAAAATGTAAAAATTATTGGCTCGCACGCTGGAGTTTCAGTTGGGCCAGATGGCGCGACACACCAAGCGGTTGAAGATATGGCGATAACCAGAGTGATCCCGAATATGTCTGTGTTTGCGCCATGTGATAGCGTCGAGGGTAAAAAAGCGACTTTAGCCGCCGGACTAGAGATTATTGGCCCCGCATATATTCGTTTTGCTCGGGAAAAAACTCCGGTTTTTACAACTCCCGAAACTCCTTTTAAAATTGGCCGAGCTGAAATTTTTTGGGAATCAGCAAAAAATCTCCCCAAGCCGGATGTTGCTATAATCGCTTGTGGACCACTGGTTTACAACGCTTTGCTTGCCGCGGCGGATTTAGAAAAAGAAGGCCTTGGCATAATTGTGGTTAATAATCACACTATTAAACCGATTGATGAACAAACAATAACCGAGGTGGCAAAAAGAGCAGGGGCTGTTGTTACGGTTGAGGAACACCAAGTGCAGGGGGGAATGGGTTCGGCGGTGGCTGAAGTTTTAGCTAAGAATCATCCTGTGCCGGTCGAGTTTATCGGCGTACAGACAAGATTTGGCGAATCGGGCGAACAGGATGAACTAATAGAACATTTTGGAATGGGCGTTTCTCATATTAAAGCAGCCGTTGAAAAAGTTATAAAAAGAAAATAGATGAAGTACGATTTTGTTGCCATAGGGGATATTACAACCGATGCTTTTATTCGGCTTAAAGACGCCGAGGTTCATTGCGATATAAATCATGAAAAATGTGAAATTTGTATGCGCTTCGGAGATAAGATCCCGTTTGAAGATGTTTTTGTTGTGAGGGCGGTTGGCAATAGTCCAAATGCTTCTGTTGCTGCAGCGAGACTCGGTTTAAAAAGCGCCCTGGTTTCAAATCTTGGAGATGATCAAAATGGTAAAGAATGTATTGAAAGCTTAAAAAAAGATCGTGTTGACACTAAATTTGTTGAAGTTCACAAGGGAAGAAAAACAAATTATCATTATGTTTTATGGTTTCACGAAGAAAGAACCATTTTGATAAAGCACGAGCAATACGATTATAAACTTCCGGATATCGGAGAACCGGGGTGGGTTTATCTTTCTTCGCTTGGTGAAAATTCCCTGGAATTTCACAAAGTTATAGCAGAGTATCTAAACAATCATCCGAGTATAAAACTGGTTTTTCAACCAGGAACATTTCAGATTAAATTAGGATTTGAGCCATTAAAGAGCATTTACCAAAGATCGGATTTGTTTTTTTGCAATAAAGAGGAATCTCAAAGAATACTTAAAACCCAGGAAGCAGACATCAAAAAATTACTTGAAAGAATGCATAAACTCGGCCCAAAAACAATTGTTATCACCGACGGCATCAGGGGTGCCTATGCGTTTGACGGCAAAGAAGCCTGGAGTATGAGGGCTTATCCTGATCCTAAGCCTCCGTTTGAAAGGACCGGGGCCGGGGATTCTTTTTCTTCAACCTTTGCAGTTGCTTTGGCTCAAGGAAAAGATTTAAAAGAAGCTCTTCGTTGGGGGCCTGTCAATGCCATGTCGGTTGTTCAAAAAGTCGGAGCTCAAGCCGGTCTTCTATCAAAGGAAGAACTTGAGAAGTATTTAAAAGAGGCTCCGTCAGATTATTATCCGCAAAAAATGTAATGGGTTCATACGAAAGATTAAGCAAGATTTTAAGGATTCAACCATCTCTTTTGCAAAGCCTTGATGAAGCGATGGTTCGTTTGACGACTCGTAAGGGCGTTGTTGAAGAAGTTGTCAGAAAGAACGACAAAAAAATGGCAGAAGCTTTAAGCAGGCTCGGAGTTTCGAAAGATTCCAAAGCCGAGGTTATTTACGATGCTCTTATAAGAGAATTAAAAGCCACAGATCTTGGTTTATACGAAATTTTTAGACGCCCCTCTGGTCAGGATGAAGAAGGTCTTAAAACTCTCTTTAATTTTGCCAGAGAGATTTCTCAGCCGCAGAAAGTTTGGGTTTTAAAAAAAGATAAGGCTGCGGAAATGTTGCTTTCCAACCCGCCAAAAAACATGATTGCGTCTTTTGGTTTTTCGGGGGTTGAGGAATTGCTTTCACAAAAAAAGATTACAGAGGTTTTCTCCGCATTAAGATTTGTTGAATCTCAAGAGTGGATGCATGCTTTTTTTGCCAAAGCTTATACCGGAATAACCGAGGATGATTTTGAATGGCGACCGATAGAAATAACAGTTTTGCACAAAGAATGGCTTGAGGTTGCTGAAAAATTTATAAAGAAGAAATATCACAATGTTAGTCATCTTAAAGAGCTTGGAGTTATTTTTGTGATTCCTTTAAAGATCGATACTCCCGGAGAGACGGCCAGGGTTTTTTCTTTACTCTTGCATTATATTTATGAGGTTCAATTTTACTCAAATCTTTTCAGAAATTATTCGGAGGACAAGGATTTTGATTCCAAATTTGCTTCATTATTGAGGGGAGATGTTCCTGATTCTTCCCAGCCAATAACCGAAAATAAAATTCCCTGGCTTATAATTCAAAGATATTTAGCTAAAGATAACTCTGAAGATCCTCGCTTGCTAAATCAGCACGTGAGTCCGGAAGCATGGCATTGGTTCAAAGCCGAGAGGGCCATTGCCCGTTTTGGAATAAGATTTCCGGAGCTAAATCTTGGCTTTTGGGAAAGTCTTAGCTATGTCGGTGATTTTTTTAAAACAGACAAACATTATCGGCTTTTCGGGGCTCGTGAAGTAGCGGGTTCCGGAGAGGTTTTGGTGAGCTTTGATATAGTTGATAATATAATGTCATTGGTCGAAGTCAGAGAATCGGCCAAATATTTATATCATCAGGAAGAGGCTTTATGGAACAGATTATTTGTCGGATATTTTTCCGAAACAGAACTTGAGGAAATGATGATAAAAAATTTCAATAAAGGAGTTATAAGCCTCACTTCAAAATAAATAATACAATGAAGGATTTAAAAGAATATATTAATAAGGCCGGTTTAGAGGGCTGGGCTCTGCCTCATTTTAATTTTTCCAACGCAGAAACTTTGCGCGCAATAATTGAGGCCGCCTATGATTTGAAAAGCCCGATTCTGGTTGCGACTTCGGAAGGAGAAAGAAAATTTATCGGTCCAAGACAGGCGGTTGCTCTTGTTCAGGCTTTTCGCGATGAATATGGAATCCCTATTTTTTTAAACGCCGACCATACAAAAAGTTGGGAAAAAACGAAAGAGGCTGTTGATCTTGGTTATGATGCTGTTTTGATTGATGCTTCTCATTTAAATTTTAAGGAAAATATAGAGCTTACAAAAAAAGTTGTAGAGTATGCAAAGAAAAAAAATCAGGCTATTATAGTTGAAGGGGAACTCGGTCTTTTAAGGGGTGAATCGAAAATTCAGGAGTATGTTGAAGTTAAGGAAGAGGATCTGACAAGACCGGAGCAGGCTGAAGAATTTGTTCAAAAAACAAAAGTTGATCTTTTAGCTCCTTCGGTTGGTAACGTTCACGGCGTGGTTACAAAATCACAGCAACATGTTCGCCCTGATTTGATCGAAAAAATTAAAAACGCAATTGGCGATGTTGGCATTGTTCTTCACGGGGCTTCCGGAGTTTTATTAGAAGAGATTGCTGAAGCCATAGAAAAAGGAGTTTCGGTCATTCACATCAATACAGAAATAAGAATTGCCTTTACCGAGGGTTTGCGTAAAGCCCTGGCCGAAGATTCAAAAGAGGTTGTGCCCTATAAATATCTGGGGAAAGCCAAGGAGATGACAAAAAAAGCCGTATTGGAAAAAATTAAATCATTCGGCTCGGCAGGAAAAATCTAACAAAATGTCTTATCTTGCTTCAAATAAAAAATCCGCAATTTTATTGGCCGGTGTTTTTATTTTGGTTGCCCTTTCAATTTTAAGCGGTTTTCTTATAGATAAATTAACGCCGGCATTGGAAGAGGCCTATTATATTGAATCCAGGGTTCAGATAAACACCGCAATTTTAAACGATAAAGATTTTTAAAATTATGGATAAACAAAAAGTTATTATTACAAGACCTATTCCCGAAGCCGGGATAAAAATGCTTAGGGAAAATGGTTTTGAGGTTATAGTTTCCAAGCACGATCGTCCTATAGAAAGAGAGGAGCTTCTTTCAGCTGTAAAAGGATCAAATGCAATCTTAAGCATTTTAACCGACAAGATTGACGAGGAAGTTTTTTCTGCGGCAGGGCCTAATCTTAAGATTGTTGCTAATTATGCCGTTGGTTATGACAATATAGACTTGTCGGCAGCTAAAAAACATAATGTAGCCGTAACAAACACACCTGATGTTCTTACCGAAACAGTTGCCGAGCATACTTTTGCGTTAATTTTGGCCATTGCTCATCGTGTTGCGGAAGGAGACAGATTTACAAGAGCCGGAAAGTATCACGGATGGGGGCCAATGATGCTTCTTGGAAACGATGTTTCGAGAAAGACTCTTGGTGTTGTTGGTCTTGGAAGAATAGGTTCAAGAGTTGCTTATCATGCGGTAAATGGTTTTGGCATGAAGGTGCTTTATTACGATATTAAAAGAAATGAGGCTTTTGAAAAAGAATCTGGCGCTGCTTTTAGAGAAAAAGCCGAGGATGTTCTGAAAGAAGGTGATTTTATAAGCATTCATGTTCCGTTGCTTGAAACAACAAGACATTTGGTGAATAAGGACAAGTTCAAATTGATGAAAAAAGGCGCTTACCTCATAAATACTTCTCGCGGTCCTGTGGTTGATGAGGCGGCGTTGGCCTGGGCTTTAAAAAACGGAATAATTCGCGGCGCAGCACTGGATGTTTTTGAAGAAGAGCCTAAGGTTCACCCCGATCTTGTCGGGCTTGAAAATGTTATACTCACGCCCCACATTGCTTCTGCAACAGAGGAAACAAGGGGCAAGATGTCGGAAGTGGCGGCTGTAAATATAATAGCCGCGCTTGAAGGAAAAATTCCTCCAAATAGGATATCTATATAAGATTTCCGCAGTTAATTATCGGTTTTCATAAAATCAGTTAGGTTGACTGCCGGTTTATTATCGGTTATAGTTTTTAGGCATTTCAAAATATGAATACTACGTTAAAAGCCCACAAACGCGACATAAAAACAAATAAAGCCAATCAAATAAGAACGTCGGGAGACGTTCCGGCTGTTTTGTATGGGCGCGGGATAGACAATATTAATCTTAGGGTTAAATACGGCGATTTTATAAAAGCCTTGGATAAAGTAGGCGAATCTCAAATTCTTCAACTTGAGGTTGAAAGTGAAAAATCTCCAAGGCCGGTTTTAATACACGAAATAGAAAGGGATTCTTTAACCAATAAAATACTCCATGTAGATTTTTACCAGGTTCGTATGGATGAAAAGATTACGGCCGACGTTTCCCTGGAATTTATCGGCGAGTCTGAAGCGGTGAAAAGCCTCGGAGGAATTCTTGTTAAAAACATGCACTCCCTTAAGATTAAAGCTTTGCCGGCCGACTTACCTTCAGAGATTAAAGTTGATATAGGGAGTTTAAAGACTTTTGAAGACAGAATTTTTGTTAAAAATATAAATTTGCCAAAGGGGGTAGATGCTGTTTCTTCTGGTGAGGAAATCATTGCTTTGGTTGCAGCCCCACGAAGCGAAGAAGAGTTAGCAGCCCTTGAAGGTAAGGTTGAAGCGGATGTTTCTGCTGTTAAGGTTGTCGAAAAAGAAAAGAAAGAAAAAGCTCCGGAAGAAGAGGTTCAAAAGGAGGTTAAGGCGGAAAAATCTCAAAAAGCTCAATAAAAGTTTATTTATGAGGAGGTTTTTAAAACTGGGAATTTTTGTTTCTTTCTTAGTATCTTTTACTTTGTTTTTTGGCAATGTTAGCGTTTTTTCCCAAGAAGATTCTCAAACCTCGTTAAGAGAGACGCTTAGACGTCAGATAGAAGAGTTAGAGGGAGAAATAGACACGACTCAAAAAAAAGCCTCTGAACTTTCCAAGACCATAGACATACTAAATAATAATATAAAAAAGCAGGAGCTTGAAATAAGGCAGCTTGATTTAGCCATTTCCAAAACCAACTTGGATATAAAAGATACAGAAGAGTTGATCGGGCTTGTGGGCGTTGATATAGAAGAAGATAGAAGAACTTTAGCTGAAACAATAGTTCTCTTGAACAGATTGGATGGCAATTCTTTACTTGAACTTTTATTACAAAACAGAAATATCTCTGATTTTTTCAGTTCGGTTAGTCAGATTGAAAGCATTCAGAATAAAATCATTTTAACACTGCAAAGCCTTAAAGAACAAAAACAATTTCTTGAAGAAAAACAGAGTGAATTGATTGAGCGTAATTCCGAACAGGGGCGTTTTAGGTCTTTGCAAGTTACCCAAAAAAGAGCTCTTGATTCCAATAAAAAAGAACAACAAAAAGTTCTTTCCTCAACGCAAACTCAACTTTCAAGTCAGAAAAAAGACTTGGCGTCTTTAAAGAGCCAGCTTTTTTATCTTGAGCAAACGGGAGTTTCTATTGATGATGCTGTAAAATTTGCCCAACTTGCGGCGGGTCGTGTTGGAATACGGACGGAATTTTTATTGGCGTTGCTTGAAGTTGAAACCGGAAGGGCTTTTCAGGAGGGTCAACTAAGTGTCGGAACAAATCTTGGTACGGGTAATTGGCGTACAGATATGTATGATTGTTATATAAGTTTGGGTAAACGGACCGTTGCTGAACGCCAAAAAACAGCCTTCTTTCAAATCACCAACGAGTTGAATTACGATCCAGATAAAATGCCCGTTTCCAGAAGGCCTCGTTATGGATGCGGTGGTGCAATGGGGCCTGCACAATTTTTGCCTTCAACCTGGCTTTCTTACGAAAAGAGAGTCGCGTCGGTTACCGGTCACAACCCGCCAGATCCATGGACCGTAGAAGATGCCTTCACAGCCGCGGCTCTTTATCTTGCCGATTTTGGGGCTACAGCCAAAACCACAGCCGCAGAGACGGCGGCGGCCAAGGCTTATATTAGCGGCAATCCAAATTGCACAAGCTCAATTTGCAGGATTTATTCCAGTAATATTATATCCTTATCAAGTGTTATTAAAAGAAGCCTGGGTTCTTGATCAGCCTTTTGGGCTTAGGGATTGAGATAAATCTTTAAAAACAGGATCAAGATTTCCTTCTAGTAAGGCGTTAATATTATGCCATGATTTTTTTATTCTATGATCGGTTACTCTGTCTTGAGGAAAATTATAGGTCCTGATTTTTTCAGATCTCATCATGCGTCCGATCTGCTCTTTGCGAAGTTGCCCGGTTCTTTCAAGCTCTTCCTCTTTTTGTATCTGGTAAAGTTTTGAGCGGAGAATTTCAAAGGCCCTTTCGCGGTTTTGTGCCTGTGAACGTTCGTTTTGAGAAGCTACGACAATTCCGCTTGGTTTATGGGTTAATCTCACGGCGGTTTCAACCTTGTTAACGTTTTGGCCGCCCGGCCCAGAAGATCTGAAAGTTGTTAACTCAATATCTTTTGGATCTATAATAAGATTTTTTTCAGGTACTATTGGAATTATTGCCACCGCAACGGTTGAAGTGTGGACCCTGCCGCTTTTTTCAGTGGCCGGCACTCTCTGAACTCTATGTACGCCAGATTCAAATTTCATGAGTTGATAGGAATTATCTCCGTAGATTTCGGAAACAATTTCTTTATAACCACCAAGGTCGGTTTTGTTTTCATCGATGATGTTTATGCTCCAGCCTTGCCTCTGTGCAAATTGTTTATACATACGAAAGAGCTCTTCGGCAAATAAAGAAGCTTCTTGTCCGCCCGCACCAGCCCTTATTTCCAATACGATTTTATCGAAATTCTCTCCTTTTTCATCTCCAACGCCCATTATTTTTTTAAACTTGTCGTTTATGGCCTCAAACTTCTTAGATTTTTCTGATAATTCTTCATTCAGTAAATCATTCATTTCTGGGTCGGTGTTTTCTGAAAGAGCCTTTTTTAAATCGGAGATAACCCTTTCGGTTTTTCTAAAATCCTCCAAAGTTGCCATTATTGGTTGAAGCTCTCCGTATCTTTTGGTTAGGTTTTTAACTTTCTGCACGTCAGAAAAAACATCTTTGTCGGAAAGCTGTTTTTGCAATTCTTTATATTCTTTTTCGAGGTCCTCTATTTTTTTTGAAAGCTCCATATCAGTAACGCCACCTCTTTTGGTGGTCTTTCGTTTTTGGTTTTTATGAATCTAATGGGATTTTTTATGAGCTTTTGTTTTAGAAAGACGAGCTTTGAATCTTTCTATTCTTCCTGCAGCATCAACCATCTTTTCTTTACCAGTATAAAAAGGATGGCAATTGCTACAAATTTCAACGTGGATTTCTTTTTTTGTTGATCCAATTTTAAAAGTATTGCCGCAAGCGCATTTCACATTTGCTTCTGGGTAGTATGTTGGGTGAATCTCTTTTTTCATAATGGGTAGATTATAATGTATATTTTTATTAACGTCAATAAAAGCCGTTTGCTTTGGGTTGCTATTTTGGCTTTTATTTGTTATTATGTTTAAGCCCTTGAAGTGGGTTTTTTGAATATGATAGGGGAAATTGTAAAAGATCAAGCCATCTTTGAATCTCTTAGCTCTCAAGATCAGGCCGTGGTTTCCGAAATGTATAAAGCGGGGGTTCATATTGGTCATAGTAAATCCAAACGCCATCCCAAGATGGATTCTTTTATCTTTGCAACAAGGCATAATATAAGCCTTATAGATTTATCAAAAACACTTTCGGCTTTAAGGTCAGCCGCTGTTTACGTGAAAGATGTGGTTGATCGTGGCGGAATAGTTTTGTGTGTTGGCACCAATCCGGCTATCAAGGACTTGGTTTTCAATTTTGCCAAAGATTTAAAACAACCATACGTTGTCGAAAGGTGGCTGGGTGGAACTCTCACAAATTACAAAACAATCTCAAAAAGATTGGATTATCATGAAGATCTTTCAAAAAAACATCAGGGTGGGCAACTTGAAAAGTATACAAAGAAAGAACAACTTATTTTCTCTCGCAAGCTCGATGAACTGAATGAAAAATTTGAAGGCTTGAAACTTCTTAAAAGAATTCCTGATACAATTTTTGTTGTTGATTTAAATAGGCACAAAGCCGTTATAGATGAGGCTCGCAAGACCGGCGTCAAAGTCGTTGGGGTTTCAAACACGGACGCAGACCCAGGTTATGTTGATTACCCGATTCCGGCCAACGACAACAGCCGAAGTTCGGTTGGTTTGATTTTATCAACCTTGCTCAAGATGATAAAGGATCCAAATTTTAAAAAAGAGGCCGAAAAATAATATATGGCTGGGGATTCTCTTGCTTTAATAAAAGAACTTAGAGAAGCAACCGGAGCTTCCTTGGGAGATATTCAAGAGGCCATTAAAAATGCAGCCGGTGATAAAGCCAAGGCGATGCAATTTCTCAAGGCTAAAGGAAAATCAATCGCCGAAAAAAAATCTTCCCGTTCCGCAAAGGAGGGTATTATAGAAGCCTATGTACACAGTAATAATAAAATAGGGGTTTTGGTTGAATTGAGGTGTGAAACAGATTTTGTCGCAAAAAACAACGAATTTAAAAAACTTGCCAGAGAACTTGCTCTTCAAATTGCCGCCACAAACCCCCAATTTATAAAACCAGAAGATATTCCGGAAGAATTTGTTTTGGAAGAAAAAAGGATTTTTACCGAACAAAATCAAGGCATAAATAAACCCAAGCAGATACTTGACGAGATTATAAAAGGGAAGTTGGAAAAGAGATGGTCGGAAATATGCCTTTTGAAGCAGGCTCATATACGCAACGAAGATATTACAATTGAAGAATTAATAACAGAATACGTGGCTAAGCTTGGTGAGAAGATTGAGATTTCAAGGTTTATCAGATATGAAATT
This sequence comes from Candidatus Parcubacteria bacterium, assembly GCA_003599335.1. Classification (GTDB taxonomy): domain Bacteria; phylum Patescibacteriota; class Minisyncoccia; order SURF-38; family SURF-38; genus SURF-38. The sequence continues at coordinate 21,744 of QZJN01000012.1, forward strand.
TAAGCCCAGTCTTAAACTGGTGTAAACTAATATATATGGATCCGTTATTAGCTTCAAAACTATCGTTCTTGTTTGGTTTGGTTATGATTGGAGCCGTTGTGGTTAAAAAATACAAAATTTTGGTGACCATTCCCGAAAAAGGCTTTAATGGAAAAGAGGATGAATCTTTCCAAGCTTTCATTTTGAATAGCCTTGGCCTCCTAAAAGCTGTGGGTCTCGAAATTCTTCATGTTTTGCAGAGAGTTGGTTTGAGGTTTGGGCTTTTTTTCGTTCACAGTCTTAAATTGGTTTCGCTTAAGGTGGAATCAAAAACAACCAAGGGTTTGGGAAGGCTTAGGATTGCTCTTGATCGACATTCCAATCGATCGCAAAGCAGAAAAAAAGTAATCGTAATGGAAAATCAGGATGATTCCGATGGTCAGGCATTGGCAAATACAATAGTTGCGACTGATAAAAACCCGGCTTTTTTTAAGACATTGAAAGATGCGCCAAATCACGATAAATTAAAAGACAAGCTCTCTCAACTAAATAATAAGGGCGAAGGCGGCGGCTCGGGAGAGACAAATTTATCGTAGTCTTTACAAAGAGCTTTCAAAAAGCTTACAATTTGCCAGCGTAGCTCAGCGGCAGAGCAACTGTTTTGTAAACAGTAGGTCGTCGGTTCAAATCCGACCGCTGGCTCTGGTTGAACGCGTGGGTGGCGGAGTGGTCAATCGCACCTGACTGTAAATCAGGCGCCCTTAGGGCTACGTAGGTTCGAATCCTACCCCACGCACCAGACAGGAAAAGTCAAAGAGTTTTGGTTCGCCACGCTTCGCTCGGCGACTAATTCGTATTCAATTTTGGGGGTAAAAACGAATTCACGGTTTCGCAAAATATGGTTCGAGCCGATGTTTTTCAGAAATGTTGTCATTGCAGTCGGATCGGGAGAGGAAAGCAGATTAGTAGCTTGATTTAAGGACTTTACGAACTCACGAGCCGGTTCGAGCCAAGACAATCCTTTTGTCTCAAAATCGGTAATTTTCTCACTCAACGACATTTTTTGAGACAACAAACTCTGTTTTTTGGCAGCGTATTCTTCTGTGGATAAAGCGTCGGCTAAATAAATATCGAGCAACTTTTGAAGTTTTGCTTCTACGCTGGCTAACTGTTCTTTCAAAACGCTAACCTCACTTTGTACATCCTCTCTCGCTTTATCCTGCTCGCTGTCCAACGCCGCCAAAACCTTTTCGGTGTCTTGGCTCGACAAAGAAACTTTTTGAAGAAAACTTTTGATTTGCTCGGTTAGTGCTTCCTCTCGTAAATAATGCTTTTCTTGGCATAGACCTTTTTTCTTGGTGCAACGATAATAGTTATGACCTTTCTGTTGCTCGGCAGTTATTGAACAACCACATGAAGCGCATTTCAAAAGGCCAAGAAAAGCAAAATCATTTTTGTGTAATTCGTGAACTCTACCTCGCTTCGCCATCACTTCTTGGCAGGTATCAAAAAGTTTCTTTGAAATCAATGGCTCGTGCTGTCCCTCATGAATTTCCCCACCATATTTCATGAGTCCAATGTAGAAAATATTTTGTAGAATACTTTGCACATTACTCAACGCTATCTCTTTGCCGAGATTACCGCGTAGGTTATGTTCCTTGCACCAATTTGCGAGAGAGTGAAGCGTATATGCTCCGGTGGCGTACATTTCGAACAGCTTCTTTACTTTTGTAGCTTTCTCGCTATCAACATCGATACCGCGTGTCTTGGCGTTGTTTAGGTAGCCCACCGGAGCCCAGCCGGGCCACACGCCGTTTCTGATTTTCTGTCTTAATCCTCGCTTCACATTTTCTCGCAAATTATCTACAAAATACTTTGATTGACCGAATGCGATATTTAACATGAACAAACCTTGTGGTGTCACATCAAACCAGAAGGTCGGAAATTTGAGGGAACGAATCAAGCCGCGATCTACCAAGTGAATTATTTTACCGCCATCAACAGAATTACGAGCTAATCTATCGGGGTGCCAAGAAATAATCCCGTCTGCTTTTCCTCTCTCAATCAATGACAACATTTCTGCGAATTTAATTCGCCCGGGTTCTTTTGCGGTTTTGGCTTCCTGAAAGGAAGCGACAATTTCAAGTTTTTCTTTGGCGGCATACTCTTGCAACTCTACGAGTTGCGCTTCAATACTTAAAACCTGTCGGTCATCTTCTTCGGTAGATTTACGAGCATAAAGTATATATTTCATATTGTTGTTGGATTAAGGATTAAAAAATTTTCTTCCCCCAAAATGCGAAACCGTGAATTCGTTTTTACCCCCAAAATTGAATACGAATTAGTCGCCGAGCGAAGCGAGGCGAACCAAAACTCTTTGACTTTTCCTGTCTGGTGCAGTATTCTTGAATTAGTCCGAACGCATTTCGCCGCCTGCGGCGGCGAGGAATTCCCCTCGCGAAAATTCGGAAAGGCGGCGGAGCCGCACCGCTGAAAACCGCAAAAGAACCCGGAGAAAAACATCGGCTCGAACCATATTTTAATTTTGGGGGAAGAAAATTTTTTAATCCATGCATTATGAAAAAAGAGTATTTTAAATTTGTATCCGCCGTTCATCTTTTCTTGGTTAAAGACGGGAAAATATTGCTGTTGCGTAGATTTAATACAGGATACGAAGATGGAAATTATAGTGTTCCTGCTGGACACATCGACGGCAATGAAAGAGCGACTACGGCAATGCTCCGTGAGGCCAAAGAAGAAGCGGGAGTAGTTATCAGCGAAAAAGATATACACATGATTCATGTAATGCATAGAATTTCTCGCGGTACACACTCGAGCGGAGCTGATGAACGAATTGATTTCTTTTTTGAGGCAACCAAGTGGGAAGGCGAACCTAAAATAATGGAAACGAATAAATGCGATGATTTGAGTTGGTTTCCAATAGACCAGTTGCCTCAAAACATAATTCCTTATGTAAAAGCCGGAATAGAGAATTACGGAAAGAAAATTTTGTTTTCTGAATTTGGCTGGAGCTAATTTTTTAATCCTATGAATCCAGAACAACAAAAAATTATTCAGAAAGTTGCCGATGAGGTAAAACAAAAACTCGAAGGCGAGGGGTCGGGACACGATTGGTGGCACATTGTACGAGTTTGGAATATGGCCAAGCACATCGGCACCAGCGAAAATGCTGATACGTTTGTGGTAGAACTTGCCGCGCTTCTCCACGATATAGCGGATTGGAAATTTCATGACGGAGATGACACTGTCGGTCCAAAAATAGCTCGGCAAGTTCTTGAAAAACATTCTGTATCCGCCGAAGCTACCGACCAAGTTTGCGATATTATCATGGGCATGTCCTTTAAGGGTGCGGGCGTAAAAACTGAAATGAAAACGCTTGAAGGTAAAGTTGTTCAAGATTCTGACCGACTTGACGCTATCGGAGCCATTGGTGTCGCCCGCACATTCGCTTACGGCGGACATAAAAATCGGCCAATGTATGATCCGAATAAAAAGCCGTCTATGCATCAGTCGAAGGAGGAATATTTTAAGAGCGAAAGTCCAACTATAAATCATTTTTATGAAAAACTTTTGCTTCTCAAAGACAGAATGAATACTAAAACCGCGAAGGAACTGGCCGAAGGCCGTCATCGTTTTATGGAAGAATATCTCGACAGATTTTTCCAAGAATGGGATGGAAAAATCTGATTTGGATTTTTTGTATTTATAATTCATAATTAAATGCCGCCAAAGAAAAACTTGAAATTGTCAGCGGTGCGGCTCCGCCGCCTTTCCGAATTTTCGCGGGGGGAATTCCTCGCCGCCGCAGGCGGCGAAATGCGTTCGGACTAATTCAAGAATACTGCACAGGCTTGCTCTTTAAGTCTTGCCGACGTAGCTCAGTTGGTAGAGCGCATCCATGGTAAGGATGAGGTCGCCAGTTCAATCCTGGCCGTCGGCTCAAAAGATGAAAATAAAATAAATAAGTTATAATTTACAATGACAAAAATACAGGAGCATTTAATAAAACTTCAATGCACAACGTGTAAGCGCATAAATTACTGGACGCGCCGAAACAGAAAAAAAGTTCAACGAAAAATTGAGCTTAAAAAGTTTTGCAAGTGGTGCCGTAAACACACGCCGCATAAAGAAACAAAAAAGTGATTTTCGGCTTGCAGCCGAAAAGGGGTCATCGTTCAATGGCAGGACGGCGGTCTCCAAAACCGCTAATCGAGGTTCGAGTCCTCGTGACCCCGCCCATGCAAAATCAAATTCTTCACGAAGTTGTTATTACCGCGATTGTCGTGAAAGACGACAAATATCTTATTATTAAGCGTTCGGTGAAGGAAAAAAGATTTCCCGGATATTGGACTGTTCCCGGCGGTAAATTAGAAACAAACGATTATACAAAATATCCGAAAGAAACAGAGCATTATTGGTATAACGTTTTAGAGAAAGTGCTTCGTCAAGAAGTGAGAGACGAGGTTAGTGTTGAGATAGAAAACATTGATTATGTAACAAGTTTGGCGCGAGTGCACGAAGACGGCGCGCCATCTCTGGTAATTTCTTGTATGGCCGATTATGTTTCGGGGGATATAAAACTTCAGGAGGATGAGGCAGATGATTACAAATGGGTATCTCTTGAAGAGGCAAAAAAATATAAACTTATTGATGGCATTTTTGATGAATTGGCAATGGCAGAAAACAGGCGCAAGGGCATAAAAACAGAGTGGAGGCGTGACGGACAGAAATGAGGTTTATTAAACTCATATTTGTTTTATCGGTGCTTGCGGCTTTTGTTTTTGGGCATTTTCTTTTTACGATTTTAAAACAGAAAGATTTGACCGAACCGCAAACTATTAAAATTGAAAGCGGAGAGGGTTTAAACAGTATATCGTCTCTTTTGGAATCAGAAGGCATAATAGACAACAGGGCTTATTTCAAACTTACCGCCTTTTTGGTTAACGCGGATAGAGCTTTAAAAGCCGGTATTTATAATATTTCTGGACCAATAAGTATTTATGATTTGATTAAATTGCTTTCTGGCAATGATCATAGCGATATAGTTTTAACAATACCGGAAGGTTTTTCAATAAAAGACATAGAGGAAAAAATAAAGGAAATAAGCGGTGAAACAATTGATTTAAATAATTTTAAAATAAGGGATTTTAAAGGCGAGTTTACTTTTTTAGCCAGCATACCTGGTGATCGCAGTCTTGAAGGTTTTTTATTCCCGGATACATATCGTTTAAGACCGAACTTTGAACCCCAAGATTTTATAAAAAAAGCCCTAACCAATTTTGAAGCAAAATTAACTCAAGAATTAAGAGATGAAATTAAAAATCAAAAAAAAGGTCTTTACGAGATAATCACAATGGCTTCTTTAATTGAAAAGGAAGTTCCCGATCACAACGAACAAAAAATTGTTTCCGGAGTATTATGGAAACGATTTGAAGCCGGAGTTGCTTTGCAGGTTGACGCGACCATTGCTTTTATTTTAAACAAAAAAACATCAAAGATACTACTTGAAGATTTAAAAGTTCCTTCTCCTTACAATACTTATTTAAATAGGGGATTGCCGCCAGGCCCAATAGCCAACCCTGGGATTAGCGCCATTATGGCAGCCGTCTTTCCAGAAAAAAGTCCTTATTGGTATTATTTGTCTAAACCAACAGGAGAAACGGTTTTTTCAAAAACTTTAGACGAACACAATGAAGCAAAGGCAAGATATTTGAGATAGGCTTGACAATGATCAATAAAGTCTTATAATGAGCTTACCGTAGACAACAGGTCCCGCTGCGGCGGGATAATGCAAAAAGCGCCTGTCGAGGTAAAAAGGCAAAACAGCTTTTATTTATTGTCTGCGGAAACGCAGATTTTTTATTTTTAAAAAACATGCCAAAGACGCAAACATTAGCTAAAAAACAAGAAATAGTTAAACAAATTAGTAAACTTTTAGGTGAAAGCGGGCTTATTGTCTTTTCCGATCCGACCAAACTTAATGCCAACGAAACAAGGGCTCTAAGGCTTCAGCTTTCAAAGCTTGGGGCTAAATTTCAATTGGTTAAAAAGACTTTATTCAAGCTCGCCTTAAAGGAAGCCGGTTTTGGAGAAATTAAAGAAGAAAAAATGTTTGGAAGTTCTGTTGCTGTTTTGGCATTGCCGGAAATTACAGTTGAAGCAGTAAAGCTTTTGTTTAACACCAAGAAGCTTTCAAAGGACAGACTTCTTGTTTTTGGCGGAATGATGGGTAAGGATATTCTCGATCCCAATCAGATAAACTCTTTGGCCAAGTTGCCAGAAAGACAAATTCTGTTAGGGCAGCTGGTTGGAACTCTTGCTTCTCCTATTAGGGGTTTTGCTTTTGTGCTGCAGGCCAATATTCAAAAATTGCTTATGGTATTAGGTCGAATAAAGGCAAGTGCCTGATTTAATTAATAACTTAAATTTATTTATGTCTAAATACGCTAAAATTATTGAGGAAGTTGAGAAGCTAAATGTTCTCGAGCTTTCGGAGTTGGTAAAGGCTCTGGAGGAAAAGTTTGGGGTTTCAGCTGCTATGCCAGTTATGGCTGCTCCGGCTGGGGGTGGTTCTGCCGGCGCTGGAGATACTGTTGAAAAAACAGCCTTTGATGTGCATTTAGTTAGTGGCGGCGATCAGAAGATTCAGGTTATCAAGGTTGTTCGTGAACTGACTGGACTTGGCTTAAAAGAGGCAAAGGATCTTGTTGATGCGGCTCCAAAAGCTGTAAAGACTGGCGTACCCAAAGCCGAGGCCGATGATATGAAGGCAAAATTAGAAGCAGCTGGTGCAAAGGCAGAAGTAAAATAAACAAAAAATCCCCGCGTATTGCGGGGATTTTTTGTTTTACTTACAATACATTAAGTGCTTGGGGCGATTAGTTTAGTGGTAAAACGCGCCGTTCACATCGGCGAGAGCGTAGGTTCGATCCCTACATCGCCCACTAATAAGCTCGCAAAAGTATAAAATTTTAACATCTATTTCTGTTGACAACTTGGGAATAGTGGGTGAATTTAGAACACAAATAAGATAAAAATCAAGCCAAGGGAACTTTCAGGAAAATAGCCTTAGTAAAGGCTATTTTTAAATTTTTAGGCCATAAATGCATTCGTTAATTCAAACCCTTTATTATTTTGTTAAATTTTGAGACTTGTTTAATAAAAGTGGGTTAGTATGTATGTGTAGTGGGGAATTGTGGAGAAGTATGGGGATAAGCGTTAATTTTTGGGGATAACTTTCAATCACTACAAAAATTCTATGTTTTTTGGTGAATTTACTCATTCAATAGATTCAAAAGGGAGAGTTGCTATACCAGCTAAATTTAGGAAGTTCCTTGAAAAAGGCGCAGTTGTAACAAAGGGTTTGGATAATTCATTGTCTGTTTATCCAATTATTGAATGGCAGACTTTAGCTGAAAAATTGGCAAAATTGCCACTAACACAATCTTCAAGCAGAGCTTTTGTGAGGATGATGTTGGCGGGAGCTGCCGATGTTGAGCTTGATAAACAAGGCAGGATAGTCTTGCCAGAGTATCTTCGGATTTATGGGGGGATAAATAAAAAGGTTGTTATTGCCGGAATCTATAATCGCATTGAGATTTGGGATTCTGAAAAATGGCAAGCTTTTAAATCTGAATCTGAAAGAAATTCAGGCGAGATAGCCGAAAAACTGAAGGAATTGGGAATTTAGTTCAATGGAACAAAAAATACACACCCCCGTTTTATTAAAAGAAGTAATTGAGTATTTAGATGTTAAAAAAAATAAAAATTATATTGATGCAACTGTCGATGGTGGTTCTGTGGCTGAAGCTATTTTAGAGGGTAATGGCCCAAACGGAAAGTTATTAGGAATTGACTGGGATGAAAAATTAGTAAAAGAAGCGGTCGGTAGACTTGAGAAATTTTCGGAAAGAGTAGATATAGTTCATTCAAATTTTGTAAATATAGCTAGTATTACCAAAGAAAAAAACTTTAGTAATATTTCCGGAATAGTATTTGATCTTGGGGTTAGCAATTTTCATTTTGAAAAATCTGGCCGTGGATTCTCTTTCTTAAAAGAAGAACCGCTGGATATGAGATATAGTCCAAACGAACAATTCACTATGGCGGCGGATATTCTTAATAGTTATTCAGAAGAGGATTTAGCCAGGATAATAAAGAATTACGGAGAAGAACGACATTTTAGGCTGATCTCAAAAGCAATTGTATATTCAAGAAAAAAAAATCCATTCAATTTTACTGGTCAACTGGCATCGGTAATTGAAAAAGTTGTAGGCAGGTTTTACAAAAAACAAAAAATTCACCCGGCAACAAAAACATTTCAGGCTTTAAGAATTGAGGTTAATAAAGAATTAGAAAATATAGAATATGTTTTACCCAAGGCGGTTGAGTTGTTAGAAGAGGGAGGAAGGTTGGTGGTAATAAGCTTTCATTCTTTAGAAGACAGGATAGTAAAAAACTTTTTCAGGTCCCAAAATAAAATTCAAAAAATTATTACAAAAAAACCGATTATACCAACAATTAAAGAAATAAAAATTAATCCAAAGGCAAGAAGCGCAAAAATGCGAGTTTTGGAAAAAATAAATATTTAAACTTATGAATATAGCAGCAATTAATACTCTAGCCGTTGAGAGGAGCCGGAGCGTCAAAGGACGATATTTTGGGTTTTCAGAAAAAACCTGGCTGATCGCTGGAATTATTTTTTGTTGCTCTTTATTTGTAGCCGCGGTTTTAGTCGGTATCCAAACCATCAAACTTAACAGCGGTGTGGTTTCAATAAGAAGTGAAATAAAGCAACTTCAGGAGTTAAATACTAACCTTGAACTTGAGTTTGCCGGGACCAGGATTTCAAATCCCATAGAAGGAGATGTTGCCACTCTTGGCTTAGTTAAGTCAAAACAGGTATTCTATGTAGAGAGGCCTTCGACAGATTTTGCCAAGGCCAGGACTCAATGAGAGGTGGATTTCCAAACTGGCGTTTATATTTTTTGATAGGGATTTTTATTTTGGCCTCGTTTGTGCCTTGTTTTTGGTTGTATAGACTTCAGGTTTCAAGGGGTCAATACTATGAAGTTTTAGCCCAAGAAGGAGAAAAGTCTTCCTCCTTTTTACCAAAAAGGGGCGCTATTTATTTTTCTGACACAAATAACGAGTTATATCCTGTTGCTTTAAGCAATCAATCTTTTGATATTTATAGCACCCCAGGCAAAATAGAGAACATTGGCGAGGTCAGCCGTTTACTTGGGTTGATATTTGGAGAAGAGAAGTCGGAAATTCATAAAAAGCTTGAGGAAAATCAGGATAAATCATTTGTTATTCTTAAACAAAGGGTTGATAAAAACATTGCTGATAAAATTAAAGAAATGAATTTGCAGGGGATTAGTTTGAGATCAAATCAAACGCGCTCTTATCCTTTTCTAACGATGGCCGCGAATGCCATAGGTTTTCTTAGTTATTCCGATGTTTTTCCAAGAGGTCAATACGGATTGGAAGAATTTTATAATAACGAACTGGGCTTTGGAGATGAAGATTTTGATTTTAGCCAAGAGATTGTAAATGAGGCCGGAGATTCGGTTATTACAAGCATTGATTATCATATTCAACAAGAGGTTGAAAAAATTTTGTTAGGTTTAAGTAAAAAATTTAAATCAGAGCAAGGAACAATAATAGTAATGAACCCAACAAATGGCGCTATTCTGGGCATGGCCAATTTACCAACATTTAATCCGGCCGAGTATTCAAAAGTTAAAGATTTGGAGGTTTTTAAAAATGTAGCAACCCAAAAACCATACGAGCCGGGCTCGGTTATGAAAATCATTACAATGGCGGCCGGACTTGAAGAAAAAGTTATAACTCCAAACACAATATATAACGACGAGGGTGAGGTAAAAATAAAAAACATTACGATTAGAAATTTTGATGGCAAGGCAAGAGGGTATCAAACAATGACAAATGTTCTTGAAGAGTCTTTAAATACCGGGGCGGTTTTTGTTCAGCAAAAAATTAACAAAAAAAACTTTTTTGACTATCTTAAGAAATTTGGCCTTGAAGAAAAAACCGGAATTGATATTGTCGGAGAAGTTAGCGGTAGTATAAATAATTTAAAAAAATATAATGATGTTGATTACGCAACCGCATCATTTGGTCAAGGTGTTTCTGCAACCCCAATGCAGATACTCGCGGCCGTATCTGCAATCGCAAATCAAGGAAAAATCATGAAGCCATATTTAGTCAATAAAATAATCCGTCAGAATGGCGATATAAAAATAACTGAGCCGGAAATTATTGGACAGCCAATAAGCGCGCCCACAGCCTCTAAATTGACAGCCATGCTTGTGAGTGTTGCTGAGAATGGTCTTGATAAAAAAGCCAAGATCCCGGGTTATCAGGTTGCCGTTAAAACCGGTACAGCTCAAGTGGCCAAAACAGACAGCCCCGGCTATTCAGATGAAACAATTCATACGATTATTGGCTATGCCCCGGCCTTTAACCCAAGATTTAGTATTTTAATAAGGTTGGATAAACCTATTGGCTTAAGGTTTGCTTCCGATACTCTTGGCCCGGCCTTTAACGAACTCACAAAGTTTTTGTTAAACTATTATGAAGTGGCCCCAGATTTATAGTTAATATGTTTAAGAAAATTCTTCATATAATTTTAAAGCCGTTGGCAAAAGCGGTTATTAATAAATATAAGCCGACTATAATTGCAATTACAGGTTCTGTTGGGAAAACCTCAACAAAGGAAGCTATTTTTTGTTTGCTTTCTAAATATTATAAAACAAGGCACAATGCTCGCAGTTATAATAACGAAATAGGCGTTCCATTAAGTATTCTCGGTTTTGAAAGCCCCGGTAAAAATGTCTTTTTGTGGTTTTTTATATTTTTAAAAACAACATGGATGATTCTTTTAAAACAAAAGGGCTATCCGGAAATACTGGTTTTGGAATTTGGAGCCGATAGACCGAGAGATATTGGATATCTTACGAGTTTTGTTAAGCCAGACATTGGGGTTGTGACCGCCGTGGGCGAGATTCCCGTGCATGTTGAGTTTTTTGCCGGCCCCCAAGAAATCGCTAAAGAAAAATCAGAGATAGTTAAACCAATATCGTCTTCGGGCCATGCCATTTTAAATTACGACGATGATGTGGTTTTTGATATGAAGCAAGTAACAAAAGCTAGGGTTATCGGTTTTGGCTTTGGAGAAGGTGCTTTAGTCAGGGCTAAAAGTCTGAAAATTGATAAATTATCCGGAAAGTCTTTTGGAACTTCCTGCGTTATTCAATATAATGATCAGTCTGAAAAAGTTTTTTTACCAAATATTTTTGGAAAGCAACAAATTTATTCCATATTGGCTGCTTGCGGTGTCGGGATTGCCATGGGGATTAGCTTAAAAGATTGTATTTTTGGCATTAAAAACTTTGAAACTCCTCCAGGCAGAATGAAGCTAATTTCTGGCATAAAACAAAGCTTTATTATAGACGATTCTTACAACGCCGCTCCGGCATCAATGCACGCAGCGCTAGACGTTCTTGGCACTCTTTCGGCCAAACGTAAGATAGCAGTTCTTGGAGATATGAGAGAGCTTGGCAGATATTCTTTCGAGGCTCATGAGGCGGTTGGAGACAGGGTTGCTAAAGTTGCCGATATTCTCGTGGCGATAGGTGATAAGGGTAAGATAATAGCTGAGCATGCCAAAGAAAGAGGCCTTGATTCAAAACAAATTTTTTGGTTTGATTTATCTGCTCTTGAGCTTGAGGCCGCCTCAAAAAAACTTCAAGCTATTATAAAACCAGGAGATCTTATCCTTGTTAAGGGTTCTCAAGCAATGCGTCTGGAAAAAGTCATTGAGGAAATAATGGCCCAGCCAGAAAATGCCAAGCGACTTTTGGTAAGGCAAGATAAAGCCTGGAAAGCAAGACCTATCTAAGATTAAAATGCTCCTATCGTCTAGTCTGGCCTAGGACGTCAGGTTCTCAACCTGAAAACCCGGGTTCGAATCCCGGTGGGAGCACAAAGTTTACTTTAGACTCTTTTTATAGGAAGTTACGCTTATTGGTTTATAATGCCCTTATCTTTTATAAACTTTTTGTAAAAGTTCATTCTTTGCGTTTTAAGCAATTTCCTTTCATTTTCTATTTCTAGTAATATTGTTTATAATTAAGACTACTTATGGAGTTTCTTATTTTTATTATTGTTATTTTAGCCATCGCGGTAGCCGCTTTATTATTTATTCTATATAAGCGTTTATCTGGTAAATCTGGCAAGGAAAACAATGATCAGTCGGCTTTATTAATACAACAACAATTGAATGATATTAGAAAAACACTAGATTTTCGCTTAGACGAGTCGACAAAAAGAATGCAGATGCAGTTTGGGCAATCTGCAAAAATCATTCAGGATGTTACCGAAAGGCTTACAAAGCTTGATGAGACTAATAAACAAGTTGTTAATTTTGCTGATCAGCTGCAAAGCCTGCAGGATATTTTGAAAAACCCCAAACAAAGAGGGGCATTGGGGGAATATTACCTCGAAACCGTTTTAAAAAATGTTTTACCTCCAAAATCATTCCAAATGCAGTATGAATTCAAGGACGGAACAATAGTTGACGCCGTTATATTTGTGAAAGACAAGATTATTCCGGTTGATTCAAAATTTTCTCTTGAAAATTATAACAGAATTCTAGAGACAAGAGATGAGGCAGAATTGAGGCGCTTGGAAGAAGCTTTCCGCGGCGATGTTAAGGCCCGCATTGACGAAACCTCAAAATATGTAAAACCATCGGAAGGAACATTGGATTTTGCCTTTATGTTTATTCCGGCAGAAGCAATTTATTATGATTTGCTTGTTAATAAAGTTGGAGCCGTAAAATCAAACACCAGGGATTTGATTGAGTATGCAATGCGGGACAAAAAAGTTATTATTGTTTCTCCGACTTCATTTCTTGCTTATTTGCAAACAGTTTTACAAGGATTAAGAGCTATGCAAATTGAAGAATCCGCAAAAGAAATCCGTAAGGGAGTAGAGGATTTAAGTAAGCACTTAAGGGTATACGATGAATATATGGAAAAACTTGGTTCTCACCTTGGCACTGCGGTAAATACATACAACAAAGCCTATAAGGAGTTTGGGAAGATAGATAAGGACGTTGTTAAAATGGGGGCTAGGGCGGCCGGCATAGAGCCAAAATTTATTGATCGCCCCACAGCCCACGAAGAACTTGAAGAATAACGCTTCTCGTGCTTAAATAATTAGTAAGCTTAAACATGATTGTAGCCGTTGAAATAGGTTCAAAACAATACTTAGTAAAACAAAACGACGAAGTGGTCGTTGAAAAAATACCTTACGAAAAGGGTAAGTCTTTTAATATAGATAAAGTTTTACTTGTTCACGACGATAAAAAACTTGATATTGGCAAGCCTTTTATAAAGGGGGCTTTAGTTGAGGCTAAGGTTTTAGAGCAATTCAGGGCTGATAAGGTTAAAGTTTTCAGATATAAGCCAAAGAAACGCTATAAAAAAATGAGTGGCCATCGCCAGCATCTTACCAAAATAAAAATTCTTAAAATAACGACATAAATAAAAACGCGGCCATTGGGCCGCTTTTTATTTCTTGATTTGTTTTCTATTTTGTATTGCGCTTTGGAGCGTTGTTGAATCGGTATACTCAAGCTCGGCGCCGGTTGGCAGTCCCTGAGCCAATTTTGTTATTTTAATATTCAAACCGCCAAGCTCTTTTTCTATGTAAAGAGTTGTTGCTTCACCTTCGGTTGTCGGATTAAGGGCTAAAATAAGTTCAATTGGTTCGGAATTGTTTTTCAGCAATTCCAGAATTCTTTTTTTGAGTAAAGATAGATTGATTTTTTTATTATCAAATAGATTTCCGCCGACAACATAATACATTCCCTTATAATATCCCGATTTTTCAATGCTCAATAAATCAGTTGATCTTTCGACTATACAAATCAACCTTTTATCTCTTGCTTCATTTTTACATATTGCACACAGTGTGTTATCTGTTGGAAAATTACACAGAGGACATAATTTTATTGTTGATAAATTTGTAATAAGGCCGGCAAGATCAACCTTATCTTTCTGGGGTAAATTCAGAAGATAGAAAACAAAACGAGCCGCCTGTTTGGGGCCGACTCCGGGAAAGCCTGAAAATTTTTTTATTAAAGCCTGAATGGCTTGAGGGGTAATCATCTGAAGCTTTATACCTTACAGAAAATCTGCCGGTTGCCATGTTGTATCAAGATTTCTGAAGCTGACGTGAGTTTCGTCAAAGTAAAGCTGCACCTTTCCTATCGGTCCATTGCGGTGTTTTGCGATTATAATGTCGGCAATGTTTCTTTCCTCTGAAGAAGCTTCATTTCTTGTGTTTCTGGAAATAAAGAGAACCACATCGGCATCCTGCTCAATTGTTCCCGAGCTTCTTAAATCCGATAGTTTTGGTATTGGGGGCGTTCTTTGTTCAACGGCTCGGGAAAGCTGGGAAATGGCTATTATTGGAATGTTCAGTTCTTTTGCTAGGCCTTTTAAAGCTCTTGAGATCTCTGTTATCTGTTGAACTTCGCTGACGGAAGGATCTCTAGCCATCATTAGCTGCAGATAATCAACTATTAGAAGATCCAAGCCGCTTTCTGCTTGCAGGCGTCTGGCAAGCGTTCTCATTTGAATGGCGTTAACATAAGCAGAATCAAATATAAAAATAGGCGCTTCTGAAAGAATGTCTAAAGCATCGCGTATACTGGCAAAATCATTTTCGTTATTTTCCATCGAAAGTTTTCCGGTTCTTATACGCCATAAGTCAACTTGGGCTTGAGAGGCGATTAACCTGTCAACTAATTGTTCTCCAGACATTTCAAGACTGAATATACCGACTCGTTTTTTTTCTTTTACAGCCGCGTGTCTTGCTATATCAAGGGCAAAAGAAGTTTTTCCAAGCGAGGGTCGGGCTGCAAGAATTATTAAATCTGATTTTTGAAGTCCGGCCAGCTTATTATCAAGCGCTCCAAACCCCGTGCTTATACCTCTTAGCCTACCGTCTCCTTTGCTTAATTTATCAATTCTTTCAAAAGCCCCTTCGAGTGTTTCTTTTACCGCCACAAAAGAGGTGCTTAAAGAGTGTTGGGAGATTCCGAAAATTTTACTTTCTGCTTCGTCTAAGAGAACGTCTATATCTGCGTGTTCCTGATATGCCAGTAAAGAAATTTCGTTTGATGCCTCTATTAAATCCCTTAATATTCTTTTGCGTTGGATTATCTTTGCGTAGTGGACAACGTGGGCGGCTGTCGGGACTGTATTTACAAGTTCGGTTAGATAAGAGAGACCGCCGACTTCTTCAAGTTGTTTCTTTTCACGGAGTCTGTTGGATGTGCTTAAAACATCTATAGGTTCGCGTTTTTCATAAAGCTCAAGCATTAGTTCAAAGATTGCCTGATGCGCCGTTCTGTAAAAATCCCTTGGTGTCAAAAAGTCTGCAACCTTTCCGATAGCCTCTTTATCGAGCATTAAGGCGCCAAGGACCGATTGTTCTGCCTCAATGTTTTGCGGCGGGAGTTTATCGATTGTCCCCGTGATTATTCTGGTTGTTTTTGGAGTTCTTATTTTTTCCATTTATTCCAAAGATAAAAAAGTTATAAAATGTATAGATATTATAACCACGCCCCGTTCAACGTTCAATCTTTTTCAAGTAAGGTCCAAGTTGAGTGTCTTCAACGGACCAGCCCAAGAAAAGCAGCTTTTTACGGAGTTTATCAGATGCCTCCCAGTCTTTCTTTTTTCTTTTTAATTCCCTTAGTCTTAGTAAGGTGTTTATAGAAGGTGGAATCTTTTTTCTTCTTGGGATTAGAAAGTTAAAAGCGTAATCAAGTTTTGAAATGCTTCTGAAAATTAAGGCGGCTTGTTTTTTTGAAATATAAAATAGTTTTGGCTGAAGAATGTTTATAGTTTCAAATACAGCGGCTAACATTTTAGGGGAATTAAAATCATCAAGCAATCCTTTTTTGTAAGACGCCTCCATTTTTTCAACAGCTTGTAAAATAAGATCATTTGAAACCGATTCCTTATTTTTTTTAACAAGATTTAGTTTATCCAGAAATTCATGTATCCGTGATAAAGATTGTCTGCTTGAATTGACAGATTTTTCCGTAAAATCAATAGGCGAGCGGTAGTGTGTCGAAAGGATAAAATATCTTATTTCTTCCGGTGAGAATTTTTTGAGAATTTCCGGTATGGTTATAAAATTTCCCAAAGATTTAGACATCTTTTGTCCGTTTATTGTCAGCGGTCCCGTGTGCATCCAAACTTTCACAAAGGTTTTTTTTGGGTTGGCGGCTTCGCTTTGGGCTATTTCGTTTTCGTGATGGGGAAATAACAAATCCTGTCCGCCGCCATGAATATCTATTGGTATGCCGAGATATTTTATGGACATGGCTGAGCATTCTATGTGCCATCCAGGGCGGCCATCACCAAAAGGGGATGGCCAGCTTGGTTCGTTTGTTTTAGCTCCTTTCCACAAAACAAAATCAGATATATTTTCTTTTGAATATACATCCGTGGAGATTCTTGTCCCGGTTTTAGTTTCTTCTGCTTTTATGTTCGAAAGTTTTCCGTAATCTTTAAATTTTCTTATACTAAAATAAACAGAACCATCTTTGCGATAGGCAAAACCAGAGTCTATAAGTTTTTGTATCAATTTTATTATTTCTTTGATATTTGAAGTTACGCGAGGATACTTGTTCGCCGGCTTTATCTTTAGCTTTTTTGTGTCGTTAAAATAAGCCTTTGAAAAAACTTCGGAGAGTTTTTTGAACGGTTTCTTGAGTTTTAGGCTCTCCTTAATAATATCGTCGTGAATATCGGTTATATTATTAACATATGTAACTTTATATCCCAGGAATTCAAGACTTTTTCTTATGAAATCAAAAGCAATATAGGTTCTGGCATGCCCAAGGTGCGAGGGGCCATAGACAGTCGGTCCGCAAACATACATTGATATATTATTTTTTTGCGGCCTGAAATTTTCTCTTTTTTTGCCAAAGGAGTTATATATCGCTAGAGAATTCATTAGTTTATTGATGGCGAACTTATAACCAATCTCGTTTTTTAAATATAACCAGAAGAGATGCGGCAATGGCTGTCATTGCTATTATGCCTATCCAAAAAGACATTTCACTTTCCAAAAACGGAGAATTCAACTGGACAAAGAAAACCTGAGAAATCATGTTGAGGGGCAATAAAATGGTTGTAATAATGGTAAGGGTTTTTATGATTTGGTTGGTGCGTGTTGTTATTAAAGATTCGTTGGTTGCTTGGATGGCCTCGGCGGCCTCTTTGTGATTTTCAAGGTTATTCCAAACAAGTAAATATCTGCCAAGCAATCCGGAAAAATAGTGGGCGCTTTCTTTCCCGAAATATTGTGCGGCTGCATCAACCAAAGATTCTAGAGTTGTTCTTTGCGGCAATATAATGCGGCGAAAATTTATAATATCTCTCCTGACAACCGAAATTTGTTCGACGAGGTTATTTTTAGAATGATCTTTAAATATTCTATTCTCAATTTTATCAAGATTTATTTTTATGTGATCAAGTTCCCTTAATGCAAAATTAAAGAAAATTGTAATAAGATGATTTAAAAGATATCCGGGATTTGGCTGTTGTAAGTATTTTTTTTGAAGAGGTTCGTTATTTTTTAATGTGTTAAAAAAATCATCAAACAAGTCTATTTTGGTGAAATGGGCTGTTATAAGAGCATCTTTGGTTATTATAAAATCAAATTCATACGGCAGAGTTGTTAATTCTTGTTGGCTGAAAATTGGAAAATGCAGAACCATGTAAAAATGATCATCGTACGTATCAACTTTAGGTCGAAGGGTGCTTTTCGTCAGCTCTGTCAGTATCAGGGGATGAAAATTGTAGTTTGTTTTTAAATATTCGATATCCTTATCGGTCGGATTATGGATATCCACCCAGGTTATTTTTCCTCCATTTATGATATTCATGAATATTAATTCCTTAATTATTTCTATCTTAACATAATTATCAATAAATAAATTAGCAGTCTTGACATTTGAGTGCTAAGGTAATTATACTGGATTAGCTTTATGCTTACACAGCGACAAAATTTAATCTTAGAAAGGCTTATAGGGGGTTATATAAAGAGTGCCGAACCGATATCCTCGAAATATTTGGCCGATTTCGGAGACTTTGAATGTAGCCCGGCCACAATAAGAAATGAATTTTCCGCTTTAACGGACGGTGGATACATTGAGCAGCCACACACTTCCGCCGGTAGAATCCCAACCCAAAAAGGTTACAGATACTATATAAACGAATTAATTGATTTTAAGGGAAACGAAAACGGCAAATCGAGTAAGATTGTTCAAAAATTAATAGAGCGTAATAGCAATGATGTTCAGGCTTTATTTTCTGCCCTTACCGATTTTATGGCCCAAACGACCCATAGCCTTGTTTTTTCCGAGCTGGTCGGATTATTTCAACAGAAAACCTCCGGCTTGTCCGAACTTATAAATCAGCCGGAATTTAATAACATTGAAAATTTAAGGCAGGTCGCGAGATTTGTCGATAAACTCGAGCATAGATGGCGGGTTTTTTTTGAAGAGATATCAGATGAGAAGATTAAAAGGTCTAGAGTTTTTATAGGATCCGAACATCCGTTTCTTGAAAAAAATGTCAGTTCTATAGTGGACACATTTGAACTGCCATCAAGGCAAAAGGTTTTTATATCCGTGATTGGTCCTAATAGGATGGATTACGAATCTACCATACATTTATTTAACAATATTAAAAAAATATTAGAAGAAATATAATGATCGAAAAGAAAGATAATGAAGAAAACCTTAGCAAGAAAGGCGATTCTGAAAATGAATTAGAATCCTGTCGTAAATTAGCCCAGGAGTATCTTGACGGGTGGAAAAGAACAAAGGCTGATTTTATAAATTATAAAAACGAGCAAACCAAGTTTTTCGAAGAGTTTAAGAAAAAAGCAAATTCCGAAGTTATAAAAGACTTAATTCCAGTCCTTGATAGTTTAGATGAAGCAGTCAAAAAATCTCCTCCAGAGTCAGGTTTTAACGAGATCAAGTCGCAATTTCTGTTGGTTCTTAAAAAAAGAGGCCTTAATTTGGTAGAAGAAACCGGTATTCAGTTTGACCCGAAAATTCATGAGGCTTTGGAGATTGTTGAGGGGAGTCCTCCCGGACAAGTTAGAGAAATTATTCAGAGGGGTTATATATTAAATGGTAATCTTTTAAGACCAGCTAAGGTAAAAATTAATAAACAATAATATGCCAGGAAAAATTTTAGGAATTGATTTAGGAACAACAAACTCGGCCATGGCCATTGTTGAGGGTGGAGAGCCAAAAATCATTGAAAATAGCGAGGGAGTTCGCACAACTCCTTCGGTGGTTGCATTATCCAAAAATAACGAGCGGTTGGTTGGCGTTTTGGCAAAACGACAGGCCATCACCAATCCTAAAAATACGATTTTCTCGGTTAAAAGGCTTATTGGCAGAAAATTTTCAGACAGCGAAGTCCAAAAAGATAAAAAACTAATTCCCTACGAAATAAGAGAATCAAAACAGGGTGGGGTTGAGGTTAAATTGGGTGATCGCTGGCATAAGCCGGAAGAAATTTCCGCAATGATTTTACAAAAATTAAAGCATGATACCGAAGATAAACTTGGATCAAAGATTGAAGAAGTTGTTATTACCGTGCCTGCTTATTTTGACGATAGTCAAAGGAAAGCGACAAAAGACGCCGGGGAGATAGCCGGCTTTAAAGTTCGCCGCATACTAAACGAGCCGACAGCCGCGGCATTGGCTTACGGTTTTAACAAGAAAAAAGACGAAAGGGTTGTTGTTTACGATTTTGGAGGCGGAACCTTTGATCTCTCGGTTCTTGATATAGGCGACGACACAATAGAGGTGAAGGCCACGGGCGGCGACACCCATCTTGGCGGTGATGATTTTGATCAACGTATAATTCACTGGCTTGTTGAAGAATTCAAAAAAGACCAGGGTATCGATTTATCAAAAGATACGCTTGCCCTGCAACGGCTGAAAGAAGCAGCGGAGAAAGCAAAACACGAACTTTCCTCTTTGGTAGAGGCAGAAATAAGCATTCCCTTTATAACCTCGGATGTTAATGGCCCAAAGCACATGAATATAAAACTAAGCAGAGCAAGGTTTGAAAGTATAGTTTCCGATTATGTTGAAAAATCGATCGAAATTACCAAAAACGTTCTCAAGGAAGCAAAATTATCCGTCGGCGATATTAACGAAATTATTTTGGTTGGTGGACAGACAAGAATGCCGGCAATTCAGGAAGCGGTCAAAAAGTTATTTGGGCGAGATCCTCATAAAGGAATTAACCCCGATGAAGTTGTTGCAATAGGGGCAGCTATTCAAGCCGGGATATTGCAGGGCGACGTTAAGGATGTTTTGCTGCTTGACGTGACGCCTCTTTCTCTTGGCATTGAAACGCTTGGTGGAGTTATGACAAGTGTTATAGAAAAAAATACAACCGTCCCAACAGCAAAAAGTCAGATTTTTTCAACAGCGGCCGATAATCAAACTTCCGTGGAAATTCATGTTGTTCAAGGAGAAAGACCAATGGCAAACGACAATAAAACTTTAGGCAGATTCATACTTGACGGTATTCCTCCCTCCCCAAGAGGTGTGCCTCAGATTGAGGTAACGTTTGATATAGACGCCAATGGAATTTTATCGGTTAAGGCTTCTGATAAGGCTACTGGTAAATCCCAATCCATTAGGATAGAAGCCTCAAGCGCATTATCTAAAGAGGAGGTTGAAAAACTGAAGCACGAGGCTGAAGTTCATTCGAGTGAGGATAAAATTAAAAAGGAAAAGATTGAAGTTAAAAATTTAGCCGACGCTCTTATATATACGGCAGAAAAATCTTTGAGAGAATATTCGGAAAAGCTTGAATCTCAAGTGAAGGCAGATATAGAACAAAAGATTGAACTCCTTAAAAAAACAAAAGAAGGAGAGGATATAGAATCTATTAAAAAAGCCAGTCAAGAACTTTCATCGGCTCTACAAAAAATAGGTAGCGAAGTTTATAAGGATGATAAGAAAAAAACTCAAAGTGGCGACGAGAGCGATTCACACGAAGGAAAATTTGAAGATAAAAAATAAGAGTTATTTTTGGGATTAAAAACCAACGGAATGTCAAAAAAAGATTATTATAGAATTCTGGGAGTTGATAAAAAGGCAACACAAGAAGATATTAAAAAAGCCTATCGGCGACTTGCTCATCAATATCATCCCGATAAGGGTGGGGAGGAAGCAAAGTTTAAAGAAATAAACGAAGCTTACCAGGTTTTATCAAATCAACAGAAACGAGAACAATACGATAGATTCGGTACGACCTTTGGCACTAATCAGGGGTTTGATTTTTCTGGCTTTGGTTTTGATCCAAATTCTTTCGGCGGCTTTAATGATTTTGGAAATATCTTTGAAGACTTTTTTGGATTCGGAGGTAAAAGAAAATCCAACCAAAAAGGAGCCGACATCTCGGTTGATATCGAAATAACTTTTGAAGAAGCCGCCTTTGGAGGGCAAAAAGAAATTAAGCTTCATAAGTATTCTGTTTGCGATGTTTGTAAAGGCGGTGGAGCCCAAGCAGGATCTGAGCTTGAGACCTGCCAGACATGCCAAGGTTCTGGTCAAATTAGAAAAAACGAAAGGAGTTTTTTAGGAGTGTTTAGTCAGATAATTATTTGCCCAGAATGTTATGGAGATGGGAAAAAACCGAAAGTGAAATGCCGTAATTGTAAGGGGGAAGGAAGAATAAAAGACACGTCAATAATTTCTATTAAAATCCCTGCCGGAATAAACGACGGAGAGATTATTAGGCTTGATGGTTTTGGTGAAGCTGCGGCTCGCAGGGGTCGATCGGGAGATCTTTATGCGAGGATTTACATAAAGCCACACAGATTTTTTACTCGCAAGAAAAGCGATGTTTTTTATGAATTATCTTTAAGCTATACCCAAGCAGTTCTTGGTGATAAAATTGAAATACCGACTCTTGATGGTCCGGTGATGCTTGAAATACCTCAGGGTATAAATTCTGGATCAAAAATAAAATTGAAAGAAAAAGGAGCGCATTTTTTAGATAAGACCGGTCGCGGGGACATGTTTGTTGTTGTTAAAATTGAAACGCCAAAGAAATTGACAGCAAAGCAGAAAAAGCTTATAGAAGAATTGCGTAAAGAGGGTTTATAAAAAATATAACCCGCCCGTAGCTCAATGGTAGAGCAGCAGCCTTTTAAGCTGACGGTTGAAGGTTCGAGCCCTTCCGGGCGGACAATTATTTATTAAAAACGTGTCGCAAGACGAAAAAACAAAAATAGCCCTTCTTATTGGAGGCTCGCCGAGTCTAAGAGACGTCTCTTTAGAGGCTGCCTCTGTAATAGAAGGTTCAATAGATAAATCCAAATACGACGTTAAAAAGATAGTTATCGATGAGAAGGGAAGGTGGATTGTTAACGATTATCCCAAAAACGCAGCATTGGCTCTTAAAGGAGTTAATGTGGTGATTAATACTCTTCACGGAGAATATTCGGATGTAGCCCCAATTCAGACAACAATTGAACGAATGCAAATTCCTTATACAGGCTCGACTTCACTTGCGGCAACAATGGCGATTGATAAATTAGCTTCACGCCTTTTATTTAGGCAGAATGGTCTGGTTGTGCCAACGACTCTTAATTTTGATTTTAGAAAAATCCTTGATTTTAAAAGCGTTCAGAGGGAAATAACGAGCTATTTTAACTTGCCGGTTGTTATAAAGCCCAATAGTAAAGGTTTTTCATTTGGCGTTGGCATAGTTAAAGACGCGGCGGATATACCGGAAGCAATAAGATATGCGGCTGGTTTTGATAAAATAATTTTGGTTGAGGAATTTCTAAGAGGTTTGGAAGTTTCTTGCATGGTTGTTGAAACAAGATCCGGGCTGGTCGGCTTACCGCCAGTCGTTCTTATGCCGGTTTTTAAAAAGCAAGCATCCTCAAGTTTTGATATTCCAGAAACAAAAGATGCAAAACTGAATATTGCCCATTTAGATGAAGAAATTATAAAAAGAATAAAAACGGTTGCGGTTTATATTCACAAATTATTGGGCCTGAGACATTATTCAAAAACAGATTTTATTTTAATTAAGGATAAATTATATGTTCTTGAAGTGAATCCATTTCCGGCATTTACCAAAAATTCCTTGGCTTTGAAGGCGATAAACTGGTGGGGGATTGATCTTAATAAATTTTTAGATCATCTGATAGATTTGACATTGAACCCGCAAAAGGAAGATAATTTTTCAAACGTAAGACTCGCGCTTTAAGGGCCCTTAGCTCAGTTGGTAGAGCGTCTCATTTGCAATGAGAAGGTCACCGGTTCGAGTCCGGTAGGGTCCACCAAAAAATTTAAAACACCCAAGATGACTTGGGTGTTTTAATCTATGAAACGTCCATTCTTTTAACCGAGAGGCGTTGCCGAGAGCCTTCTATTTTTCTTTTTAGCAATTCAAGTTGATCAGAGCGATACATCCGGTAATTATTTATCGGGTGCCTATAAGCCACGAGTAATCCTTTTTTATCCCAATTTCTAAGAGTTATGGCGCTCACGCCCAGATGATCGGCGGCTTCCTTGATTGTGTAGTATTTCTTTTCCATAAATTAACTAGAGTTTTTTATATATTTCAGTAAGGTTGTCAGGATACTTAACTTAGCTGTATTAAAGTTTATCAAAGTTGAGTAACAAATTTCAAGTGCCCTGTGAATTACTCAAGGTTCATATCGGTAAGTAACAAGGTTTTCTGGCCTTTAACGCTTTCTATAAAAGAATATTAAAATTTTTTGAAAAAATTTTTTTTCATATCATCCGATACAAAACTTGAATAGAAAATAAACATTAGCATATAGCAATAGTTATAAACAAAGTAAAATCAAATTTATCTCTATATAATCTAGATATGCATCCGATATCAATCGTGCTTAGAAATTTAAAATTTTCATCCGATATTTTTAAAATTCGGAAATATTTTTAATTTAATTTTGAATGGATAAATCCGATACATCCGATAACTCATATCGGATAGACAAAAAAAATATACCCCTCGGATATTTACTGGTAAACGAAGCAGCAAAATTCGGTCCTTATAGCGCCGAGTATGTTTCTTTGCTCGCAAGGAGGGGGAAGATCCACGCAAAAAAATTTGGACGTAATTGGTATACAACACGTCAAGCTCTTGAAGGATATTTAAATAAACAAGGAATCCAGATAATTGTTCCAAAGGATGCCTTCCATTCTTATAAAGGAAAAATAAGGCAGCCGATAATTTATCAAAAAATAACTCAGTTACTCAACGAAGAATTTTCTAAAGACCCAGAACCTGGAGAAAATTTATTAGAATTCAATAAATCCAATCAGGAAGAAAAGATAAATTCTGATAATCTAGATTCAGAAAAAATAAATTTAGTCGCTCAATGGAACGACATTGAAAAAGAGGAGGAGGTTTTAAAGAAACAACGCGAGGAATCTTCCCAAGAAATTTCCGAGATAGAATTATCACAAGAAACGCCAATTGTTAACTCTCCTCTTATTGAATCGGAATTAGCCGTCAGCCGCCCAGAAGATATAAAGGCTATTTTAGCAGACCAGCCGATAATAAAACTTGATTATCAAAACCTGGAGGAAGAAGAACAAAAACCAATTCAAAAAATTGATGCAATGAAAGAAGAGCAAGAGCCAATTATTGCAACGGAGCCGGCGCCACAAAAAACAACGGCAGAGGAATGGCTTAAAAGAATCGATAAAAGATCAGAAGAAAATCAGGAGGCATATTCGGAAGATTCGGTTGGCCTTAGTTTAAATTGGAAAAAATTGAGCAGGGTCGCTGGAGTTGCGGTTATTATTTTAGCGATTGGTGCTTTTGTTGTTTGGGGAGCAAAAGGCGGAGGATTTAACAAGGCATATAATGGAATAAAAACAGCTTTTTTTAATCTGATAGGTAAAGGAGAGCCTATAAAAGAATTTGCTAAAGAAGAACCAAATAGGCCAGATACGCCAGCACCCGTAACCCCTCAGGTTGTAATACGCGAT
The DNA here is from genome assembly GCA_003599335.1 of Candidatus Parcubacteria bacterium. GTDB lineage: Bacteria > Patescibacteriota > Minisyncoccia > SURF-38 > SURF-38 > SURF-38. The sequence goes on from QZJN01000012.1 coordinate 46,885, forward strand.
GATAATACCGGCAGCGAAATTATTGGAGTTTTACCACCGCAAACTCCATCTGATGATGGCACAACGCAGGTAGTTGTTCAGAGGGTAGATGTTTTAAATTCTGACACTCTGGATGGCTTAGATTCTCGTAATTTTACCCTTTCTTTTGTTACAAATAACGGCAACATCACAAGCGACAACGTTAAACTTCAAGGAAATGTGGAGGTTGGTAAAACACTCACGGTTAAAGGATCTCTTCAACTTGCTCAAGCTCTTGTCGCCAGTAACGGAATAAATGTTTCCGGCTTGGCCACATTCAATAACGGACTTGTTGTTAAGGGAGACACTTCACTTCAGAACCTCATTGTTAACGGAGCCTGTATTGGTTGCGGAGGGGTTTCTGGGGGTGGCGGAGGAGGATCGGTTGTTCCGGTTTCTGGGGGCATAGATGTATCTGGTAATGTAAGATTTGATACCGGCTCGGCAAGAATTTTTTCAGCCTATGATATTTCCGGGACCAACGCTTTTTTTGGCTCTGGCGACCAAGACGACAAATTTGAAGTTAATGCAAACGCCGTTTTTCTTAAAGATGTAAATATACTCGGCACCCTAACAGCAACTTTTTCTCCAACAACCCTATCGGTTGGTAGTCTGACGGTTACGGGGCAATCAACCCTTGGTGATTTAACTTTCAATAACGGCACCGGCTCAATTCTTAGTTTAACGACTTTAAAAACAACCAACTCTTCAACAACAAATTTATCAGTTAGTGGTATCTCCGGCTCAACCCAGTGTCTCCAGGCCGATGCCAACGGAAACGTTTCAGGCACAGGCGCTGTTTGTGGAGCTGGCGGAGGAGGCGGAGCTCCA
>QZJN01000006.1 GCA_003599335.1 Candidatus Parcubacteria bacterium
CGTATGGTGGATGCCTAGACACAAAAAGGCGATGAAGGACGTGGCGTGCCTGCGATAAGCCTCGGGGAGGTGGTGAGCAACCTTTGATCCGAGGATGTCCGAATGGGGAAACCCCATTGGAGTAATGTCCAATGACCCGCCGCCTAAAAACGGCGAGGAGTAAACCCGGCGAATTGAAACCTCTTAGTAGCCGGAGGAAAAGAAAAAACACGCAAAACATATTTTTTGGATGAGCTATATGCTCATTCAGATAAATGTGTTTTGTATATTCCCTAAGTAGCGGCGAGCGAACAGGGAGGAGCCCAAACTTCATTTTTCTGGTTTAACCATCAGAAGAGTGGAGGGTTGAAAGATGGCAACGCATCATTTGGTTGGTGGGGAGTGCAAAAAGTCAAAACTTCCATAGTTGAACACCGGTGGAAAACGGTGGCCCAAGAGGGTGATAGCCCCGTAAGCGAAATGGGTTTTGATACTCCTAGTTGTTATTCTTGAGTATTCCGGGGAACCAATACCCTGGATGAAGCAGGGTCAACTACAGACCCAAGGCTAAATACTTTTTGTGATCGATAGCGGATTAGTACCGCGAGGGAACGGTGAAAAGCAGCCCGGTGAGGGCGGTGAAATAGTACCTGAAACCATATGCTTACAAGGAGTCAGAGACCAAATCCCAGACCGCAAGGTTTGGGGCGGTTCATGACGTGCCTCTTGGAGAATGAGCCAACGAGTTTGTGCTTACCGCTTGTCTAATTTGCGATGGCAAAGAAGGCATAGGGAAACCGAGTCTTAATAGGGCGAACTAAATTTTTTCCTGGAAAAAGGCTTGAGCCCCAGGAAAAAATTTAAAGGCGGACTGCACAAGACCCGAAACCAGGCGAGCTACCCATGACCAGGGTGAACCCCGCAGAAATGCGGGGGGAGGCCCGAACCCGTATGTCGTTCAAAGCGTTGGGATGAGTTGTGGGTTGCAGTGAAAAGCTTATCGAGCTTGGTAATAGCTGGTTCTTCCCGAAATAGTTTTAGGACTAGCGGTTGTTTTATAGGCCGGAGGTAGAGCACTGGTTGGTCTGTATTGGGGGAAACCTCGGCAGACCAGTCAAACTCCGAATGCCGGTCTTCTTGACAGCCAGTCAGACTGCGGGGGCAAAGCTCCGTGGTCGAAAGGGCAACAGCCCAGATCGTAATCTAAGGTCCCAAAATGCAAACTAAGTGTTACAAGGTGGTGGAATCTCTTATACACCAAGGAGGTTGGCTTAGAAGCAGCCACCCTTTAAAGAGTGCGTAATAGCTCACTTGTCTAGAGGTTCTGCGCCGAAAATAATCGGGGCTAAGTTTGCTACCGAAGATACGGACACGGAAATCGAGTTTTGGAGAAGTTGTAAAACGGTTGGAGGGTGGCGCAAATTCGCGCTTAGCGTCGTTCTCGCTTTGGAAACGAGAGTAACACGGCGCCGGGTGCATGGTTAGCGCGCCCCGATGGCATCGGGGAAGTTGTGGGTTCAAGTCCCACCCCTCCAGCCAAAAATTCGGTGCGGGGTTAGCTCAGGGGGAGAGCATCTCTTCTGCTAGAAGAGAGGTCCTAGGTTCGAATCCTAGACCCTGCACCAAAAGTTCTTTTCGGTGGCACCGTCGTCTAACGGGTAAGGACGCCAAGCCGCTCAGGCTGGAAATCCGGGTTCAAATCCCGGCGGTAGCTACCAAAATCGGCGAAGAATTTTTCTTCGCCTCCAAAACTCGATTTCCGTGTGGTAGGGAAGCATCTTGCACAGCTGTGAAGGCGGACCCGCGAGGGCTGCTGGAGCGTGCAGGAGCGAGAATGTTGGCATGAGTAACCACAATACCGGTGTGATCCCGGTACGCCGAAAGTCCCAGGTTTCCTTGGCAATGTACATCATCCAAGGGTTAGTCGGTCCTAAGGCGATGGCGAGAGCCGCAGCTGATGGACAGCAGGTTAATATTCCTGCACCGGCATAATAAGCGATGGGGTGACGGAGGTTAGTACTTCAAGCGTGTTATTGGATTTACGTTCAGAAGTCGAGGAGCTTAGGCAGGCAAAACCGCCTAGGTGCTTTTAATGGCAACTCCCAGACGATGAAAATCTTTTGTCTTCGGACAGGAGAAATTTGAAGGAGCCGCCTTCCCAGAAAAACCTCTAAGCTCATTATTATGTCGACCGTACCGCAAAACCGACACAGGTGGACGAGGCGAGAAGCCTAAGGCGAACGGGTGACTGCTCCCTAAGGAACTCGGCAAAAAAGCGGCCGTAAGTTAGCGATAAGGCCTTCCCAGCCCGCAAGGGTTTGGGACGCAGCGAAAGTATCCTTGGCGACTGTTTATCAAAAACACAGGTCCCTGCGAACCCGTAAGGGGATGTATAGGGGCTGACGCCTGACCAGTGCTGGAACGTTAACGGTTGAGGTGTGGTGTGGAGCAATCCATGTCATGCTAAGGCCCGAAGCGCCAGTGAACGTCCGCGGTAACTATAACCGTGTTAAAGTAGCGAAATCCCTTGGCAGGTAAGTTCTGTCCCGCATGAATGGCGTAACGACTGAGGAACTGTCTCGGGGAGTAGCCCGGTGAAAATACAATGGGGGTGAAGATGCCCTCTACCTGCAGCGGGACGAAAAGACCCCGGAAGCTTCACTGCAACTTGATATTGGGTATTTTCATTTAATGCGTAGCGTAGCGGAGAGACTTTGAAGCCATCCTCTCGGGGATGGTGGAGTCGCCAATGAAACATCCGTCTTTAAATGATTTTATTCTAACCTGTCGAGAAAAACTCGATGGAGACAGTGTCTGGTGGGCAGTTTTGCTGGGGCAGCAGCCTCCTAAAAGGTAACGGAGGCGTTCATTAAGGTCGGCTAGCTCCGGATGGAAATCGGAGCGATAGCGTAAAGGCACAAGCCGGCTTAACTGCAAGGCGTACATGCCGCGCAGGCGCGAAAGCGGGACTTAGTGAACCGATGGTAGCTCGTAGGAGCGCCAGAGATTATCGGATAAAAGTTACTCCGGGGATAACAGGCTAGTACCGCCCAAGAGTTCATATCGACGGCGGTGTTCGGCACCTCGATGTCGGCTCAACCTATCCTGGGGCTGGAGAAGGTCCCAAGGGTTTGGCTGTTCGCCAATTAAAAGGTTACGTGAGCTGGGTTCAGACCGTCGCAAGACAGGTTGGTCTCCTATCTGCTGCAGGCGTTGATACTTGAAGGGAGTTGCTCCTAGTACGAGAGGACCGGAGCGAACGTACCTCTGGTGTGCCAGCTGTTCCGCCAGGAGCATCGCTGGGTAGCTATGTACGGCCATGATAAGCGCTGAAAGCATCTAAGCGCGAAGCATACCCTAAGATTAGGTATCATTTAGGCCCCTGGGAGATGACCAGGTTGATAGGCTGCAGGTGTAAGGCGTGTAAGCGCTTGAGCCGAGCAGTACTAATAGGCCAAGGTAACTACGGAAATAAGGTAGATAATATATATAAAAAGCCCAATCAGTTGGCGCTCACACTGGAGTTGTCCCACCTCTTCCCATTCCGAACAGAGAAGTGAAATACTCCAAGGCCGATGGTAGTTAGTCCTTCGGGGCTAGCGAGAGTAGGTAGGCGCCACCTGATTGGGCTTTTTGATTTCCTTACATTATTTGTTATGATAAGAGCAAATTTTTTACCAGATTATGTCGGCTTTACAAAGACAGATAATTTTTGGGACGTTCGTGGTTTTGGTTATTATAGTTATTGGCTACGGAATTTTTCTGCTTACCGCTCGTCCGCCAGAACCAACTTGTTTTGATAATATACAAAATCAGGAAGAAGAAGGTCCAGATTGCGGAGGGCCTTGCGATATTTCCTGCGAAGAGAAATACCCGATCCCAATTAACGCCTCTTTCTCAAGGGCAATTGAGGGTAGGGAAAATATTTTTGATGTTGTCTTTGAGATAGAAAACAAAAATACTTTTATGGTTGCCGAGAATTTTGATTATCAGATTGATTTTTTTGATAGAAATGGAAATGTAATAACAACGAAAAGCGGAAGCTCGTATTCTTGGCCTAAAGAAAAGAGATTCCTTATAGAAAGCTCAATTGCCGCCCCAAATCTTGCATCAGCCAAACTTTATGTCAGAAAAACAGAATGGATTAACTCAGAAAAGGCGAACATAAAAAAACCGGAGATCGTACTCGTGGCAGAGAGAATGGGCTCGCCGGAACTTGGTCAGGTTGGGTTTTATCAAATTGATACTTTTTTTCAAAACGAGACCTTACAGCAGATTTCTCTGGTGGACGTTAATGTCTTGGTTTTTGATGACTTGAATCAGCTCATCGCGGTAAACAAGGCTAGGTTGCCGGATATAAAACCCCTTGATAAAAGGCTTTTTAAGTCTCTTTGGTTTAGTCCTTTTATCGGAATCCCCAAGAGTGTTCAATACGAAACTCTTATAAATCCGGGTCAATTTAAATAAAAAAGCTTTAATGAAAGGCTTCATACGCATCCTTAAAAGTTATGATTGGATGCTTATTATAAGCATCTTATTGCTTTCTGGTATTGGTTTGCTTGTGATGTATGGCATTGCCCAGCATCAAGATAAGGTTTTGCAGCTTTTTTATAAGCAAAGCCTTTTTATTTTTCTGGGATTTTTGATAATGCTTTTTGTCGGGGCCTTTGACTACAGAATTTTCAGAAACTGGGGATGGGCTTCGCTTATTGCTTATCTTGCGGTTATAGTTTTGCTGGTTGGCGTTCTATTTTTTGGCATTACGGCAAGAGGTTCCAAAAGTTGGTTTGTCATAGGTTTATTTGGGATTCAGCCTGTTGAGTTTGCAAAAATTGTAGTCATTTTGGTTCTCGCAAAATATTTCGGATTGAGTCATATAGAAATTCATCGTCCTTTGCATATATTTATTTCTGGATTTTATGTTTTATTGCCGACAATTTTGGTTCTTGCCCAGCCGGATCTTGGTTCTGTTATTATTATTCTTCTTTTATGGCTCGGTCTTATGATGATAGCCGGAATTAAAGCCAGACATTTTATAATTCTTGGAGTCATCGCTTTAATAATTGCGATTGCTGGTTGGATGTATTTTTTGCAGCCTTATCAAAAAAATAGAATCCTGACTTTTTTAAACCCAAGCCTTGATCCTTTGGGTGCCGGTTATAATAGAAATCAAGCTCTTATCGCTATTGGCTCCGGAGGATTATTTGGCAGGGGGCTTGATGGGGCGACTCAAAGCCTTTATGGTTTTTTACCTGAAGCGGCAAACGATTTCATGCTTGCGGCAATAGGAGAGAGTTTTGGTCTTGTCGGCGTCGTTGGAGTTTTTGGCTTATGGCTTTTGATCTTTTGGAGATTGTCGTTGATTGCCAGAGCAAGCCCCAACAATTTTTCTCGTTTATTTATCGCAGGTTTTTTTATAGTCGCCATGGTTCAGTTTTTTATCAACGCGGGAGCAAATTTTGGTCTTTTGCCGATAACCGGGATTCAATCTCCTTTTATAAGCTATGGCGGTAGTGGGTTTATTGCTTTTTCTTTTGCGGTAGGGTTAATCTTGAGTATTAACAGGATAAATAAGAGTTAATATGAACAAGCGGTCATCTTTAAAAATCGAAGTGATTGGGGATCAAAACTTGAAAAAAGTTATTAAAACAAGCCTTTTTTTAAACAATCAGGAAATAAAAGGCGTGTTTCTTGAAACTACCGAATTTTTGCAATGGCTTGACAAAAATCTGAAAGCAAATAGAATGGGTATTGCTGTTTTGGGCCGTATAAAAGTGGACTGCCCTCAAAATGAAGGATCTTTAAGTTGCAGGGCCGCCAATATTATTGCCAAAACAATTCAATATTTTAATACCTGATATACCCGTTTAGTTTTTAATTTATTGACTCGGGTGGATAAAACTTATTTAGGTAATAGTTAATCCGGTAGATTTTTTGTCCCCAAAAAGGGGGCAGTTTGTGTTTTGGTGGCCTTGACCATTCAAGTTTTAGGACCGCTTCATATTTATCTTTTTAGATAACAATGCTTAAACAAAAACACTTTAATTTAACGCACAGAAAATCTTTTACACCACCTCCTCATTTAATTGAGGCACAGCTTGATTCTTTTGGGTGGTTTTTTAAAATCGGTTTAAGAGAGTTGTTTGATGAAATTTCTCCGATACTTGATTATACCGGCAAAGAGCTTGCCCTTTGGTTTGATGATTATTATTTTGATGAAGCTAAATACGACGAGCGAACTACAAAAATAAAAGGACTAACTTATGAAGCTCCGTTGAGAGTTCGTTTGAGATTGGAAAATAAAAGAACGGGGGAAATAAAGGAGCAAGAGGTATTTTTCGGAGATTTTCCAATAATGACAAAGAGAGGAACTTTTATTGTGAACGGAGTTGAAAGAGTTGTTGTTTCGCAGATAATGCGTTCGGCTGGAGTACTCTTCACTGAAAATGTAGTAAGAGGCAAGAAACTTTTCGGAGCAAAAGTAATTCCAAACAGAGGAGCTTGGCTTGAATTTGAAAGCGATGCCGACGGCGCAATATACGTAAGAATAGACAGAAAACGAAGAATAGCAGCCACCTCTTTATTGAGGATATTTGGTTTGACAGACGATGAAAAAATAAAAAAAGAATTTGCAAAAATAGATACCAACGAAGATATAAAACACATAGAAGCGACTCTTAAGAAAGACGCGGCTCACGATCAGGCCGGTTCATATATTGAAATCTATAAACGTTTAAGGCCGGGAGATCTTGCAACCACCGATAATGCAAAACAACTCATTAACAATATGTTTTTCTCATTTGCGAGATATGATCTTTCCCGCGTCGGTCGTTATAAGTTTGATTTGAGACTCGGCGGACTTACTTCTGAACAGGCAAGGAGTCGTAAAGTTACCAATAAGGATAGGCTTTTGAGCCTTGCGGATATAATAAACGTACTCAAGGAGATTATAAGATTAAACAATGCCGGAGATTCTCACGGTGATGATGTTGATCACTTGGGTAATCGTCGCGTAAGGGCCGTTGGAGAATCTCTCCAAAATAGATTTAGGATAGGCCTTGTGAGAATGGACAGAATCATCAGAGACAGAATGTCTACGCTTGAAGTTAAAACTCTTGCCCCGGCCCAGCTTATCAACCCAAGGCCATTAGTGGCGACGGTTAGGGAATTTTTTACCTCTTCTCAGTTATCTCAGTTTATGGATCAGGTTAATCCTCTTGCCGAGCTTGAACACAAGCGAAGGTTATCAGCTATGGGTCCCGGGGGTCTTACCCGCGAAAGAGCTTCTTTTGAGGTGCGGGATGTTCACCCTTCTCATTATGGACGAATTTGTCCGATACAAACTCCGGAAGGTCCAAACATTGGTTTGGTGAATCACCTGGCTTTATTTGCGAGGATAAATGAATTTGGTTTTATCGAAACTCCTTATAGAAAGGTTAAGCATGGCAAGGTAACGGAGGAGTTGATCTATTTAACGGCGACAGAAGAGGAGCGTTTTAATATAGCTCATGCCGGAGTCATCGCCGAACAAGGTCATTTACCAGATCGGGTTGAGGCAAGAATAAAAGGCCAGCCTGGAGTTATTGAAAAAGATAAAGTCGATTTTATCGATGTTTCTCCTCAGCAATTTTTATCAGTTGCTACCTCGCTGATTCCCTTTTTGGAACACGACGATGCCAACAGGGCTCTTATGGGTTCAAACATGCAACGCCAAGCCGTTGCTTCTGTTAGACCCCAAGTGCCTTTGGTTTCTACCGGGATGGAAGCAAAAGCCGCGGTTGATTCTGGTCAGGTTGTTTTGGCCGAAGAAGATGGGATTATTACCGAAGTTGATGCAAATCATATAACAGTAAAACCATTAAATGTCCGTCTTACTAAAACAGGCACCGAAAAAACTTATCAACTTCACAACTTTATACGTTCAAACCAGTTTACCAGCGTGTCGCAAAGGCCCCTCGTAAAGAGGGGTCAGCACGTGAAGGCTGGCGATGTTATTGCTGATGGAGCTTGCGTTTCTCATGGTCAGCTGGCTTTGGGACAGAATTTATTAGTCGCATTTCTTTCATTCAGAGGTAATACTTTTGAGGACGCTATCGTTATTTCTGAAAAATTGCTTAAAGAAGATAGATTTACCTCTGTTCACATTGAGAGTTTTACGTGCGATGTGCGTGATACGAAGCTCGGGCCGGAAGTTACAACCCCGGATATTCCCGGTGTTGGAGAGGATAAACTCAAGGATTTGGATGAGGAAGGAATAGTCCGTGTTGGGGCCGAAGTTCGCGCCAATGATATTCTTGTCGGAAAAATTTCGCCAAAAGGGGAAGCGGATTTGACTCCGGAGGAAAGACTACTAAGGGCAATTTTTGGAGAAAAAGCCAAAGATGTTAAGGATACGTCAAAATTATTAGAGCATGGCAAGCGGGGTAGGGTCATTGGCATTCAGGTTTTTGACAGAGATAAGGGCGATCATCTTTCTTCCGGAGTTATAAAATCAATTCAGGTTGATATAGCTCAATTAAGAAAAGTTGCTGTCGGAGATAAACTCGCCGGTCGCCACGGCAATAAGGGTGTTATTGCCAAAGTTCTTCCAGAAGAGGATATGCCGTATCTTGAGGACGGCACTCCGGTTGATATAGTTTTAAACCCTCTTGGTGTTGCTTCTCGTATGAATATAGGACAAATTCTGGAAACCCATCTTGGGTGGGCGGCTCATAAGCTCGGCTATCAGGCCATTTGCCCTTCTCTTGATGGGGCCATTGAGGAACAAATCAAAGCTGACTTGAAAGAAGCTGGATTGCCACAAGATGGGAAAGTCGTTTTGTATGACGGTAGAACAGGAGAAAGGTTTGAGCAAAAAGTCACAGTTGGGCAGATTTATATGATGAAACTGAATCATTTGGTTGAAGATAAAATTCACATGCGTTCAATAGGGCCTTACTCTTTGATCACTCAGCAGCCTCTTGGTGGTAAGGCGCAATTTGGAGGTCAGAGATTTGGAGAAATGGAAGTCTGGGCTCTTGAAGGGTATGGAGCGTCGCATATTCTTCAGGAAATGTTAACGATAAAATCCGACGACGTTATAGGACGCACGGCCGCTTATGATGCCATTATTAGGGGCGAAAAAATAAAAAAACCAAATATACCGGCTTCTTTTCATGTCCTTGCCAACGAACTTAGGGGTCTTGGTCTTGCAGTTGATTTAATTGGAGCTGTTGAATCTAGCGATGATGGCAAGACAAAGGGAGTTGAAGGAGAGTCTTTAGAGGAATCAGCAAGAGCGGTTGCCCCAAAAACTAAACTTTAACTATGTCGGGAATATCGACAAACACAACAAGATTAAATGATTTTAAGGCAATACGCCTTAGACTTGCTTCATCGGATGAAATTTTGAAGTGGTCTTATGGAGAGGTTGTTAAACCAGAAACCATAAATTACAGAACTCAACGGGCTGAAAAAGACGGGCTTTTTTCCGAAGCTATCTTCGGACCGACTAAGGATTGGGAATGTTATTGCGGAAAATACCGTAGGATCCGTTATAAAGGAGTTGTCTGCGATAGATGCGGAGTAGAGGTGACAAGGGCTTCGGTTAGAAGAGAAAGATTTGGTCATATACAACTTGCCACTCCCGTTACCCACATATGGTTTCTTAAAGGAATCCCTTCAAAGCTTGGATTGTTGCTTGATATACCAGTTTTAAGCCTTGAAAAGGTTGTTTATTTTGCCGCCTATATTATTACTGAAGTTGACGAGACGGCTTTAACAAAAGCTTCAGAAGAGCTTGGTAAAGAGTACAAATCAAAAACTAAAGGAAGTTCGGAAAAAACCCAAAAGCCGAAAATAAAAGAACAATATGACGAAGCGAAAGACCAACTCAGCAAAATAAAAATCCTTACCGTTTTATCGGAAAACGATTATAGAGATTTAAGCCTTCGTTACGGAGAGGTTTTTAAAGCCGGAACCGGGGCTGAAGCTATTCATAAAATAGTAAAGAATCTTGATTTACATAAACTTGAAAAAGAGCTTGTGGAAGAAGCAAAATCGGCCAATATTATTGCTAAGAAAAAAATACTCAAGCGTTTGAAATTGGTTCAGGGAATGATAAGAGCGGGTTTGAGGCCAGAGTGGATGTTCGTCACGATTTTACCGGTTATTCCTCCGGATTTAAGGCCAATGGTTCAGCTTGATGGCGGGCGTTATGCCTCCTCCGATTTAAATGATTTGTACAGAAGAGTTATTAATCGAAACAATCGTCTTAAAAAGCTTTTGGATCTTAACGCCCCAGAAGTCATAGTTCGTAATGAAAAAAGAATGCTCCAGGAAGCTCTGGATGCCTTGCTTGATAATTCGGCTCGTAAAGAGCAGGCTCTCACAGCCCCGACTGCCGGACAGCGAAGGCTTCTTAAATCTTTGGCCGATATGCTCAAGGGTAAGCAAGGACGTTTCAGGCAAAACCTTCTTGGTAAGAGGGTTGATTATTCGGCTCGTTCGGTCATAGTTGTTGGGCCTGAATTAAGATTGGATGAATGTGGAATGCCTAAGCGCATGGCATTGGAGCTTTTCAAGCCGTTTGTAATTCATAAGTTAGTTGAACGTGATATAGCTCACAATATAAGAGGGGCATCTCGTTTGATAGATGAAATGCCTGATGAGGTTTGGGCCATTCTTGAAGAGGTCATCCAAGATAAGCACGTTTTACTAAATCGCGCCCCAACTCTTCATAGGCTTGGAATTCAGGCTTTCAAACCAAAACTTATTGAAGGAATGGCGATTCAAATTCATCCTCTTGTTTGCGCCGCTTTTAATGCCGATTTTGACGGCGACCAAATGGCCGCTCATCTTCCATTGTCGGAAGAAGCTCAGGTTGAAGCAAAAGAACTTGTTCTCTCAACTAACAACATTCTTAAGCCGGCGACCGGCGATCCAATTGCTGTTCCAAGGCAGGATATGGTCATGGGTTGTTTTTGGCTGACAAAACTTAATCCAAAGGCAAGAGGGGGCGGTCTTTCTTTTGGCAGTAAAAACGAAGCAGTTTTGGCTTATCAGGTTGGTCATATTTCTTTGAATGCTCCAATAAAAGTTTTGAAATCTCAGGAAGAAAGAGCTGAAAACTTAGGCGAAGAAAGATTTTTGGAAACTACCGTTGGCAGAATTTTATTTAACGCCGTCTTGCCGCAGGATTTTCCTTTTGCCAATAGAGAATTTACTTCAAAAGGCTTGGAGCGTTTAGCCGCTGAACTTGTCGAGCGCTATGGTATAAATGAAGCCGGCAACGTCTTGGATAAAATAAAAAATCTTGGGTTTGAATATGCAACAAAGTCAGGCATCAGTTGGGGTATGGACGATCTTAAGGTGCCGGCCAAGAAACAGGATATAATCGATCAGGCTGAAAAAGAGGTTGAATTAATTACAGAGCAATATTCTCAGGGTCTGCTTACAAATGACGAGCGCTATAGCAGAGTTGTGGGTATTTGGACAAAAGCTTCGGCTAAAATAGCCTCTTTGGTTGGAGAAGTTATAGATCCTTTGGGTCCGATTTCTTTCATGGTTGATTCGGGTGCCAGAGGCTCAAAAGCCCAGCTTAATCAAATGACGGCCATTAAGGGTCTTGTTGTTAATCCAAGTGGTGAGACTATAGAATTGCCAGTAAAAAGTTCCTATAAAGAGGGGCTTGATGTCTTGGAATACTTTATTTCAACGCACGGCGCGAGAAAAGGAACCGCCGATACCGCTTTGAAAACTTCAGCAGCCGGTTATTTGACCCGTCGCATGATTGATGTTGCTCAGGATGTTGTGGTTCACGAAGAGGATTGTGGCGAAAAAGAGGGAACTCCGCTTTATCGGGAAGATGCCAAAGAATTGAATATTTCATTTGCTGCAAAAATTTTTGGTCGTGTTGCCGCCGCCGATATTATCTTTAAGAAATCTGATGGTTCTTCAGAGGTTTTAGTTAAAAGCGGAGAAGTTATTGATCGCATTAAGGCTGAATTAGTTGATAAGCATGACAGCGTAACTCAAGTTCAGGTTTTCTCAGCGTTAAGCTGTAAGAGCATTTTTGGAGTTTGTCAGAAATGCTACGGTTATGATCTTGGTTATAATAGTATGGTTAAGCTTGGAGCAGCGGTTGGAATTGTTGCGGCACAAGCCATTGGTGAGCCTGGTACTCAGCTGACAATGAGAACCTTCCACGTTGGAGGCGTTGCTGGAGCTTCTGATATAACTCTTGGTTTGCCAAGAGTTGAAGAGGTCTTGGAAGCCAGAATTCCAAAAAATAAAGCCGCCCTGGCCCCAATCGACGGGAAAATAACCTCCATTGAATTAAAAGGAAACGAAATCTCAATAAAAATTTCTCCAAAAGAAAAACAATCCAAAGGTGATGAAACCGTTGAGGTTATTGCTCCTAAATATCTAAGCCAGATAGTTCAGGAGGGCCAAGAAGTTCAGAAAGGAGACAAGCTCACAGAGGGCAGTATAGACCTTCAGGAGATGTTTAAGGTTGGCGGATTAAGACCGACCGAAAGAAGCATTATTTTTGGAGTCCAACAAGTTTATTCTTATAATGGGGCTGGGATTAACGATAAGCATATCGAGGTTATTGTGAGGCAAATGTTTTCTAGGGTTAAAATTACAGATCCGGGCGATACTTTGTTTTCTCCAGGCGAAGTTGTTGAAAAAAGCGTATTTAGAGATGCAAATAGAGAAATAAAAGCTAAAGGTGGAAGATCGGCAAAAGCTCAACAGTTGTTGCTTGGTATAACCAAAGTTGCTCTTTCGGCCGAGAGTTTTCTTGCGGCAGCTTCTTTTCAGGAGACAACTCGTGTTCTTATCAATGCGGCAGTTAGTGGTAAGATCGACAAACTTCGTGGTCTGAAGGAGAACGTTATTATAGGCAGATTGATCCCGGCAGGCACAGGCTTCAAAGATTCTAGATTAGAAAACTTTTAAGAAAGGAAAGCCCGTTCTCACGAACGGGCCTTCTTTTTCGAACAAGAAGGAATTGACCCTACTTATAAATTTTACTATGATTACTTATACGACTGGTTAATTTTATGGTCTCGAAAAAAAATAAAAAGAATCGCCACGAACGACAAATTGTTCAGAGCAAATCAAGGCTTGATATACACGAAACCACCCGTAACACTATATTTGGCATAGGTCTCATAATAGGCGCGTTAATTTTAGTTCTTAGTTATTTTGAAAAAGCAGGCGTTGGGGGATACTATCTTTTTTCTGCTTTGGATTTCATTTTTGGTTCTGGCTTTTTTGTTCTGATTATCCTTTTGCTTGTCATGGCGGTTGTTTTTTTTGTTTCAAAAAGGCCGAAGCTTCAGGCGGCGGTTCTTTTTGGGGGTTTATTGTTTTTACTTTCCATACTCGGCGGGATCGATGTTTTTATGCCAGGAGAAAGAGCTGGAGGAATAGTTGGTCTTTTGGTCGCTTATCCTTTTGTTGAATTCTTCAGTGTTTGGGCCGCTATGGTTATTCTTTTTGGCGTGGCGTTGGTAGCTTTGGCTTTGATCTTTAATATATCAATAGCTAAGTTATTCAGAAAAGATAAAGAGATTGAGAAAAATATGAGCCTTCAAGTTCCAGAGAAGCCTTCTGTGCCAGAAATTTTGGCCCAGGCTCCATTACCAGCCGTTGAAGCGCCGATGGTTCCAAAAAAGGCCAGGGAAGTTGCGGAGAAGCCTTTACTTGATGTGGCCAGCCTTACTAAAAGCAGAAAAGTCAAAACGTATGGTTTGCCGCCGCTCGATTTGCTAGAAAAAAGTTCGGGCCGACCAACCACCGGAGATATAAAAACCTACGCCAATATAATAAAAAGAACTCTCGAAAATTTTGGCATACCGGTTGAGATGGGAGAAATAAATGTCGGGCCGACAGTTACCCAATATACTCTTAAGCCAGCCGAGGGTGTTAAGCTTTCAAAAATAACAGCTTTGAGTGCCGATTTGGGGCTTGCTCTTGCGGTGCATCCTATTAGAATTGAAGCTCCTATACCGGGGAGATCTCTGGTGGGTATTGAAGTTCCAAACAGGGCTGTTTCTGTTGTTAAACTTCGAGATCTTCTTGAGTTGGATGCTTTTCAGAATGCCACGTCTTTATTATCCATTCCTCTTGGCCGAGATGTTGCGGGGGCTCCATCGTATGTTGATTTAAGTCGTATGCCACACCTTTTGATAGCTGGAGCAACCGGATCTGGTAAAAGCGTGGCCATCCATTCAATCCTGATTTCTTTTTTGTATCGCAATTATCCCAATACGTTGCGTTTCATAATTATAGATCCGAAAAGAGTTGAACTTTCGATGTATGAAGATATTCCTCATTTATTGTCGCCGGTGGTTGTTGAATCGGCTCAAGCTATTAATGCTTTGAAATGGGCGGTAAAAGAGATGGACAGGAGGTATCAGGTTTTGGCCAAAGAGAGATGCCGCGATATTATTGGTTATAACAATCAACTTATTAAAGCCGGTAAATCGGAAGAGCTGATGCCGTTTTTGGTGGTGGTGGTTGATGAGTTGGCCGATCTGATGTTGTCTAATCAGCGCGAGGTTGAAACTTCTATTGTAAGACTTGCGCAAATGGCCCGTTCTGTTGGGATACACTTGGTTATTTCAACCCAGCGTCCATCGGTGGAGGTTATTACTGGTCTTATTAAGGCCAATATAACAAGCAGGATTGCTTTTCAGGTTGCTTCTCAGGTTGATTCAAGGACAATTTTGGACACCGCCGGGGCAGAGAAGCTTCTTGGTAATGGAGATATGTTGTTTTTATCTGCCGATTCTCCAAAGCCAAAAAGGATTCAGGGGTGCTTTGTTTCCGACAAAGAAGTTAAAAAGGTTGTTGATTATTTACAGAAAGTAAGTTGGGAGTCTGGAGACGAAGAGGCTTCGGTGACTTTTAACGAGCCGACAATTTCTTTTTCAGATTCTGGCAAGCTCGGTTCTTCAGATGATTTATTTGAGGACGCCAAAAAACTTGTTATCGATACGCAGAAAGCTTCAGCTTCTTTTTTGCAGAGGCGTCTTCAGGTTGGATATGCCCGAGCGGCAAGACTGCTTGATTTACTTGAAGAAGCCGGTGTTATTGGTCCTGGAGAGGGGGCCAAGCCAAGACAAGTTTTCGTTAGGCAGGATGGAGTTAATCAGCAATCCGAAGACGAAGTAATATGAGTTTAAATATCGGAGAAAAACTTAAAAAGAGACGGCAGGAAAAAAGACGCTCCCTTGAGGAAGCGGCTTCCAAATTAAAGATTAGTTTAAGAAAACTTCAAGCTTTGGAAAACAATCAGTGGAATAAATTGCCAGCGCCGGTCTATGTCAGGGGATATCTAGCCAAATACTCTCAATATTTAAATCTTTCCAGTCAAGAGATACTCCTTGATTACGAAATAATTTTAAAGGAACGGATTATTCAGAAGCCTTCAAGATTGCCACAAATTGAGAATAATCAATTTGTGTTTTCTCCAAAAGCCGTGGTTGTTGTGGCAATAGGTTTATTTTTGGGCATAATAGGAATGTCTTTAATTATTAATTGGGCTTCATTAATATCGCCTCCCAAGCTGACTGTCGAGCAACCCTCGGATAATCTTGTTGCAAGAGAGCCAGAAATTAAAATAGTTGGAAAAACGGCGAACTCAGTTCATTTGACAGTCAATGGAAGGCCAGTATACCCTGATACAGACGGCCATTTTGAACTGACATATAATCTTCAATCTGGTTTTAATACGCTTGAAATAAAAGCCCAAAATAATTTAGGTAAAGAAGCAACAATTTATCGCAGAGTACTTCTGCAATAAAAATTCATGTCAAACAAACCAAAATCAAGGGCAGAGTCAAAAGGGGAAAGACTGGGAACTCTTAAAGTTGTTGTTGATAAAATTAGGCAGCGCTTCGGCGAGGGTTCTATTATGAAATTGGGAGAAGCCAGAAGGGTTGATGTCGATGTGATACCAACAGGTTCCGTGTCTCTTGATGTAGCTTTGGGCGTCGGGGGGATGCCTAGAGGGCGAATTATTGAAATTTATGGGCCAGAGTCTTCCGGAAAAACAACTTTGGCTTTACATATAGTTGCTCAATCTCAAAAACGAGGCGGACTTGCCGCTTTTGTTGATGCCGAGCACGCCCTTGATCCAGAGTATGCCAAGCGTATAGGAGTAAAGGTGGACGACTTACTCATTTCTCAACCGGATAATGCCGAACAGGCCTTGGCAATAGTGGAATCTTTAGTTTCTTCAGGCGCCGTGGATGTTATTGTTGTTGATTCTGTGGCGGCTTTGACTCCAATGGCTGAAATAGAAGGCGAAATGGGTCAGCAATTCATAGGGCTTCAGGCTCGTTTGATGTCTCAAGCTCTTCGTAAGCTTGCATCTTTGGCGTATAAAAATAAAACAGCTATAGTTTTTATCAATCAAATAAGGATGAAAATTGGAGTAATGTTTGGCAATCCAGAGACAACCCCAGGCGGCAAGGCTCTTAAATTTTATGCTTCTGTGAGGATAGAGATCCGCCGTATCGCCCAAATAAAAAAAGGCGAAGAAATTGTCGGTAACAGAACAAAGGCTAAAGTTGTCAAAAACAAAGTCGCCCCGCCATTTAAAACTGCCGAGTTTGACATAATGTACAACGAGGGGATTTCTTACGAGGGCGATCTTATAAATGCCGCTATAAAATATAATATAATTGAACGATCGGGCTCCTGGATTTCTTACGGAAGTCAAAAGCTCGGTCAGGGAGTTGAAGCCACCAAGACTTATCTCAAAGAAAACCCCCAATTAATAAAGGAGCTTACGGAAAAACTTTTTAACGCGATGGGTAAGGAAGGTGAAGCCCAAAAACAAAAAGCCTCCTGAAGAAGGAGGTCTTTTTATTCCGGGACAAATGGCAGGAGACCCATTATTCTGGCGCGCCTTATTGCCTCCGTGAGTTTTCTTTGATGCTTTGCGCAACAGCCAGATTTTTTACGAGGAATTATTTTAGCCTGGGGATTTAAATAATGTCTAAGCGCATCGGCATTCTTATAGTCGATGTGCTTGACGTTTGATGTGCAAAAGAAGCATTGTTTTTGAGAAGTTGCTTCAATCATGATTGTTTAAAATGGAATATCTTTGTTGGTGTCGACGTCCCCGGAGTCGTTTTGTTCAATTACCGGTATTTCTTCGTCTTTTGGAATTGAGTTTGAGGAATTATCTTGGGACATTCCTCTTTGCGATGTTCTTGGTCCAAGTTGCATTCTTTCTGTTATGATTTCTGTTTTTGATCGTTTTGTGCCATCTTGCGCTGTCCAGCTTCTGGTTGAAAGCCTGCCTTCTATAAAGACAACCTTTCCTTTATTTAGGTATTGATTGGCTATCTCGGCCAATTTACCCCAAGCGACAACGTTATGAAATTCGGTTTGTTGTTTTTTCTGTCCGGAACTATCAACAAAAAAACGATTGGTGGCGACTCCAAATGTTGCGACGGGTTGTCCCGACGGTGTTGTTCGCAATTCGGGATCTCTTGTCAGATTGCCTATAATAAAGATTTTATTAAGATTCATGAGTTTTTATTATTCTCCTAAAATTTCACCCAATTTTTTTTCAAACTCTTCTGATTTTATTTCCTGCTGCTTTTCCTTGCGTGGACGATAAAGTTTTTTAACAGATTCCGGAGCTAACCTGTGGGCTTGTCTTTGTTCATCTTTTAGCTGATTTTGATCAATTGTTACAAGTAAAAAACGCATAAGGTTTCCTGAAAGCTGGAGCGTCTTTTTAAATTCTTTGATTTGAGATGGATCCGTTGAAAATCGTATATAACCAAAAAATCCTTCTCTTTTTTTGTGGATAGGATAAGCCAATGTTCTCCTGAATGGAGCGTGTTCTTGGTTTGTCTGGCCACCGTGCTTTTCTATAAGTTGTTTGATGTTTTTCAAAACGCCCTCAACTTCTTCTAGAGAGAGGTCTGGCGATATGAGGTAGCTTAATTCGTAAAGCTTTGATTCAATTTCTTTTTCTACCAATGTAGCCATATTAAAGCTTGGTTATTTTATCAAATTAGAGTGAAAAAAGCAACCGTTTATTCAGATTTTAAATTCAATAACATCTCCGTCTTTAATCACGTAATCTTTACCGACTGTCCGTAGCAGGCCGGATTCTTTTGATTTTGACCAATTTTTAGATTCTAGCAATTTATCCCATTGTATAACTTCTGCTCTTATAAATTTTTCTTCAAAATCCGAATGTATCTCTCTTCCGGCTTCCGGCGCCGTTGATGTTCGTTTTGTGGTCCAGGCTCTTGATTCGTCTTCGCCGGTTGTAAAAAAGGTTATTAAATCAAGAGTCTTGTAGGCATTTTTTATGAGTTCGTTAAGCCCGTCGTATTGATCAGATATATCAAGCTCCCGTTTGTAAGACAGCATTTCTTCTTCGGATAAATCGGCCAGCTCGGCTTCAAGTTTTATTGCAACAGACACAATGCCAAACTGTTTGAGATTTGGAAATTGTAAGCGAATAAACTCCTCATTTTCTGTTTTTGTTTTTTGGAAAAATCCGGAGGTAACATCTTTTTCATCAACGTTCAAAACTATTAAGAAGGGCTTCGACGATAAGAGGGACAGCTCTTTTATCAAAAGGGTTTCTTCCTCGGTCCAGTTTATAGAAGAAACAAGCTGTTCCGATTCAAGTATCTTTTTTATCTTTTCTAAAATTAAGCTTCTGGCTATAATTTCTTTTTTACCAGACTTTGCTTCAGAGTAAGCCTTTTTTAAAGCTTTCTCGACAACTTCTAGGTCAGAAAGTATCAGCTCGGTGTGTATGATGCCCATATCCCGTTTCGGATTTAAAGCTCCCTCTACATGAATAATGTCGTCTTTTTTGAATAATCTAACAACCTCACAAATAGCATCAACGTTTCTAATATGTGAGAGGAAGGCATTTCCAAGCCCCTCTCCCTTAGAGGCGTTTTTAACCAGACCGGCGATATCGTAAAATTCAACAATTGCGGGTATCGTCTTTTTTGATTTGAAAGCTTGTGATAATTTTTCAAGCCTCTGATCGGGAACTTTTACCACGCCCACGTTTGGATCAATGGTGCAAAAAGGATAGTTTGATATATCAACTATCTTTTTTGTCAGGGCTTTAAAAAGTGTCGATTTGCCCACGTTGGGTAAGCCGACTATTCCTATCTTGAGCATATAAAGTAAGGTTATAATACACTATGATGGCTTTTAATCAAAAGGTTTTTAGGCCATACGATATTAGGGGAGTTGTAGATCGGGAGATCGACGGCTCCTTTGCCTTTGCTTTTGGTTTTGCTCTTGGGCAATTTATCAAAAATAAAAAGAAATCAGGCAAGATAAACATGTTGATTGGCCACGACGCTCGTCTTCGTTCGCCGGCTTTGAGTGATATTTTAATCAATGGCCTTTCTGAAAGCAGTAAGGATATTTCGGTTATAGATATGCAACTTTGCACTACACCGATGCATTTTTATATTCTTAATAAAGAAAATTTTGACGGAGGAGTCATGGTTACGGCTTCTCACAACCCTAAAGAATATGTTGGTTTTAAGGTTTATGGCGAATCTGGAGAACCGATTACTTTAAAATCCGGCCTTTTACAGATCTTAGGATTAATGAATAAGGCTCCTCAATTTGATTTAAAACATCATATTGATGATGGGGATGTGTGGAAAAAGAAAGATTATTTGAAAGAATATACAGATTTTTTGTTTAAAGGCGTTTTTAAACTTTTAAATCCGTGTTCAATAGTTATTGATGCAGGTAATGGCACGGCTGGCATTGTTGTTGAGCAGCTTGCTCGTAGGCTTGGTCTTGGTCTTATACCTTTATTTTTCAAACCTGATGGAAATTTTCCAAACAGAAGCCCAAATCCTCTCGATCCAATGAGTCTGGAGCCGTTAAGGGACAGGATAAAGAAAACGGGTGCAGATTTTGGGGTAGCCTTTGACGGAGATGGTGATAGAGTTGTGTTTGTTGATGAAAATTCAAAAATTATAGAAGCGGAACAAATTTTTGCAATTTTGGCGAAAGAAGCTTTAAGAGAAAGACCAGGGGCTCCGATAGTCGTTCCGGTTAATATCAGTAAAATTGTTCGTGAAACTGTTTCGCATAGCAACGGCAAATTAATTGTTTCTCCGGTTGGTAGGACGTTTTTAATAGAAGCAATGAGGAGACAGGAGGCTGCTTTTGGTGGAGAAATTTCCGGTCATTATTATTTTCAGGAATTTTTCGGAGGCGATGCTGGCATTTTCGCATTGATTAAAGTTCTAAAGATTTTTTCCAGAAGCCAAAAATCTTTTTCAAAACTTTTTGACGGATTGGATAAATTTTATAAAAGCCCGGAGATGAATATTACAGTCGGAGATTTAGCTGGCATAATCTGGGATTTAAAACGGAATTATTCGGAGGCTCATTTGGTTGAAGAAATAGATGGTTTGACAGTGGAATATTCAGATTGGTGGTTTAATATAAGGCCCTCGAATACAGAGCCGGTTGTAAGATTAATTGTTGAAGCAAACACGAAAGAGTTGCTTGAGGAAAAAACAACTGAGCTTAAAAGCTTTATAGAAAAGAAAAAGGGGACAACTCAGGCTAAGCCTTAATTGTCCCCAGCGGGTTTCGCCGCTACGTCCGATTCAGCGAGATTCCTGTTTCCAGGCGGGCTGGCCTAATCGAGAAATCCCAGCATCCCTTTTCCGCAGCGCCATGAACGGGGCGTGTTGGGGGATCCAGAATGTCGTTACAGATCCTCGAACAGTTTCCGCATCGGTCTCCTCCGATCGGCTCCAGATTGAAGTAGGAACTTACGATAAAATAATCTTAGCATATATAAAAGTATTTGTCAATAGCCTATTATTTGCTGCAAAACTTAGGTCTTGTGTATTAAAAAAGAGGCCCCGCGACTCAAACGATGTGCTTGGGGCGCGGGGCCTGGGATATCCAGCCTCGCAGTAAGACCTTTTTCGCGGTTGGGCGAGTAGGGGTCTGCGGGTCAGTGGATGTTAGTGAACTTGGGTAGCCGGGATGCCTCCGGTCGCGACTGCGATGCGGGAGGCTGTTGTCGGACGCCTGGCATGACCGGCGCTGTAAACGTGGCTTGAGAGAGGAGTCAAATTTTGGTCGCCATCCTCGTTCTGGCTGACCTCAATTTGAGCTTCGCACTCAGCGCAAACGTACATTGCCGGGGGAAGTCCGTGGGTGCCACCGTTGCCGTTGGTGTAGCGGGGGGAAATTGAATGGAAGCGAAACTTCCAAGAAGTTCCTCCGGCCTTAACCTCAAGCACCGGTTCGCAAAGGATTGTCGTCCTTCCCGCCTCGCGTATCTCATTGAGGCGAGTAGAAACGCTTGCAAGCCGAAAAAGATATTCAAACAAAAGGCGTTGATCTCAACCAGTTCCTTTTCGACATGCAGTGCTCTGCGTTGCCAGATTTCTGCGTTGGCCGCGGCGCTTAAAGTTGCTTGGCGTTGTTCAAGCAGCTCGCCTTCCTTTTTGCCCAACTTGAATTGAACGTCTGCAAGGTCAGACCGTAGGAAGCCATTAATTGAGCTTTCCTCGTCAACCTTTCTTTCGGCTAGGACCCAGAAGAAAATCACAAGCAAAAGAAGACCGCCCAGAGCCCAGACTTCCCAGCCGGCCGCGCCGGTTTCGATTGTCCAGAAAGTCCAATTTTTTGATTGAGCCTCCTGGAGTCGCAGTTCAAGCTCGGCGATTTTAGCCTGGTACTCGCTGTGTTCAAAGGGATTGCTGGTTTGAAGCTGCTGTTCTTCAAGGAGCTTTTTTGCGGCTCCAAGCTCGTCTTTCAACGAGGCAACTTCGGCTTCTGATCGCTGGGCTCGATCAAAATCCCTGTCAGTCCACATTATCACTTGTGACTGGTACACGATGGCTTCCGAGGGCTTGCTCAAGCAGTCAAAAGTCTGCATCGTGTAGGTTGAGCCGAGGGGAAGCTGACGCAGCTTCACCGGCGGAACCTTGTTTTCATACATCAACTGGTAGAGCCAGTCGATGTTACAGCCGACGCGCTGCATTGCCTGGGTAATGCCCTCCCCGGGCTCAAGGGTGATTGCCTGCGGAGCGGAGGAAGCCGATTGTTCGGCGCTCGCGCCCATGGAGGCAAAAATCACCAGCAGTAGCGCCACACAAAACCGTTTCAGAAATTGCATGGCTTTCCTCCCTAGATTTTGAATTTTGGCCGTTTGGTTTTTGAGATGTCCAAATCATCTCCCGACCAGCGGGGCAAAAGCCTCCAGGGCTTTTGGCTATGATTGGCCGCCAAGGCCGATCTTTTTCCCTCAGTCAAAGCAGATTGGTTTCTGCCACAAGTCCGTTTAGCTACCTAGTATTAAGAACAAAAGGAGGGCTTTTAGCACCTCCTCCTTGTGACCTATGTATATACTACTTGGATTTTCTTGTCAATATATGGTCTTATCATTATTCAGAGATTTTTTATAAACACAAAAACCTCGTATTTAAAAGTTGATATTAAACAATAAGGCCTATTTTTCGCTTAACTTCTTTTAGGGTTTTTTGGGCGATTAACCGGGCTTTTTTTGTCCCGGCGTTAAGAATTGAAACAAGTTTTTCTTTATTTTTAAGAAGCTGTTTTTGTTTTTCCTGAAGAGGTTGCAGTTTTTCAATTATCAAATCCGCAAGCGCGGTTTTGAATGAAGCATATCCTTTTCCTTTAAATTTCTGTTCAATTGAAGAAACGGTCATTTGAGAAAATAAATGATATATGGTCAGTAAGTTTGAGATTGCCGGTTTGTTTTTTTCATCAAATTTTATTTCAGAGCCCGAATCCGTCGTTGCTCTCATTATTTTTTCTTTAATAACTTGAGGCGCGTCAAAGATACCTATATAGCTTTGGGATGGGTCAGATTTACTCATCTTTTTTGACGGGTCGGTTAAAGATTTTAATCTAGCTCCGCTTTTTGCAATAATAGCAATTGGTTCGGGGAAAACCTTGCCAAATTTTGAATTAAATTTACGGGCAATGGTGCGCGTAAGTTCAACGTGTTGTTGTTGGTCTTCGCCAACTGGAACTGCATTCGCTTTATAAATGAGAATATCGGCAGCCATAAGAGCTGGATAGGTAAGTAAACCAGCATTAATGGATGAACCATATTTTTTTTGTAAATCTTTATATTGTGTCATTCGTTCAAGCTCTCCAAGCGGAATTAATGTTGAAAATATCCATGCAAGTTCGGTGTGTTCTGGAATATCCGATTGAACGTACAAAAGGCATTTTTTAGGATTCAAACCCGCGGCAATATAACTCGCCGCAACGTCAAGAGTGTTGTCAGCTAAAATTGGGCCATAGGAGGTTGGTTCGGTGATTGCGTGCAGATCAGCGATAAAAAAGAAGCAATCATGTTTTTCCTGCATTTGAAGCCATTGAGAAATGGCTCCAAAATAGTTTCCAATATGAAGTAATGAAGTAGGTCTTACGCCGGATAATACGCGCATAGTTTTATTTTATTATAGCACCATCCTCAACTTTTTTGTCCGGAGTCAAAAGTATTGGCCCGTCTGGGGAGTCGACCGCAAGAAGCATTCCTTGAGATTCAAGCCCCATTAGTTTTTTCGGTTCTAGGTTGGCGACAATAATTATCTGTTTACCAGTTAAAGTTTCCGGCGGATAATTTTTGATTACCCCGGCAACAATCTGGCGTTTTTCAGATCCGACATTTATTTCGAGTCGGACCAATTTTTCCGAACCCTCAACCGCCTCAGCCTTTTCTATTGTCGCTGTTTTTAGATCTACTTTTTTAAAATCTTCGTAGCTTATCATTTTTAAACTTCGAGTATGACGGGCAAGACCATCGGGCGTCTTTCCGTTTTTTCAAAAAGATATCTCCCAACGGCATCTTTTATGGCGTCGCGCAGAAATATCGGGTTAAACTTCCCGCCTCCGCTGTTTGTCTCAACAATGTCTTTAACTATTCTTCTTGCTTGAGACAATAAATCTTTTGATTCTTTTAAATAGACGAAGCCTCTGGAAATAATATCCGGGGATCCTCTTACCATTCCGGATTTTGAGTCAACAAGGGTAATTATCACAAACATTCCGTCTTTAGACATCATTTGTCTGTCTCTTAAAACAACCTCACCTACATCTCCGATGCCAAGACCATCAACCATTATATAATTGGCTGGAACCGTTTCTTTGGAAAGCCAGACTTTATCTTTGGTTAAATTAACTAATTGTCCGTTTTCGGCAATTACTATATTTTTGTCAGATACGCCAAGTTCTTTGGCTAATCGCGCATGCATTACAAGCATTGAATATTGTCCGTGTACGGGCATAAAATAACGCGGCCTCATAAGTCTAAGCATCGTCCTTAAATCGTCTCGCTCGCCGTGTCCTCCGGCATGAATATCCATCATTCTATAATGGAAAACTTCAGCTCCCTGGCGGTAAATATTGTCTTTTAATTCCTGAACGGTTCTTTCATTGCCGGGTATAACCGAGGAAGAAAAAATCATCGTATCTCCTGGGTTTAGTCTTATATAACGATGCGTCTTATTTACTATTCTCATTAAAGCCGCATTGTGTTCTCCCTGGGCGCCGGTACAGATGATTGTTATTTTATCATCTGAATATTTTTCGATTTCTTTCTCGCTGATTAAGGTTCCTTTTTTGGTTTTTATATAGCCAAGATTTTTTGATATTTCAACGTTTGTTCTCATGCTATAACCTCCAAGAACAACCTTACGCCCATATTTTTCCGAAATTGTGATTAGTTGTTGGATGCGATTGATAAGAGAAGAAAAAGTTGCGGCTATAACCCTGCCTTTAACTTGTTTAAAGATTTGTTCAAGGTTTTCTTGGATTGTTTTTTCGGATATTGAGTGTCCTTCGCTTTCGGCTCCGGTTGAGTCTCCGAGTAAAAGCAATACGCCTTGGTCTCCGATTCTTTTTAGTTTCACCAAATCAGCCGGCTTGTCGTTTACTGGCGTTTCATCAATTTTAAAGTCGGAAGTTGTTACAACGGTGCCAATGGGAGTATCGATTTTTAAACCAAAATCATCCGGAATATTGTGGTTAACATGAAAGAAAGAAACCATAAATTTTCCCAAACGGATCTGATCGTTTTCTTTGACAATGTGAAGGTTTAATCTCGGGCCTTTGGGGAAATCTTCTTGTCTTTTGCGAATTATCCCGGCCGTGAGAGGGGATGCAAAAAGAGGCGGGTTGCCGATTTTATCTATTAAATAGGGGATACCGCCAATATGATCATAATGCCCGTGGGTGAACACCACTCCTCTTATCTTCTTTTTGTTTTCGCTAAGGTATTGGACGTTGGGAAGAGTAAAGTCAATACCCGGCATATCTTCTTCTGGAAACCCAAGGCCAATATCAATAACTATGATATCGTCGGCAAATTCCAAGACCGTGCAGTTCCTTCCTATTTCGCCAAGCCCCCCAAGGCCCACAACTCTAAGAGTATTTTCGGGAGGTGGATTAATTTTTTGCTGCGGTTGCATTTCTTTTCCATTTCTAAAAGGACCGGTTTGTTTAAAGCCGCTTCTTTGAAATCTCCTATGTTTTCTTGGTGGCATAATTTTTATTTATTTTGGCAAGTTTGATTGGTGGGCAGGGGGGGATTTGAACCCCCACGAGATTGCTCCCGCTAGCTCCTGAAGCTAGTGCGTCTGCCGTTCCGCCACCTGCCCTTATTTTGTTTGATTTTGGCTTTGAGCTTGTCTTTTAAGATGATTTAAAAGGGGTATAATAACGATTCCGCTCGCTATTGCAAAAATTCCGGCCGCTATAAAAACAGAATTAAAGCCGTAAGCATTGGCGATTATTCCTCCTATTGCTCCCGCAACTCCCGTGCCAAGGCCAAGAGAGAGGCTGCTATTTATTGACCATTCAAAACTTTCTTTAAAATGATCAATGTGTCTGGTGAAAATTCCATAATGAGCCGGCACAGATATTCCGGCTCCGGCCGCGAATAAAAGCTCGATTAAAAATACGTGGGAAGGTGTTTTTGCAAGAAGATATAAAAATGCTGCAATCCCGACTAATAAATGACCAACCACAAGCGCCATGGCATCATCTGTTTCACCCGGCGTTTTATCTAAAAATCTTGCTACGGGTATTTGAATGATTGCCTTAATTATCCAAAAAACCGCCGTTGCTATTCCGACTATCGCAAGCGTTCCACCGGCTATATTTTGAATCACAAAAACAGCAAATATGGGGTGTATAAATCCAAAGCCAGAATTAATAAGGAAGCTTGAAACTATAAGTATCCATATAACCCTGTTCATTGTCAACATAAATTTTATCCTAGTCTTTTTTTAAATTCTTCGATGGTTGCCGATGAAGTTGGATCGACGCCATAATATTGAGCCAAAAAAAGGCTTAACCAATCACCCAAAAAAATCGTATGAAATACCTCTTCTATCTCATTTTTCCCTGGCGGCTTGATAATTTCGTTACCAACTCCGTATTTCTTTAGAAGTTCCGATGTCATAAGCATTCTTTGTTCCATGCGGGGGCTATCTTTCTTGAATTTAATTATCGTTGCGAAGAAGTTTTTTGTGAGTTCGTGGTTGCCAATACTCGCGATTTCATTATGGTTAAGTTCTGAAAAATAATTTGAGAAAGCAGGAATTTGAACCGTTTCATTAAATTTCAATTTTAAGTTAAATCCGACAGCGCGGTATTGATAAGATGTATATATTAAATTTATTTTTTTGAAGATTTTTTTTGCAAGATCTTTTGCTATATTTTGTGTCGCGCGAATATCTATTTCTCCAAGGGTTTTTACCCAAGTCGCTGCGGTTTTTGGGGAAGCTATACCCGATGCCATCAGGACTCTAATAATCGCACCGAGTATTCCCAAGGTTGCAAATCGTGGTTCAGTCTTGAAGTCCGGTAATCTTATAAAGATCGCTCCATATTTTTCAGCTAATTTTTCAAGTCCGCCGTTTTTACTAACTGCTATGGTTTGAATATTTCTTTTTCTGGCTTGTTCAAAAACACTCAAGGTTTCTTCTGTGTTGCCAGAATAAGAAACGGCTATAACTAAAGCCGTGGCCGGCGTAAGAGAATGCAAAGAATAATCCCTAACAAGGTGTATCGGTATTTTGATTTCAAGTTCTTCAAGAAATATTTTTAAGAGATCTCCGGCTAAAGCCGACCCTCCCATGCCGCAGATGATAACTTCGCTAAAATCACCAACTATTTCGTAACGGGCAGCGGCTTGAAAACTTTCCAAGAACTGCCTTGGCATTCCTAAAATTATCCTCTCTAAATTTTCGCCAGACACGTCATTATTTCCTTATCCTTTTCGTTTTGGTAAACCATTGATTTATGCCGGAAAATCTTTCTGCTGGAGAAGGAATTAAGTTGAGTTTAACGCCGCCAACATCTTTATCAACAAGATATATATAATAGGGATTGTACAAAAACAATGCCGGCACATCGTTTGTTATGGTTTCTTCAATTAGATTAAGAAGCTGTCTGTGTTGGTTGGAATCTTTTGCTTTTCGGGCCTCTTCTATAAGTGTATCAACATCTTTGTTATCGTAAAGCGCAAGATTGATGCCAGGATCACGTTTTTGGGTAGAATGCCAAAAAACATAAAGATCGGGTATTATGCCAAGAACTTCTCCAAAAAGGAGGATCTGATAATTACGTGGTTGGATATAATTGTTTTGTATCTGTCCAATTTGCACTGGCTCAACAGTGACTCTTATGCCGATAAAAGCCCACTGATTTTTAATCGCTTCGGCGACCGCCGTAAATTCTTCAATATCGGGAACTACCATGGAAAACTCAAGCGTTGTCGAGCCCTCATCTGTGTTTATTTTTCTTTCTCTTATGCCGTCTCCATCCGAATCTATCCAATTTGAGGCTTCCAAAACCTGAAGGGCCATTTCTGTATTGAATTCTGGAGCGTGATCGTTGCGCTCGCTGTTAAATAGGAATGAATTTACTAATGTGGCGTTATTACCCAAGGTTTCTCTTATAATAGATCTTTTATCGGTTGCATATCGAAGAGCCAGTCTGACATTTTTATCAGCCAGGGCTTTATGTTGT
>QZJN01000004.1 GCA_003599335.1 Candidatus Parcubacteria bacterium
CTGCCGGCGGATTTTAAAAGCGGATTACAAGAGATCCTGGACCAATGATCAACATTGAACAGACAATTTGTTTTACCGGGCACCGGCCAGAGAGGCTATGCGGTTATGCTCCAAACCCTATGCAGTCCTGGGTTAAAGAAACCCTTAAAACAGCGATACAAAAAGCATTGGATGAAGAGATAAAAAGCTTTATCTCCGGCGGCGCATTGGGCGTGGACCAGTGGGCCGCTGAACTCGTTCTTGATTTCAAAAAACGGGTAAAGCCGGTTCATCTCTGCATTGCAAAGCCGTTTCCGACCCAGGCAAACAGATGGAAGGAAGAAGCAAAGGCGGCATATAATAAAATATTGGAAGGGTCAGATGAAATAATTGAGGTGTCGGAAGGCGGTTTTGCTGCATGGAAAATGCATAAGCGTAACCGCTGGATGGTTGATCATGGTCAATATGTCATTGCTGTTTGGGATCAGGAGAGAAAAGGCGGCACTTGGAATTGTTTGGAATATGCTTTGAAAAAAGAGAAAAAAGTTTTTGTAATCAATCCATTTGAAAAAAGGGCAGGGTGGTATGATGAAGGCTAACGCCCTGCGCTGCGCTTCGGTTGTTTGGAGACAGAAGAGCGCTAATGATATTTTGCGAGCAAAAATCAAGCACTCCTCTGTCTCTAAATTTGACTTGAGCCATCACATTGTAATCACACATTTGCATTCAGAGTTCGCTGCACTAAGCGCATTGATAATACATGCAGATTCTTTCTTAGAGAGGGTTAACTCAACAAGATTTTTCCCAGCCTCTTTTAGCGAAACCTTGACATGTTCTGAGGAAAGAGACTCTGCTTCAATCGTAATCTTTTCTTGTGATTGTCTTTTGTAGGTTCTGTAGTCCCGATCTGAGAATACGTATTCCATACATACCTCCTTTTTGGGTTTTTCCAACCGGATCATAAATAACTCAACGCGTTATAAATCATTCAAACTCATGTTTTGTTATATGCTGTAATAATGGTATTATCCCTAACAATTAAAGTTTTATTCGATTTTGAAATTTTATCTAAATTACGTAAATCCTGTTTTAAATAATAAGAGATTTCGGAAAAAATTTGTCTTGGTAGGGAACATTCGAACGCGCCGTCTTTCTCTTTTATAACCCCATATTTAAGCAGCAATTCGACATGTTCTGATTTAATGCCTCTCTGTTGGCATCTAATTTCTGCATGGCTTGATTTTTTCATTGGGAGCCTCTTATTATAAGGTTATGGTTTCATTGTTTATTTGATGCGGTTTTGTTGATTCCCTCTAACAATCTTTCAAGCCGCCCTGTTATGGGAGTGTCTTCGAGAAACAATATAAAGGAATCTATCTTTGGTTGGACATATTCATAATAATTTTTTTCGATAGCTTCTAACTGGTCCCTTGTTTGTCTTTCTATATTTTTATCAGGGTTCTTTTTAAAATGGTTATCGATCGCGTAGTTGATATCGGGTGCACCATTAAAAAGTAACAGTCCGATTGCTAAGGTGAGATCCTCCGAAAAGCCCGAGGAAAGTTCTTCTTTTATACATTCAATGAGCGCTATGGAATCAAATAGATCTAACACATTAATGAACGCAAGAATCTCTTTCTGCCCAGCATAAAAAAAGTACTTTACGAAATTTATATGTGCTATAATTTCAGAAGGATATTTTAATTCTTTGCCTTTTTTTGATGGCATGATCTCTGTTGTTGCTTGAGGCAACCATTTGCTTTGAAGATATTTTCTGAAAGTTGGTTTCTTTAAAATTACTCCTTTTTGTGTCAATTCTTTGTTAATGTCTGCCCATGCCATTCCGTCTCGGTATTTTGTTTCAATATTTTTAAGTTCTTCTTCAGTATAAAAGGGTAGCCCTTGCTCAACATGAGACTTATATTCAGGATCTTTTTGCAAATAATTGATTAATATTCTTCGTTGATTGGTATTGTAAGCTGTAATGTAATCAGATTTTTTGGCTCTTTTTTTATTCATTTGAACCCCCAATAAAATATTGTGTTAATAAAAATATTATTATTTATTTTTATTAACACAATAATAATATCACCTTGATATGTCAAGCGGTTTTTTTGAATTTATTTTTCTGTGAATTGAATTAATTATAATTTAAAGGGGTTGTTCAAAAAAAATAATTCACATCAAAAGAAACTCGCGGCAAAATTTCCAAAAAAACCCAACGAGTAGCCGCATTTTCACTCAATTATAAATATTATTGTTTAATATAATTAAATGGCTTAAAGTTTTTCCAACAAAAAACAAACCTTGAAGCATTTGAGAGATATTATAAAAAATGAGTGAATTGAAAGCCTCAGATTGGAATACTGTTGTTGTTGGAAAATGGAATCCAGCAATTTTATCCCCTAAAGGGATTTCAACGCTTCTTTTCAATAAAGACGCTACCGAGCCTATAGAGGTTATGGTTTCTTTAGAGCAAATGGGGCCAACTAAAGTCCGTATTGACGGCATTGGTGTGACGGTGGACTATGACAGGCTAATAATTGATGCTGCAGAGCAAAAGTGGGAATCACTTGCAAAAACGAGAGAGTATGCTTGCAGGGCAATAGCGACTCTTGAAAGAACGCCCTTATCGGCAGCAGGTTTTAATGTCCGCTATGAACTTAAAGATTATCCTGAATCCTTTATCACATTATTGAAGCCTCCTTTAGATGATGTCATCTCTGATAATAATCAGGAAATTCTTGAAAGAGAAACACGAAGGTCTTTAAAGTGGAAAGAAGGCAGTATTAATCTTCAAATAAGCAGAAAAGAAGAGACTTATTCTATTATACTTAATTTTGATAGAACATCAGATGATTGTGAAAAACTTAAAAATTGGTTAAGCATACCAATTGGAGAAGTGCGGGAGATTACGGCAACCATAATAAGTTCAATCCTGCAACTTTGTGAAAAGGGGGAAATATAATGACCGATACATCTGGAGCAACAAACACCGGAACGTTTAAGGAGACGAATTCAACTCACTATAAAAAAGCAACAACTGAGCAAATTCCTTCGAGAGATAGAACATACCAAGGCCCGGTAAAAATTCCATCAGCCCCAACAAGTCGAACGCAAGGCGAAATCAAAGTGCGCATTGCCCCAAGAGCGATACCAGACCGAAGAAGCAATTCCTCCACAAAATAAAGCAAACTTGAGCCATGCATTGGACCTATAAAGGCTATTCTAAGGAAGAGGATCTCTGCCAAGGCGATATCATAGCACCAAGCTCGGCCCTAACGAAGCTGTTCAAAGAGGTTCACCCTCATTTTACCCATAATAAATATTTAGGCTTTCTTGTTCTTACCCAATCCTGTGATTTGGTAAGAAGGCAAACTCTCTGCAAAACCACTCATGTTAGCTTGTCTGTCATAAGATCCCTTCAAGACATTATTAGCGGTTCTCTAAAAGATCGTTTTGGTTATTTAGCCCCCGGGGTTTTTGCTGCGGACATGAAGCCAATGGTTAAACCTTTATTTGAACGGGTTTTAAACCAAAACGAAAACGCATTAGGCTTGTTTTACTTACACCGGGATCTCGATGCAGGAATCTCTGAGCCTTGCGTTGCTCTTTTGAGAATTTCTATTTCAGTAAGAGCTGGCGAACATTATGATTCTCTTGTAGATGCGAGATGTGGAAGGTTGTCAGAACTATTTCAACCTAAGCTTGGGTGGATGGTTGGCAATCTTTATTCAAGGGTAGGCGTTCCTGATTGGAAAGAAAAATCAACTGACCCCGATATTGAAGAAAAGCTTTTAAATCAAATTTTATCTTCAACAACATCGTCCTCTATTCGGCAAGAGCCCTTGTGGATTAAGACAAAGGTTTTTAACAAGATTAAAAAAGACTATCCTGATTTTGAAAAACTACCTTTAGCTGAACAGGAGAAACTTGTTCAGCAATATTTACCACCACCACCTAAAGAAATAGCGATAGACCAGATAGCTACCATCATTAAAAAGGTTTACCCCACAATATCCGATGATGTTCTTAAAAAAATAAAATCTCATTTAACTAATGATGAATCGCTTAACGGACATTTGAAAAAGTGGGCGAAAAGTTAAAAAAAGATTTTAAGACAGCATAAACCAAAGCTCTGGAATAAATGATGCCGTGGCCCAGAATTTTCTTACCGGTCATTTAACGCGGCATCCAGCTCCTTTTCCGTGATCCTGGCGTACTGTAAGGAATACGCCGCGTTCTTGTGCCCCAGTTGCCGCTGAATAGCCGCCACATTCCCGGTTTTTTCCATGATATGCCGCCCCATGGCGTGACGGGCAGAATGCGGGGTTTTTCCCTCAACGCCGGCAGCCGCACAAATTTCATCCCACACCGTATTGATTCCCCGTTCATTCAACCGGCCGTCTCCATGGGGGTTGGATGCTGCGGACAAGAACAGCGCCGGAGATCCCCACTTGTCAAAGTCCCCTGCCCTCTCCTGCTCCAGATAAGCATGAACCGCCTCGATTCCTTCCCGGCTGATCTGGTACGCATGATCCAAGCCGCCCTTTTCTTCCACCTTTATAATATGCCGTTTAAAATCCACGTCCTTTAAATCGATTTTGGTGACCGCCGCCCGGCGCATGCCGGTTTCGATCAGCATATACACAATGGCCCGGTTGCGGTATCCCCGAAAGCCTTTGCGCTTGGGCCGCGTTTTTGCCCGGAACCGGTTCCGGTCTTTGGACATTCCGCCATCCATTGCTAAAAAATCCGCTGCATCCAAAATCCGTCTTCTTTCCTTAGCAGAAATCGCCCGTTCCACTTCCAGGCCGGAGCCCACCGGCAGCAGTTTCATTTTTGCCATGGGATCTCCCAAAGGAAATGGCCGCAGCTTATGAACCCATTTGGCAAATGTCTTTAAATGGGCCAGGGTCCGGTTAACGGTCCGATCCATATACGGCTTTTTTCCGGTTTTTCCGGTTTCACCGGTTTTCAAATAATCCTTAAACGCCCTGGACAACCGGGGGGTCCATTTCACGCGCTCGTCACTCCCCTCTTCCGTCATCATAAAATCAACAAAAAGCCCCAGATCTCTCTTTTGCACTTTTCGGGACGCTTCCCCGGTGGTTGCTTCAAACTGAAAATACGCATCCGCCCAGAGGGAAATCCGGTCCGGGAACCCTTCCCTGATCTCGATCAAGGCCCCTGATTTATTTCGCGTAGTGTTTTGTTCAATAATCTGCATGTCTTTTCCCCCGGGTTTCATGTGGTCCATTACAAAAAGCTACGCAAAAGATACGTTTTGTGGGGCGTTTTGTCAATCAATCCTAATGCAGACCTCCCCTCCCCTAAAAATCAAACAAAACTCGCTCTGTAACAGTTGGATCTCATGAGGCGTGTGTTACAATCCTTGACATACAATTATATCTTAATTTAAGATGTTGCTTTAAAGGCGAGTTCCTATCAGGTTTAGTTCAGGTAAAAAGCGTAAGGGCTGCTTACTGAAGGACTCGTGCCCATTAATATTTCTTGAAGGAGGAAAATCGATGGCAAATCTAAACGACCTTTCAGGAACCTTTGCCTTGAAAAGTTCCAAAAACACCTATATCACCTGTAATGATCAAGGCGAGCTCGAAGCAAGGGCAATACAAAAAGGTGATTGGGAAAGATGGCATAAGGGGACTCCTCCTAGTGGTGACTGTGTGCATATAGCTCATAAATGGCATAAACGTTATTTTATTGGAGAAATGAATGGAAAGGTAGTTACCCATGATAGCCCCAACGCGACAGACAGCAGCTGTCATTGGAAGGTTGAGGAAGGGAAATACTTGCGGAATGCCCATAATTTGAAATACCTTGCCATAGAAAAAGGCGATGGGAATTTTAAGCTAACGCTTGTTTATGCGCCTACACCCGAATGTGTATGGCAGAAAGACCCTTTTTGAGTGAAGTTCTTATTTGTTTTCCATGGTCCACTGTTCCATTACGGCTATTAATGGCTATTTTCAGCCGTAAGAATACCGCAACAACACACCGAAAGCAAAGGAAATGTTTGACGTTCTGCAAAACCGTTTTTTCTTACGGCTTAAAATTGGCGGCTTTTTGAGGCTTTTTAAAAAAGAGATGTCTTTGACCAGGGGAAAAAATAGGCAAACGCGCTGAGAGGCGATTTAAGCGGAGATTTTTATTTAAAGAATATAAAGTCATGACCTGTTTAAAGCCACTTTGGACAAAATTAATATTCAAGCCTTGGTGCAAAAAACTTTTTTCTCGAGTATTTTTAACGCTTCTTGTTCTATTTCATAAGCTGTCGCCCTCTTCTTGTTCGCCTCCAAGACTTGGTTATTAATTTTTTTTTGTATTTTTTCATCCCTCAATACGAAAAAATTAAATGCGATGTTATTGGTCTAATGATTGGGTGGTCGGACCATTCGCTTGTTTGATTATAGTCTTGTGCTATAAGCATCCTCCGGGGGCTCAATCCCAAGAAAGTCTCTATATATACATTCTTTGTATTCCAGGCCGACTTCGTTTACGGCGTCTATAAAGGCCTGGTATGTCCCCTCGCCTCCGATTTTTTCCCAAAATTCATTCCCGATAAGAACGGGTTTGTCCTCTTTCATGTTGAACCATCTTGCGGGAAAGCTCCAAGCATAGTCCTGTTTTTTCCCATATGGATTGTATGGCAACGCATAAAAAGCTTCGTCAATTTGTGGAGGCTCCATGCAGTATAGCTTTAAAATTTTTTCCTTGCTTACTTTAGTTTGGTCGCTGTTTGGTAAAGGCGCTTTGAGCTCAAAGGCGTACTTTTTATTATTTTTAACGTCCTCTGCATAAACATCGCAAATTACTGTTGTCGGTAAGACTTCCTCGCTTTTGCCTTCTAAAACATACTTAAGCTCAACGTCCCAGTCGGGTCTAATCCTTTGCCTACCGCTTGTCCCGTGCTCTAAGTTATTTAAAACTTCTGATATCCTTCTAAGACGTTCTGCATTAACGCCGCCCAAAATAACGTAGTGTAATTCACCAAAGCCTAGCCCTGCTTTAGCGGCTACAACTGCTAATTTTTCCCAAACGCCGCCAAACGGCGTAACAAACCTTCTTTCAAAATGAGACCCTTTAAAAATTTCATCGGGAACCAGCGCAGCGTAAAGAGGTCTTTTGGATCTATGTTCTTCTTTTATAAAGGGGTCTTCTTTAAGAACTTTATTCATTACTCTATTCATCAGCGATTTTATAACACTCTGAATTTCAAGCTTCATTCTATTTGAACTAGACATTTTCCTGCCCCTTATTTTTTGGTGTATATATTTTTGTATAAAATTTTTTATATGTACTAAAATATTAGGGCTTTTTCCAAATAAAAATAGATTCAAAAAATTCTCCTGAACGTCTGCCGGTTCTTCGATTGACGTGGCGCTGGACAACGCTTTCGGTTTCTACTCCAGCCATTTCAGCTATTTCCGGATAAATGTTTGCTTTATCATTAGCGACCACTATCATTCGGCCACCGTTCACCATAGAGCTTGCAATTCTGCTAAAAACCTCGGCGATCGATTTTTTATACTCTTGAATGGCTTTTTGACTTGATCCGTTTGAAGCTGGCCCAATTTCGTGTTCTTTTCTTTCTTCTAAACCAAGAAGTTTATATGCATAAACATGCTGTTCATGATAATCGATT
Source organism: Candidatus Parcubacteria bacterium (assembly GCA_003599335.1). Taxonomy (GTDB): domain Bacteria; phylum Patescibacteriota; class Minisyncoccia; order SURF-38; family SURF-38; genus SURF-38. Next base: position 7,646 of record QZJN01000004.1, read on the forward strand.
AAACCGACATACGGGGGGCTGGTTATAACTCCATTTATTGGAGGTATTTCAGCGCATCGGCTATCAGTGTGTTCAATTTTTATTGAAGCGTCAGTCCTTATTGTAGAAAATTCTTCAACTCTCCGAACAGTATCAACGCTATATCGCTTTATAAATTTATAAGCTTCCTGAGTGGGATGACATATTCGTGAATGTTTGTAGCAATGGTAAGGCTCCATCTGCGGCTTTTTGGGGAAGTCTAAATCAAAATGAGTCGTTAATCTTGCGGAACGAGCTGATCTGCATAAAATAATTTTTAATAAATCTTTATATTCATAATCTCCGGTAAAAATTAATTCTCTAAAAGTAATTAATTCCAGCAATGCTTGCGGAGCAAACCAGTTATTAAGATATTTGCTATCGATTTTTGGTATATCGGGAGCGAATTGCTTTAAATCATCTATTCTTAGTTGACGATTTGGTTTATTTGATTGAGTTATTGCCTCAATTTTATCAAGAACATCATAAATCTCGCTTTTAACTTTTTTAATATTATATTTTAATGTTTTTGCATTTTCTAAAATTATATTAAAAGCTGATATATCATATCCTACAGAATTAATTCCTAATTCATTTGCCTGAATCAATGTTGTTCCTGATCCGCAAAAAGGATCTAACACAGTTTGCCCAGGTTTAAAAAATTTTCTTAAAAAAATTTCGACCAATTGAGGAATATATTTACCTAAATATGGATGAAGCCGATGTACATGCTTTGTTCTAATTCTTTCCGGTAACTCTTTCTCGCTCCAGTTTAAATTTAATTCTTCTAAGGGTGTATCGTGGGTTACTGTTTCTGGATTTGTTGGGTTTGTGTTTTTTGTATAAACGATAGCTGCTTTTTCTGTGTTGGTTAATTTTTTCATTACCGCCTTTCTTTTGTTTGCTACAAAAAATACCCCTGAGCCTCTCTGCTTTTTTTCTATATAAAAGGGGATAAATTTAAGTTAAAATTTTTTCCGACGCCTCAACTGCGATGGCCGTCTTGGTTGTCCTGGTTTCAAACCCATACCTCTTAACTTCTCCATCAAGCCAAACTATAAACGGATTTTTTATATTACTCCGCTTTCTTTAAGTTGATCATAAATCAATTTTGCCAATGGCTGATCAAATCTTTTTTGGGAGAGTTTTTTAAGCTTTTCCTGGTCAGATGCAGTAAAATAAACTGTGATTGCTTTATTATGTTTTTCCTCTGCCTCTTTTGGCGGTCTTCCTGTTTTTTTTAATCTTTCTGGTTTTCCCGGCTTTTTAAAAACCCCGAGCTTTTCCCCTTTTTCAATTTCGGGTTCTTTCTTGCTTTTAAAAGCGCTTAAATCTGAAGTGCTCATCTTTTTTACACCTTTTTAAGAAAGTTAATTAATTTATCAAATTGCTGATCAAGAGCTTTGTATGAATGTGCCTTTAAACCGCCCTCTTCCACCATTGCTTTAATAGACTTTCCTTCTTTGGTGATATTGCGCAGCCCTTTGGATTTTTTAACTTCAAAAATTGGGTATGAATAATGCTTTGATATGGCCTTTTTAATTTCTTCAAGATCCCCTTGTGCGGTTCTGTTGGCTACAACAACTATATTTTTTTTGATATCCTCGATCTCTTGAATAATATTGATAGTGGCTTCGAGTTCATCATGATCGTTGGTTACAGGAACAATAACCCAATTAGATTGTTTAATTGCGGTAATAATTCTTTGATCAATACCGCCTCCAAAATCAAAAATTATGTCAATTTCATCCGGATAAGTTTCAAGGGCCTGGTTTTTTTCTAATTGAATATATTTATTGTCTGGAATAATTTTTTTAATTGTAGGGATATAAATTTCATTTGTTATAATGGCAAAATCCAGTGTTAGAGCTAAGTTTAAAGCTATTCTGGTTTTCCCTACCCCGCCTTTGTAATTGTAAACTGTAAATTTCATTATATCCCCCTCTTTATTTTTTTCTTACTTTACTTTTAAACATTACGAAATTTCAATAAAGTTATTAAATTTTTGAAACTTACGCAATGTTTTAAACGCTTTGAAACTTTTATTATTTTTTAAAACGTTTTTTACGGTTATTAAACTTTCTAAAATTTAATAACATTTTGAAATATTTTTTAAGTTAAGGAATGTTTAAAAAATTTTAAAAAGTTTATTACTGTTATTTACTTTTTATAACTTAATTAAGGACGGGGTAACCGATTTAACCATTTTGAAGTTTTTAATGTTTTTTTGAAATATTTTTTTACAGTTATTAAAATTTCTAAAATTTAATAACATTTTGAAATGTTTTTTAAGTTAAGGAAAGTTTAAAAAATTTATTACTGTTATTTACTTTTTATAACTTAATTAAGGATGGGGCAGGGGTTTATTTTTTAAATTCGGCGTTTAGCGCATCATAATCAAAGCCTTTTGACTTAGCATAAGCTTTTAAATCATCTATTTCCGGAGGCAATATTTTTGATTTCATAAAAAAATACAATTTACCCTCATAGGCTTTATTTGCACGGCTTTTACCTGGGGAGCTCTCTCTAAAAAGATCCTCAAATTCTGTTTTTAATTTCTGTCTTTCTTGCTCGGATAATTCAGCTTCTTTTTCTATATATTGTATGTGTCTTTGTTGTAAAACGTGAGTTGTTATTTCCTCTAAAATTTTTTTCTGTTCAGCCTTTTTAATAGACTTAAAGTCGGTTTTTTTCTTTTCTTTTATTTTTCCATCCAAACGATAATTATTTTCGATGGCGCTTATTGTAAAACCGCTGAGGCTCGCTTTTATTTTTCCGGCGTCTCTCCAGGTTCTTATATATTCCAAGTTTTCATAAATTTGGAATTCATCTTTTGTTTTTAAAATTTCAACAGCCTTTTCCTCTAAAAGACCAAACTCTTCAGTTAAAGACTTCAATAATTCTTGATTTTGAAAACCTTCTCGCGGATCTGGTAAGGGTAGGGATAACTGTTTTTGATTGGTATTCCATTTATCCTCTAATTTTTTGATTTTCCCGACATTGTTTTCGTTGTGCTGAATGATAAATTTTAACGCTACAATGTTCCGGCCTTCTCTTTTTTTGTTTACCCCGGTTTCCGGGTCTATATATATCACCGACATTTTATTTAATTGGATAATCGCTTTTTTAATAATATCCCGATTTAATATTTTAAATTCTGTATATTCGTCGGCTTTCAATCCTAATAATTTTCTGAAATTTTCAATTTTAATCCAACCGGTTTCACCGATCCCTATGTAATCCTTAAAAAGCTCCCATAAAATTAAAGCATACTTGCCCTTAATTAAGCTTTGTTCAAATAAACTTAATTTAGCGTATATCTTTGGGTCGCTTAGGCGATCTTTTATAAGTGGGTTATAGCTATAATAACAAATCCCATTAATGATTTTCACACCAGCTAAAAGAGTGGTTACTTCCCATTCTGTTTCTTTATCTTTTTCTAAAATATTCCATTCAACTTGGGTGCGGTTTAAAATCTTTAAAGTTTCTCTAAGTTTGTCATAATCATTACTGTTAAACCGTAAAGCTTTGTTTAAATCACCAATGCTTATTTTGAAAATATCTTCACTTTTGAGACTATCAAACGCATTCATTAAAAGAACATTCCATGCTTTACGCTCTAACAAACTCGCCTCACCAGATGTTTGAATGGCGCTGCTATGTTTTATAATATTGCGTTTATTTTCCAAAGATATATTCCCTGTAAAGTTTTTAAATTTAAAGCATATTAAAGAAAGGTGAGAACGATTGCAAGTTTTTTTATCACTTTTAATAAAAAATTTATTTTCCTGTAGACACTCACTTTATTTCCTGTAGATACTCGCTTAAAAAACATAAGATATTTATTTTACATACTTTTTGAATTGATTTCCTGTAGACACTCACTTTATTTCCTGTAAGCGCTCACTTTAAAAACATAATATATTTATTTTATTGTATTTTTATTAATGGAATTATTTAAAAATCACATTTCCTGTAAACACTCACTTTACCTCCTGTAAACGCTCACCTTCATTCCTGTAAACGCTCACTTGATTTCCTGTAGATGCTCACTTTTCAACCCGCAAAACCTTTCTCTATATATGTTTGCGAAGACCTAAAACTTTTAAAACAATTAAATATTTAAAAACAACCAACAACACAGTTGTTGTCGTTGTTTCTCTTTTTTTTAGAAGAAAGAAGTGAGGAAAAATTAAATCAAAAACCGCCTCAGTTCAAAAATACAGGCTTTAAAAATCAATTTTATAACACGGCTACCTTAACAGCATAAAAATCTGGCAAAACGCAACTGAGCGAACAGGAGGCCTTAAAAAGTTATTTATTATAAGGAATAAAAATCTATAATAGCGAACCGAAATTAAAAAAGAGATTTAAAACCCCGATTGAAATTCTTATAGAGAAAAGAAGAGCAAAGAGTTTTTCATGGATATTATAGTGAGGGGCAGAAAAAACAATTTTAAGAGAAATAAAATAATGCTAACAAATCGAGTGATATATTTATCAGATCAAAAAAATAGACATAGAAAAAAAATATAAAGAACTGATCAAAAATTTATTGATGATGGAATTTTTAAAATTAAAGATCAAAAATAAAAGCCTATAAAAAAGGAATAAATAAATTTTTAGAACAGATTGAGAAAAGGGCAGGGCGGCAACAAAATTCAATTATAAGATTCACAATAAAAGAATAGTTAAATTACTTTATCCTCACGCGTATGTGGAAACATAAATATAAAAATGAATGGGAGAATTATGATTAACGCTCAAGATAAAGAAAATCTAATCAAATCCAGTCAGACGGCAAATCTTTTAGTGCAAGACTTGCGCTACCTATTAAAATCAGACAACCTGTTATTGTCTGATTTCGCCATTGAAATATTACAACAAGCTGCCCAAATAGAGCAACGCTTGAGCCGAATCAAATTACTTACATGCAACGAAGGATAACAAAGATATTTTCTTGAATAATTTCATAATTTATATGTTATCAATTTCAATAAATAAAATTTGACATTTCACTTTTAAATCAAAACAAAAATAAAACATAAAGCCAGCCCCAAAAACTTCATCTTAAAAAATCCTCTATAACCAATCACACCTTACGCCACCTAAAGAGTGATTATTTATATATCTTTACAGCTAAAAACCCTTGACATCAGTTAGTTATGGATATATATGAACAAATATTCAAAAAATCAAAATTTATTATAAACAACTAATATAATTATAAATAAGGTGATATATTGAAAAAAGCCTATATAAGCTTCACAATGGAATTGTCTGACAAGCAGGCTTTAGAAGCTCTTGCTAAAAGAGATAAAACAACATTATCCAACCTGGTATCCGAGCTGGTTATAAACGGATTAAAACAAAAAATAAGCGACGTTGAAAGCAGCAAAATACAGACAGATGTTAACAAAAGGCTCGATGATATAAGCGAAAACATTAAATGGGTGAAGGCGTGGAGCATGACCCAGAAAGCGCAGTTGGAAAAAAGGCATGAAACCATATCAAATGAATTCGAACTGAATTACAGAAATTTATAATGGATCAGCAATTGAACGGAGCCGAATTTAAAGGTTTTGAAATTTCCCTGTCTGTATTTCAGATGAAATTCAAAATGTATTTTTTCATTTTCTCATGCCTGTTTTTGGTCCATGCAGCGCTATTATTTGTTTCTGTGAATGTGCTTTTTTCAAGCTATGAACGCAATAATTTAAACGTCTATCTTAAGGCAAAACCGCTGAGCTATCTAAGGCTAACTTCAGATATCAATTTAACATATAAGATAAACGAAAAAGAGTATGTTATACCCGCAAAACGCATGTATGACATATTTAATGGGCCGGACATAAAGCCGGAAATAGACGGCCTGTTTAAGAAAATATACCTCTTATTTTTTATCACTTCCTTTGTTTATCTCTTTTCACCGTATCTTATTAAAAGATACCGGAAAATTTCAGAAGACAACACACAGGAAAAATTTATCCGTGGATCTAAATTAATTGACGCTGCGCAATATAATAAACTGACGGATAAAATTAAAAAAGACCTGCCCTTCGGCAAAGTCAAAATGCCGTTTGAAACTGAATGCCAGCACGTTTTTTTTGTCGGTGCCCCAGGTACCGGGAAAACGGTATTTCTCAATCAGAATATCAAGCGGATCATTGAAAGACAGGATAGGGCGATTATTTACGATTTCAAAGGGGATTTTGTATCAAAATTTTATCGCCCAGGAAAAGACTATCTCTTTAATCCTCTTGATGCAAGGTGCCTTCAATGGAACCTGTTTAACGAGATCAGCGCCAGACAAGATTTTGAAGCTGTGGCCGCTTCTTTAATCCCTGAAGGAACCGATAAAAACGCCTTCTGGAATAATTCAGCCAGGGACGTATTTTTAAGCATTCTGACACGCCTTTATAAAGAAGGGCGGCGCACCCATGCGGATATCTGGGATACCGTTAAAATGCCTCTGGATAAATTAGGTCAGTTCATATCCGGAGAGCCCGGATATGTATACATTCAAAACCCGGACACTGGACAGGCGGCTTCTACCCATTCCGTTATGATGCAGTACGTCAGATGCTTTGAATATATGAAAGAGGTTGACGGCGATTTTTCAATCAAAAAATGGTTCAGGGAAAAACCGGCAACCGGCAATATTTTTATTACCAATTACGCAGATATCAAAGACACCTTAAAACCCATTTTGACGCTGTTTATCGATCTTTTTATCCGGCAAATATTATCCATGCCGGACGACCGGGAACGGCGCGTTTTTTTCCTGATTGATGAATTCGGGACCCTTCAGCGATTGCAATCCATCGTGAATTTATTGACCCTTGGCCGGTCAAAAGGGGCCAGCGCCTGGTTAGGGATTCAGGATATTGGACAGATCGAGGAAATTTACGGCCAGGAGCTAAGACAGACCCTTATTAATGCCTGCGGAACCAACCTTATTTACCGCGTTTCTGATCCGGTGACAGCCAAATATTTATCTGACAAAATCGGAGAACGCGCGGTCATTGAAACCCAGGAAAACCATTCCATGGGCAGCGCTGAAAACAGGGACGGCCTGTCCCTGGTGCGGCGAGAAAAAACAGACCGCCTTGTTTTGCCGTCGGAGTTGCAGAATTTACCCGACTTAACCGGCTATGTCCGATTTATCGGATATCCGATATTGACCACCGCGTTTAAATACCAGGCATTTGAAACCAAAAACATTTCCTTTGAACCGTCACCCCATAACGCGCTTAAGGAAACCAGCAGGCCGCATAAACCCCCAGGTAAAAGCCCGGTGGCCGGGTTTGATCTGGAAAACGATAAAAAACCGCTGATTCCGGACCAGGGCAGCCAACCAGAAACCCCTAAAACACCGGATACCCCCATCAACGAACACACCGTTGCAGGGGATGGACTACCTGACGAGGATTTTTTATTATGAAGGGCCGCTTTCTTCTTTTAACCATGGTTTGTATCATCAGCTTGCTGTCCTTTATCGGGTGCACAAGCAGATATTTGAATAAAGATTTGGGGATGCCGGATTGGGACGATGAAAACACCATCCGGGTTGCAAGGATCTTGAGCAAGAACCCAAGACATTTACCCGAAAAACCGTCAAAATCCGGCTCCCTGTTAATCCGTTATGACGCGGTATATGATGAAACAGAGGGTTTGCTGTTTATCTATGGCAAATTCTGGGGAGATACAAAAGATGTGCAGACCATCAATTATTATGCATATGACCCCAACACGCGGATTTTGCTGGAGGCCATTCGGCCTGTGGATCTGTACAAGCAAAACAGCACCCCGCGAGAACTGGAAGCGCTGAACAAAATGTTTACCCCGGAGCATGAAGCGGACCTGCCGCCTGTTTTCGGTTACGGCAGCTTTTTCGGGTATGACGTCTGGTATGTGTTTAATGACACTGTCGCCAAGGCGCTGAAAGATCAGATTGACTATGCCGTTAAATGCAAACGGGAAAACATCACGCGCGATTTTTTAAGCACGGAAGACACGGTTCATCTGAAATGGTTTGATATCGGTCCCCGCCTTTTTGTGTACTATGATTCCCTGATGTACCTTGATTCCGTCGCCATACAAAAGGAGCTGACGGAAATCAGAGACAACCTTTTCAGAAAAGACGAGCTGGCAAGTGTTCACTTGTATTCAAAAGGAATGATCAAGCAGTTTATCAGCCCGGCTTATTATGCGCCATTGGCCGCCGAGATTGACCAGATAAAATTTGAATGGGCGGAACAAGCCCGTGCCGCTGAACTGAAAAGAATACAGCAAGAGAAAGACGAGATAGAAAGAGCCCGTATCGCAGAGCAGCAGAGAATACAGGCAGAAAAAGAAAAGAAAGCGGCTCCGGGTCTGTTTGCCACGAAAATGAGAATGCTGAAATTTAAAGCTTCTGTTCTTAAGGACGAAGAGTTTGTAAAAGAAAAGTGCGGCTACGACCCGTCCTATACAATGTCGGGCACTCAGGCCGCCGGTATAATGCGAGCCCTTAAAGAACTTTATGCCATGGATGTCAATTGCCGTTCAGGGTGCGGCTTTTGGGTTCACGGTACTTTAAAAACAACCTTTGATGGGTGGCAGGCGATCAGCCAGGAAATCAATGTCGGGCACCTTCAGTATGTGATTGCGGACAAAGAACGGCGCATCAAAATCACCGATGGCACCAACTACGTTTCTTTGTATATCGATGTTTCCGATATTAAAAATTGTCATGTGGTGGACGCCAAGCTTCCGGATATCGGGGAACACGTCTTTACCATTATGGGCAAAAAATCCGCTGTTCAGATTAAAAGAAACGCCAGTATTGAACTGCTTAATGTGGTTTATCACAAGGACTTTGAGAAGCGCGGCACCGACTTTATTGAGTTTGCCGAAAACGCCATATTGGAGATAGAAACCCGCCAGGAGATCCTTGATTCCGGATATAAACTTAAACGGGCGGGGAAACTATGAGAAAAATTCTTGCTGCCGGCCTGCTTCTTTGCTGCATGGCCGGGCCGGTTTTTGGTGAACCTTCCGTTGGGATTTCAGAACAGAGCAAGGAGAGCCGGGCTTTTGACAAAACCGAAACCCGCCGAAAAACCCTTGAACAGCGGCTTTCGGAGGTCAAACGCCAGGCCGACACCACCACGCAAAGCATGGACAAATCAACAGCGGATCAGCTCCGGCGACTGAATCAGGCCATGCAAAACCGGTCCATTGATATTGAAATCCCTTTACAGGCGCTGTTTTTAGATACCCTGCTGAAACTGGAAAATCAAAAACCCTGCTCCGATTACTGGCCGGTCATTACAAAGCCCGCCTTTGCCCGTGATTTTGGTCTTTCTGCAGAAATAAGGCCGGGGATGATCGATCAGATAAAAGCCCAGTATCTTAAAGACGCTGCTTCAAGTAATGCCTTAATCTCTTCCGTGGATGCTGACGAGGTCCGGTTAAAGCATTATATCCGGTCCATGGCTTTTTACGGGTGCGTAATCGGCCAGGCCTACCTTTACCTTCAGGAAGATCTTTTTGATTTAGGGGTTGATGTAAAGGGTGATCAGAAGGGTGACATTTCCGCGAATCTGGCCTTTGATGACTTTATGACCCTGTCGGAAGGGGCGTTAAAAAAAGCTCTGTCAAACGACTTTCAGGGGCCGGTAAAGGCCCTTTACGATGCGATTAAAAGAGACAAAGCAGACTGCCGGTTTGACGGCCAGGTGGAAAAGATCCGATGCGGCTGCAATATCGTTACATTGTCCGGACCGACTCAGTTAATGGCCTTGGGCCGCAATGTGTATGGTGACGGCGGGTATGCGGGCTTTGTGGGAAAATATCGGGTTTCTTCCGGAATGAGCTGGCAAAAGGCCATTGAAAAACTGGAAAGCACGACAAAAGCCAGCCGGTTTGCAAAAGAGGTGTCAGATTCAAAAGAGGCGCTGCTTGCCCAGGGCCAGAACAAAGAGGCGGTTCTTTTAAGCAAAGTGGCTTTTGAATCGCTTCTGGACGCACAATCACGAATCAACACCGGCAAACCGGCGCTTTAACGGGAGGTCTATGAGCAATTTTATAAAAGTAATGCTGGCGTTAGGGTTTATCGGGGTTCTGTCTTTTCTTTTTGCCGTGTTTGTTTACGATAAAAAAGACGCTGAAATGGGGCTTGAAAAGGCGCGTTTCGACCGGGAAACCGTAGAATTTGACAAACGCTTTTATGAATCTTGGGACACGCAGAAAAAGGAAATGGCCGACACTCCGGACGCTCGGGAATTCTGGAACGAAAAAACAAAGGAAGACCTGAAATATTTTTCAGAAAAGGAAGAAGCGTTAGACGAACGGTATGAAAAAGCCAAGGCGAATTTTGAGCGGTCGGAGGCTGATCAGCGGCTTTTGGTTGATGACACCAAAAAAGCCGTTAAAAGCACCAATGACGCGATTACTGACCAGGACTTTGAAAAAGCCCTGAAAGAGAGCTTTAAAAAATAATGCTTTCCGGCGCCAACATATCCGCCGGCCAGGCCGGACAATATTTTGAAAAAGACGATTATTATCTGAAAGAAGGCGGCGTCTGGCAGGGCAGGGGAGCGGCCGCTCTGGGGCTGCATGGAAGGGTTGATAAAGACGAGTTTAAGGCCCTGCTGGTGGGCCGAGATCCGGACGGAAATCCGCTGATCACCAAAAAGGCCGTTGATATTGAGCAGGGAAAAGACAGGGCCGGAATGGATTTGACGTTCAGCGCGCCCAAATCCGTATCCATCATGGCGCTTGCGGATGAAAACGTTAAAATCGCCCATGATAAGGCCGTATCAAGGGTTTTAGGCTATATTGAAGACCACAACATTCAAACACGGGAACAGATCGCCGGGGACCGGCAGACCCTTTACACGGGTAACCTGATGGCCGCGAAATTTGACCACCTGACCAGCCGGGAACTGGACCCGCAGCTTCATACCCATTGCGTTGTCATGAACATGACGCAAAAGGAAAACGGCGACTGGCGATCCCTCAGCAATGAAACCCTGTTTGATGACAGAATCAAACTGGGGCGGCTTTACAGAAACGAACTGGCAAAAAACCTAAGTGATATTGGCTACAGCACCACGGTGACCGACCGGAAACAGGGCTTTTTTGAAATAAAAGGGGTGGATGAAGGGCTCATTCAGGTGTTTTCAAAGCGCCGGGAACAGGTTCTTGAGCGGTATGAAAGCCTTAAAGCCAGCGGCAAATATCCCAACATGTCTGAGGGGCAGCTAAAAGAAATTGCAGCCCTGGACAGCCGGAAAATTAAGCCGGAGCATTTAAACAAAGAAACGCTGAAAGCGGATTGGGAGAAAACATTTGAAAAGTGCGGCTTTACAATAGAAGGGGTCAGAGCAGAAGCCAAAAGACAGGCCGAACTGTCAGACAAAGAACCGTCATTTACTCCTGGGGAACTGATTCAGAAGGCCATGGAGATAAAGACGGAAACCGAATCCGTTTTTCAAAAAATCGACATCATGAACGAGGCCGCGCGTCTGGGGATAGGGGACCGAGTTTCTGTGGATCATCTGGAAAGCGCCTTTGGTGAAATGCAAAAATCCGGGCAATTGGTCTTTTTGGGAGAACAAAAGGCCGTGGGGCATTTTTCTACCAGGGAAATGCAGGGCATTGAGCGGGATATTGTGCGCCGGGTCAATGAATCCAGGGGCAAATATACGCCGGTGGTCGACCGGGGAGCCGTTTATAACCATCTTGACGCCAAAGAGCAGGCGCAGGGCTGGTCTTTTACTGACGGCCAGCGCCAGGCGGCTTTAACCGTCTTGTGTTCCACCGATTGCGTGAACATTATCCAGGGAGACGCGGGGACGGGTAAAACCACCTATACCCGCGAGATTAAAAATATCATGGATCAAAACGGCGGGTCTGTTTTGGGCGTCGGCTTTACCGGCAAGGCCGCAGCAGGCCTTAAAAACGAGGGTATTGAATCCATGACCATTGATTCAATGATTCACCGGGAAATTGAATTTATTGATCAAGACACCGAGCGGACCCCGGATTCAAAGAGCTTGCAGATAAAAAAGGGCTCCATTCTCCTGATGGATGAAGCCTCCATGACTGGGAACCAGCATTTTCACAAGCTCCTGAAGCTGTCTGAAAAAGGGGGTTTGAAACTGGTGATCCAGGGCGACAAGAAACAGCTTCCCTCGATTTCTGCCGGTCGAATGCATGAAATCCTTCAGGAAAAAACGACCGTTGATAAGGTGGAGCTTCGGGAGGCCCTGCGCCAGCGGCCAGGCGGTCAGGCATATGAATCCGTTCAGGCGTTTCAGAAAAAAGGCATGTCCGCTGCTCTGGACACTCTTCACGGCCAGGGAAATATTACGGAAATAAAAGATCGGTCCGCCAGGCTGGAAGCGGTACGGGATAGGGCGTTATCAGCCATGAGGCAGGGCAGCACCCTTGTTTTGACCAATAAAAACAAGGACCGGATTGTTATTAATCAGATGATCCGTGAAAAGCTGGTGAATGAAGACATTGTCAAAGGGGAGGGCGCTTCTTTTAATGTCCGCGCCAGTGCAAATCTTTCGTCTGAATATGCGAAGACCGCCGATGCTTACAAGATCGGTCAGGAGGTCATTGCTACGGCATTTTGTAACACCAATATTAAATCCGGCAGTCAATGGACCGTTAAGGGAATTGATGCCGATAAAAACACGGTGACGCTGTTTGACGGTGAAAAAACACAATCGCTCAACGTCGGCAAATACGGGCAAAATTTATCTGTTTTTAACATCGAGGCCCGGCGGTTTGCCGAAGGGGACCACATTGTTTTTTTAAAGAATGACAAAAAACTTGGTGTTATGAACGGCACCTTGGGAAAGGTTGCTTCTGTTGATGAAAATGGGGGCTGCACCGTATCCGTTGGCGGTAGCAGCAATGCCCGAGAGGTTAATTTCAGTTTAAATGAAACCGGCCCCGGCGCTTCATACAATTATATTGACCACAGCTACGCGGTGACAACCCATAAAAGCCAGGGCGTCACCGTGGATAACTGTATTGTCTGCCATGATTCTGCCGACCGGATGGCCTCTCAAAACAGTGTATATGTGGGCATGACGCGGGCCAGGGAAAGCACGAGCATCTTTACCGACAACCTTAACGAAGACGGCGGCCTGAAGGCCCAGGCCGGGGAATGGGACAAAAAAACATCAACGCTTGATTATGCGGATTTTAAGCCCAAAGACAGCATTAAAAGCCTGACCAATCGTATTTTGGAAAAAGACGCTTCCGGCCATAAAAAAGACGAACCGATCAGGGAGCCCGCGCAGGAGATAGGGCGTCTATCTGAATTTGATAGCGGATACAAGGACCGGTGGAGCGCGGAAGTTGATCAAAAGCAGGGCTCCCAGGAAAAGGAACGCGGCCAGGATCATCAAAAACAGGATGCGCCGAAGCCGAAACAGCCTGAAAAAGAAAAGACCATAGACAGAGATAGGGAATTAAGCCTTTAACAATAAGTATTCAGGAGGAATAATGTCAAAAAACAGCGGAATTGAAGCTTTGATAAAAAAACTGGGAAATTTGGACGTTGCCGAATTACAGGAAATACAAAAGGCCGCGAAAACAACAGCCATAACCAAACAGAAAAAAGAAAAAGACGCGCAGGCCATGAGCCTTGGTAAGCTTGTCCGGAAATATCAAAAAGAACTTTTGGAAAACGATAAGCTGCCGGCGGATTTTAAAAGCGGATTACAAGAGATCCTGGACCAATGATCAACATTGAACAGACAATTTGTTTTACCGGGCACCGGCCAGAGAGGCTAT
>QZJN01000011.1 GCA_003599335.1 Candidatus Parcubacteria bacterium
AAACAGTAACTGGCTGACTGGTCTTGAGAATGACTTAAGCTTTGCCTATTCAATCAAATTCGGACAAAACATATCAACAATGTCTGAGCACCTTCGTATTGCTTCAACCGGCCCTGTTGGTATTGGCACCACCTCGGCCTTGGCTCAATTAAGTATCCGTGGTAACGGCCCGGCAGATCGTACAACACTACTTATTACCGGTACTTCTTCTCAAACAGCAAATATCTTAACAATTGCTTCTTCTTCTGGCACAACTGTCTTTTCTGTCGCTTCTACTGGGAATGTCTTGGTGCAGCCTACCCAGAATTCAGCCAATGCGTTCAGAGTTCTAACTAATAATGGAACTTCAACCTTATTAGTTGACACAATCAATGAGCAGGTGGTAATTGGCAGCGTATCGGCACAAGCAGACGTGTTACAGGTGAGAGGTATTTCTAGGGTGGCCACAGACGCAAGGATTCTAGCTTCATTTGAAGACTTGTCGGCAGTTTCTACTGGTGTCGGAGGTGGTATAAGTTTTAGAGGTTTATATAACACCAGCGGATCCATTGCTGATTTCGCCCAAATTAAGGGTATTAAAGAGAATTCAACTAGTGGTAATTTTGCTTCTGCGTTTGTTATTACAACAAGAGTTAATGGCGGTAATCCTACCGAAAGACTACGAATTAGTTCGGTTGGCAACATTGGCGTAGGGTCAACAAGTCCAACCTCAAACCTTACGGTTCAGGGAACATTGGGTCAGACGAGCGATCTTTTAACAGTGGCCTCATCAAATAATACTGCCGTTTTCTCCGTCGCTTCCACGGGTAATATTTTGGTGCAACCAAATCCAAATACAACAGAGGCCTTTAGAATTTTAAATCAAATAGGAAATGAAGTTGTAAAAATAAATACATCAACAACTTCCGGCACTGCTCTTACAATCACAAATCAATCGGCCAGCGGCGGAAACGCTTTCAGAATTAGAAGTGTCTTAACTCCAAACGATATAATGTTTGTTAATAATTCAGGGCATGTATCGTTCAGACCCATTACAGATTCAACAACCACCTACGGTTGGTCTCGGGCAAACGGCAGTACAATTCTTTTAATTGATACAACAAATAATAAAGTCGGTATTGGCGGAGCCCCAAGCGCCGACGCATTGTTTCATGTAAAAGGACCGTCTTATTTCCAAAATACTTTATCAGCCCAATCGGCAACGCCAACCGTTACTATTCAAAGCGTTGGTGGTCAAACGGCCGATCTTTTACAGATAGCCACATCTGACGGAACTGTTATGTTTTCAGTCGCCTCTACGGGTAATACCTTGATTCAACCTTCAGTTAACTCAACTCAAGCTTTTAGAATATTAAATGCAGCCGGTACAGAGGTATTTTCCGTAGACACATTAAATAATATAGCTTCGGCATCTGCTTTAACCGTAGCTGCAACAACCACAACCCAAAACCTGGTTATTAATGGCACTTGTACCGGCTGTTCCAATACCTCTGGCTGGACCGACGAGGGATCGGTGGTGCGTTTAGTTACAAGCACCGATATTATAGGTATAGGCGCAACGACTTCTACAGCTAAATTATTTGTACAAACAACTTCGGATCAGGCCGGTTTAGAAATCAGAGGTTTTGGCGGCCAAACGGCTAACCTTCTTGCCATTGCTTCCTCAACTGGAGCAAACCTTATAACCGTTTCGCCCAACGGCACCATCACCTCCACAATGGGAACGATTACAACCGACACAGCACACCTGCGCGGCACGGCGACCTTAAATAATTCAAGCGCGGCTTTCAAGGGAGTATCTGTTGAATGGACCCCAACTGCGGCACACAGCGGCTCTCGTGCTTTTGCTTACAGGACCTCTGGGATAGATAGATGGGGAGTAAATACTGCCGGTTCAATGATTCAAGTTTTGGCTAGCGCACAAACCGGCTATTCAGGAACGGTAGACGCTCGGGTAAGCGCAGGAACAACCGACTCGCCAAATATTTCTCTTTCAGGATCAACTTTTGACACAGGCGCCCATACCCCAAATTGGAGTCTCCAAATAGATGCGACAACAAACTCCGGCTCAAGCTCAATGATATTCCAAAACCAACTTGATGGCAGTGGGTTAGTTACAAGGTTTGTTATAAGAGACGATGGCAATATCGGCATCGGCACATCAAGCCCGGTTGCAAACTTAACAATTGTCGGAGCGGGAGGGCAAGAAAATGATTTGTTCAGAATTGCTTCTTCAACAGGAACCAGGGTTTTCTCGGTTGCTTCAACCGGATTAATTACGGTTGGTAATTTTAATCCCGGCGCCTCACAGGTTGATGTGAGGGTAACGGGCGTTACTGGTCGCAATGCTTTGAATTTACAACAAACAAATAATGGCGCTGGGGTTCTTACTATAACCGGAGGTAATAGCACGGGAGAAGACGTTGTTAAGGTCACTAAAAATTCTGGCTTTGGAAACACGGCTTTAAACATTATTGATAACGGATCTGGAAGCGGCAGTAATATTTCAAACAAATCTTTAGTTGTTGCCCTAACCGAATCTTGGGAACCCGGCGTAAATACAGCATACGAACACGGCGCCGGATTTTTCTCTACTGTTAACAACAGTGCAACTTCAACTCATGCCGCGCCGCTCTTTTATGGAATCAAGTCAACCGCATTAATTTCCTCAACCAATAATGCCGTTTATGCTGTTTACGCCTCTTCATCAGCCCCAACGGCTGCCAATGCATACGGAATTTACTCTGCAGACGGATTTAACTATTTTGCAAAAAGTGTAGGTATCGGCACAACAACACCAACGGCGCAATTGACACTTTTTGGAACGGCCGGCCAAACAAACAATCTTTTGCAAATTGCTTCTTCAGGCGGAGCAATAGTCTTTTCCGTTGCTTCAACAGGCAACACCTTACTTCAACCATCGGTAGATTCAACCCAGGCATTTAGAATATTAAACGCATCGGGAACACAAGCATTAAGAGTAAATAATACAAACAATCAAACTTTTGTCGGCAGCGATGTTGGCGGCCAACTTGTTATTGCAAGTTCATCTCCATTTTCAAACGCCGCCTTAACATTAAATGGCACAACTTCGGCTTCTGCCGGGGTTGCGGGTATTTATGGTGAAACGGTTATAAACCCAGCGGTAAACAACACTTTCCAATTTGGAAATCGTTTTATTACAAATGTTGCGCCAACAGCTTCAACAACGGCAATCGGCACATTTATAAGAATGGTTGATAATACTTCCCTTGCAAACGATGTTCGTGGCCTTGAAGTACAAGCATTTTCTGGAACAAACACAACCGGGGTTAACAGCGCAATTGTTGGTCTTGGCCGAACCTTTGGAGTTCAGGGCATAACAACGGGGGATGCCGCCGGAACATTTGTGCCAGCCGGTTTGCTTGGCGAGTTAAGGACCGCAACAAACACTGGTCATGCTTTGCGGGCTTATAGTTCAAGCATAACCTCGACCGATTTGGTGCAATTTTTGCATGAATCTTCAACTTTCTCCGGAACCGGTCTTGTGATGAATTTTGGGAAAGCTTCGGGGACATTTAACGGTAGGTTTATTGATCTTAAGGTAAACGACGCAACTCAACTTGCAATTTCTTCAACCGGCAGATTAGCCATTGGAACAACCTCCTTTGACGTCATGCTAAATGTTGCCGGCGGACAAACAAGACTTGAGGTTTCAACCCAATATTCGCAAAGGCTATGCCATTCGGGAGCAGATGGCGGATCAACACAAAATGTATTGATAGGGGATTGCGCTTCCGGAGGAGCCGACATTGCCGAATATTATGCGGTTGAAGGCTCTGTTGAGGCCGGAGATGTTGTTGCTGTTTCTTATATATCTTCTTCAACAACACCAACCGTTGTAAAATCTTCTGTAGCCTACCAACCAACTTTAATCGGAGTTATCTCAACTGCGCCTTATGATGTTTTTGGAACGGAGGTTCAGCAATACAGCGCAACAACAGCTCCTGTTGCTCTGGCCGGGCGGGTGCCCGTAAAGGTTTCGGATGAAAACGGACAAATCCAACCCGGGGATTATCTTACTTCTTCGGCAACAATGCCGGGATACGCAATGAAAGCCGATGGTTCGGGAAGGATAATTGGCGTTGCCCTTGAACCCTTCAATGGCACAATCGGGCAAGTACTTGTATTTG
Source organism: Candidatus Parcubacteria bacterium (assembly GCA_003599335.1). Classification (GTDB taxonomy): domain Bacteria; phylum Patescibacteriota; class Minisyncoccia; order SURF-38; family SURF-38; genus SURF-38. The sequence goes on from QZJN01000011.1 coordinate 4,173, forward strand.
TGAATATGGGTTGGAACGGAACATCATTGGCTCAAAACAACACGTCGGGAGCAACAAGCTCTAGCTATAATATTAATCCAACCCCATCAACGTCCTTGCTAACCGTAAATTCGGATGTTGATTTTGCCGGATATGGATTGCTCAATGTTAAAAATATCGCCGGTATTAATTGGCAAATTGATGAAACCGGGAATATTCAAACACAGGGAGAAATATATGCAAAGGGGAGTATTAAAACAGAGGGCTTGTTTACCTCCATTATAAATGTGGCTAAAAACCTGATTCAAGGATCGTCGTTTAATGTTATTGCTTCGGAATCGCAGCTTAAAGTTGGCGCAGACGATGGCATAACTGTTTCCTATGAAACCTTCGGGCTTCAAAGCTCAAGAGAAGAAATAACAATTTCTGGTTCGGCTCAACTTGCAAATGGTGAGGCTGAAGTATTTTTTGACCCATCATTTACTTCCGTAATATCGCAAACAACTCCTCTTAAAATAATACTAACCCCGACAAGCGCACTTAACACCGGACTTTTTATCTCGGAAAAAAATATAACCGGCTTTAAAGTTAAACAACTTGCTTATCTTACGCAAAATGGAAGTTTTGACTGGTTGGTAATCGCCAGACGCGCCGGATTCGAAGATAACCCACAACAAACCCAGACCACACAACAAACAACAAGCCAAACCTCAACAACACCAACCGCCTCTTCAACCCCAACAACTACTAACACAAATGCGACGATCGTTAACTCAACTACCTCAACAACAGCGACCACGTCAACAACTTCAACAACAAGTAACCCTTCGATAAACTCAGGGCAAACCAGCACTACGAGCTCCACTTCAACCACATCGCCAACGAGCACCACTACTTCAACCGCCATAAGTTCATCAACAAGCACAACTTCTTCAACATCTACTACAAGTCAAACCAGCACGACTTCCACAACTTCAACTACCCAACCTACGTCAACAACCTCGGCGGGTACAACAAGTTCAACCGGCGTTTCTTCACCAACATCAGCCGACCCTAGTCAAAATATAACCGCCACAACAACTTCGATATCAAGCCCGACGGCCATACAAACAAACACAACATCAACAACATCAAATGGTAGTTAGTATATAGTATTTGGTATTAAGTATAAATTCATATGAATCAACTGAAAGGAAAAAATAGAATACTTCTTATTGTAGGCGTATTTATTTTGCTATGGATTTTTGCCGATACCCTAGGCATTAAACACGTCCAAGCAACTTCTGGATGGTGGGATGATAATTGGCAAAATAGACGAAAGATAACTTTCAACAACGCTTCTTCATCTGAAAACTTGCTTAATTTTCCAATTTTGGTTTCATTAACCTCCTCAAATATTGATTATTCAAAAACAAAAACTGGCGGGGCGGATATTCGTTTTATTGATACAGACAACAACACTGCCTTAAATTACGAAATAGAAAAATGGGATAAAACAGCAACGTCCTCAATTTGGGTTAAAGTTCCACAAATAGACGGCACTTCTTCCACTGATTACATCTGGATGTATTACAACAATCCCAATGCCATTGATAATTCAACAACAACGGGGGTGTGGGATAGTAATTTTAAATTTGTACACCACTTTGGGCCAACAGATGCTTCGGCTTCAGATTCAACTCAAAATGCTTTTAACGGCACAGTAACAGACGCAACGGCTATAGCAAGCCCGATAGCTGGAAATTCAAAGGATTTTGATTTAAGTTCTACACAAATTACTCTTGGAAATTTAACAATAACAGACAACCAAGGAGAAATTACTATATCTGCTTGGATAAATAAAGACACAAATTCTGGGAATGATGCCATTTATTCAAATTTCAATACTGGTGCGGTTAACGGAGCTTTACTTAGAACTGGTGCAGCAAATATAGAGGCCTTATGGAAAAACAGCGCGGGAACTGTATTTGGAGGAGATATAGGCTTAACAGCTTCAGTCGGGGCATGGCAACATGTTGTATTTCGCTTAAGCCTTTCCGAGGGAAAATTAAGTGGGTATAAAAACGGAGTAGAGGGCGGAACCACATACACACCGACCGGAGATGCAAATGATACAAATTCAAACGAGGATATTTTTGGAACAAGTCCCCACGACCTGACACAAGATTTTGATGGCAAAATAGACGAAATACGTTTTTCCAGTACGGCCCGCTCCAACTCCTGGATTCTTGCTGAATACAAAAACGGAGTTAATACCTTCAATTCTTTTGGCTCTGAAGAATCAAATTTGTGGTGGAACGCTTTATGGCAAGGTCGAAGAAAAATAACATTCAACAACGCCTCTTCTTCGGAAAATCTTGTTAACTTTCCTGTTCTTGTGGCTTTAAATGCGACAAATTCAACAAACATTGATTATTCAAAAACCCAAAACTCGGGACAAGATATAAGATTTATAGATTCCGATAATTTAACTCAACTTAATTACGAAATTGAGCTTTGGGACGAAACCGCAACTTCATATGCGTGGGTTAAAGTCCCTCAAATAGACGCTTCTTCTTCAACCGATTATATTTGGATGTACTTTAATAACACCTCCGCTTCGGATAACTCAACAACAACCGGAGTTTGGGATAGTAATTTTAGGATGGTGCAACATTTTGGATCAACGGATTCTTCGGCGACAGATTCAACCCAATACGTTAATAATGGAACAGTAACAAATGCGGTTGCAACAACAAGTTCAATTATCGCTTATGCCAAAAATTTTGATGGTGCCGATGACGTTATTGCTGTTGCCACATCTTCTTCAACAAACGATCTTGCTCCCATAACCATATCTACTTGGATTTATCCTCGTTCTGAGGGAGAGTCCGATAGGGGCTGTATAGTTTGTAAAGGCAACGGGGGAGTTGGGCCGTGGCTTTGGAGGATGGCACCATCGGCAACTAACACCTTAACATTTAGCGCGGACTTTGATGGCGCAACAGATTTAAACCGACAGGCAACCAACAACTCTTTAAATCTGAATCAGTGGCAGTACGTAGCCATGTTTTGGGATGGAAGCCAAACGGCAACCTCAAGCACCAAATTTTATGTCAATGGAACAGAAGTAATTTATGGCGGGTTTAACACAGCCGGCGCAGGTAATAGAATTACCGACATAACCTACAAACTTAGAATTGGTGATCAAGAAAATTCAGCCAACTCATTTGACGGAATGATAGATGAGGTTCGTCTTTCAGGCGCAACACGATCGGCCTCTTGGATTTTGGCAGAATACAAAAACGGCGTAAACACCTTTAACACATTCTTCCCCTCTGAAGAAACCCTTGGTTTTTCTCAAAAAGATTATCGTTGGTATCAAAACGCAGATACATTGCAACCAACAAGTTCTCTTGCGCTTATAAATACCGAGACAACAATCAATTCAACTTCAAGCCCAGTTCGCTTACGCGTAAACACGACGTCTCACTCAACGCTTGCAACTTCTTCCCAAGCCTTTAAACTTCAGTATTCTCAATCAACCTCTGGGGCGTGGAATGATGTCGGCACTTGGTGGAATACAAATTGGAAAAACAGAAGAAAGATCACATTTAATAATTCTGCTTCAAGCGAAAACCTTGTTGACTTTCCGGTTTTGGTTTCTTTAAACGCGACAACTTCGGCAAATATTGATTACTCTAAAACTCAAAATTCCGGACAAGACATTCGTTTTGTGGATGCCGATGATCAAACAGCGCTTAATTACGAAATTGAACTTTGGGATGAAAGCGCAACTTCTTCCGTGTGGGTAAGGGTGCCGCAAATCAACGGCACCTCCAGTACGGATTACGTCTGGATGTATTATAACAACTCAACCGCGATTGATAATTCAACAACTTCAGGTGTTTGGGATTCAAACTTTAAACTCGTAACACATTTTGGCTCAACCGACGCCTCGGCAACCGACTCAACATTAAACGCTGTAAACGGAACAGTTAATGGCGCTGTGGCAACAACGAGTAATGTTGTTGCTGGTTACGGTAAAAAACTTGACGGAGCAAATGATAATATAAACTATGGCACATCTTCTGCGATAAACGACCTAAATTCCGGTAAAACAATATCTCTATGGCTTAAAAGGGACGCTACCGGCGGCAATTCCTTATTTACAAAAGATTTTCCAAATTCAACCTGGGAGCTTCAAATTCGAAGCACTAACGATCTGCGCTACTCACACCAATGGACCTCGAGCTTAGGAAGTTGGATAACTTCAAATACATTTACATCGACTGCTCAAATTTACCATTTTGCCGTTACATACAATGCCGGTGCTACAACGAATGATCCAACTCTCTACGCAAATGGTACAGCGCAAAGTCTTGCAACTGATACAAATCCAACCAGCGGTTCCCCCAACTCAGACGCAAGTGATCCCCTCATCTCGGGAGAGCAGGGCAGCGGCGGCGGAGATACAAATGGCATTGTGGATGAAATCAGATACTCTAATGTAATTCGCTCCGCTGAATGGCTTGAAGCTGAATACAAAAACGGAGTTAATACATACAACACTTTCGGCTCTGAAGAGGGGGTTTCAAACATAACCTGGTTATTTTCAGATAATACTTCGGTTGGAGATGGCGCTACGATTTCAACAACTCTTCTTACAAATTCGGAGCTTGGCCAATCTTATGAAGAAACAAATAATGCAACTTCAAACCCAAGAGCAATACCTTCGGGACAAGAAGGGGAGTGGGATTTTGTGTTGAATCCTTTTAATGCAACCACGACAACGTATTATTTCAGAATGGTTAAATCAGACGGAACAATCTTCAATCAGTACCAAAATTACCCAACATTAACGATTTTTGGTTCACAAACCTCTCCGTGGTGGAATATTAATTGGCATAATCGCCGCAAAATAACTTTTGACAACGCGTCTTCTTCGGAGAATTTAGTTAATTTTCCAGTATTAGTAATACTAAATGCCACAAACTCTAGCAACATTGATTATTCTAAAACTCAAAGTTCCGGTCAGGATGTTAGGTTTATTGATTCTGATAACTCAACAGAGCTTAACTATGAAATTGAGCTTTGGGATGAAACAGCAACTTCATATGTGTGGGTAAAAGTGCCGTCCGTCGCGACGGGCTCTGCTGATTTTATATATATGTACTATAACAATACGAGCGCATCGGATAACTCAACAACAACGGGAGTATGGGACTCAAGCTACAAAGGAGTATGGCACCTGAAAGAAGGTTACAGCACTTCTTCGGCATTTTATAAAGACTCGACTTTAAATGTAAATCACGCAACACTTACTGATTCAGATGGTGATACAACAACAACCTCTTTAGTTATTGACGGTGGAATAGATTTTAATGGAGATGGTGATTTGCTCACCGTTAGCGCAACGTCAAGCATTAACAACTTTACCCAGCGGACAGTTTCTTTTTGGGTGCATCGAGACGGATGTGCAACCACTTCTTGTATACTCTTTCAAAAACAAAACGGTTTTGCAATCGAAATTAGAAGGGATAACGGCAGTGCCGGCCCCGGAACGACCAGATTTTCTCATATTTGGAGCGGCTCACCCGGAACGATTGCTATTTGGTTTAGCTCGACTGTGCTTTCAACATCATCTGGTGTTTTTTATCATGTTGTGGTCACCTACGATAAAAGCTCTACGGCAAACGATCCTTCTATTTATGTTAATGGCATTGCCGAAAGCATTACCGAGTCACAAGCCCCTTCCGGAACCGCCGGAGATGATACAATAAATGATCTCAGTATTGGAAGTAATGGCGGCACGGAACATCTAGATGGTATTTTAGACGAAATACGTTATTCAAATATCCTTCGCTCTGCTTCTTGGATTTTGGCTGAGTATAAAAATGGAGTAAATAGTTTTAACACTTTTGTCAGCGAAGAAAGTGTTGGGGGTGCAAGCCAAACTCCAATTCTGACCCAAACTCATTATCGTTGGCGCAACGACGATGGCAACGAGGCTAATGCAACTTTTGCGGCATCAACCGATACGGCATTGGAAAACTTTGCAAAAAGATCACCCATAAGGTTGCGCACCCAAATTTCCAACGAAGGTAATGTAAGTTCTGGCCAGGCTCAATACCAGCTGGAATATGGCCAAAAAACAACGAGTTGCAGCTCGATAACATCCTGGACAAAAATGCCAAACACGGGCAACGCAAGCAATGAACATTGGTCTTTGGTGCATATTTCAAATGTTAACAACGGCGCAAGTACAACAAACAACTCTAATATTGTCGATGAAAATACAACTTTTGTTGCTGGTGAATTTCGATCAACTAGTAATATAACTTCAGCTATTTCGCTTTCAACAAGCGAATTCACGGAGTTAGAATGGGCTCTCTGGGCAGAACAAAACGCTATAGATGGCAGTAGTTATTGTTTTCGAGTAACAAATAGAGGTTCTTCAACAAATCTTGCTTATGGCGTCTACCCGGAAATTTCATTAAGAGCTGGTGGTACAATTTCTGGTTTAAGCCCGTTTGGCGGCTCACCACCAGCAACAACGCCGACAACCGGCGGCACAACCGGCTCTGGGGTTGGAGCTTCCGATGGTGGCCCTGGTGGTGGTTCGGGGCAGACAACCGGCGGCACGCAGGGCGGAGGAGTCAGCGGAGCTCCATAAAGAGAATATCCACACTAATTTATAGACAATAATTATTAAACAAAGTACGATAAATAAGCATTAAAAACTAAAAATATATGAACAATACATATTATATTCGTCTTATTACAAAATGGGCTTTATGGTTGGCCATCGCGCTGACCCCACTAATATTTCTTCCGCAAGTTCAGGAAGTTATAGAACTGCCAAAACAAACTTTTTTTATAAAGCTTGTTGCCTTGGCGGGACTTTTGTGGCTAGTTGAAACGCTAATCCAAAGTAAACTTTCTTACATTAAAACAAAAATAAATCTGGCGCTGTTGGCATTACCGGTTGTACTTTTTGCATCGGCTCTTTTAAGCGGCGATATCTATGGCGCCTTGGTTGGCTGGGGTGTTCAGATAAGTTCGAGTTTTCTGACCTTTGCATATTTGAGCATCTTGGTTTTTCTTGGATTTAACGTGTTTGAAGGAAAAAAAGATTTTTGCACGACACTGATTGCGTTTCTTTCAGGATCAACAATCGCAATATTAATTGGTTTTATTCATCTTGCTCAAATTTATCCATTTCCGTTTGATTTTTCAAAATCAAACGCCTTCAATACCTTTGGTACGGCGAATGGTTTAAGTCTATTGGCCGGAGCAATCCTTTTAATCGGACTGGCTTTATTTTTTGCTTTGGGCAAAGAGACAAAGCAGATGTGGAAATGGCTAGCCGGACTTTGTGCATTAATCGCCCTGATTTACCTGGTTGCTCTTGATTACAGAACATTATGGTTTATTTTGGCCGTCGCTGTGGCCGGTGTTTTGGTACTTGGTTTCTTGAAACGTTCTTCCGTAAGACTAACAACTTTATTATGGTGGGCTGGCCTGATATTGATTTCTCTTGTGATGATTTTCTTCAACCCGAGACTTAATGAAAAAATCGTTGTCCCGGCAGAAATATCCCTAAATCTACAGACCTCAATGGATATTGCCACAAAAGCATTAAAACAAAACCCCTTATTGGGAACGGGTCCTGGCACATTTGCTTACGATTTTACTCAATTTAAGCCTCAATCTTTAAACAATACGGCCCTCTGGAATGTTAGATTTTCCAAAGGGGCCTCTGAATTCACTTCTTGGCTGGCAATGACGGGAATATTAGGAGTAATAGCGCTTTTTGGTCTTGTGGGATTGATACTGTACGCCAGTATAAAAAGGGTTCTTGGATACCCTTCGGAAAACACAACTGGATCGCTTGATAAAAAAATTCTTGAGAGCTCAATCGTTGGGGGAGTGTTTATGATTCTTGCCGCCTCTTTCTTCTATCCCTTAAGTTTTGCCCTTTGGGCTTCTTTATTCTCACTGATGCTGCTTTTGCTCCTACTTAGTAAAGAAGAACCGGGTATCACAAAAAGAGAAGTTGTTCTGGAACATTCACCTCAAGTTTCTTTGATTGTTGCTGTTGTATTTTTGATAGCAATAGTTGCAAATGCCGGAGTTATATATGGAATAATCCAACGCTACAGAGCAGAGCTGGCCTATACACAAGGCATCCGCGCAACAACAACCGAGCAAGCCCAAACCCTTCTTGAAAAATCAACCCGTATAAATCCTTATAATGATTTATACTGGAGAGATTTGGCGGCGCTATCGTTTAACCAATTTATTACTCTATCTCAAGAAGCGGCCTCGCCGGAAAGGGATCAAAGGGTTCAGAATTTTCTTAATCAGGCTCTTGCTGCAGCCAATAGAGCTTCGGAATTAAATCCAAGAAACAGCTTCACCTGGAGCTTAAGAGGAACAATTTATCGCAATCTTATAGGAATTGCTCAAGGCTCTTACGAATTTGCTGTTTCAACATTTGAGGAAGCTATTAAAAGAGATCCGACAAACCCATTTCTAAGAACAGAGCTTGCTCGTGTACATGCCGCTCAATACGAACTTGCGGCATTCGGACAGATTGAATTATCCCAGGAACAACAAGTTGAGGTTGTACAAAAAGCCGTTCAGAATTTTAACGAATCAATAAATCTAAAGGGGGATTACGCTCCGGCCTTGTTTTATTCAGCCATACTTTTTGACAGAGTTGGGGAACGACAAGAAGCCATAAACCGAATGGAAGCAAACAAAATCCTCGCACCGGACGATATTGGAATTAGATTCCAGCTTGGAGTTCTCTACTATAAAGCAAGAAACTTTGATAGAGCCCAGCAAGAACTTGAACAAGCCGTGGCGCTTGATAACAACTTCGCAAACGCCAGATATTTCTTGGGAATAATATACGATTTCAGAAATCGCAGAACTGATGCAATTGACCAATTTGAAAGAATAAGCCAGTTAAATCCCGAAAATCCAACCGTAGATAGAATCCTTGCAAATCTAAACGCCGGAAGACCAGCACTTGGGACCCGCAATATTGGCGGAGAGCTGTTCCTGCCACTTGAACAAGGAACAATACCAATTCCGACATCTAATCAATAAGCATAAACAGAGGCCACGAAAAAACGCGGCCTCTGTTTATAACCAATAATAACGTTTATTAATGTATCGGTTGTATCGGATATACTAAACCGACCTATTTAATGATTTTTGCTAAAACTAAAGATTCAAGCAAATATTCATAGATAAATCCACACGGGCTTTAAAAACCAACCTAGTTTATAATTTTAAAGTAAAGCTTAACTGGTAAAATAAACAAAAATTACGTGAAAGCAATAAATTCTCAAATAGCTAAAACCTTATTTAGCTCTTTTTCTATCTTAGCCTTAATTGTTGGTTTAATCGGATCCCTCAACCAGATAGCAAGAGCACAAACAATACCCTCATCAGCGCATAACGTTGGTGAATTTGCCCAATCTTTTGATGGGGGATTTGGACACCCCGTTTATGTTCTTTCAGACAGTCAACTTTGTCCAAAGGGAGCAACTCACACCTACAGTTACACGAGGGAATTTAGCATACAAGGTGATATGATTTTTACCTGTAATATTGATCCGACAAATTCCAACATCAGTCGTTTTATAATTTATGATTCAAATTTTAAACTCGTATATAAAGACGTTGTTCGAGATTCGGGGCATACGCAATTTAACCAATCCGATTTTGGAGATCCTCAATTTTCTCAAAAACGCCGCGTTGTTTTTGCTCAAAGACAAATGAGAATTTATGAATTTGATCCTTGGAACGGAACGAACAGGGTGTACGCAGATTTTTCGGGTTTGCAATTTACTATTCCTGCCGGCCAACAATATGCAGGAACCCACACTTCAAATGTTATGCGCGCTCCGAAAATTGGACCTAATGATGAAATTGTTGTTGAAATGGGAGCCACACAAGGATCTCTTAATCCATCGAGTACCTGTCCGGCTTGTTTTGAAATTATTGGCATCGCAACGTTTAACCCTTCAACCGGTCAAATTTCAACTTATTCGATACGCGGGGATGGAAAAGGGAATGATCATCCTCTTTTTAGCGGACCATCAACCCAAGGATTTGATGAAACAAACATAACTCAAGATTCAAGAATTTTTTCAACCTACAACACTCGTCCTTCTTGGAGTTTTAATTTAGATTTTTCAAACCCAATCGAATTTCGAATGCCATCGTTTGGTCCATACGGTTCTTCCAACCGTCAATGGTCTGCGCACGGTCATATGGGATTTTTTAACGGCTCAAATGGAAAATCTTATGTCGTAAAAGTTATTAATGATCTTATAGATGATAACAATGATGGAAAATTCGATAGAGTCGGGCAAGTTGGGACCTCTGTTAACGGAGTTTGGAGGTCCGTTCAAGAACTTGTAAATACAAAAACGGGACAGGTTGAATTGGTCTGGGGCGTAAACAAGATCGAAAATGGCTGGGCAGACGGACATTATTCACGATCATTGAAAGCCGATGTTTTTTGGGGCTCTAATGCCGCTCCGGGAAACATCACTCGTTATCAGATTTTTTATGATTCTTCTGGAAATCCAAATAACGTAACCGGGGAAAATATATCTAAATCTCAGTCAAACCTTGGTTGTGGCTATTGGGCCCATCCTCGGGTCACATCAGACGACAGCGGCAATAGGGGTCTTTTTGACAGCACAGTGGCAAGCGGCTGCACAACACAAGTATATGTTGCCGTAAAAAGCGGAACCGCGCCGCCGCCGCCACCTCCTCCGGTTGCCGACACAACTGCACCAACAATTTCAATGACAGCTCCCACCAACGGTTCGTCTGTTTCAGGAATAACAACCATCAGCGCAAACGCATCCGATAATAACGGTGTTGCCGGCGTACAATTTTTAATCAACGGAAATAACTTAGGAATAGAAGATACAACGCCGCCATATTCAACTTCCTGGAATACAACCTCGGTTGCAAACGGAGCACACGCGCTTTCAGCGCGAGCGCGAGACTTTTCCGGAAATCAAACAACAAGCGCCGGAGTTTCCGTAACGGTTAACAACGTAACGCTTTCAACTCCGGCCGATGGCACATTGCTTTTATATATAACGTTAGATAATTCAAGCTCTGTCACTTCGCCGCAAACAGGAACCGGAGCTGGCGCTTCGCTCGCCGGCACACCAACTTTCGTTGCCGGACAAGTTGGACAAGCAATGAACATTGACGCCAACCAGGAGTACGCCCGTTTCCAACTGATGGACGGGGTAAGGCAAAACGCCGAACTGACAAAAGGCACCGTTGAATTTTGGTATAAACCGAATTATAACCACAACGACGGCCTGCGCCATAACATTTTCAGCATCGGTTCTTTCGGATCGCCAGGATCGATTACTTTAGTTAAAGGAGGCGGAAATGAACTGGGATTATTTTATTTTGACTCAACAGGAACAGGAAAAGAAGCAAGCGAAATAAGCGGTTCAAATTATTCTTGGACAGCAGGGCAATGGGTTAAAATACGCGCAACTTGGGATTTTACGGTTTCTTCGGGTATTCAAAACACACGCATATATCTCAACGATACCGAGAGAACTTACGGATTTACAACAACAGGACCTGTCTCCATGCCGGCCGAAAGCATGTCTCAACACATATATATAGGTAACAGATCCACAACCGATGGAAATCACGCAGACGGAGTATTTGACGAATTTAAGATTTGGTCAGGAGCGCTAGCTCCCGGCTCTGTGACTCCGCCGCCTCCGCCACCACCTCCACCTGGCGGCGATACAACCCCGCCGATAATATCAATAATTTCTCCGGCAAACGGAGCTTCTGTTTTGGGAAGTATAAATATAGTAGTGAGTGCCTCCGATAATACTGGCGTTGCCGGAGTCCAATTTAAACTTGATAGCGCAAACCTTGGGATAGAAGATATTTCGGCCCCATACGAACTTCTCTGGGATACAACAAAAACAACAAACGGGTCCCATGTTTTAACGGCTATCGCCAGAGACGCCGCGGGAAACCAAACCACCAGCGGATTAATAACCGTGAATGTAAACAATCAAAGCCAAGACACAACACCGCCAACAATTTCTTCTGTCCAAGCAACAAATATAGCCCAAACCTCGGCTGTTATAACCTGGTCAACAAACGAACCGGCAGATACCCAAGTTCAATACGGAACCAGTCCAGAATACGGGCAAATAAGCCAGCTTGACCCAACTCCGGTTACATCTCACGTCGTTAATCTTACAAATCTTGGCGCCGGCACAAACTATTATTATAGGGTTAAATCAAAAGACGCTGCCGGAAATCTTTCAACTTCCGGGCAATTTACATTCTCGACATTAGCCCAGACCCCACAAACATTATCGGTCTCGCTGACGGCCAACCCAACATCTGGAATCAGACCTTTAAACGTGTCGCTGGTGGCGGATGTTTCCGGATCGGCCTCCGGTAATATAAACTACACTTTCTACTGCAACCGTTCCGATTCGGCAACCAATGTAACAAACCCCTATGATTATAAGTTTGATAATACAACGGAAGATCCAAAAATAGTTTCTAATGCCTGCAGTTATTCAACCGCCGGAAACTATATGGCCAAAGTAATAGTTGAGAGGGGAACAGCGTCGCCGGCAGAAGCACGAGTCTCAATAACGGTAACCGACCCGCCGATTATATCTGTATTGCAACTTCTTAATATTTTGGCAACAAACATCACAGCCAATAGCGCAGATATAACCTGGAATACAAATGCGCCGGCAAACTCCAGAGTTGATTACGGAACCTCGCCATCTTACGGGTTATTTGCAACAAACAATAATTTGGTTTCAAACCACCTTATAAATCTTACTGGGTTACTGAGAAAAACAACCTACAACTTTCAAGTCAAATCAACCGATGCAAATAATAATACGGCGATATCTCAAAATCTAACATTCAAAACAGCCGCTCGCTTGGGGAAACCCCCAAAGGTTAGAAATGTTTCCGCAACTCAAGGTTCTGTAATATTAACTTGGGAAAACCCAATAGAATATGAATTTTTTAGTGGAGTTGAGGTTCACAAAAGTTCTTCTGGATATATCCAAAACCCGAGTCAAAACTCAAGAGCATTCACCTCTCAAAATGCGCAGACCTGGACAGATGTAAACACAACAGCGGGACAAACTTATTATTATTCCTTATTTACGAAAGACGATCTTGGTGTTTTTTCCGATCCGGAATATATTTCTTTTTCAACTTCAAATGCCGGCATCGGCCTTCCACCGCCACCGCCCCCACCGCCAAAAATTGGCGGCGGTACAACAGGTAGCAGGGTTGTTATAACGCCTCCCACGCCGACAACGCCATCAATCCCAGCAACGCCGCCAACGCCACCGTCTATTGGCTCTCCCGGGGCTGGAACAGGAACATTCACACCACCAATCGACAGCACAAAAGTTTCATCTGACACAAAAATATTTAGCCGTGATTTATCAATTAGTTCCCGCCATGAAGAAGTCGTGCTCTTACAGAAAGCGCTTCAGGAACTAAATTACTTTCCAAAAAATGAATTACCGACAAATTATTTCGGGCCATTAACCCAAAGGGCGCTGATTGGTTATCAAAAAACGGCGGGTCTACCACAAACGGGAATTTTAGATTCCCAAACCAGAACTTCCCTCAACGCTTTAAGTTCGGGGCAACTTAGCGGTCTTGCACAAAAAACAGAAACAACAAATGTTTTAAGCAAGGACCTTTCCCTGGGATCAAGAGGGGAAGAAGTATCCAAGCTCCAAACTATGTTAAAGGGTCTTGGTTTTTTCCCGGCAAATGAAGAGACGACTGATTATTTCGGGCCGATTACCCAACGGGCCTTACAAAAATTCCAACAAGCCAATAGCATCTATCCGGCCGACGGATCGTTAAGGATAAACAGCAGATCTTCTTTGAATCGGCTGGGATCTTTGGCTCCGGAACTGTTTACCGGAGAACCAAATACAAATTCTTCCTTGCCGGTTATACCCCCGCCAGCCGTAAGCGTTTCTCTTGGCAGGGGAGCAAATCAGTTTACAAAGCTTCTATTTAGAGGTTTAACCGATAGCGAGGTTGTGCTACTACAAAAAACTCTGATAGCCGAGGACGTTTACCCGGAAGGAATAGTTTCTGGATTTTTTGGCTCTCTGACAGAAAGAGCGGTGCAGCGTTTTCAGGAAAAACACGGAATAGTTGCCGGAGGAAATCCGGGATCAACCGGATACGGCTTGGTGGGACCCTCTACCAGAACAAAGTTAAATGAAATAATTTCAAAAACCAGCAGCCAAGCGCCAGGAATCAACCAACCAGCCAGCTTACCTCAACAAACTTCTCCAACAGCAACCGAACAAATATTGGAACTACAACAACAACTACGGCAATTACAACAACTTTTGGAACAAATCCAATAATTAAACTATGAAAAATAAAACGATTTTATTTCTTGGCCTAGTGGCAATCTTTTTTGCATTTACGGTAAATGTCTCTGCTCAAACTCCGGTTCAACCGGTTTTACCAACATTGCCGCAACGACAGGTTGATATTTCGATGCCCAATACCACAGGATACGCAACGATGACGGTAAATGATACTGGAAACCCAACAACAAACGGACAAAATCTCCAGACAGCAGTTAATAACGCAAGTTGTAACCCCGAGGGAACAATTATTTATCTTAAGGCTGGGGTGAATTATGATGTTGTTCCAACAAACGGGATAACGCTTCCAGCAAAAAATTGCGCTCCAGGAAAATGGATAATCATAAGAAGCGACGCGCCAGACTCAAGTTTGCCTTCAGAGGGGGTAAGAATTAACCCATCCTACGCGCCGCTTTTACCAAAACTTCGCAAGACAGGCGTAAACGGAAGTACATTTTTTGTTCCTGTTAACGGTAACCATTACCGGATAATGTTTCTCGAGTTTACAACAACCGTTAACACCACTATTAACAGTTTAAATCACATTACTTTAGGAGACGGTTCTGGTACTGGCCCACAAGACACATTAGCAGAGGTTCCTCGTTATCTTGTGGTGGATCGTGTTTATATTCACGGTAGTGATAACCCAGCTCGCGCATCAAGAAGAGGCGTTACTACCGATTGTGGCGATTGTGCTGTTATTAATTCCTATATCAGCCAGATTCACGAAGTTGGTTTTGACACCCAAGCGGTAGGCGGATGGAATGGCGATGGTCCGGTGCTGATAGACAATAATTATCTTGAGGCAGCCGGAGAAAATATAATGTTTGGAGGAGCAGTTTCAAAAATTCCTGGCGTCAATCCAAACGATATCACAATTACAAGAAACCACATTTATAAACCAACAAGCTGGTTCGCGGGTATGCCAAATTATGCCGGTGTGCGATGGTCTATAAAAAACCTTTTTGAGTTAAAAACCGGCGTTCGTATGTTAGTTGAAGGAAATATTTTAGAGAACAACTGGGATGACGCACAAGACGGTAGTGCATTTGTTATTAAAACAACTAATTCCGTCGGCGCTTCGGGGCCGACATGGCCGCTTACATCTGACATTACCATACGCTACAACAAAGTTATTAATGCTAGGGGCGGTGTTGGCGGATCAGGAGGTTGTTATCCAGATGTAGTTGGTTCGGCGTGTACTCCTCGCGTCCGATTCGAAAACAATATTATGTGGGATATGGGGGCTTACTGGTCTGATAGATATATGTTGTTGGTTAGCGGCGCAAAATCAACATATTCGCCGCCAACAGATTTATCTCTCGAACACAATACAATTATTGTGACAGACAAATGGAACGTTGCGGCTGCAAATCAAGCAAATAATGTTATTGCTATTGATGGTGCGGTTGCGGCTGGACAGACCCCATTCGAACGTTTTGCTTTCCACAATAATATTATGGGCTGGGGAAATGCCCAGTATGGAATCCATGAAAGTTGTTCTGTTGGTGGCGTTTCTACTCCGTGCACAACAGCTAACTCTTGGTTTAAAAACATCTTTTACGATCGAACTGGTTGTGCCCATCCTAATGATGTTTGCACATCAGGGACGGCCCTGCCAATGGCAAGCGTCGGCTTTACTGATTCGGCAAACAACAACTATAAATTAATTCCTTCAAGTTTGGGTTACCGTGCCGCCACCGATGGTAAGGATGTTGGCGCTGATGTTGATATGGTAAATTCAAAAACTGTCGGTGTTATTTCTGGGGTTTGGTCCGGTTCTCAAACTCCGCCACCCCCTCCACCAACCTCATCCTGCACCAACCCACCCTTAGTCCCATCGGGCTTTGCAACTCCATGTCCAGTGCTTTCTCTTTCAGCTAGTTCGGTTA
>QZJN01000001.1 GCA_003599335.1 Candidatus Parcubacteria bacterium
AAACAGTAACTGGCTGACTGGTCTTGAGAATGACTTAAGCTTTGCCTATTCAATCAAATTCGGACAAAACATATCAACAATGTCTGAGCACCTTCGTATAGCTTCAACCGGCCCTGTTGGTATTGGCACCACCTCGGCCTTGGCTCAATTAAGTGTCCGTGGTAACGGCCCGGCAGATCGTACAACACTACTTATTACCGGTACTTCTTCTCAAACAGCTAATCTTCTAACAATCGCTTCTTCTTCTGGCGAAACTGTCTTTTCTGTGGCTAGTACTGGGAATGTTTTGGTGCAACCTACCCAGAATTCAGCCAATGCGTTCAGAGTTCTAAATTCATCAGGATCTACAAGTTTCCATGTTAGTACGGCTGGGGGTGTTGGTGTTGGTGGAACAAATACCGGTTTAACGACTTTAGAGGTTATTGGGGGTAATATTTTAATTGATAATAATTTTGCATACTATATACGTGACTCTGGCGGTACGGCTCGGGGCGTTTTAGAGTTGAATTCGAGTAACGTTTTAATTCTACGAAACAATGCTCTTGCTGCTGGCGGATCTATAACTTTTAATTCAAAGGCTGGCGGCGGTGAAAGTGCTCGTTTTACTAATCTTGGTTTGTTCGGGATAGGAACGACGACGCCATCGGCACAGGTTTCAATTGTTAGCGGCTCAACAGCTACAACATCTTTCTTAATAACTGGTGTTGCTGGGCAAGCAGCTAATCTTTTCAATATTGCTTCTTCTTCTGGAGCTAATATTTTCTCCGTCGCTTCAACAGGCAACGTCACAATTCAACCGAACCCTAACTCAACCGAAGCTTTGAGAGTTCTCAATGCAGCCGGGACTCAGATATTTAAAATAGATACAGTTAACAATCAAGCCAGCATTTCCTCTCTCATCGTTTCTGGCGGTAGCACAACTTTGGCTAATGCAACCGCAACCAACTTAGGAATAACGAGCAATGCCAATGTTTCTGGAACATTCTCTGTGGCAGGCAATACGACTTTGGCAAATGCAACCTTGGCTAATGCCACGGCCTCGGCATTAGGTGTAACAACCAATGCCAACATCGGAGGCACCTTTAGCGTTGTTGGAAATACAGCCTTGGTTAACGCAACGGCAAGCAATTTAGGCATAACCGGCAATACTAATATTGGGGGCACATTATCTGTAGTCGGAGGTACAACATTGACTACTCTTAATTTCTCAAACGCCACAGGTACTAATTTAGGGCTGACGGGTTCGGCCAACATTTCAGGCACTCTTTCAATTATTGGCACAACTTCATTTACCAATGCTTCGGGGTCTGGCATATCTAATTTGTTTACATCAAATGCTTCAATAACGGCCTTAACTTTGAGAGGTATTACCGGAATCGCTTCCAATTGTTTGCAGGTTGATACCAACGGTAATGTTTCAGGAACCGGAACCGGCTGTAGCTCCGGCGGTTCTTCCAGCGGCTGGTCAACATCAAGCGCGGGCTATGTTCAATTATTGCAGACAAGCGATATTGTGATGATAGGCACAACTTCAACAACAGCGGCTTCTTCAAGCAAACTTTTCTTGCAAGGAACAAATACAGCCAGCACATCTTTGCGGATAGTTGGTTTAACTAGTCAGACTGGAGATCTTGTATCTGTTGAATCTCCACTCGGAGCTTCGTTGTTCAGGATTAATACCGGTGGCCAGGTTGCCATTGGCACGACATCGGCTCATACAAACGCGGCGATTACATTATTTGGGACAACCTCTGCGTCTGTCGGCGTTGCCGGTATTTTTGGAGACACAGCTATAAATACTTCTGCATCCGAAACGTTTCAATTTGGCAATCGTTTTATAACAAGAGTTATTCCAACAGCTTCAACGACTGCAGTTGGCACGCTTATAAGAATGGTTGATAACACAACTTTGCAAAATACGGTTCGGGGTCTTGAGGTGCAGGCGTTTTCTGGCACAAACACGGCCGGGACAAATACAGGCATAATTTCTTTTGGCCGTACTTTTGGTATTCAAGGTGTTACAACAGGGGATGCCGCCGGAATTTCCGTTCCAGCCGGAGTTTTAGCAGAGTTGCGCACGGCTTCAAGCACCGGTAATGCTTTACGGGCATACAGTTCGAGCATTACATCGGCCGATTTGGTTAGTTTTTTCCAAGAGGCCTCGGCTTTCACCGGTTCTGGCTTAGTGATGAATTTTGGCAAGGGAGGAGGTTCATTTGATGGTCGATTTATTGATTTGAAAGTAAATGACGCAACAAGATTTATGGTGCAAGCTTCCGGCTCCGTGATAGTTGATTTGCCAGGCGCTGGCACTGGTTCGGCGTTGTGCCATTCGGGGAGTACAACAGCAACAGCTTCGGTTGAACTGGTTGACTGTAATTCTGGGCCAACGGCTGATTATGCCGAGCAATACCCGGTTGAGCAGGGAGTTGAATATGGAGACATTGTTGTTACAACGCAACAACTGGTAACAACAACCGATGGCACCAAACTTGCCAGGCTTGCAAAATCTAGCGCGCCTTATCAAACGGGGTTGATTGGCGTTGTTTCCAATAACTACGGAGATTTCACCTCGGCCGGATACAATATAGATGCATCAGACAATCCGATGCCCGTTGCTTTGGCTGGCCGTGTGCCTGTGAAAGTTAATTTAGATAACGGGCCGATTGACATTGGCGATCCTTTAACAACTTCTTCAACTTCCGGAGAAGCAATGAAAGCAATTGATATCGGGATGATAATAGGTTTTGCGCTTGAGCCGTTTACCCAGCCAACAGGCACAACTTCTCAAATAATGATGTTTGTAAATACCGGTTATTGGTCGCCTCCGGCTGCGCAGCTTTTGCAAACAACAAATGCCAACACAACTATAAATACCCAAACTTTTGATCCAAACGCAATTTACAGCTTTAAGGCTATTGAAACGGAGCAATTAACAGTTGGCAAAGACAGCCAGCCAACAGGTATTACTTTGTACGATACGGTAAACGGAACTCCATACTGTGTGTTTGTGGAAAATGGAACTTTGCGCTCAATACCGGGTAGGTGCGATACGATTCAGTTTACTCCTTCTCAACCACCGATAAATACAGGCCAAAATAGCCAACAGCCTCCAGCCGTAAGCCAGCAGTCGGGGTCTAGTACGACTTCAAGTACATCTACAACCTCAATTACCTCGACAACATCGACTACGTCAACGACTTCAACAACAAGCACAACTTCATCGACCAGCACAATAAGCTCCACTTCAACTACTTCGCCAACGAGCACCACTACTTCAACCGCCACAAGTTCATCAACAAGCACAACTTCTTCAACGTCTACCACAAGCCCAACCAGCACGACTTCCACAACATCAACTACTTCAGGGATAAGTACACAGGGAACAGGGAATAGTACGACGTCGACGACTTCTTCAACCACTACGAGCCCTACCACAACTCAAACTTCTTCAACATCGACAACTTCAAGCAGTAGCTAGCCTTTAATATGTTTAAATTTATTCATACTATATATAAGAAGGGGAAAGAGGCGGTTTTAAGCGTACGCTTGGCAGACAAAAAAACGCCAAGGCGAAAATTTATGATAAACAATAAACAACGATTGGTTGATGGAATTGCTTCGCGCAAAGTTTTGAAAAAAATCATTCAAAGCAGTTTAGTATTTATACTCGCGCTCAGTTGGAATTTTTTAATAACTCAAGAAGCAGTGGCGGCTACAGAAACTAAATGGGCAAGTTCTCATATTACCGGTGATTTTGATAACCCGAATAACGCTCTTGGCGCCAGCGATGGGGTGTGGGCTGGGGCTTTAAATGTAAATGATAACGATACATCTAGGTGGGCAATGGAGGATCCGTCCGGAGCTATCACTAGCACACAAACCATTAATGTTTTGGCTCGTAAGGGTTCTAACTCCGGCACTCCAACGATTGCAATAAATCTTTATGAAAATGGTTCTTTGGTTCAGTCGGTCGCAAGCGCGACAAATGTTACTTCAACTACAGGCCAGACAATTAGCGGCACTTTTGACGCTTCTGTAATTACAAATCCAAACGATGTAGAAATTGAGGTTGTGATGGTTTCAGCTGGAGGTAGTCCTTCGGCAAGAAACTCCGCCCAAATTGACTCCATTGAGTGGATTGTTGAATTAACTCCACCGGCAACCATTGATATTTCCGGAACCTGCAAGCAGTTTGACCAGACGACAAATTGTACAGACACAGGAACAGTGCGAGTTGCCGTTGGCGCAACTTTGCAAGCAGAAACGCAACCAACCGTCGGAGGAACGTGGACTATTTCAAGCGTTCCTCAACCGGCCTCTGGCTCTGTGATAACAGTATTTATTGATGGAGCTGCCGCGGCTTCAAATAGGGCGGTGGCTGTAACCAAATGGGATGGCTCGGGCAATATTACAGGAGTTAATTTAATTGAGAGGCATTTAACTATTGGTTCGGATGACAATCAAACAATCACCAATGCCAATTTGGCTTCATACGATTATTCGGCTTCAACCAACGATGCTGACATTATTTTTGATGTTGACGGGTCAAATAATTTAACGCTTGATAATCTTAACAGTTTTACCGACGAGAGATTATTAGTAAGGCTTAATAACAATTATCAGCCCGGCGCGGTTGGCGGCCTCTCCATAAATACTCATCATTTCCAGGCAAGCACTTCTGCGACCGTTACTGCCAACGGCAATACTTTTAATGTGAAAGGCGATTGGTTAAACCGAGGAACCTTTACCCAAGGCACTTCAACGGTGGTGATGAGCAGCACGAGCGCGTCAACAGTAGATCATAACGGCGGCACTTTTTATAACTTTACGGCCACGTCTTCTAGTGTTGTTAATGTCGCAAATACGGATTTTACGGTTTCAAATACTTTAACGGCCAACGGGACATTGGATATTGCTTCTGGTCGAACAATCACGGCGCAGGGGGCTATTACAATTGGCGGAACAATTTCGGGTTCAGGAACTTTGACGATTACCGATACTTCTTCCGGGCCCGGGACAGGCGGAACATTATCATCGGTTGTCAGATACGATTCAACTTCTGCTAGCATTGCTTCGGGAACTTTGGATGCACGAACTTACGGAGGTTTGGTTGAAATTTATTCAAATTCCACCGGCGCAAGAACAGCGACAATGGCTTCGGGAACTTATAATTTCAATGCCGGCCTACACGTTATTGCTGCCAATTCGGCCAATATGGAGTTGACCGGCTCAACCAACAATCCAACAGTTAACATCGGCTCAACTTCCGGTAATTTAGATTTTACAGGAGCCGGCGGGGGTTCGGAGGTTATTAGTTCCGGAACAGGCACTTGGACGGTTACCGGCAACGCCGATTTTACGGGTGGCACATACACGGCAGCTTCAGGAAATACGCTTGCTTTTAACGGCACTTCTAAAACATTTACAACCGGCGGAAATACTTTTGATAATATTGATTTTACAAGCGCTACAACGGCGACTTGGTCCGGTAACGGTACATCTTCGGGCAATATAACGCTAAAAAGCGATATGACTGTCAGCGGAATCACAATCAGCATGACTGGTTCTAGTAAGTTGCTTACAATTGCCGGATCTCCTTTTATTATTACGATTCCAACGCTTTTAGTTAGGGGCTCGGCTTCGGTTACGACTGCCGGAGGAGAAATTAATTTTACGAATCTTACGGTTGACCCAAGCGCCACTTTAGCAATAGGCTCGGGTTTAACTTCATACCTTACTACATCTTTGACTCTTAATGGGGCAATCAATGGACCGGGGACTTTTGGTTATCAGCCCTCGGCTGCATTTCCTTCAACCGGTACGATTAACGCAAATTTGCAATACGACGCCAGTAATAATAATCAGACAATGACTGCCAGAAATTATGGTGCCAATGTTCAGATTGTAAATAATCTTGGCTCGGCCAGGACTGTTACAATGGCTTCGGGAACGCACACTGCATCTGGGTCTTTATTGGTTGTCGCCGGCAGTTCTGGAAGCATAACTTTAAATGGGGCTTCAAACAGCCCGACAGTTGTTGTGGTTGGAGACGTTGATTTCACGGGAGCCGGTGGAGGAACAAGGACGATTCAGTCTGGCTCAGGAACATGGACCGTTTCTGGCAATGCTGATTTTACCGGAGGTACATATACGGCAGCCACTGGCAATACTTTGGTAATGAATGGAACTTCAAAGACTCTTACCAGCGCCGGCAACACGCTTCAAAATCTTACTTTGTCCGGGAGTATAACTTTGGCCAATGCGACTCATACGATCGCTGGTAATTTAAATATGGCTGGCGGGACTATTACTGCCGGTTCTTCAACGATTTTAATGAGCGGAACTTCTAACAACATTACGGGTGGGAGCGCTACATTGAACAACTTAACAATTGATCCCTCATCAGCCGGAACGATCACTCTGCAGACATCGGGCTTAACTGTTTCAGGGACTCTTGATGTGGCAACTTCTGACATTCTTGCAATTAATTCCGGCTTGACATTAACTCATAGCGGTTCAACTTTGACTTTGAGCGGAACTATTTCTGGAGCCGGACGTTTAACTTACCGTTCTTCAACGGCATTTCCAACGATAGGCACGATTTCTTCAATTTTAAGATTTGATACGAGCGCGAATAATCAAACCATGTCGGCCAGAACTTATGGCGGAGCTTTGGAGGTTGATAATTCCAGCGGCACCAATGGTCGCACCGTAACCATGGCTACAAGCAGTGGTCAGACTATAACCGCTTCTAATTCTCTAACCATTTTATCTTCTGGAGGAGGTTCGGTAGAGCTTACTGGTTCTTCAAACAACCCAACAGTAAATATTGCGGGAGATATTACTTATACTTCTGGTGGGGGTACTAAAACCATCACTACTGGTACCGGTGCTTGGACAGCTTCAGGAAACGTTAATTTTACCAACGGCGTTTTTGCACCAACTTCTGGAAATGTCTTTATAATGAGTGGCACAAATAAATTCGCTACGAGTTCTTCACAGAGTTTCTATGATTTACAGATTAATGGTTCCGTTACTCTCACAGATAATGCCGATATAAATAACGATTTTACTATTGGCGGTTCTGGCACGGCAACTTCTTCGGCTAAAGTGTTTATTGCCCGCAATTTCACAAATAGCGGCACATTTAACCATAACTCTGGAGTCGTTCAGTTTGATACTACGACACCATCCGATATTACAGGAACAACGAGTTGGTACAGCTTGCTTTCAACGACATCAAATAAAATACTTCGTTTTCAGGCCGGAGTAACCCAAACAATAAACGGAGTTTTGACGATTACGGGGGCTTCTGGTAATGAAATTTCTGTTCAATCATCGGCGACCGGCAGTAAGTGGTTTATCAATCATCAGGGAACAGAATCTGTAAGTTTTGTTAGGTTGCGAGATTCCGGATGCCATGCTTCAAGCACAAACATAACCATCACTGATTCAATTGACGATGGAAATAACGGTTCTTGCTGGGTTTTTCCGGCGGCTGATTTACAACAAATACATTATCGTTGGCGAAATGACGATGGTAATGAAGCGAGCGCCACGTTTGCTACAGCAACGGATTCGTCTTTAACAAACCAACCAAAGCGAGTTCTTATTAGATTGAGGGTTCAATTTTCTAACGAAGGAAATGCAACTTCTTCCGGAGAGCAGTATCGTCTTGAGTACGGAGAAGGAGCAAGTTGCGCAGGTGTTTCTACGTGGACGCCCTTAGTGAATACCGGTTCAGTTTCGGATCAACATTGGTCTTTGGTTAATACTTCTAACGTTTCCGATGGAACTGTTACTACAGATAACGCAGGTATCGTTAATGAAAACGCAAATTTTGTGGCCGGAGAATTTCGTTCGCAAACGAATCTTACGGGAAGTATAACTTTGTCTTCAACTCAATTTACGGAGCTTGAATGGGCTTTGTGGGCAGAACAGGCGGCAACTGATAATGGTGATTATTGCTTCAGGGCCACAAATAACGGAAACATAACCAACTTCAGTTTCAATGTTTGGCCTCAGATACGAGTAAGGCCTGGCGGTGGTAAAGGGAGTGGGGGCGCTTCTGAAGGTTCTCCGCCGGCAACAACGGCAACCACAGGAGGTACCGGTCAGGGCGGGGGAGGATCTTCCGAAGGCGGATCTGGTGGCGGCGGTCAGACTGGCGGAGGCACTGGACAGGGCGGTGGTGGAGGAGCGCCATAAAATAGTATTTGGTAGTTAGTATTTTGTATTTAGGGTAAGATGTGTAAGATATATTAATAACTAAGAATTAAGAATTTTAAATCTATGGAACAAATGGGACAAGAGGTAAAGCAAAGATGGTGGCAGCGGTTTCAAACCCCTCACAATGAATTTTTCCATTGGCTCTTTATAGCCGTTGGGGGAGTGTTTGTGCTTTTGTTGGTGTGGAACATTTTGAATGGGTTGCAGCCGCAACCGGACAGAAAAAAGGTTCAGGCGGTTTTTCTAACAAACGGGCAGGTTTACTTTGGGACTATGCAAGTTGTAAATCGTAATTACATAAAACTAGCAAGCGTTTATTATTTGCAGGTTCAACAACCGGTTGAGTTGCAGTCTCAGGAAATTACAAATCAGCCAAACATTAATATAGTCAAATTGGGAGGAGAAATTCACGGGCCTGAAGATGCCATGTTTATACCGCAGGATCGTATTTTATTCTGGGAAAATTTGAGAGAGGACTCTAATATAGTGAAGCTCATTCAGAGACAATAATTCAAAATTGTATTTCCGAAGTCTTTAAAGGTTATTTTGGTAAAAATGGGAGGGTGGATAAATGAAACCGGGCTTTATAGGAATAGTCATAATTTGGGTGGTGGTTATTTTTAATTTTTTTACACCATTGGTTTTAGCGACAGAGTATACATCGCCGTCATTTAAGATTTTAGATCCGGTTTTGGATACCGGTGGAACCCAAAATTCAACATCAAGTTCGGGAATTTTACAACTTGGCTCTGTTGGGGAAGTTTCTATTGGAAGGTCAAATTCTTCCAACTTTGAGTTAAGAGCAGGTTTTTTGTTTTTCCCCTCTCTTGTTGTTGCCACGCCGTCAGCGACAACAACCATTGTAGTTGGCCCTGGTTCTGGAGGAAGGGTTCCCCCGGGTATTTTAAAAAAGCAATTAAGGAGGCCTTCTTGCGTT
Organism: Candidatus Parcubacteria bacterium; assembly: GCA_003599335.1. Taxonomy (GTDB): domain Bacteria; phylum Patescibacteriota; class Minisyncoccia; order SURF-38; family SURF-38; genus SURF-38. Next base: position 9,170 of record QZJN01000001.1, read on the forward strand.
GATTTAAACGACGATGGTGATGTCGGCCTGGCCGACGCATCAATTCAATTTTTTAATTGGCTTCCATCGGAAAAGGCCAGAGCCGGTTTTAAGTTGAAGGATAAAAGGCCGGATTGCAATAACGATAATTTAGTAAATATTATTGATTTATCAATAATGCTTTTTTGGTGGGATGAGAGGTAGTATTTAGTAGTTAGTATTTTGTATTTAGTATTTGAGATGAGCCAAAAAAACAAACTTTTAATAATCGGCATAATAGTTTTAGGTTTTTGCATTTTAGTTCCGGATGCTTTAGCAGCAAGGCTCTATTTTAAGAACGCTGCCGATACGGTTGTTGTTGGCTCAAGTAGACTTATTGAACTTAGACTTGATACAGAGGGTGAGTACATTAACGCCGGCGAAGTTGTTGTAAGTTATCAACCTGATTTTTTTGATGCCGTTGAGCTTTATGAAAGTTCTTCTATATTTGATATCTTTATTACCCGGCCCGTTATTTTGAACAACGAGAAAGTCTTTTTAAGTGGCGGGGCGACTAATGCCTTTCAAGGAGATGGTCTTATTTTAACAACGGCCTTTGTGGCAAAAAAAGTTGGCCAGACTCAAATCAGCGCTTCTCAAGCAGAAATGATTATAGCTGATGGTCAGGGAAGTTTAGCCAACCTGAAAATCGAACCTTTAACAATTGATGTAGTAGAAGAGGATCCTCAAAATATAACCATATCCGGCAAGATCGCTCTTATCGTGTCTTCTCCAACTCATCCCGTGCAAACAAAATTTTATTCTTCAAACCAGGTTGTATTGACTTGGAATTTGGAAGATGCTTACGAATATTCTTACGCTTTTTCCAGACAAATTGAAGAACCGGATGATATTCCAGAAGAGAGGGTTAGTTCTGTCAGTTTTTTTGATTTAGAAGATGGAATTTATTTTTTCAACCTTAAAGCCGTTGAAAAAGATACTGGCCAAAAAGCCGCATTTACGTCTTTTAGGGTGATGGTTGATACCGAGCCGCCAGAGGCCATAAAAGTTGCTTTTAGTAGGGTTGATGCGACTACCACGCTCGTTGCGGTTAACCCGCAAGATAAAACGAGCGGTGTTGATATTATAGAGTACAGGTTTGAAGGTGAGGAAAAATTTGAGAGACTTGATCAGTTTTATTTTGTAGCTCCACAAAGCGAGAAAATTATAATTAGGGTTTATGATAGAGCCGGCAATTTTACCGAACGAGTCTTTGAAGATAAAAAAGATTTGGTTTTTGGCTTATGGGGCTTGATCGGAGGCTTCCTAATAGGGATTATTGTTTATTTTGCTGTTCAACATTTGGTAAGACGTAAGCACAATGTCGGTTTGAGCTAAAAAGAGTTATAATAGATAATGAAAATTCTGCAAAATAACATTAGATATAAACTTAATAATAAGCGTTTGGCAACCGCGCGAGCCTTTATTTTGTGCTTTTTGAGCTTGGTTTTGTTTCTTTTACCGCTTAATGTTTTTGCACAGAATTCCGACGCTTCTTTATATGCTCAACCGGCGAGTGGATCTATTACTCTTGGGAGCACTTTTAGAGTTTCAATATTTGTTAATACCGGGGGTAGGGATATAAACGCGGTTGATGTTAAAGTAAATTTTCCTCCTGATAAACTTCAGGTTGTTTCTCCAACAGCCGGTCAATCCATAGTTTCTGTCTGGATTTCTCAACCATATTTTTCCAATACCGACGGAGTTTTAAGATTTCAGGGTGGTATACCCAATCCTGGAATTAATACATCTTCTGGACTTATTGCTTCAATAGTTTTTAGAGCTCGTCAGTTTGGAGGAGCCCAAATAACTATTGATGATGATTCTAAAGTTTTGTTGAATGATGGTCTTGGGACCAATATTTTGTCAAAAACAGCCGGAGCCCAATTTAGTATTGTTTTGCCGCCTCCGGCTGGCCCTGAAGTTGTTTCTCCGACGCATCCGGATCAAACTCAATGGTACAAAAATAGGAACCCTCTTTTGAGATGGGGTTCTGTCGGGAGCGCGCAGGGATTTAGTTACAGTATTAATAAGGATCCTCTTTCTGAGCCAGATTTTTCATCAGAAGGAACAGGAACCCAGGTTGGTTTTGAGAATTTAAGTGATGGCATTTGGTATTTTCATTTAAGAGCTCTTGGTCCCTCGGGGCCAGGCCCGACAACTCATTTTGCTATTTTAATTGATAGTACGCCGCCGGCCGAGTTTGTCCCAGATGTTAAACCAGAACGAAAAACCACGAGGAAAACTCCGATTATAAATTTTATTACAACCGACGCCGCTTCGGGGGTTGATCATTACGAGCTTAAGTTTATAGAGCAGGATAATCCACAAAATCCAGAACTGACACCATTTTTTATTGAGGCATCTTCTCCTTTTCAGGCTCCCGAACTTTCGCCAGGCATTTATGATGTTGTAGTCAGGGCTTTTGATAGGGCCCAAAATATAACAGATTCGGTTGTAAGACTTGAGATAATTGATCCTTTTATTAAGCCGATTTCGGAACTTGGTCTTACTTTTGGTGGTTATTTCATGCCTTGGTGGTTGGTTTATCTTATAGCCGATATTCTGATAGTTTTACTCGCTTTATTATTGTGGTTCTTGATCAAAAAACATCAATCTGTTGAACAGGTATTGGCCGATGGTTTGCATTGGATTGAGCATGAGATTGTTCATGATATTTCGTGGTTGAAGGATAGGTTGAGGGGTCGTAAACATATAGATTTCGATATAAGCGACAAGAAAGAAATTCGGCCATGATCAGAAACGATTTTATACATAAATATAAATTTGGTATCGGATTCATTCTTACAATCTTCGTTTTAGGTTTTATTGGATTTTCTTTGGCGAGCGCTCAACAGCCATTGCAAATAAATATTTCTTTGCCCCAGCAAGAAACCAAAATTCAATCACCGACAATCACCGTTTTTCCTCCATCGTTGAATAACAAAGAAATACTTTATCTTGGCGGCACAACCGAGCCAGGATATACAGTTTTGGTATTTTTGCAGCGGGGAAAGGAGGCTTTGATAACAGCTCAAGTTCAGGCTGATGAGAGCGGAAGTTGGTTTTATGCCCACAAAGGATTTTTGGCAGAGGGAAAGTATTCTTTCTGGGTAAGGGCAAGAACCCAGGAGGGAATTTTGAGCGAGCCAACACAATCGGCAGAACTTAATGTTCTTGGAGAAGCTCTGGAAATAGGTTCTTACAGAATAGGCTTTAAGAGTCTTTATGTTTTTGCGGTAGGAGCCTTGAGTATAATTGTAACGATATTTATCATTGTTATACTGATTATTCATATAAGGATACAATCCAAAAAACGACGCTTGCAAAAAGAGGTTCTTGAGGTTCATAGTTCCGTAAAGAAGGGTTTTGAGATATTGAAGGATGATATTCACAAAGAACTTGATGTTTTGAGAGAGCTTGAGAAAAACAAACAACTTTCCCCTGAAGAAAAGGCTCGCCAAGCCAAATTACTCACAGATCTTGATTTTGCCGCTAGATATATTGAAAAGGAAGTTATTGACGTTGAAAAATTAATCTAACTTTAAGTGTCTATAACTAATGGCTATTGTTGATAGTCTTAATTTATGTTAGGATTGGTAGGCTTTATAAGCGATAATGGATAAAAAATCAAAGGGCATCGCTTAAATGCAAAGAATAAACTTTTTTGAAAAAAGTTTATAAAACAATAAATATTATAATTAATTTTAATAAAATATATGCCACCATTTGATAGGAGTTTAATATCGGGAGCTTTAATAGTTTTAGTAATTCTGATGGTAGTTTTAACTTTCGGACAGGTGCAGAAGTTAAGACTTGGGGAGCCGCCATCTAATTTAAAAACTGTTGTCGTTCAGGGTGAAGGTAAAATAACTTTTGTGCCAAATATTGCTCAGACTTCTTTTTCTGTTGTTTCTGAAGGTCTTACTCCTAAGATTGTTCAAGATGCTAACGCTTCAAAAATAAATAAAGTCATAGCTTTTTTGAAATCCAACGGAGTGGAGGATAAAGATATTCAGACTTCTGGTTATTATCTTTCCCCGAGATATTTCTATCCAAACGACAGGGGCGGTACTCCTTATATTGACGGCTATACTCTAACCCAGACCCTTGCCGTTAAAGTAAGGGATATCAATAAAACAGGACAGATTATCTCCGGAGTTGTTGAGGCTGGCGTAAATCAGACCGGCGGATTGAATTTTACCCTTGATGATGAAATGCTTGAAAAAGTCAGACAAGATGCCAGAATTAAAGCATTTTCAGATGCTAAAGAAAAAGCGAGAGCGATGTCTCAAGCTGTTGGAGTTAGGCTCGGTCCGATAGTGAGTTTTAGTGAATCTTTTTGGGGAGCGCCGGTTCCATTCTTGGCCGAAGCTGCATTTGGCAAGGGGGGAGGGGGCGGTGGGGTTGCTCCTAATATTGAGCCGGGTTCTCAAGAGATAGCGGTTTCTGTTTCTATAACCTACGAGATTCGTTAAAGTTTGGCATCAAAATCAATAGATGGTTTAATAACAGAAAGCCTGTTTGTTTATTGAGATTGCTATGAATTCAATAGTTTTGGATTTAGAAACAAAAAAAGATTTTCGTGAAATAGGCAGTAAGAGAAAGCCCGGTTTACTTGGGGTTTCTGTCGTCGGTATTTATGATTATACCGACAATAAATACAAAACCTTTGAAGAATCTCAGATTTGGGAACTTGAGAATATTTTAGTCAGCTCTCCAATGATCATTGGATTTAATATTAAGGGTTTTGATTTTTTGGTTCTAGAGCCTTATTTGAAGCAAGTCAAAATCAAGGATATAAATTCAGTTGATATAATGGAAGAAATAGCCCGCTACAGCGGTTTTCGCGTTTCTCTTGATTCTGTTTCTATGGCCACGCTTAAGCAATCAAAAACAGCTTCGGGCATGGAAGCCCTAAATTTATACAAGCAAGGGAAAATTGAGGAACTGAAAGACTACTGTCTAAACGATGTCAGGTTAACAAAAGAGATATACGAATTTGGTCTTAAAAATAAATTTGTTTTTATAAAAAGCCGGGATGGAGTTTTGGATCATAAAATACCCGTTAGCTGGTCTCCGGTCGTTTCTTCGGAAAGATCTTCTCCTTTAAGTTTATTTTAGTAAACCAACATGGAAGAAGGGAATAATCAAAATCAAAAGATCTTATTGAAAAGAAGCGTCGTTGGGATTTTGGTTTTAGTTGGAGGCGCTGTTTTAGTCGCAGGATTGGCTACGTATGGCGGTGGTTTTAAAGCCAGCCTGTTGGATTTTTTCTGGAAAAAGATATCTTCCCCGGCCATAAATATTCCAGAGCCGGTTGTTTCATATCAGTCGGCCTTGGATATTGAACGGGCAGTTATCTCTGTTGTAAAAGGCAATTCCGATGCGGTTGTGAGTGTTATTCAGACTAAAGATGTTCCAATTTTGGAGCAATGCGTAAGGAGCGAACCTTTTGGCTTTTCTGACGATCCATTTTTTAGGCAATTTTTTGGAGATATAAGAATTGAAGTTCCTTATATCTGCGAGAAGGGAACTCAGAAGAAAGAAGTCGGCGGCGGAACCGGTTTTGTGATATCTTCAGACGGTTTGATTGTTACCAACAAACATGTGGTTGTTGATGGTAAATCACAATATACAATTTTAACCAACAGCGGACAGAAATTAGAAGCTAGGGTTTTGGCTAAAGATCCTTTTCAGGATTTTGCGATTCTAAAAGTTGAAGCCAGTGGTTTGCCAACAGTTATTTTTGGGAATTCAGATAGTATAGAGATAGGACAATTTGTCATTGCTATAGGAAATGCTCTTGGCGAGTTTAGAAATACAGTTTCTTTTGGAGTTGTTTCGGGCATAAGAAGGAATATATCGGCTTTTGGACCTTCTGGCTTTAGGGAGGTTTTAGAAGAGGTTATCCAGACTGATGCTGCTATAAATCCTGGCAATTCCGGTGGGCCGCTTTTAAATTTAAAGGGAGAAGTCGTTGGCATTAACACAGCGGTTGCTCAAGATGCTCAGAATATTGGATTTACAATACCGATAAACAGAGTTAAAAGGAGTATAGAATCTTTCAAAATTAACGGGAAAATTGTTTATCCTTATTTGGGAGTTCGTTATGTAACAATTACTCCTCAAATTCAAAAAGAGAGAAATTTGCCCGTTGATAGGGGTGCTTTGCTTGTTGGTGGAGATGGAGAGCCGGCGGTTGTTAAAGATTCTCCGGCCGAGAAATCTGGTTTTAAGGCCGGTGATATACTACTTGAGGTTAACGGAGAAAGAATAGTTGAAGAAAATACTTTGAGCAGGCTCTTACAAAAATATCAACCAAAGGAAGTTGTAAGCATCAAGTTTTTGAGGAACAAGGAAGAGAGGTTTTTGGAAGTTATCTTGGGGGAGCAAGTCAGTTAGCCCCCACACCATAACGAGTTTGCGTTGTGTTTTACGTCTATATTCTAAAGAGTCTTAAAGACAAAGATTTGTACATCGGGTTTACTCCAGACTTGCGGAGCAGGTTTAAAAAACACAACGCTGGTTTAGTTCAATCAACCAAATCAAGAAGACCCTCAAGCTTGTGTATATTATGAAGCGTATGCCTCAGAAGAAGAAGCAAAACACCGCGAGGATAACCTCAAGCTGCGAGCCAGAGCCCTAAGGCAGCTTCTCAAAAGAACCAAGAAGTCCATTAAAAGCTAATGAAAGCTAAAACTCGTTTGGTGTGGGGGTTAGCACTCGACCTTTGACATTGCTAATAGATCTCCTATATACTAAATACCAAATACTAAATAGCAAATTATCGTGATGCAGTTTAATAAATTTACGCTTAAGGCTCAGGAGGCCCTTAGGCATTCTCAGGAGATTGCTTATATGAGGCGCCATCAACAGATTGACTCTTTGCATCTTTTGACAGCGCTTTTGAGCGATGATGCCGGTGTCGTGGCTAGCGTTTTAAAAAAGCTTGAAATTGATCCGGAAGAAATAATAATGAAGGCCGAAAGATTGCTTGAAAACCACCCAAAAATGTTGGGCGATATTCCTCTTGGTCAGATTTATTTAACTCAAGAGCTTGCTCAAGTTTTGGAGCAGGCCGTAGTTGAAGCAAATAATATCAAAGATGAATACGTTTCAACGGAGCATTTATTGCTCGCCCTTTTGGGCACGCCCGGAAAAGCAAGAAATCTTCTTGAATCATTTAAGCTTGATAGAGAGGAGATGCTTCAGGTTTTGAGCGAAGTCAGGGGAGCTTCCAGGGTGACCGATATGGAGCCCGAAGGTAAGTATCAGGTTTTGGAAAAATACGCGCGCAATCTAACAGAGTTGGCCAGGCAAAAGAAATTAGATCCGGTTATCGGTAGAGAAAACGAAGTTAGAAGAGTAATGCAGGTTCTTTCCAGAAGAACCAAAAATAACCCGGTTCTTATAGGCGAGCCGGGTACCGGCAAAACCGCCATTGTTGAGGGTTTGGCTCAAAGAATAGTGGCCGGTGATGTTCCGGAAAGCCTGAAAGACAAAGAGATTGTCGCGCTTGATCTTGGGGCTTTGGTCGCCGGTACAAAATACAGAGGAGAATTTGAAGATAGGTTAAAAGCCGTCTTGAAAGAAATAGAGCGTCAGGCTGGCAAAATCATTTTGTTTATTGATGAACTACACACGCTTATAGGGGCGGGTGCTGCCGAGGGTGCCATAGACGCCGCTAATATGCTCAAACCGGCCTTGGCCAGAGGGGAGTTGCATGCGATTGGTGCAACCACATTGAAAGAGTATCAAAAGCATATTGAAAAGGACCCAGCCTTAGAGCGAAGATTTCAGCCTATTTATGTTTCCGAGCCAAATGTTGACGATGCAATAGCTGTTTTGAGAGGCATAAAGGCTAAGTATGAATTGCATCACGGAGTAAGGATAAATGATCCTGCAATTATTGCTGCCGTTAATCTTTCTAACAGGTATATAACCGACAGATTTTTGCCAGATAAAGCCATTGATTTGGTTGATGAAGCCGCGGCGGCTTTAAGGATGGAAATCGACAGTCTGCCTCAGGAGATTGATCAGTTTAAACGAGATTTGATAAAAGCCGAAATTGAAAGAGAGGCTTTAAAAAAGGAGAAAGACAAGGCTTCAAAAGAAAGATTAAAACAAATCAACAGAAAGATTGCAGACCTCAAAGAGCGCTTTGAGGGACTTGAACTTCAATGGCGTCAGGAGAGAGATGTTATAGCTTCTATCAGAGAAACAAAAAAGAACATAGATAGTTTAAAACAAGAAGCGGATATAGCCGAACGAAAAGGAGATTTACAGAGAGTTGCCGAAATCCGCTACGGAGAGATACCTTTGTTGGATAAAAAAGTTTTGCAATCAAATAAAAAGCTAATTAATCTTCAGAAAAAGAGGCAATTTTTGACAGAGGAAGTTACGGAAGAACATATCGCTCAAGTCGTCAGCCGATGGACGGGTATTCCTGTAGCCAGAATGCTTGAGGAAGAGGCTGTGAAGTTGGGCCGGATGGAGGAAGTTTTGAAAAAAAGAGTTGTGGGGCAGGATCATGCCATTGTTGCTATTGCAAACGCTATCAGGCGATCCAGGGCCGGGTTGTCAGAGGAAAAAAGACCCATCGGTTCATTTATGTTTCTTGGTCCGACCGGGGTCGGTAAAACAGAGCTTGCTAAGGCCCTTGCCGAATTTATGTTTTCTTCGGAGAGCGCAATTATAAGGGTAGATATGTCGGAGTTTATGGAAAGACATGCTGTTTCGCGCCTGATAGGTTCTCCCCCCGGATACGTGGGCCATGAAGAGGGTGGGCAGATTTCCGATATGGTTAGGAGGCGTCCTTACAGCGTTGTGTTGTTTGATGAAATCGAAAAAGCTCATCCTGAAGTTTTCAATGTTTTGTTACAGATATTAGACGAAGGTCATTTAACCGATGCGAAGGGGAGAAAGGTTAACTTCAAAAATACCATTATTATAATGACTTCAAATATCGGTTCAGAGATGATCCAAGAGATTGTCCAGCTTGGTTTTTCAACCGCAAAAGACGGCACCCCCAATGCTGAAGCAGCTCGCAAAGAAGAGGTTATAAGAGAAAGAATTACGACAGCCCTAAGGGAACGTTTCAAACCCGAATTTCTTAATAGAGTTGATGAAATTGTTATGTTTAGGTCTTTGGTTCCTGAAGATTTGAGTAAAATTGTTGATTTACAACTTGGCAAAGTTGAAGAGAGGATAAAGGCCAAAAATGTTAGTTTAAAAATTACCCCTGAAGCCAAAAAGTTTTTGGCCGAAAAAGGATACGATCCAAATTTTGGCGCAAGGCCCCTATCCCGTATTATTCAACAATTGATATTAGACCCCTTGGCCAAGCAGGTTATTGAAGGCAAGGTAAAAGAGGGAGAGGTTATAACAATTGATGCGATCGGGGATAATATAAAAATCAGCTCTAAAGGATTGAGGCTTATTGGATCAACGAGAGAGTCTTTGTTAACTAAATAATAAGGAGTTTAGAATTTTCAAAAACTAAAGGCGGTCTTATTGCGGCCGCCTTTAGTTTTTTGACACTTTTTCCTTATTTCCTTATTATTCCACTATTATTATGACTAATGAGGTTGTAGGTAAACAACTTAGGGATATAAGAGACGTTTTGGCCCAACTCTCTTTTTCTTATGGGGATTTTTCTTCTGAAATATCAGATTTAGGCATTTTGATAGAATCTTTGGAGAGCGATTTAGAATCTCAATCTGGTTCGTTCAGCCCAGAGCTAAAAGAAAGTATTTATAAAAGACTGGCTTATTTGAATGATCGGTCGAAAATAAAACCCGTTAATTTGTTTATTCTTGAAAGAGAGCTTGATTCCTTTTTCTTAAATTTATCAAAATTTTATGAAGTTAGTTCCAACAATGAAAAGATGCATAGATTTAACAAAGAAAAAGGACTTTCAAATCGCCAGCGTGCAATTTTGAATCTTTTTTCAGCAGGAGGCCAAATTCAGCTTAAAGACATTTCTAAACACTTTCCGGACATTACTGATAGAACTTTAAGGTTTGATTTGGCCGATTTAGTTAGCTCTGGTCATTTAATTCAAAGAGGTTTTGGCAGGGGCAGCTTTTACGAGCTTAATAATAAGGAAAAATAAGGAAATTTCCTCATTACCCTGTTATAAAATATTTCGTATTTCCTTTTCTTTCTTAGTTTTTTAGATATTGAATTTTATTTTATTACTGATAATATCTTCTTACTGACAGATTATAGTTATTGTTAAATTGGTTTAGGCCATGTTTCAGATGATTTTAGAGTATGTTGTCGGGCTTTATAGTCAATTAAAAAGGCTTTTTTAAGCCTTTTTTGGGGATTTGTAGTAAGTATTTGTTCCAAAATTCGTCATATATATTGATTGTTTTCAGGACCGTTTCTGTTTGTGGTATTTTTCTTGGCTGTTTAAAATAGGTTAAAGAGAAGATGTTGGGGCATAAACATCTAAAGGGTTATTAGTCAAATATAACTTTTGTTAGTCATCTTAATTGATGAATTTTTTTGTTCTTTCAAAATAAAAACCATTTAGTCGCTTAGTTTGTGATCCAAAAATAGTTTCTCGTTTTTTAAAGGAAATTATTTTTAGGTCATGAACAATTGTTCAAGGGCCTAAATCCGTTTCGTTTAAGCGATTCGGGTGGGAGAGTTGGTCGTTGTGATCCTTAATTAATAATACTCGTGTAAAGGTCGACTGTCGTCGTTTTAAGAACCAACGGTTTTTAAGGCGATAGAAATACATGAGTATTTATCCGCGGGCACTACCCCGGTTAAAAATAGAGGACTCAATGTCTCTCCTAAAACTTAATATGCCCCAACAAACTATTAACTAATTAATAAAATTAACTAAAAAATGTCTATTGCAAAAAGCAAAACGAGCCGAAAGGTTATCAATTCAGCCCTTTCAGCCGTTTTAGCACTCACCATAACCGTTTGGTTAGGTGGTTTTGCCTTTGTGGCGCCACGCGCAGAAGCACAAAGTTTGGCTGATTCAATTGCTGCTATTCAAGCGCAGATTGCCGCCCTGACTGCTCAGCTCAATTCTCTTTTGGCTTCATCTGGTTCAACCTCAACTACAGTTGGAGGTTTGACCAAGAATTTAAGCCAAGGAGTAACTGATCCTGAAGTCAGTACACTGCAATCTGGTTTGAAGCAGGATCCTTCGGTTTATCCTGAAGGATTGGTAACGGGATACTTTGGTGGTTTAACCAGAGCTGCCGTTATCCGCTTCCAAGAAAAGTATGCTTCTGAAGTTTTGGCCCCAGTTGGTTTGTCGTCCGGAACCGGCTTTGTCGGTTCTTCGACAAGGGCAAAATTCAACGCTTTGTATGCAGGCACTGGCACAGGAACAGGATCTGGCCCGGTTGTTCCAACTGGCAGCCAAATTTTGGTTTCTTTGGCAGCTAATACACCTGCAGCCGGCGTTGCTCCAAAGCTTGCCTCCAATGTTCAATTTTTGGCAGTCAATTTAACAGCTCCGTTATCCGGCGCTGTCAGAGTTGATTCCATTATTGTTCATCGAGCAGGCGCTGGTTCTCCATCAGATTTCGACAACGTTTATCTTTATGAAGGAGATACTCGTTTGACGACAGGAAGATCAGTAAACTCAAGCACAAACAATGCTGAGTTTCATTCGTTGAACTTAAACATCAATGCTGGTCAAACCCGAACAATTTGGGTTACAGCTGATTTGGCTACTGGTGCGGGAGCTGGTAACCAGAACTACTTTGAGATTGTTTCAGCCTCTTCGGTGGTTGGTTCAGCCTCTGTAGCTGGTGCTTTCCCAATCCGCGGCAACGCGGTTTCGGTTGCTAATGCTTCAGCCGGCCAGGTAACACTGGATCAAGCGGTTGATGGCACCAACCCGAAAGTTGGCGAAAAGAACCGAAGCATCGGTTCATTCCGCGTTACAGCTTCTTCGACTGAAGATGTTGAGTTGAGACGAATTGCGTTATTCCAAGCAGGTTCAGTAAGCCGATCGGCTTTGCAGAATATGAAGCTGAGATACACAGGAACAGATGTTGCATCGGTTGCGGGAGTAAACGACAAAGACCTTGCGGTTTTCGTCTTTACAACTCCTTTCTTGATAGAGAAGGGAAATTCACGCACCTTTGAAATCTTTGTTGATGTCGCAGCTGGTGCTAAGAATAACGACACCATTAAATTGTATGTTGACGAAAAAACAGATGTTTACGCCGTTGGTCGCACATATGGCCGAGGCGTCGCTGTTGTCAATACAGCACTTGATGGTTCGGTTGCAGACACAGATGAAGTGGATGTAACAATTGAGGGTGGTCAATTGACCATTACCTTCAACGGCCCAGCCGCCAAAGATTTGGCGCCGGATGCAGAAGATGTGGAGCTTTATAACTTCACATTAGCCGCCGGTGTTAATCTTGAGGTTCGCGATTTGGCCCTTGCTGCAACAAGCAGCGTCAACATTAACGATTTTGATGATTTCAAGATTGTTAACGTTACAAAGGGTATTGTCGTGATGGGTCCAACAGATACATCTGCTGATGCAAGCGCTGCAAACATTACTTTCACAGATCGTTTCACAATGAATGCTGGCGAGACCAATGTTTTCTCGGTAAGAGCAGACGTGGCTCCAACAGCAGACGTTATTGACGGTCAAACCGTGAGAGTAACCTTGGGTCAGGGAACCGGTCCTTTTGGTTCAAATTCGGTCAGGAACTTGGATAACAACCAGTTCATTTCCGACATTGTGCCTTCGGGAGATATCACTGGAAACACCCACACAATTCGTGCAACAGCCTTGACATTGTCTTTGGCTGGTACACCAACTTCACAGAGCTTTGTTCGCGGAACAGGCAATGTGGATATGGTTGGCTTTAACTTTAAAGCTGGTGTTGCCCAGGATATAACCCTTACCTCGATCAAGGTAACTGGATATGGCGATGACGATACTTCCGGTATCTTCTCAGCCGGTATCTTGTTTGGCGCTTCATCTTCAACAGTCAGCGGTAGGACGAATTCTGTTTGGTTGGTTGACCAATCAAACGGCTCGACAGTTGCTGGCCCAGAAGCTGTAAACAGCACCACAGGCGAAGCCCAGTTTAGCAGCATGAACTTCACAGTTCCTGCAGGCCAAACCAAGACTTTGGTTGTGAGATCAAATCTTGATGCTTCAGCGTTAGCCAACAGCAACACTGACCGCATTAAGTTTGATATCGCCGCAGTTGGCGATGTTGTTGCCCGCGATCCGCAGGGTAACTCTGTTTCTGTCGGTTCGGCTGCTCCAAACAGCACCACCGCCGATTCAGGAACTCGCATCAGCGTTGTTGACACAGGCTCTATCAGCGTAGCTTTGGCTCCAGATGACACCGAATCAGAAGCTGGTTTGGTTGTTGCCGGAAAGAGCAACGTTGTTATTGCCAAGTATCGTTACACAGCGCAAAACGAGGAATTGAAAGTTACCAAAGTGCAATTTTCAGTTGCTTCGGGCGCGTTGGATGAAGTTACACAGCTTTCAGTTTGGGATGGATCTTCGATGCTTGCGAGCATTACACCGACCCTTTCTGGTTCTTCCGGCTCGGCAGCCTTTACCAACTTGAACTTTGTTGTGCCTAAGGATGCTTCAAAGACTTTGACCGTCAAGGCCAATTTGAACACCACATCGGCTGGCGCCGATACAGGTGATGAAATTCAAGCTGTCCATGACCAGGCTAACTTTGAGGCTCGCGGTACAGCGGCTGGTTCAAGCACTGTGCTGACAAGCTCCGGAGTTGCTGCAACCGGTCTTAACGCGAATACCAAGTATTTCCGCAAGACCGTTCCAACGATCACTTTTGCGGCAGGCGATGCCTTGCTGACAACCGGCGAGAAATCCTTGATGAAGATCACCATTGCGGCTGATGCTTCTGAACAGGTTTCAGTCCGATCGTTTGAGTTTACGCTTTCAGTTAGCAACGCGACATTCGACACAACCAACGATAATTTCAAGGTTCGTGAGAGTGGCAACTTGCTGACAAGCACAAGCACCAACACGCAGGCTGCTGCCAACATTACTTTGACATCTGAATCAACCATTCCGGCAGGCGGTTCCAAGACTTATGAAATCTTGGGTACTGTTACCGGCGCTGGTACTGGTTCGGCTTCAGTAACAATCAAGATGGAACAATCTACAACAGAGGTTGGTCCTTCTAACTGGAGCGCGGTCAATAGTGATGCTGGTACGCTTGATTTGGTCTGGTCTGACAATTCAGCCATTCCACATGGTTTGACTTCTGCAGACTGGTACAACGGCTTTAAGGTAAAGAACTTACCTTCGGGCACAATGGTGTTGAGCAAGAACTAAAACTAAATAGACCGGCTATCCTACTTGTGTCCGCCAAGGGGCGGAGGGAGATGCGCCGGAAAAATCAAAAAGCCGCCTTCGGGCGGCTTTTTGATTTCACAAGATATCCCTTGAGAAAAAGAATTGTTTAGGTAATATATAAGGCACATGTACAACCAGCTTTCTTATCAAGGCAAGGTTTTGTTTTGGATAATAACCTCTTTGGTTTGGGCGCTTTTATTTGCGCCTTTTATTATTTCTTCACAGACACTTTTTCCTTTTCAGGTCGGCAAGGCAATTTATTACAGGATTTTGGTTGAAATAATATTGTTTTTCTACGTCTGGTTGATATTGATTGAGCCGGCAGCCAGACCCAAGATCAGTAAGCTTTTTTGGGCAGTTTTTATTTACCTTGGTATACTTTTGCTTTCAACGTTATTTAGTATTCACCCTTATCGTAGTTTTTGGGGAGATATTGAAAGGATGGAGGGGGTTTTTGGCATTTTGCACGGCGGAGCTTTGTTTTTAGTCCTTTTCAGTCTTTTCAGAAGAAAAGGCGATTGGCTTAAATTTTTCAAAGTTTCTTTGTTTTTCAGTTTTTGGGTGGCTATTTATTCTTTACGTCAGAAATACGGATCCGGAGTTTTTGAGGCCGGTTCGATACAGCCGGGATCAACTCTTGGCAATCCGGCTTTTAACGCGACGTATGTTTTGTTTCAGATGTTTTTTGCAGCGATCATTTTTTGGTGGGATCGCAATGTTTGGTGGAGACTTTATGCCGTTTCGGCTTTTGTCTTGAATTTTATAGTTTTAATACTCACGGCCATAAGGGGAGCGCAGGTCGGTCTTTTTGCCGCTTTAGTGGTTATGGTTATTTTACTCGCAATTTATTGCACCCGTTCTGCAAGGGCAAGGGTGGCCACCGCAGCTATTCTTGTTGGTTTGTTTTTGATACCAACCGCATTGTTTTTAGGGAGAGACTCCGGGTGGATAAAAAGTATGCCGCTTGCTTTTCAGCGTTTAGCCAATATATCTCTTGAAAGAGACGCCACATTGAATACGCGCATTATTTCTTTAGGAATATCTTGGGATGCATTTAAGGAAAACCCAATTTTAGGTTATGGGCCAGAGCATTTTAGAGTTGGCTATAACAAATATTTCAATCCAAAGCATTTAACTTTTGAGCAAGCTTGGTTTGATCGAGCACATAATAAAATTTCCGATGTTTTAGTTATGACGGGGGGACTTGGTCTTATAAGTTATCTTGCAATTTTTGCTTTGGGTTTTTTGGGCCTCATTGGGTATATAAGACGCTCAGAACAGCAAAGAGATAGAGTTTTGGGAAGCTTGGTTGTCGGTCTTGGTGTTGCCTATTTTGTTCAAAATATATTCCTTTTTGATATGCCAATGAGTTACATTCTTTTCTTTTCAAGTTTGGCATTTGTTGGGTATTTAACCGATTCAAATAATTCCCAAAATCAACAAATTGAAGGCTCCAAAAAAGGACCAACCGGATCGTTAAAATCTGTTCATTATTTAATTTTGATAGTCGTTGGGGCTGGGGTGATTATTGCCATAGGTTGGGGCAACTGGAAGCCCTATAACACCTCTTATTGGGGTAGGCAGGGTCTTGGAGCTGCAACGCCACAGCAAAGTTTGGATGGTTATAAAAAAGCCCTTGAATCTGGGGGTTATCCAGCTTCGGAGGTTTTGAGGGTTATGACGGATACCCTTTTGAATTCCGGTGGGGCGCGTTTAGTCGAGTGGAATGAATTATTTTATTACACAACCAATGAGATGGAAAAGTTTCTGGCAATAGAGCCCCTTGATCCGAGACAATTTATTCGTTTAGGAAAAGTTTACAACGAACATACTGCCTTGGAGCCCCAATACACCAAAGACGCCGAAGAAGCCCTTCTTAAAGCTATTGAGCTTGCTCCAAAGCGCCCAGACGCTTATTACGAGCTTGGGGTGACTTATCTGCAAAGAAACGAAACCGAAGCCGGCCTTGCTTTGTTTCGTAAAGCTTCAGAATTTAATCCCGATAATGCTAGGGGGCATTGGACTTTAGGTTTGGCATTGATGATAGTTCAAAGGTTTGACGATGGTGTTAGAGAAATAGAGAAAGCCATTGAACTTGGTTATGAGTGGCGAACGCCGGCTGACATGAATAATCTAGCAAGAATTTATGGAGTGGTTGGTCGTTTTGATAAGGTTGCCGAGGTTTATGAAGCGGCGATTGAAATTTATTCAAACGAACCAAGTTATCACGCAAATTTAGCGAGTGTTTACAGACAACTTGGCAGGCTTGAAGAGGCAAAAAGAGAAGCTCAAAGAGCAGCCGAGCTTGATCCAAATTTTAAAGCAGAAGCAGAGAAGTTTATTCAAGAGCTTCAATAATAAGCTCGCTGAATTGTTGAACCATCAGTTCAATTGAAAATTGGCTCGTTTTATTGTAAGCCTCTTGGGCCAACACTTGGCGGTAATTTTTATCGCTCAGCAATGATAACATTGCCTGTTCCAAGGCTTCGTTATCGGCCGGTTCTATAAGCAGGCCATTTTTTTTATCTTCTATTATTTCGGGAATGCCGCCTACGGCGGTGGCTATTATGGGTAATTTTGCCGCCATTGCTTCTATTATTGTCCAAGGAGAACCTTCTTTTAGGGACGGAAGAACAAAAACATCAAACGCTTTAAGATAAGAAGCTGCATTTGGGATGGCCCCCTTTAATTCAAAAAGATTGTTCAAATCGCGAACGTTTATTTTGCCCTCGATAAGTTTTTTTTCGGGGCCATCTCCGATTATGACAAAAAGAAGATTTTCTCTTAAAGCAGGGTTTCGTTCAAGTAGATAAAAAGCAGAGTTAACAAGATTATCCAGGCCCTTATTTCTATAAAAATTGGCAATGGTTCCTATAACGGTTTTGCCTTTGGTTTTTAAGCCCAATTTATTTCTGGCTTCGTCGCGTTCGTAAAGTATTTTTTGGAAAGTTTTTAAATCTATTCCGTTGCGCACGAGCCTTAATTTATCGGGGTTGGTTATTTTTTTATCTATAGCCAAATCAAAGTTATTTTGAGAATTAACGATGATAATATCTTTCAGCCACGATGTTGATTTTTCTATCCAAAGATAGACTAACTTGCGGAGACGACTTAAATCTTCTGTAAAAGCGAAACCTCCGATTCTGTAAAAAACCTTTAATTTTTTTCCACCAATAATTTTATGGATAATCGAAGCTAAGGACCCGTAAAATCCAGCCTTGGTGCTTAAAAGGAAAAATATATCAGGACATTCCGATTTTAATAATTTTATTATTTTCAAAAAGGCCCCAATATCTTTTAGGGGAGAAAAATGGGAAGAGGTAAGGTTTGGAATATTTACAAAACGTATCCCGTTTTTCTGGAGTTCTCCCATGATGTAGCCTTTACCCCCGGCTGCAACCACAATTTCAATTTCCGGATAGGATTTGACAAAACGGGGTAAAAATTCGATCAAAAACCTCTGCGCCCCTCCCCAGTCTGACTCGGTTATTAAAAAAACTATTTTTCCTGTTATTTCAAGCTTCATTTAATTGATTCAATAATCATTTATATTGTATAGTGGGACATCATTGAATATACCCAGTAGTAGAGCTTTTAATCAAATCAGAACGCGAACTTAGAAAGCTTAATATGAAATTGATTTTCAGAACAGCCAGCATTTATTCACTACCGGGCCGGCAATTAACTCGGGTTTAACAAGGATGTGCGGTATAGCGGGTATTTTTAATACATCACAAGAAAAAATCAGCCCAGATATTATTCGGGCGATGATAAAGCCGATTATTCACCGAGGCCCAGATAATCAGGATTTTTTTCATGATGGTAATATCGCTCTGGGCAGCGCAAGGCTTTCGATTATAGATCTTAAAACCGGCGACCAGCCGGTGTTTAATGAGGATGGCACGATTGCCATAGTCTTTAATGGGGAGATTTATAACTTTCATGAAATAAGAGAACGTTTGTTGAAAAAGAACCATTTCTTTAAAACGGCAAGCGACACAGAGACGATTGTTCATTTATACGAAGAAGTCGGGACTAATTGCCTTTCTGAATTAAACGGCATGTTCGCTTTTGCACTCTGGGATAAAAATAAAGAGAGGCTTTTTGTAGCAAGGGACAGATTGGGAGTTAAGCCCCTTTACTGGACTTTTCAAAATGGAACTTTTCTTTGCGGTTCAGAGATAGATGCTTTGTTTGGGGGGCTTAATGTAAAACCCGATTTTAATACTGATTCTTTAGCTTTTTATTTTACTTATGGATTTATTCCTGCCCCACTTACCATTTATAAAGAGATTTTTAAATTGGAGCCTGGGCATTTTCTGACAATTGATAAATTCGGTGTTAAAAAACAAAGGTACTGGCAAGCGCCAAGAGAAATTAATAATAATTTTGAACAAGAAGAAATAGCTCCGACAATTTATAAACTGACAAAAGATGCTGTTGAGCGGAGGTTAATTTCCGATGTTTCTTTGGGGGCTTTTTTAAGCGGGGGGTTTGATTCCAGCGTTGTTGTCGGTTTTATGAAAGAGTTGGCTGGTTCAGCCGAAACTTTCAGCATTGGGTTTGAGGGAGTGGGATTTTTTAACGAATTACCTCAAGCCAAAATGGTCGCAAAATATTTTGGGGTTAAAAATAACAGCGAAGTAATAAGTCAGAAAACCATAAAGGAATTAATCCCCGAAGTTCTTTCTGAAATTGATGACCCGTTTGCCGATTCTTCAATAATTCCAACCTTTTTGTTATCCAAAATAACAAGAAAGAAAGTTAAGGTTGCTTTGTCGGGCGATGGGGGAGACGAAATTTTTGTCGGCTACAACAAATATAGAGGGCATATTTTTGGTAGGAATTCATTAGTTGGTCTTCTTTCAAAGGCTGCATCTTTTTTGCCAGTAAGCAGAGAGAGTCGTTTTGGCGAATTGATTCGTAAGGCAGAAAAATTCAGGCAGGGATCTTCATCATCTTTGGCAGAGAGGCATTTTATATGGACATCAATTTTTTCAGAAACGGACAAACTTTTAATAGGTTTGAAATTACATCCCAAAAAAGAATATCTCTCATTTTTTAAGGAGGAAGGATCTTTGGAAGAAGCTTTGCTTGTCGATTTGGAGTTTTCTTTGCCAAATGACATGCTCACAAAAGTTGATTTGGCAAGTATGTGGAATTCTCTGGAAGTCAGATCTCCTTTCTTGGATTATAGGCTCTGTGAGTATATGTTTAGGATTCCAGCTTCAATTCGGTTTAAAAACGGCAAATTGAAAAATCTCGGGAAACTCGCTTTTGAAAGTTTGTTGCCAGATTTCGTTTTAAATTACAGAAAGCAGGGATTTGAAATCCCCATTGGAGAATGGTTCCGCCAGGATTTGGGGAAAAGTCTTTTGGATTTAATGGGTGGAGCAAAAACACAGTGGGGAGGGATAATTAATTTTAACGAGGTGGACAGATTGTTTGCAGAACATAAAAATAAAAAGGCAGATAATTCAAAAATTTTATGGGCTCTTTATACTTTATTTTTTTGGTCCATAAAAAATAAACACCCATGAGTTTCAATCAAAAGGGCGAAAAAAAGAGAATTTTGATTGTTTCTACTGCTTATTTACCTCTAATTGGTGGGGCTGAACTTGCGGTTAGAGAAATTACCGACCGTCTGGGCGACAACTATGATTTTAGTCTAATCTGTGCCAGATTAGACTCAAAACTTCCCTCAAAAGAAAGGATTGGATCGGTCGCAATTGAAAGGGTTGGGTTTGGTTCTTCCTTTGATAAGATCATTTTGCCGTTTGCTGTTTTTCTGAAAGCCTTTAGAGAGAAAAGGCCAGATGTTTTATGGGTTATCATGGCTGTGCAGGGAGCCTTTGGAGCATTATTTTTTAAGATTGTAAGGCCTAAAACAAAAATGTTATTAACGCTGCAGGAGGGAGATCCGGAAGAACTTATTTTAAAAAAGATAGGTATATTTTATCCGTTGTGGCGCCAAATTTTCAGACGCGCAGATTACATTCAAGTTATTAGCAGATATCTTAAGAATTTTGCCATTCGGCATGGCGCCGTAACGACCATTGAGGTTATTCCCAATGGGGTGGATTTTCAAAAAATTAAAAACACTTCTGTCTTCAAAAAATTTAAAGCTAAAAAGAACGAAGCTTTGATAATTAGCACATCACGCTTGGCCTACAAAAACGGTATGGATACTCTTATTGAGGCTATGGGCATTTTAGTTGCTGATGGGCATAGGGATTTGAGACTTGCTATAGCCGGCAGCGGGCCAGACGAGTCCAAATTGCGAGACTTAGCCAAAAGGCTTAAGATTGAAAGTTTTGTTGATTTTCTTGGTTTAATAGAACCGGATGATGTTGCTTCTTTTCTAAAAGCCGGTGATGTATTTGTCCGTCCTTCCAGAGCCGAGGGTCTTGGGAGTTCTTTTTTAGAGGCTATGGCGGTAGGATTGCCTGTTATCGGAACAAGGGTTGGCGGGATACCAGATTTTTTGGAAGATCAAAAAACAGGTCTTTTTTGTAAGGTTGATGATCCTAAAGATTTAGCATCTAAAATAAAGCTCTTGTTATCAAATAAGAAGCTTTATGAAAATATAGCGTTGGGCGGTAAAAATTTAGTTGACTCAAATTATGATTGGAGTAATATTGCTATGCGAATGAAAAAAATATTCGATTCAATGACATGAAGATCGCAGTAGTAGGAGCTGGGATTTTTGGCGTTACGGCGGCCACAAGATTGGCCAAAAGTGGTCATTCCGTTGATTTATTCGAAAAACACGGCGATATCTTGCAGGCAGCTTCCGGTATAAATCAGTTCAGGCTCCATAGGGGATATCATTATCCAAGAAGCCCAGAAACAATAAGAGAATCTTTATCAGCTCAAGAGTCTTTTGCCGGTGAATATAGGCCAGCTATTATTGATGATTTTGATCATCATTATTGTATTGCTAAAGAAAAAAGTTTTGTTTCCGGGGACCAATTTATGAAAACATGTTTGGAGTATGGACTTGAACATGAACATTGCGAGTTGGGATTAGTCAGCGATACGAAGGTTGGCGCTAAGTTAAAGGTTAAAGAGTCTCTCGTTGATTTAGAAAAGTTAAAAGAGCTTTGCTGGAAAAAATTAAACGCATCAAGAGTTAGAGTTTTATTGAACACCAAGGCTGACGCTCAGTCTATCAAAAAATATGATTTTATTGTTTTGTGCATGTACGCAGATAATAATGAGTTTACAGAGAGCCTTGGAATACCGTCTCAAGATTATCAATATGAACTTTGTGAGAAAATAGTTATAAAGCTACCCGATCAGTTTAAGAATAAAAGCATAGTTATAATGGATGGACCATTTATGTGCGTTGATCCTTTTGGAAAGACAAATTTGTTTTTGATGGGCAACGTCGTTCATGCAATTCATCATAGTAATGTCGGTAAGCACCCGGAAATACCATCTGAATTTATACCCTTGTTAAATCGAGGGGTAATTAAAAATCCACCCATAACGAACTTTTCTTTATTTATAGATTCAGCCGCCGAGTTTATTCCTGCGATAAAACAAGCCGAGCATGTCGGTTCTATGTATACTGTCAGAACAGTTTTGGCTAACGTTGATAAAACAGATAAAAGACCAACTTTGGTTGATAGGGTTGCTCCAAATATAGTAAGGGTTTTTTCTGGTAAAATAGGAACTTGCGTTCAGGCAGCCCAAGAAGTTGAAAGAATAATCAACGAAATGGAAGGGGTTGAAAAGAGGGTGGCTAACGAGAGGGTTGCTTTATCTTAGCGAGGGTTTCTACAACGGCTAAGCCAAATGCTCCATTTGAAAGAGCATTTTTTTGTTGTTTAAGAGATTCAACAAAATTGCTGCATTCAAGTTCAAGGGGAGTTTTAGCCGTTTTATATATTTTTTTAATATTTCCGCTTCTGTCTAAACTATAAAGTTCGTCGTTTTCCCAGATAAAACAATTTTTTTTGGTTATAATCACGGCAGTTTTATTTTTTATGTTGGAAACTCGGTTTATATTGATAAAGAAATTCTTATTTTTTCCGGAACTGCCTTTTATTGAAATAATATCGCTTGGACTAATAAACCCATTTGAATTAATAATAGAAAGTTTGGTTGGTCTGCCAAGTAAATAGGAAATTACGGCAATGTCATGACAGGCAAGGTTCCAAAGAATATCTTCATGGAAGCTTCCGAGCTTATTCCAGTTGAAATAACAACTTATGGCATCTTCATTTGCTAGGAGTTTTTTTAACTTTTCAGTTATTTCATGATAAACAAATGTGTGACCGACAAAAAGAAGCCGTTTTTTTGTTTTGGCCAACAGAACAAGCTTTTTTGCTTTGGATACATCGTTTGTTAGTGGTTTTTCAACAAAAACATTTTTGCCGGCCTCAAGGGCTTTTCTTGCAAGTTCAAAATGGGTTCTTATGGGAGTGGCTATAACAAGAGCATTTATAGATTTATCTTTCAAAAGGGAAGTATAATCCGTGGTTAATTTTATACCGGGATAATTTTTTTTCATCCATTCGATTTCTTGTTTATTTCCGCGATTACAACAAGCCGAAATCTTTGTTAATTTATCAAATTCTCTTATTAAATTTTTTCCCCACCTTCCAATTCCAACTATTGCGACGGTTGGCTTTGGGGCTTTATTTTTAAGGTTTTGTGGCATAGTATTACTTAATATATAAGCACACGAATATATGTTTAATCAAATGAAGATTGTTTTGGCAACGGGGGTTTTTTATCCAGATGTTGGTGGTCCAGCTATACATTGTCGCAAGATTGCAGAGATGCTTACCGAAAGGGGATTCAAAGTTGTTGTGGTGACTTATGGAGAAAACCCTGAAGGTGATAATTTTAAATTTTCGGTAAAGAGAATTTCAAGGAAAATATTTAAACCTTTACGTTGGTTTATTTATTCGGTAAAGGTTTTTTTCTCTTCATTTGATGCTTCGGTCATTTATGCTTTTGATGTGACAGCGGCTGGAATGCCGGCGTTTCTTACGGCCAAACTTTTTGGGAAAAGATTTATTGTCCGCATTGGGGGCGATCCGATATGGGAGAGGGTTGTGGAAAAGGGAAAGAGGTTTGTTTCTATTACAAAATATTATAAAGATAAATTTTATCTGGTGGATAAGCCTTATTTGTTTAGGGCAATTCGGTTTATGCTTGGTAGGACCGATAAAATTGTCACATACTGTTTTTTATTAAGGGATCTTTATGTGAACTATTATGAAATATCAAAAGATAAAATTGAGCTTATATTTAACCCTTTTCTGAAAAAAGAATCTTTATCGGCTTCTTTAAAGCGCCAACCTAAAGTTTTATTTGCCGGCAGGTTTGTTTCTTACAAAAATTTATATTTAGTGATTGGGGTGTTCGAAAGGATTCGTAAAAGTCTTGGGAAGGGCGAGTTGGTCTTGATTGGTGATGGCCCCGATGAAGAGATTTTAAAGGGAATGATTAAAAAAAGTAAGTTTTCGCAAGCCATGCGCATATTGCCAAAAATGCCTCAAGAAAAGTTGTTTGAGCATATTCAATCGTCGTTGGTGTGCGTTGGTCCGGCACTGACAGAGTTTAATCCAAATTTCATTCTTGAGAGCTTATCTTTAGGAAAGCCGGTCTTGCTAAGCAAAGAAAATGGGTTAACGGTTAAACTTCCCGAAGAATTTTTATTTGATCCGAATAATGAAGATGAGTTTAAGATGAAGCTTGAAAGATTTTTTGACGATAATTTTTATAAAGAGGCGGTTGGGAAGGTTAAAAGTTTATCCATGGATCAGACTTGGGAAGAGGTATTAGATATGCATTGGAAATTAATAAATAAGCTTCTATGAACCCGAAAGTTTTGGTTGTGCAAAAAATAGAGACTTTTATAACCCCAAATAAGCCATTCAGAATTCTTGAGCTTGGAGTTGGCTCAACAACCCCATTTGAATATTTAGTTAAAAAATATCCTCTTGTCGAATACGTTGGAGTTGAGCCGATTGGATTTGGCCCAAAAGACAGCCTTAAGGATTTTAGGAAATTAGCGAATGTAAAGTTTTTTAATCAATTTGGGGAGGAAAGACTTAGGGCGTATACAGCTGGTTATTTTGATGTTTGCGCTTCTTTTAGCGTTTTAGAACATGTTAAAAATCTTGAAGCTTTTTTAAAAAACAGCATTGATTATGTTAAAACCAATGGTCGTATTGTTCATTTTTATGATCGCGGTCATTCAATGAGGCCGTCTTCTTTTAGAGAAAGGCTTCATGTTTTTTTTGGAAATTATTTGCCGTTTTTGCTTCCGGCCAAAAAGTTTGTGCGTCATCTTGATGAAAAAAAAGTTGATAATTTGATCAGAAAATACGGGACGGAAATTGAAGAAATCACTTATCATAATATGCCAGATCATAAGCAGTTTATTAAGAATTTGGATAGAAATGACAGTTTATCTAAGAAACTTGCGGCCGATTTGTCGAGTTGGGAATTTTTAGTTTCAAAATATGTCAGGGCAATGCCAGACGATATTCGAGAAAGATTCTTTTTAAGCGTTTGTTTTTGGGCTAAAAAGAAAATCACATGAGGGTTTTAGTTGTAAGTTCGGATATTGGTTTTTTTAATCCTCAAGGCGGTGGAGATGTTTTGGATCGTCATATTGCCTATGCCAATGGTTGCGAAAAGTTGATTGTTTTGGTAAAGGCCCCAAAAAATAAATACTCATTTAAAATTATCGGAAATCTAATTATAATTCCTTCGGGAGGTTCTGGATCATTGAGTATTTTTTTAAGCTTACTCAAAAAAGCTATTAAAGCGGTTCTGGATTACAAAATTGACGTTGTAAATACCCAGGACCCGATGATATATGGGATTGTCGGTTATTTTTTGAAATTACGTTTTGGCGTTCCTTTGATTGTAAATTGGCATGGAGATTTTTTAAACAATAATTATTGGATAAATGAAAGGCTTATAAACAGGCCTTTATTGATTATTGGCAAATTTATTTCAAGAAGAGCTGATTGCGTCAGGGTTGTTAGTCCGGTTATAAAAGAAAAGCTTAAAACAATAGGAGTTGATGAGGAGAAGGTTTTTGTCATTCCTACGCCGGTTGATTTAGAAAAATTTAAGATCAAAAATAAAGAATCTAAAAAATCAAATCCCAACGAGAAAAAGATAATTTTTGTAGGGAGATTGGTTAAATTAAAAAATATTGATTTTCTCTTGAGGGTTATAAAAAAATTAGCAAATGATATAGATAAAGTCCGTTTGGTTATTGTCGGAGACGGCCCGGAAACTAATAGTCTGAAAGAATATTCTAAAAAGTTAGATATACAAAAACTAATTTCGTTTGTAGGTTTGGTGCCTCATGGGGTTTTGATGGATTATTATTCAACGGCTTTGATTGCTGTTTTGCCTTCTTTGCATGAGAGTTTTGGTAAGGTGATTATAGAAGCCGCGATGGCTGGCGTGCCGACCTTGGCGTCCCGCACAACCGGCGCCGTTTCTATAATTAAAGACGAGAGGCTTTTATTTGATATTAACGACGAAGCTACTTGCGTTTCAAAGTTAAAAACACTCTTGGAGAATGAAACTTTAAGAACAACATTGCTAAAAGATTTGATTAAAAACATAGAAGACAAATTTGGGTGGGATAAAAGCGTTAATACAATTATTAATATGTGGCAAAGAGCCGTTATTAAAAATAGAAGGTAGATATGTGCGGGATTGCGGGACAATTTAGGTTTGATTCTTTACCTGATCGTTCCCTGGTTGAGAAGATGGCCAAGGCTTTAATTCATCGCGGTCCGGACAGCGACGGTTTTTATTTTTCTGATAGGGTTGGACTCGGCATTAGGCGTTTAAAGATTATTGATTTAAAAACCGGAGATCAACCCATACACAACGAAGATAAAACAATTTGGGTTGTTTTTAACGGAGAGATATACAATTTCAAAGAATTAAGAGATTTACTGGAAAAAAGAGGGCATTCTTTTTACACAAGATCCGATACGGAAACCATTGTTCATTTATACGAGGAATATAAGGAAGATTTTGTTTCTTATTTGAATGGTATGTTTGCGATAGCTTTATGGGATGATAAAAACAAGAAATTGATTCTTGCCAGAGATAGAGTTGGCGAAAAACCTTTGTATTATTTCCACAATAAAAAAGAGATAATCTTTGCTTCTGAGATGAAAGCTCTTCTTGAAAATAAAACGGTCAGTCGTGATATTAATCCAGAAGCACTACATTATTATCTTGTCCTTGGCAGAGTTCCGGCTCCATATGCAATTATAAACGGCATTCAGAAGCTGGAGCCTGCACATATAGTGGTTGTAAATAAAGAAGGGGTGGTCGGTATTAAAAAATACTGGGAACTTTCTTTTAAACCAAAAGCCAATTTTAGCGAAGAAGAAGCAAAGGCTAAGCTTAGAGAAAAACTTGAAGAATCTGTCGTTTCTCGGATGGTGGCCGACGTGCCTTTAGGAGCTTTTCTTTCTGGCGGAGTTGATTCAAGCGCTGTGGTTGCAATGATGGCTCAAAATTCTTCTAAGCCTGTTGAAACTTTTTCCGTCGGTTTTGACGAAAAAGATTTTTCAGAACTTGCCTACGCTTCTATTGTCGCAAAAAGATTTTCAACCAATCATCACGAGTTTATTATAAAGCCGGATGTTTTTAAGATTTTACCTAAATTAGTTTGGTATCTTGATGAGCCATTTGCCGATGCTTCAATAATTCCAACGTATTATGTTGCCCAAGCAACCCGTAGTCATGTTACAGCTGCCCTTACCGGAGACGGGGGAGACGAACTTTTCGCTGGGTATGAGTGGTATAAGGCTTTAAAACTTGCGCGTCTTTATGTTGCGATGCCAAAGATTTTGCGTGGTTTTTTATCCGCTTTAAGCAGTTTTATTCCAAACATCGATGAAAGGGAAAGTTCCATTCGATACCTTCATAAGTTAAAGAGGTTTTTTGAAACTCAAGCCAAAACCAATAAATCGCCACTTGATATTTTTATGAGTATGACCGGCGGTTTTACAGAAGAAATTTTACATTCTTTTATTTACGACAAGAACTTCAGTAAATCTATAAAAAATATAAGCGCTAGGAATCTGCGTCAAGAAAAAATAGACGAATATGATGGGGATGATCCTTTGGAGGCCTTATCGTTTGAACAGTTTTCTTCATTGCTGCCGGATATGTTTTTTACGAAAGTTGATAGATGCACAATGAGCGTTTCGCTTGAATCCAGGGCTCCGTTAGTTGATTACAAATTCGTTGAGTTTATTGCCAAACTGCCTTTTTCTTACAAGCTTCGTGGTTTTAAGACGAAATACATATTTAAAGAAGCCATGAGGGGCATTTTGCCCGAAGAGATTTTATTTAGGCCAAAAAAGGGTTTTGCAATTCCTTTACATAGATGGATAAAAGAAGATCCCTTAAAAAAAGAGATAACCAGAGTTCTTTTAGACGAGGGTTTTATCAAACTCGGTTATTTTAATAAAAGCGCGGTCTCAAATCTTGTTTTAGAGCATATGGATGGCAAAAAAAACAATTTTGAGAAGATTTGGAGACTTTATGTGTTCGCTTTATGGTATAAGCAATTTTGTATTTAAAAAGATGCGTTTGCTTATTCTTACACAGACGATTCATAAGGATGACAATTTGTTGGGTTTTTTTCACTCCTGGCTTGAGAGATTTTCAACAAAATTTTCTTCGCTTGTTGCCATTTGTTTATTTATGGGTAGGGTAGAGCTTCCAAATAATGTTAAAGTTCTTTCTTTAGGAAAAGAGCATCGTTCTTCAAAGTTGTCGCGCATACTCAAATTTTATAAATATATTTGGGAAGAAAGAAAAAATTACGACGCCGTTTTCGTTCATATGAACCAGATTTATGTTTTGCTGGGAGGTTTGCTTTGGAAAGTTTTGGGTAAAAGAATCTACTTATGGAGAAACCATACTGAGGGTAATATTTTGACAAATATCGCGGTTATTCTTTCGGATAAAGTTTTTTGTACATCACCTTTTTCCTACACCGCTCGTTTTAAGAAAACACAGATAATGCCTGCTGGGGTTGACACGGCTGTATTTAAAAAAGATTTTAAGGCAGATAAATTTAAAAATTCGGTGCTTTGTTTTGGAAGAATTAGTCCTGTAAAGAAGATTGAGGTTTTGATTGAAGCGGCAAAAGAACTTAAAGAAAGGGCAGTTTTATTTGAAGCTCATATTATTGGCGACACTCTTTTGAGAGATAAAAAATATCTTAAATTTTTGAAGGAGATGGTTAAGATTTACAAACTTTCAGAGAGGGTTTTCTTTAGGGATGGCGTGCCGTATTCAAAGGCAAATGCCTTATACAATGGATACAAGATATATGTTAATTTTACGGCCTCGGGCTCTCTTGATAAGACAATTTTGGAGGCTATGAGTTGTGAGATGCCGGTGCTTGTTTCTAATAAATCCTTTGAGGGGGTTATAGACGAGCGATGCATTTTTTCGGAAGGAGATAGTCATGATTTAGCTTTAAAACTAGAAAGACTTTTTGATTTAAACAAGGAAGAGGAAGAGCTGCTTGGGGAAAAACTCCGTGATTATGTTATTAAAAACCACAGTTTAGACGCTCTTATAGATCGTCTGACACCAATACTCAATGGATAACAATTCAAGCTCATTTCATAATTTAAACGCTGATAAGGGTTTGAAAATATGGCAAAAGCCAATTTATCTTTTAGTTAATGTGATTAATAATTTGTTGCCAAATTTGAATGGCGATCCAAGGTTGAAGCCAATTTCGTTTAGGCCAAAGGTTTCAAAAGAAGATTGGTTCTCCATAGAAAAAACTGCGTCTATGGCCCGAAAATGGTCTCATTTATTTTGGATGAGTTTGCCTTGGGACAAATTCTCTAAAAAAATAGGCAGTTTGAATATTCTTGATATCGGGTGTGGCCCGGGTGGTTATGGGCCACGCTTTCTTAAATGGGGAGGCAAAAACATATCTTCTTACCTTGGGGTTGATCCTTTGCCAAAAAGACAAGATAGATGGAATTTGCTTATGAAGCAAGATCCTCGCTTAAAATATAAAGTCGGTACGGCCGGAGATATAGAGAGCCTGCTTGAAGGTCAAATAAATATGGTTGTTTCTCAATCGGCCCTGGAACATATTGATTACGATATTTTGTTTTTCCGGCGCATAGCGGAATCTTTAAAGAAAAATCCAAAGCCGTTTTTGCAAATTCATCTTATCCCAGCTGCTTCAACTTTGGCTTTGTATCTTTTTCACGGCATTCGTCAGTATACGCCAAGCACAATATCAAAGATTACCAAATTGTTTCCAGATGCGGATGTGAAGCTTTATGGCCTTGGCGGTTGGTCAAGCTGGTTTTTACACTGGAAGGTTTTGACTTGGCCTTTGCTTATAAAGCGTAAGGAAAATCTTACAAACCGAGCAGATTATCCCGGAAGATCGTGGTCGGCTTTTTCTGAAGATGTAAAGAAAAGTTCTGGGCCGGCATTATTTTATGCCTTGGTAATAGCTTCTGGTATTAATAAAAGTATTTTTAACCAAAAATAGATCTTTTGGCGGTTCTGAAGATTAACGAAGCCACGATACGCAGGAGTGTTGGGGCTTCTTTAAGATTGACAGTCTCTTTGCGATAAAATTCAAAGAAAAGTTTCAGGCAAAGAATGAAAAAAATAAACCATTGGTCAAGCGAGAGGGGATAACCGCTTCGGTATTTTTTAACGGTGTCAATCTCTTGCTCGGAAAGTTTGGTGTACCTTTGCATATTTTGGAGAGTGATATTTGAAACGGTATCAAGATTTGTTTTGCCGGCTTTCTTGGTAAAAGATTCTTTATGAATTTTGTATGTTAGAAGCGGTTGGTGCAGATTTGTAATTTTTAATCCATCGGCAAGCATTCTGCTCCAGATATCATAATCTTCAGATCGTGGCAAAGATTCATTATAGCCGTATCTTTTTATGATTTCCGAGCGGCACATTGCCGTTGGATGAAATATTGGCGTTTCAAATAATGAAATAAATTTTGTTGCAACCGGAGTTTTTGGTCTCCAGGAAATTTTAGAAACGTTTTTATCATCAAATACGGCAATTATTCTAGTGCCGACGCAGGAAATTAGGGGATTGTTATCCAAAAATTCTTTCTGAAGTTTTAGGCGTTCTGGCAGGCTTTCATCGTCTGCATCCATTCTGGCTATATAAAGCCCATTGCTTTCTTTAAGACCAATATTAAGAGTTTTTTGTAAACCAAGGTGTTGGTTTCTGATGAGTTTGATTCTTTTATCCTTAAATTGATTTATGACATCTACAGTATTGTCGGTTGAGCCATCGTCGACAATAACAAACTCAAAATCTTTGTAGCTTTGATTGAGGATGCTCTTGATAGCATTTCCAACAAATTTAGCTCCGTTGTAGACGGGCATCATTACGCTTATTTGAGGCGCGTTAGTTGGTTTTGAGGACACGTTTGAAGATTTCCTCATGTTTATCAACCCATTGGATAGAGTCAAAGTTTGCGACAGCATGTTTTCTTGCGCCAATACTCCATTTTTGCAAATCTTTTGAGATTAACTCAACCGCATCGGCCACGGCTTCCGGTTTTGGATAATAAAGTTTTTCCCAAGATAAAGGCACGTCTAATAAAATGCCGGCTGTTGGGGCGATCCATTCTGCGACGCCACCGCTTTTTGATCCTATAACTGGCAGACCCGAACTCATGGCTTCAAGTATCGCCGTTGGCGATGAATCCATATGTTTTAGATGGATAAAAATATGTGATGTTCTGTAAAGCTCTGGAGCTTCATGTTGAAGGAATTTTCCGCGTCTCAAAACTTTATTTTCTAGTCTCAATTCCGATATTTTTTTGGTTATGTCATTTTCTGCATCTTTCCACTCGGAAGGCCCTATTATTGCAAGGGTTGCTTCCAAACCCCGATTTAAAAGGATTCTTAACGTTTCAAGAGGTATAAAAACTTTTTCTTTTGTCATGTGGGTGCCCATTATGAGCAGTTTGATTGGTTTTTGAGGTAAATTATTTTCTGGCGGTCTGAAAAGTTTTGTATCTACACAGTTTGTTACTATGTCATAAGGACTTTTAGTTTGTATTACCCATTCATCCGCGCATTTTTTTGCAAAGCGGCTTTGGTATGCCACGAAATCTGCCTGGGCTAAAGGTTTCATTGTTTCGTTAATGCTTTGCCAAGTTTTTGGGGCCCATGCCGGATAACCAATTCCGTTTTGATTCCATACGATTTTTACACCGGCTTTTTTTGCTTCAGAAACCCAAATGTCAGGAAATCCAGGCAGGGTGCTTGACACTAAATATAAAATATTGAAGTTTCTTTGATATTCACCAAACCTTTTTCGCAGATGAGTTAGTTTTACCTTACCCCCTCTTATAAACGAACCCTCTTTTGGAAGTATGCCAGCAAAGCTGATGCGGGGGGTGTCTTTCTTGCCAGGGCAGTCTCGCATTATTAATTTCAAGTATAGATGCAAGCCGGCTCTTTTTAGTTTTTTCGGCATCAATACGCGTATAAATCTTGGAATTTTGTTTATTATCATTGATTTTGGCATAAAATCTCTAAATATTTTTTTGCAGTCTCCGATAAGTTGGAAAGATTTATTTTGTTCCTATACGAGTCAATTTTTTTAGATATTTTTTCTACGGCTTCTAAAAGGCTTGGCCCGTCATTAAAGGCAACTCCGGCTTCTTTAACTATCTCGGGATGTCCGCCGGAAGAGCGGTATGCGGCAGGTAATCCGCAGGCCAAAGCTTCCAAGAGAGCATTGCTGCAAGGGTCGTCTTCGCTTGCAGCTATATAGATATCGTGTTGCTTTAGTATATTTGCAACTTCTTCGGATGGCACCGGCGGCAAGACTTTAGCCTGGCGGAAAGCGGCTTTTGTACGGCCGACAAATGTAAGCTCGTATCGGTTTTGGTTTAAATTTTTATCTAACCATTCAAGAATCGGTCCGCCCTTTTTTGGATTATCTGACCAAGCCGTGGCTATAAGCTTAATTTTTCTTTTGCCATCGGGCGCGGTAATTCGTTCTTTTTGATTAAAAATTTCAGGATCAATGGTGTTTATAATTACTCTTGGATTTTTGAATTTGAGACCAATCTCCATATACTTGTTTGCGCTAAAATTTGAAATAAAAATAGTTGCATCTGCAAATTCGCTGTTAATTTTTTGAGTTTGTTTATCTATTTTTATGTCTGTTCCTCTATAAATCCCTATTGGACCGCCGAGTCTGTGAACTATATGTAGGTTTGGGAATACTTTCTTCCATCTTTTTGGCAGCGACTGGTCAAAATTAAAAGAGTTCATTAAAACAGCTTTGGTTTTCGAGCCTGGAGAGCTGCCGATAGAATAGCCTTGTTTTATTATTTCTTTTCTCAATGCTAAAAGAAATTGATTGCCACCCCCATAAGGCGGTTTGTGGAACTCGTATAAAAAGACAATATCTGGCCCTGATTTTAATTTTAGAAAATAATCAAAAAACGACATGTTCGTTGAAAATTTTTCTCCATAAATTGTCCAAGTTTTCGTGGGTGTATTTTTCTGCTATAAAGCGGCCTTCTGCGATTAAACTTATTTTTTCAGACTCGTTCATCTGCGATACTAAAATAAGATTTTCATTTAGGGTTGCTATATCTTCCGGATCTGACAAAAGAGCATTTTTGCCGTGGGTTGCCAGATCAAAGACTTGCCCCACACGTGTTGAAACCAGTGGTATGCCAGAAGCTAGGGATTCTAAAAAGGCCTTTGGCCCGCCTTCATCCCGAGAAGAAATTAAGTAAGCATCCAGGGCTTGGTAGAGCCTGCTAATATCCTTGTATTTTGAAGGATAAGAATGTTTAAAGGGAATATTTATCTTTCTTAATCCGTTTTTAATATAACCCCTTGCTGGTCCCGATAAAAGCACAAATAGGTTCGGAATATATTTTTTTGCTTTGGATAGGGTTTCTAAAAAAACATCCGGCCCTTTGATCATTTTTGGCTCAAGGCCCTCGTTCCAACCTATGCCGTCTTTTTGAAATGATCCGACAACAAAAGAATCTTCTGGGATATCTAGTTCTTTTCGCGATTTTTGACGCATAAGCATGGTTGTAAGAGGAAACCACTCTATCCTAATTCCAATCGGTATCCGATAAATAATATTTTTTGAAGCTCCAGCGTTTAGAATCCATTGTTCTGTTAGAGAATTGGATACGCGCACGCGTAAAGATTCTCCGGGAAAATTTAGCAAAGCCTCCAGGGGTTTTTCAAAATTTTCCTGTAATCCCGAATAGCCATGGAAAAAATCAACAGACATTCTTTTGCTCATGGTTGTAAAAGCTGGGTAGGAAAACAAAAATTGCGATGTTATATGCACGCATTGTTTTGTTTTCCATGGTCTTGGTTCAACAACATAAGACCCAATACCAATTCTTTTTGCCGCGTCAGCTGTTTCCTTGGCGTCTATGTCAAGGCTCCAGCCAGAGCCTTCTGACATAACCATTAGCCTTGAGTAGGGTTTTTCGAGGCCGGCCCGCAAGTGAGAAATAATTGTTTTGGAGAGTTTAAAAATATTCATTTATTTTGGGATGGCTTCACACCAAAATTCACCCCACCTAGATTCAACATATTTAATTTTAAGGCCCGCTTGGCTTAATTCGGCCTCAAGGGTTTCTGGCGTGTATTCAATGAAGTGAGTATTATCGAGCCTGGAATCAATACCAAGTTCGTCCATTAGAGGTACAAGCCATTCTCTGTCGTATCTTGGTATTCGTAAGAGCCAGCGCTTGGGCCTTAGTTGCGCCTGGGCTTTTTTGAGAAAACCAACTCTATCTTTAAAATGTTCAAGGACATTGGACATAACCGCGGTATCAAAGGTTTCGTTGGGGAGGCTTTTTAGGGCATCCCCAAGAATATAAGTTACCAAAGGATGTGAAAATTCTTTTTCCGCCTGTTTTAGATTTTTAGGAGAAAGTTCCATGCCAACAACCCTAGCCTTGCCATGTTTGGCCATATCATATGCTAAAGCGCCTATGCCAGAACCGATATCTATTACTCGTTCTTCTGGTTTTAGTCTGGAATAAAAAAAACGATGATAATCCATCAGGCGATGTTTTGGATGAACCCCTTTGTTATAGCGGGTTGCCTGGAAGCTTATTTGTTCCTGTAAAAATTTATACATCATTGTTAAGAGATGTACTCCATCCTTTGGTTTTAGGCCCCAGGAGATTTCTTTCCAAAGAATCAATGATAGTTTTGCTATTCGTTCCGCAACCGGCAGTTTGATTACTCTTGAGGCTGCAGAGGCGGATTTTCTGATTAAAAATTGTATGATTCTTTTCATTTTTGCTTATATTTTATTTAAAAGCTTTTCGTTGCCAGGAGCAACAAACAATTCATTATTGATCAAAACCATATCCAGTTTTGTTTTTGTCAACATTTCCAACCCCACGGAGCAATAATTTAGTATTGGCTCTCCGGCCGGGTTGAAGGATGTATTTAACAAAATTGGAACGCCGGCTATTTTTTCAAAAGCCTTTAGGGTGTCGTACAAGAATTGATTATGAGGTCGTCTTACTGTTTGTATCCGAGCCGAGCCGTCAACGTGGGTTATGGATGGTAATTTTTTCTGCCACTCCGGTTTTGTATAACATATGACAGACATATAAGGCACATCATTTTGAGCCGTAAAATATTTATGAGAATCTTCGGCGGTTACAACCGGAGCAAAAGGACGATACCATTCTCTATGCTTCACTTTATCGTTTAAAATATCACGCATATCCGGATTTAACGGATTGCATAAAATAGAGCGATTCCCTAAGGCTCTTGGCCCGACTTCGTAGCGGCCTCTTATAACTCCGACAATGATGTCTTGCGATAACAGTTTGGCAAGAATATCTGGGAGATTTTTTTCATCAATAATCTTGCTTGGGTATTGGTTTTTTAGCTTTGGCAGTTCTGCTAAATCAAAAGCTTCAAGACCAAGGTAGGGAGAAAAATACTCCCCGTAGCCATTGAATTTTTCGCCGGAAATTTTCCAATAGGTGTGAAGCGCGGCTCCTGAAGCAAGGCCACAATCTGTTGGATTTGGCAGAAAGTGAATATTTTTAAACATCCCAGATTGTTCTATCGCATAATTTGTTATTCCGTTTAGAGCACATCCTCCTATAACACAAAGGTTTTCGGAGACTCCTTCACATTTTTTTAGGAGTTTAAGAACTTCATCTGTCCAGGCGTGCTGGACGGTTTGGGCTAAATCCTGGGCATCTTTATTGTCTAGGTTCGGGAATTCAAAATTTTTATTTGAAACTCTTCCTAAAAATTGATAAGAGAACCATTTAAACCAACTAAGTGAATCTGGTTTTGAGGTTGGCCTTGTGTATTTAGAAAGTTCAGGAATATCCGCAAGGGCGACGGCATTTGAACGGAAAAATTTTCCATAACTATTTAATTCTTTATTTGGATTATCAAGGTAGGGTAGTTTAAGGTATTTTTCGATGTATTTTTTGGCGTAGGGCAGCCATTCTTTTCGTACTTGGCCATAAGAACAAAGCCCCATTGTCTTGCCGGAAGTTGTGCCGCAAATTTCAGGTTTTATTCCCAGGAGATATCCAAGATTGTTGTAATTCTTTCCAAATTCAATTGAATTATTTTCCAAATATTTTAATCCCGAAGCGTTGTCTGCAGAAAATACAATTGTGTGGCCGTCATTGCCCGAGCCGTCATAGCTTAGTATAAGAGCCTTGGTAAATGGCGACGTATAGAAAGCAAGAGAGCCGTGGCTTAGATGATGATCAATGTGGTTAAAATTTAACCATGAGAAGCCCAATTTCTTTAAAATTATCTTAAAATTTTCAAATTCTTCTTTTCTGCCTTGGTTTTGTACTGCTATAGCATCAAAGTTTTTACCCCACCTTGGCGTAAGCTCGTTTTTTAAAAAGGACTCAAGCTCGGCTGTATCTACATACTGAAAGGTGCTTTGGATTTTTTTTGGTTCAAGTGTAAGACAATTTAGTTTATAACGTTTTCTCCTAAAATATCTTTCGGCTTCTATTGCGGCTTTTACCTTACCATCTTCAACGATGGCAAAATTTGTATCATGTCCAAGCGATATGCCAAGAACTTTCATTTTATTTGAAGCAATGGTAAACGACGTGCGGGACGTCTGTGTTGGTTTTGAAATTTTTCAGATTGAATCTCGAAACAATTTCAACCTTTGAAAACCCGCTTGCCAACGCGAGTTTTTTGAAAGCCTCTGGGGAAAAGTGAAAGAAAGTTCCACCCCTGTCTCCCCAATAAGTTACAATCCTATCTTTAAAAGAAGGGCTTAGATTTAAAAGTTTGAGCCACCAATTGGCTTTTTTTGATCCCGACAATGTTGCAAGGGTTATTATGCAAAGTTTTTTTGTTGCAAGATACAACTGCTCCGTTGCTTCTACGGGGTTTTTTAGGTGTTCAATCAGGTCTCCGCAAAAAACAAGGTCAAATGATCGTTTTAAGTTAACGAGATCGTATATTGAGTAATTTTGATAATTTATAGAAGAGTTAAGAAGTTTTTTGGCCATTAAAATGAGGTGGACTTCTTTAAGGCCAAGTCTTTTTGCTAAGCCTAAAAATTTTGAATTTTGATTCTGTCGAGAGAGATACTTTTCATCAAACGACTTTATTTGTCCTAAAGAAGGGGATATTGCCGTTGTGCCATCAGATTTGTTTGTATCAACCGCCAATACTTCTTTGGCGCCTTTTTTTTCAAATTCAAACGAAAAGAATCCATCGGCACATCCAACGTCCAAAACACTCATTTCTTTAAGGGATTGGGGTATTTTATAAAAGCGAAGATGTTCCCTGTGGTCATAAACCCCTTTTGAGGTTAGGCCCTTTGGAAATTCTAAGGTGTGGTACCACGTTGCGTTTTCCAAGAAACTTTTTATTTCGTCTTCTTTTATATCCATAATTTATTTTAAAAAGGTAAGGCCGTATCCGGTAGTCCAGGCTTGCAGAGATTCTGCTTTACATTTTTTATCAAGCCACATAAGTATTTTCAGGAAAGGATTTTCAAATATGCGGCGGATTATTTTTTTAAAAATAATACCAATTGAACTTGTTGTTGGCGCGAGGAATAAGTGCTGCATTGCAAGGGCTAAAACGGCAAAGATTGTGCCTTGTTTTTCTATTTCAGCTTTGGAAAATCCAGTTTTTAGGGCAGCCTCTAGCCAGTAATTTTCTGTATAGCGTCCAAAGTCATAAGGATCGGCGTGTATAGGATACATAAAGGGGGTGGTGGCTAGCAATACTCCTCCTTTTTTTAGTAATCTGTTAGCTTCTTTCAAAACCTCCATTGGCTCTGCTACGTGTTCTAAAAGTTCTCCCATAATGGCAATGTCACAGGACTCATCTGCTAAGGGTATGTTCGAAGCATCGGCGACAATATCCGGCTTTGATCTTGGATCAAGGTTCACATAAATAACTTTTGCTCCGTAAGAATCTATGTTAAATAATCCGCGCTTTTTATCACGCTTGCCGCCAATGTCAATTATCTGGGAAGTTTTGTTTATAAAACCTCTTTTTGCGAAGAAAAATTCATCAATGAAATGTCTTCGGACGGAAAAAGATAAAGAAGTTCTTTGTTTTCTCATTCTTTGTTTGAAGAAATTAAACGTCGAGATTCTATTTCCCAAATAATAATATTGGAAATGGCGGTTATAATATAAGAGGCAATAGAAGCTACAACCAGCCCCCATATATGCCATCGCCATCCAAGGATTATAAAAAGTAAGATTCTTAAAGCCTGACTAATGATGCCATTGGCATAAAGAGCCCGCAGCATATTTTGTCCGTAAAAAACATTTCCTATGAAGATCGATGCAGGAACTACAATCAGTCCCAAGGCATAAACTTGAGAATATATAACGGCTTCAAGATATTGAGGTAAAAGCAGGTTGAATAGCAAGGGGCTTAAAATAATATACCCCAAAGCGAGGATGACCCCGACGAGTAAAGAGAAAGCAATGCGACGATAAAAAACAGAACGGATTTCACCGATATTCTTTTCGGTTAAGCGGGGTAAAGATATGCTGGCCCAATTTTTTGCAAGACCCTTTAATCTTTCCGGTCCGGCAATAGCAAAACCATAAATGGCCAGAGAAACAGGGCCCGCCGCTTGAAACAGAACTATTTTATCAAGGTATTGAGCCAAGGCTCCTATTATTCCAACGGCTGTAATATGAAAACCGGTTCTTTTTAATTCGGAGATTGACTCTTGGTCCGGTTCTCCTTTTGTGAGAAATTTTTTTGTGTACAGATAAGCAATGATATTTGGTACAAGATTTACCAGTGAGTATATCGAGATGATGGTAATGATATTTTTTGTATAAAAAAGAGCAATGATTGTTATTACTGCCGCTACAAAAGAGGAAATACCCCCAACCAAACTTAAAAGATCAAAACGTTTTTTTCCTATAAAGACTGATTCGTATGTATGGTAAACGGCGCTTATCGGAACGGCAATTGCAAGCAATCCCAGAGATATCGCAAAAATTGCATTACCTTTAATTGCGTAATAGGCAGCTATGCCCCCAATGGCCACAACGGTAAATAAGTTATAGCGGAGTTGAAGTTTTATGGAGTAGGGCACAACGCTGTCTCTGCCCAAAGCAACAGCCCTTATCACGCTTGTGCCCATCCCGGTGAGGGTTAAAAAACCCAAAGAGCCGGCCAGTGAAAGAAGATAATTGTATATGCCGTAGGTTTCTTTTGGAAGAAGATTACCGAAAGCTATCCCGGTTCCTATTGCCGCTATTATTCCTATTGTAAATCTTAGGGTTGTCCAAAATCCGCCCTTGGCTAGGTAGATGTTATCCATGCCGGTGTATCTTTGGGCGTCTATAAGTTTTTCCTTTAACCATCTCTTGACACCAGTACCCATAGTTGATTTAAGATAGCATAGCGCTTGGTATTTTTCCAACAACTAAGCGCATTAATATTGATTGTTTTATGTTAAATAAAAAACAAAAAGTTCTGGTAACGGGAGGGGCTGGATTCATTGGCTCTCATTTGGTTGATGCCCTCGTAAAAGAAGGTCATAAGGTTGTTGTGCTTGATAGTATGATAGGAGGTAAAAAAGACCATATAAATCCAAAAGTTAAGTTTTATAAAGCGGATATCAGAAATCTAAATAAAATCAAACCGCTATTTAAAGGGATTGACTGCGTTTTTCACGTTGCTGCCGTGCCTAGGGTTCCTGTTTCTGTTAAATATCCAGAAATGACTCATCAGCATAATGCGGTCGGCACCCTGAATGTTTTAATTGCTGCCAGAGATGCCAAGGTGAAAAGGCTTGTTTATTCTTCTTCCTCGTCTGTTTACGGAGAACAAAATTCACTACCATTACATGAAGAAATGCCAACAAGGCCGATAAGTCCTTATGGTCATCAGAAGTTAATAGGAGAACACTATTCCCGTATTTTCAGCCGTCTGTATGGTCTTGAAACGGTTATGCTGCGGTATTTCAATGTTTATGGTCCAAGACTTGATCCCAACGGCGCATACGCAATGGCAATCGGTAAGTTTTTAAAGCAGGCAAAAGAAAATCAACCACTAACTATTTTTGGTAATGGCAAACAAAGCAGAGATTTTACCCACGTTAGAGATGT
This sequence comes from Candidatus Parcubacteria bacterium, assembly GCA_003599335.1. Classification (GTDB taxonomy): domain Bacteria; phylum Patescibacteriota; class Minisyncoccia; order SURF-38; family SURF-38; genus SURF-38. The sequence goes on from QZJN01000001.1 coordinate 49,189, forward strand.
GGTTGGGGCAAATATATTAGCGATGAAATCAAAGCAGGTTGGAAAAGGAGAGGCTATAAATATAGGGGGAGGAAATAACCATACGATTTTGGCTGTTGCAAAAATGATAAGCCCAAATTTAAAATTTTTGCCGCCCCGTCTTGGCGATCCGCTTCACACTTTAGCTTCCATAAAAAAAGCAAAAAAGCTTTTAGGTTGGCAACCCGAAGTTAAGTTAAGCGATGGTATAGAGGAGCTAAAGCAAATTATGCTTTCTTAGCGTCCGGCTTGAGAGAGAATTGTTTTTATAGTTTTTAATATAATCGCTAAATCAAGAATAAAAGATCTGTTCTTGATGTAATAAATTTCATATTGAAGTTTTTTGTAAGCTTCTTCAAGGGATGTACCAAAGATGTTGTTAATCTGGGCCCAGCCGCTTAAACCGGGCTTGATAAGATGGCGCGTTGAGTAATATTGTATCTGACTTTCAAATTGCGCAACAAATTCTGGCCTTTCTGGTCTTGGTCCAACCAATGACAAATCTCCTTTAAGAAGTGACCAAAGTTGGGGTAATTCGTCTAATCTTGTTTTTCTTAACCAGCCTCCAATTCTTGTAACTCTGGGATCGTTTTCATCCGCAAATTGAGGGCCATTTTTCTCGGCGTCAACTTTCATGGTTCTGAATTTTTTTATTTCGATGATTTTGTTGTTTTGTCCAACGCGTCTTTGCCTATAAAAAATTGGCCCGCCATCGTCTAATTTAATCGCAAGTATTATTAGGGGGTAAAAGATAAGAGAAATAATGCCCCCAATAAGACCGGCAATAATATCTATGGTTCTTTTCATAAAATCATAAGGGCTTTTTATTTGGGTTGATATGTGTTGTAAGAACCATGCCTGTTTGACTATTGAGATTGGTATTTTGCCGGTTGTTGTTTCATAAAACTGCGCAGTGTCGTAGAATTTCACCCCCTTAAAGATGTGGCTAAAAAGCTTTGAGGTTTGTTTATCGTTGCTAAGATGGGCGACTATAGCGTCTACTTCGTTATTATTTATTAAATCCTCAAGTTTATTTAGCTTGTGAACTGTCATTTCTTTAACTTCCGCCGGTTTGTTCGTAAAAATACCGACAATTTCATACCCAAATTGCGGATTGTTTTTAAAGCTTTTGATCAACTCTTTCGTCTCCTCGTTTATATCTGTGAAAGCCAGTTTTTCTTTTAGCCAGCCACCGCCAACAATGGATCGGGTAAAAAGTCGCCAGAAGAAAAGTATAATGGTGGAAATGCCAAGAACAAGGAGTAGATTTGTTTTTGGGGTGATTATAAAGATTGGAAAAATATAAAACACCGTTATTGATATAAGGCCGTTTATTGCCTGGAGTCTGAAGAGTCTTTGGAGTATGCCGATTTTATTGCTCAAGGTGAGAGGGCTGTAAAGATCTCCTATATAAAAAGTTATGAGCCAGATAGAAAAAATAATTGTGAATGGCAAAAGATGTATATTCCAAACCTCTTCATTTGGTTGAGATAAATAACGAAGCAATAAAGCAAGCCACAAAGAGACATATAGCAAAAATATATCCCCAGCGAACATTAAAAAGTTTTGAAAACGAGCCCTTGTTCTCATTTTATTTTTCTGTATTTCTAATATAGTCTATACTATAGGTCGGAGGATTATTTAAGCAAATCCTCCTTGATTTTTAATTAGTTTGTGTTATATTATTCACCACGATGAAAAATATAATTGAAGTTATAAAGGCTGACAAGCGCATTATAGTTTTTATTGGCATTGCCGTTGTTATTATTCTGGGCGGCTCTATTTATGCTTACTATAATTCCGAGGAAAAGGTTATAGAAAGGCTTGTTAAGGAAAATCCGCGCGGTGAAGAGTTTGCTAAGATAATTGCCGATTCTCAAAGTAAATTAAATGAATCCGGTTTAAGTCTAAAGGAAAAAATTGACGCCTTGCTTTCAAGCGCCGTGGCAAAAGAAGCCCTTGGTGACAGGAAAGGCGCCATAGAAGATTATAAAGCCGTGCTTGAATTAAACACCGCTCATCCGATAGCCCGTAATAATCTTGCCGGTTTGTATACGCTTATGGGCCGCTACGAAGATGCCGAGTATCAGTATTTGGCTATTATTGCGACTCAGCCAAAAATTTTTGAGGGTTATATAAAATTAGCAGAACTTTACAGCGGATATTTTAAAGAGAAAGAAAGTTTGGTTCCAGCTGTTTTGAGTTATGCTATTGAACAGAATGGAACTCAACCGGCTTTTGTAGAAAAGTTAGCTCAATATTATTATGATAAGCAACTTTACGTTCAGGCTCTCGAGCAGGTTGAGAGGCTTCTTCAAATTGATCCTTCAAGCGAATTCGGGAAAGCCATGATAGAAGATATACGTCAAAAAAGCTAATCCCTTGACTTTTTAATAACCAAGTGCTAAGCTTATAAAAGATGGGTTTTTCCTTTCACTAGGAAACCTCTTCCATTGTCGGCAACAGACCTCGTGGTTTTCCCGAGGTCTTTTGCTTTTTGGAGAGTTTATTTTTTGGAGTTTTTTAAGATTTTGGAACTTATATTATTGTCGTTATATACTACAAGTGGGTCGGGGATACCCATCTAAAGACTTTGGAATTGGGGTACATCTCCCCGGCCCGTTTTTAACTGCCGCCTTGCTGGGGCGGTTTTTTGTTGGATGCTACAATAATCGTGTGAAGCTGATAAATATCCAACAAAAAACTAAATTGGCGCCCCTTACTTCATTTAGGGTTGGGGGAGATGCCAAATTTTTCTTTGAAGCTAAAACCAACGAAGAAGTTGGTTTGGCTATGATGTATGCATATGAGGAGAGTCTGCCTCTGTTTATACTCGGCGGGGGGACCAATATTTTGGTTTCAGATGGGGGTTTTGATGGGATTGCGATAAAACCCAACATTAAAAATATTAAGCCCGGTGAAGATTTCTTGAGTGTTGGCTCCGGAGCTTCTATGGAGAGTGTTCTAGATTATTGTCTTGAAAGGGGATTTTCTGGTCTGGAGTGGTCCGGTGGTTTGCCGGGAACAATCGGGGGAGCGGTCAGGGGCAATGCCGGAGCTTTTGGCGGGGAAATTTCAAATATAATCTCTGAAGTTTTGAGCATAAATGTTATTGGGGTTCAACCAAAGTTGATTCGTCGTTCGAGCAAAGATTGTAATTTTAGTTATCGTTCAAGCCTTTTTAAAACAAAAGAAGAAAAAGAAATTATTACCGAGGTTGTTTTGAGGTTTGATCACAAAAATAAAGATGAGCTTCGTAGGGTTGCTCAAGAAAAAATTCAATATCGGGCGGCAAATCATCCGCTTGAGTATCCAAACGCCGGCAGTATTTTTAAAAATATAAAAGCCCAAGATGCCCCGGAAGAGCTTTTCGAGCGAGCCCAAAAACTCGGTAAATTAAAAGGCAGGCCGGAAAGGATGATGATGCCAACAGCCTTCGTGATCGAAGAAACTGATCTTAAGGGTTTTAGTATTGGCGGGGCAGAAATTTCAACCAAGCATGCGAATTTTATAGTAAATAAAGGAAGGGCCACTGCCAAAGACATTTTTTCTTTGATAAATCTTGTTAAGGAAAAAGTTGCCAAAAAATGGAAACTTGACTTAGAGGAAGAAATTCAGTATTTGGGTTTTTGAAAAAACTTTGACACTTATCAGACTTTGTTTTCTAAATCAATCAATGGTCATCGGTTTTAGAGGGAGCTTTAATTTTTCTTGACCATCTTTATTATTGGTATGCCCGGCGCCACAACCTTATGTTGGGCGGTTATGACACCGGGTGGTTAAAGGTCAAGAGCCAAAGCATTCCTCAAAAAAAATAATGAAGAATGCATATACATGCCACGCAGAAAGAAGGCCGGCAGCGAAGAGATGAAATAAGAAATACCTCGGTATTTCTTGAATTTCCGTCGTTCGCCCACAACGAAAAATATATTTTCGTTTGGGTTCGCTCGGAAATATAATCGCTGCATGAAGCAAAAGCCCCGTCATAACGGGGCTTTTGTTATTCAAATTGCGCTCTTTGTGGTAAAAATGTAGAATGATTCATTGCCATTATGAAAGTTATAATTTCAACGAGAAATCTTTCTTTAACCAAAGCATTGCAGGATTATATTGATAAAAAAATCAATAGCCTTGAGCATTTTATTGAAGCTTCTGCCAAGTTTAACTCGCAAGCTTTAGCCAGAGTTGAGATTGAAAAAATGACCCAACATCATAAAAAGGGAGATTATTTTAAAGCTTCAGCGATTTTAACTTTATCAAGTTATCGTTTCAGGGCAGAGAGTTTAGGCCCGGATCTTTACGCGGCTGTAGATGAGTTAAAAGATGAACTTGCTCGGCAGCTGAAGCACGATCGCGGTAAAAAAACAGCCAAGTACTTAAGAGGCGCAAGGTTTTTCAAGCACATAGTTAAATTTTCTCCCTTAGCTTGGTTTAAAAACAAAAAAGGCCATCGCGAACGAGAGGAGGGTTTTTAAATCAATCAATGCTGAATTTTTTATTCGGAGATTCAAACGAGAGGGTGATAAAAAGACTCCGTCCAATTGCCGAACGTATTGGGGAGTTTGAACAAAAAACCGAAAAGTTATCTAATGAAGAATTAAAACAAAAAACTCAAACCTTTAAGGGAAGTTTGAGTTCGGGGATATCTTTGGAAGATATTTTGCCAGAGGCTTTTGCTCTTGTTAGAGAAGCCGCTAAAAGAACTTTGAAACAAAGACACTTTGATGTCCAGCTTATGGGCGGGGTGGTTTTGCATGAAGGTAATATAGCCGAGATGAAAACCGGCGAAGGCAAGACTTTGGTTGCGACTTTATCTGCCTATCTGAATTCTTTATCGGGAGAAGGAGTTCATGTTGTGACGGTCAATGACTATTTGGCCAGACGCGATAGCGTTTGGATGGGACAGATTTATCATATGCTCGGCCTTAAGGTTGCATGCATAAATCATGACGCCTCATATCTTTATGATCCGACACATATTGAAAAACAAGAAGAAAAAGACAAAGAACGCGATATTTTAGGCAGCTTCAAGGTTATATATGAATTTTTAAAGCCGATATCGCGCAAGGAGGCCTATGAGGCTGATATTGTTTATGGAACAAATTCGGAATTCGGATTTGATTATTTAAGAGATAATTTAAGTTATGATAAAAACCAAGTCGTTCAACGGGGACACCATTACGCAATTGTTGATGAAATTGACTCAATTTTAATTGATGAGGCGCGAACACCCCTTATTATTTCAGCGCCAGACGAAGAGGCCGGCGAGCTTTATCGTAAATTTGCACAAGTGGCTAAGTATCTTAAACCGGGGACCCATTATCTCGTTGATGAAAAACGTCGGGCGACAACAATTACCGACGAAGGCATAGAGGAGGCCCAAAGAAGAGCAGGAATTGGAAATATCTATGAAGCTGGGAATATTCGCTATGCCCACCATTTGGAGCAGGCGGTTCGGGCTGAAGCTTTATTTAAGCGTGATAAGGATTATGTGGTAAGAGATGGCGATATAGTGATAGTTGATGAATTCACTGGTAGGCTTTTGCCGGGCAGGCGTTATTCAGAGGGGCTTCATCAGGCTATTGAAGCAAAAGAGGGTGTTAAAGTGCAAAGAGAATCAAAAACAGTAGCAACAATAACTTTTCAGAATTATTTCAGATTATATAAGAAACTTTCCGGAATGACGGGTACGGCTTTAACCAGCGCCCAGGAATTTCATAAAGTTTACAATATTGAAGTTGTGGTAATACCTCCAAATAAGGCCTTGGCGCGCAAGGATTTGTCAGATGTTATTTATAAAACAGAACAGGCTAAATGGCGTGCCGTTGTAGAAGAGATAAAGTTGCGTCAGCAAACGGGTCAACCTGTTTTGTGCGGTACAACTTCAATTGAAAAAAACGAAAAATTGAGTGCCATGCTTAAAGTTGCCGGTGTGCAGCACAAAGTTTTAAACGCAAAAAATCACGAACAGGATGGTGAAATTATTGCTCAAGCTGGCAAAGCCGGCGCGGTGACTGTCGCGACAAATATCGCTGGAAGAGGAGTTGATATTATCCTTGGGGGAAATCCGGCTTCGGCCGAGGAAGCCGAGCTGGTGAAAGCCGCAGGCGGCCTACATGTTATTGGAACTGAAAGGCACGAAGCCAGGCGTATTGATAACCAACTTCGCGGGCGGGCCGGCAGGCAAGGAGACCCAGGTTCATCGCAATTTTTTGTTTCTTTGGAAGACGATGTTATTAGGGTTTTTGGCGGTGAACGCATTAAGGGGTTTATGGAGACGCTGGGTCTGCCAGAAGATGTTCCGATTACTCATGGCATGGTTAGTAAGGCAATTGAATCAGCTCAAGCCAAAATAGAATCTTTTAATTTTGACGCCCGAAAATATGTTCTTGAGTTTGACGACGTAATGAACAAGCAGCGTCAGTATCTTTATAAATTACGTAGAGATATCGTTGAATCAGCATCGCAAAACCCTCAAAAAATAAAAGAGCTTGTTTTGGAATATATAAAATCTCAAACAAGAAAGTTGGTTGAATTTCACTTTTCTCAAGAGGGAGGGTTAAACAAAGACGAATTTAATAAGGTTTTGGTTGCTTGGGCAGGAGATCGGGGCTGGCAGAATATAGTTGAGAAAAATAATAGTGATTTAGAAGCGATCATAGAAAGACTAACGGAAAAGTTTAATATCTTATATGAACAAAAAGAAAAAGAAGCCGGAAAAGATATTTTTTTTCAAACACAGAAAAACCTTTTGTTGCAGGTTATAGACACTTTATGGACCGAGCATATAAATAATATGGAGCATTTAAGAGATTCGGTGCGCTTGAGAGCTTACGGGCAAAGAGATCCCCTTGTTGAATACAAAAAAGAAGGACTAGAATTGTTTAAGCAATTAAAAGAAGCAATTCCGGGATTATTTGTGGCAAATATATTTAAAGTAGGAATGGCGAGTGGAACACAGAAAGCACAACAACAAGCCGTAGGCTATAAACCTGTAAGCCATAAGAGTTCTACGGCTTACGGCTCGACGTCTGTTAAGGCTGGGGACAAAAAAGTTGGTCGGAATGATCCGTGCTGGTGCGGTAGTGGTAAAAAGTTCAAGAAGTGTCACGGCAAGGGGAACTAGAGGATAAAGTCGATCTCCACACGGCCTTCTCCTGCGCGAATTTCCTTGATAATACTGCGTAGAATCAACTTTCGCTCATCCAGCTCCATAGCCGCCCAAGCAGTATCAAAATCTCTCATCGAAGCCACCAGTTTTTGGATAGAGGCACCTTTTTGTGCGGTCAGGGACGATAGTGTCGCCAAGCGATCCCGCTCCGTGCGGCTTTTCCCAGTTTCCTCTCGAATTTTCTCAATTCGCGCTTGGTATTCCTCGATCGTGGAAATACCTCTTTCGTAGGCATCGTGTTGGCGCTGTATCTTGATTGGTTCGAGTGCTATCTCTCGCTCTAAGCGTACAATCTCTTTTTCTCGATCCTGCTCGTCTTGCCCCTTTTCCTCGTAGACGATCTTTTCCTGAACTTTAGGATGCGAGTATAGGTTTTTTATGTGATCGAGTACATCAGCTTCCAATCTCGTGGCGCTCATTACTCGTTGTGAGCAAATGCCTTTGTATTTGTAGCCAGTGCAGATGTACTCAAATGTGATCGTGTTTTTCCAATTTGGATTTTTCTTTGATCTTGAATGGTATCGTTTTTGGTATCCCACGCCATTTCCGCATCGGATGCATTTAGCGAGGCCTGTAAGGAGCCCGTGTGATCGTGCAGCTGCCCCGCGTGCGCTTCTTGTGCGACCGTTACGGATCTCTTGAACTTTATTAAATAGAGGCGGATCGATTATTGGTGTGTGGTTTCCATCGCCAATGTATCCGAGTTTGCCTCTGCGTCGCCACTCTTTTGTTTTCCTATATTCAGCGTGTCGCCAGCCCCACCACACTTTGCCCATGTAGGTTGGATTGCACAAAATGTATCGAAGAGCGGCTTTTGACCAGTCGCCACCTCTGCGAGCTTTCCAGCCCTTGCGATTCATTTCAATGACTATCTTCCTGTCTCCTATGCCTCGTGCGTATTCGTTGAAGATATATTTCACCCGCGTGGCTTCTTCTTCGTTCACAACCACTGTTCTCTTGATTCGTGCGCCGTCTAGTTCTCGTTTAACCTCGTAACCATAGGGAACTCGGTTTGGAATGCTTCCAGCTTTTGCTTTTCCCAGCTTTCCCATTTTCATACGCTGGATAATTGCCTTACGCTCCATGTCCGATCTTAGGTCGGACATTGCCTCAACCATTGTTCCCATTTGGTCTTCGTCGGGTTCATACTCACCAGTTGATTTTGGTTCAAAGGGCGTATTGAGGGCGTAAGTTTGAATGCTTAATTCTTTGAGTTCGCCTCTTATAACGCCAGCGGCATCTTTGTTTCTGGCAAAGCGATCATAATCTTTGACCACGATGAGATCGAATTTGTGTTCACGCGCATCTCGCAACATTGACTGAAGACCGTTTCGCTCCTCGGTAAGGTGACCGCTGATGCCCTCGTCTTTGTATTCTTGGATAAACGACCATCCCTTTTCGTTGATGCTTTTGTGACAGCGTTCCAGCTGATCGGGAATGGACGCTTTGCCCTGGGCCTGTTCTTGGGTGCTTACGCGAACGTAAATGACCGCTCGTAAGACTTGGGGCTTCTTGTCGATATTCGGTTGGGTCAGATTAAGCATGGAATTGTGAGATTTTGTCGGGCAACGAACATTATGGCGTTAACGTCGGGTAAGCCAAGCTCGAGATGTCCACATTGGGAAAACGTTATAATCATTGGCTCCAGCGCGACAGCTTCCTTTGGTTATATGGAGACTTGGTATATGGGAGTCGATAACACTTTCGACACATGGGCGATTCGAGGTAGGTATGAAAATAGAGGAATTTAACTCGTCGTCCGCAACTGTTGCAGATGAAGTAAAAGAGGTATCCTCGGCTTCTGCCAAGATTCGATGGAATGCAGTCGACCTTTTGGTGCTTCCAGTAAGGTTGTTCATTGCGAATGTCCTCCAATGACTTGAAAGTCGTGTTCGCTGGTATGTTCATCAGATCTCTTACTCGTAAGGCATCGAGCTCTGTTTTGATTTCGGTTTGCTTTTCTTCTTTGTTCGATAATTCACGCAAAAAAGTTCTCAGATAGTCATAGATATCTATCCGTTCGATTAGGCGTTCCTCGTCTGGTATCTGTATTTGCTTAATAGGCATAATCTCTAATAATTTCTATTGTTTTCTTTTGCTTTGCTCATAGCTTTCCTAAAAGCCCGTTTGTGAACGTGTCAGGCTGGCTCGCAGTCTTTGGTCGGTTGTTTCTCCGAGACCGCTACCTCTCACTGTCGGACGGAGTCCCGCTCGGGCTCGCCGCTGATGTTATATCGCCAAGAGGATTAGCCCAACGATATAAGTGATCCCCATAGTGTTTTCTTTTGCTTACGCTCAAGGAGATTTCCACGGCGTCTCCTCACGCCGAACCTATGAAGTCCGCGCTTTTAATGGCATCCAGAGGGAGGTATATCGCGCGGTTCGCCCACCTTCCCCTCCAGCTTTTGTTTTTGATCCCGAGCTTGAACAATCCTTTCCTTTTCTCTTTTCATTACTGCAGGCAAAACGGTCGAGATTGCTTCGGCCAGTTTGTCTGCAAGGATTGTTTTCTGATCTTGGGACATGGATTAAACAAATAACCACCAGCGCGATGACGTGACGCTGGCGGTTATTTGTTGACGACGTCATCGCCGATCGCAATAAAAAACTACGATCTTGTTTTGATCGTAGCTTTCTGTGAAGCGCCCGTCGTATTCCTTTTAGTCGCGACTTACGAGAAACATTATTCTTTTTGATTGGCTACTTTACGGATGTACCCGCCGCTTAATTCTTTTGTAGTTAGGCCGCGTTTGACGAGAATCCTTGAGACTAGCAAATCTCTTTCTTTGGTGGTGGACCCAGCTTCTTTTTGGAGTACCCCAAGGTTGGTGCGCCATAGTTCACGAATCGTGCGGTTTTGTTCTTTGTGGGTTGTTTTGCGAACGCGATGAGTTTTGTTAATGTTTTTGTTTAGTGTGAGCTCGATCTCTCTCCAGTTCTTTTTTATGAATTCCAGCACCTTTTCTTGTGTGGCATTTCCAAAAAGAAGCAGTTTTGCTGTGGGTTCGTACATGCCATCGTAAAGATCCTCAAGCTCTTTCGTGGGGGAAAGAAGGGCTACTGGAGACTTCTTCTTCGGCGCGTTTACTGGCTTTCCGAAGAAAATGTAATCATCAATGAATTCGAAATAGGGCGTAGGCACTTTGTATTTTGTTTTTAAATGTAGTTCTGTTCCGAGGAGTTCAATGACGTTTGCTTTCTTATATTCAATCCAGAGTTTTTCTCTGGTTTGGGGATCCATATAACCAGAAGGGGTAATTCCAAGATGTTTCCTCGCCTCGGCAAGATCGTTTTGGAATTCAGGCTTGAGCGAGAGTTTATAAAAAAACTCCACGCCTGAGTTTATTTCGTCATCTTTCGTCATACTTTCACATTCTGCGTAAAATACTCGTTTTATTCAAGTTTGCCGAGCGGCCGCCTACGCATTTCCATCAAGTTATGGTATTATTTTTACGACAATTGAATATTCGCCTAAACTCGTCGATTTCTCGGCGGGCATGGTATCAAGACCGATAAAGCATAAAAAACCCGTCATGGGGTTGCTTTATCGGCCGTATGGGGAAACCTGTACGTCTTGCGCAAGCGAGAGACCCGTGGCGGGCTTTTTGTATGAACATAATAATTTTACTTGTAGCACTAATAGCAATCGCGATCATATTTGGTCGACGACCAGCGCAAGCTATCGTATTGTGGGGTGGCGGGATTATTCTTGCAGTCATACTGATATATTTTTTCTGGTACTTCTTCTTGTGATTTTTTGTTTTAGTGATGGAAATGTGGGCATGACAAAACATGCCATTTTTTGACATGGCGAAATTTTATTGCTATGCTGAAATAACTTTAATCATTTTAAAAGCATGTCAGAGGAAAAACTTCTAACAATCGAAGAGGTGGCAGAGAAGCTCCGTGTTAGTACACGGACGATTATTCGCTATATCGAATCAGGTCGACTTAAGGCATCAAAAATCGGTGTGTGGCGCATTAAGGAATCTGATCTAGCCCACTTCCTTGAGGAGTCGAGCAACGTTAAGCGCAAGAAGAAATAATATGCCTGACAAATCCTTATCAGAACGAGATATTTGCACCAAATTCATCACACCCGCGATCACGAAAGCAGGATGGGATTTGCAGCACCAGATTCGAGAAGAGGTATCTTTTACCGCTGGACGTATTAATGTCCGCGGAAAGACTATTTCGAGGGGAGAGAGGAAGCGTGCCGATTATATTTTGTATTATAAAAACAATCTTCCGATCGCTCTTATTGAGGCAAAAGACGCAAGTCATTCCGTCGGCGATGGTATGCAGCAGGCTCTCGGGTATGGGCAGGTGCTTGATATCCCGTTTGTATATAGCTCAAATGGTTCGGGGTTTCTTGAGCACGATTTTTTTAGTGGTTCTGAAAAGGAGATTTCTATTGATGCCTTTCCTGATCCCGCCGAGCTTTATCGCAGATATCGAGAGCAAAAGAAGCTAACCCCAGAAATAGAAGAGGCGGTTCTTCAGGATTATTATCAGGGTTTAACATCGCATGAGCCGCGATATTACCAGCGCGTAGCAATAAATCGCGCTGTTGAGGCGGTAGCACGGAATCAGAAGCGGATTTTGTTGGTAATGGCTACTGGAACTGGAAAGACCTATACCGCCTTTCAGATAATCTGGCGGCTTTGGAAAGCACGGAAGAAAAAGCGAATACTTTTCCTTGTTGATCGCACAGCTCTCGCAACGCAGACCATGCAGGGCGATTTTCGCCACTTTGGCGATAAGATGACGAAGATTGAAGGGCGAATCGCCGATCCCTCCTATGAGGTCTACATTGCTTTATATCAGGGACTCACAAGCCATGAAGAGCAGAATAAGCTTTTTAAACAATTTTCTTCCGATTTTTTTGATCTCGTTGTCGTTGATGAGTGTCACAGGGGAAGCGCAAAAGAGAATTCTGTGTGGCGTGAAATTCTCGAATACTATTCCGACGCAACTCAAATTGGTCTGACTGCTACGCCAAAAGAGACGAAGGATATCAGCACGCAAGACTACTTTGGGGATGCGGTATACACCTATTCTTTAAAACAGGGAATCGAGGATGGATTCTTGGCTCCCTACAAAGTTATTCGTTATGTTCTCGATAAAGATATTGAGTGGCGGCCGAATGAATTAGTGCGCGATCAGCACGGAAATCCGATTGAGGATCGTGTATATAATGCTTCCGATTACGATCGCAACATTGTTATCAAGAATCGAACTAAGCTCGTTGCGCAAAAGATTACCGAATTTGTGCGGGATACTGATCCGATGCAAAAGGCGATTATTTTTTGCGTTGATATTGATCATGCCGAACGAATGCGGGAAGAACTGGTAAACGCCAACAGCGAATACGTATCCAAGAATCATCGCTATGTGGTACGCATCACGGGCGATAATGACGAGGGTAAAAAGGAGATTGAGAATTTCATCAACCCCGAGTCGCCATACCCAGTATTGGTTACAACTTCCAAGCTTCTAACTACTGGTGTCGATGCTCAAACATGTAAACTCATTGTTCTCGATGCTCCCATAAATTCGATGAGCGAATTCAAGCAGATTATTGGTCGTGGGACTCGCGTGAACGAGGATTACGGCAAGTTTTATTTCACGATCATGGATTTTCGAGGCGTAACGCGGCTGTTCGCTGATCCTAACTTTGATGGAGAGCCTGTAAAGATCTACGAACCAGATGATAAGACGACCATCGGGCAACACATTGAGGAAGAAACAGTTGATCCGAGTGAAATTAAAGAAGAGAATCCGCAGGAGGAAATTTTGATTGACCCTACTCTTGAGGAAGGAGAGAAGAAGGAGAAGGTGGTAGTCACGCGAGGAGTTGAATTCGATGTGGCGACAAAAATGATTCAGTATATTGACCCTGCCACGGGCAAACTTATTGCAGAGAATCTTACGGATTACTCCAAGAAGCAGATTTTAGGTACGTTGCCATCGCTCGATGCATTTATTAAAGAGTGGTCTGCCGCGGAGCGCAAAGATGCGATTATTCAGGAGTTAGAAAGCAGAGGTGTGCCGCTGGAAGAACTGCGAAAGGAGATAGGGTTAAATGTCGATGTTTTTGATTTGGTGCTACACGTGGCTTATAACCGAAAGCCGCTCACACGCTCAGAACGGGTGGCAAACGTGCGCAAAGGGGATTATTTTGCCAAATACGAGGGTAGGGCGCGGCAGGTTATCGAGGCATTACTTGATAAGTACGCTGACCAAGGTAGTATCGCCATCGACGATATTGGCGATCTTGAAGTTTCGCCATTTGCAGAAATAGGGACTCCTGTTGAGATAGTTAATGATATTTTTGGTGGCCGAGAGCAATACTTTGGAGTTTTGAAAACTTTACAAGAAAAACTCTACGCACTTAACTAGACTAACTTATGCCGATCGAAAATCTTATCAAAACAATCCAAAATATAATGCGCAAAGACCAGGGCGTTGCTGGTGATGGTCAGCGCATTGAGCAGATAGTGTGGATGTTATTTCTGAAGATTTTTGATGATCAGGAAAAGTATTACGAGCTTCGAGATCAGAAGTATCGTTCTCCAATACCCGAGAAGCTTCGTTGGAGAAATTGGGCGGCAAACCCCGAAGGAATCACAGGCGATGAGTTATTGGAATTTGTAAACCAAAAGCTCTTTCCAGGTCTCAAGAATCTCTCAGTTGATTCCAGTGATAGGCGCGGCCTTCTTGTTCGTACCGCTTTTGAGGATGCCTATAACTACATGAAATCAGGGACGCTGATTCGACAGGTGGTAAACAGGATCAATGAGATTGATTTCAACAAGAAGTCAGACCGTCACTTACTTAATGATATCTACGAGAAGCTTCTGAAAGAACTTCAGGGTGCGGGTAATTACGGCGAGTTTTATACGCCTCGGCCGCTTACAAAGTTTATTGTTGAGATGATCGACCCGAAGCTTGGTGAAAAGGTGCTCGACCCCTCGTGTGGTACTGGCGGTTTCTTGGTGAATACGATTGAGTATGTCCGTGAGAATTATGTAAAGAGCCATGCAGATGAAAAGAAACTCCATGATTCGATTCATGGTGTTGAGCTCAAGTCATTGCCACATCTTCTAGCACTTACAAACATGATTCTTCATGGGATTGAGTTGCCCGACAATGTTCGTCGCGATGATATGCTTTCTCGGCCACTAACGGAATATGGCCCTAAGGATCGTGTCGATGTAATTGTGGCGAATCCTCCCTTTGGTGCTTCGGTTAAGGACGGAACTGAGAAGAATTTTCCAAGTGAAATGCGCACCAAAGAAACTGCCGATCTCTTTTTGATTTTATTCATTCATCTTTTGAAAGATGGTGGCCGAGCGGGCATCGTATTGCCCGACGGATCGCTTTCTGGTGAAGGTGTTAAGGCTCGGATTAAAGAAAAATTGCTTGCAGAATGTAATGTACACACAATTGTTCGGTTGCCACAGGGTGTGTTTAGTCCCTATGCTGGTGTAAACACCAACCTCGTCTTTTTTGAGAAGGGGAAACCGACTAAGGAAATTTGGTACTACCAGTTGCCGCTTCCAGAAGGAATTAAGCAATACACAAAGGGGCGTGGCATTACGCACGATGAATTTGATTCTGTTCGAAAATGGTGGAAGAAGCGCGTTACGAACGAGAACGCTTGGAAAGTCTCAATAGATAAAATAAAAGAACGCAATTACAACATTGACATTAAAAATCCCAATGGTGGTACTTCGGTTAACTTCGGAGACCCTGTGGATGTTCTTGAAAAAATCGTTAACTCCGAGAAAGAAATCATTGCGCTTTTGAATGAAATTAAGAAAGAATTATGAATCATTGGCCGCTTAAAAAATTAGGTGATGAATCGATCCTCATGATGACTAGCGGTGGAACTCCATCTCGCTCTAAATCTGAATTTTATGGAGGTAAGATTCTTTGGCTAAAATCTGGTGAATTGAATGATAATCAAAAGATTTCCGATTCAGAAGAAAAGATCACTGATCAAGCGGTTAAGAACTCTAGTGCCAAACTTTTCCCGCCTCATACAGTGCTTTTTGCAATGTATGGAGCTACCGCAGGAAAATTAGGCATATTAGATGTAGAAGCAACCACAAATCAAGCAGTTGCAGGAATGATTTGTAACGACAGCGTTCTATTTTATAAGTACCTTTTTTATTTTTTGCTATACACACGAGAAAAAATCATTGCTAATGCTTGGGGAGGAGCGCAACCAAATTTAAGCCAGACAATAATCAAGAAGTTTGAAATACCTGTTCCGTCTATTTCAGAACAAAAGAAAATAGTTACGAAACTTGAAAGTTTACTCGCGAAGGAAAATCAGGTAAAGCAACTACGAGAACAAACACAAGTCGATACGGACAGTTTAATTTTCGCAGAACTACATAAGATTTTTAAGGAAGGCAAAGCAAAAGGATGGGAAGAAAAAGATTTGGGCAATGTGCTAGAAAAGATTGTTGGTGGTGGAACTCCGTCAAAGGCTAACCCCTTATATTGGGACGGAGATATTCCCTGGGCAAGCGTGAAGGATATTAAAGAGGGCCAGTACACATTAGCCGAAACACAAGATTTTATAACCAAGGAGGGACTGCAAAATAGTGCTTCAAATATTGTCCCCGCTGGATCACTGATTATTTCAACAAGAATGGGACTTGGTCGTATTGTTAAAACAGAGATTGATGTTGCTATAAATCAAGATCTAAAGGCCTTATACCCAAAAAAAGAATTAAACAATGATTACCTGCTTTGGTTCTATATTAGCAAGGCCCAGGAAGTAATCGCTAGTGGAACTGGGGCAACCGTTTCTGGTGTTCGTTTGGACGACATTAAGAGCATAAAAATTCTATTACCATCTCTGACGGATCAAAAGAAAATTGTTGATCATCTCACCCTGCTTTTGGAGAAAATTAAAAACACCAAGTCTTTACAGGATGTAACTTATAGTGAGATTGGTATTTTAGAACAATCAATTTTATCAAAAGCATTTAGCGGAAGCTTTGTTTAATTTCATGGAACTTTCTAAGAAAACAGTTGAAGAATTCAGAGAGATATTCAAGAAAGAATACGGCGTTGAGTATTCGGATCAGGAAGCTTGGGAAGCAGCGCATAATCTTGTAGGCTTTTTTGATTTGCTCTTAAAAATTGATCACAGGCAGAAAGAGGGTCAATAATAATCATTTTCGATATGTCTTCGTTACGACAATTAAAGCAACAAATAAAATTCAGTTTAAACAATTTGAAAGCTGAAAACTCCCATCATGATTTTGAGGCTATTTGTCGACATTTTGCACGAAAACGATTAGGCCTGAATATAATTCCCGCTACAGGGCCCGTTTCAGCTGGAGGAGACCAGGGGAGAGATTTCGAAACTTATGAAATATTACCAGAGGCAGTTCCAGAACTTCGAGGAACAAGACAGGTTATAGACAAGAAAGCCGCTTTTGCTTGCACTACGCAGGCCGAAGGTCTTTTATCCAAGATAAAAGCGGATGTTAATAAAATTATTACTCAAGGTAATAGGGTTGATATAGTTTATTTTTTTTCAGTGCAGGATCTACCTGTGTCCGAGCGGCACGATCTGCAAAAGTGGGCACTAGAAACACATAAAATTACCTTAGAAGTTTTTGATGGCGAAGCGCTTTCTGAAGACCTGACTGAGAGAGACTTATTTTGGGTAGCCCAGGAATATTTACATATTCCTGCCGAGTTATTCCCACCCGTTGATAATATTGATTACTTGAAGCTGAAAGAAAAGTGGGAAACGAGAGAGTTGTCAGTTCCCAATTACGCCGAATTCGACGAGATAAAAAGCTTAGCTAGGAAATCATTATTCGATAAATCCCTGAATCAAGATATTCCATTTTGGTTAGATAAGTTGGCAAAGTTCGCAGCAATTAAAGATATTTCCTCGGAATTTAAGAGGAAAGCTCTTTATGAGTTAATAGCCATTCGCATGAGGGGCATGCGCGACATGGTTGGTTGGGAGCATTACACGCACGAATACTTTGCAGCTCATGAGAGTTTTAACCATCAAGTTGAAGCGCAAGAGGCCACGGTTGTTTTAGGGTATGCCTTCGGGGCATCAGTAAGAGGGGCGGCAAATTTTGAAGAGAGTCAATTAAAGACGTGGATCAAGCTTATCGAGGATTATACGGATCACGAGCTAAGTAAAGATTATCCCGTTGCAATAAGGGCAGTTTTATACGAATTAAAAGGTCATCAACTACTTACTAATCCGTACAATAGGAAAATTGATGAAGGGTTGGATTGGTGGCTCAAGCTTGTTGATCTTATTGAGCAATCACCATTATTCCCACTTGAAAGATTTTCTGATGTTCTGACCGTTCTCATTCCGCTTATAGGTGACCATCCAAAATTTGAAGAATTGAAAATCAAAACCGATGCTCTTATCGCACAACGAATAGGTGGTTTTGCGGTTGCTGATAAATGCAGAGATAGAGCAATTGAGTATAGAAAAAACGATGAATTGTTAAAAGCCCTTCGAGAATTTCATAGTGCCAAGATAAATTGGTTTGCAAACGAAACTCTATATGGATCATTGCTTTCAATGATGATCATATCGGAGACCTACTTTGAGCTAGGTCTTTTATTTGCGGCAAAATACTACGCTATGGCAGTTACTTTTGTTGCGAGTCGTTCTCCAGATGACAAAATAAAGCCATTCATTACCAGAGGGCTTTCACAGGTTGCGGAAATCGAATACGGCAATGGCGAATGGGGTCATTTTATGGAACACGCCGATCTAAGCCTGAGGTCTTTAGGTGTACACTCGAAGACCATTGAAGATCCAATTTCTGAAAAGATTTATGAGAAAACACTGTTTTACTCTTCAATGGTTTATGTTTTTGCGAAGGTACTTGATGGTAAGAAACTTTTTAATTATGTGGCAGATAGAGTTAAGAAATGGAATATTTCTGAGCTTAACGATGATTTGATTCCGATAGCAGAGAAAACCTGGGCAGAGGTTAAAGCAGAAAATATGCTTGAGAAAATCAAAGCCTCGCTTGAGGGCAGACCGTTTAATGATGTTGGATCTACCCGATCTGTTTTGTGGGAAGCATGCGGGATTAGTTGGAAGTGTTCTTGGAACAATACGTTAAGGGGATGCGCGAGAGCAGAACATTTTATATCGCTAGTCCAAATAATTCTTGCGGATATCGCAGATAGAGATTTTTACTTATTAAAAACAGACGCACAAATAAAGTTCATTTTCACAGATAAGTTTCATATCGAGCGGGTGCCTACAAATGATTATGTCGCGTGGGATATATATCTTCCAACGCATAATCCAGATGGAAGGAGGGAAATTGAGGAATATCATGCGCAAATTCTAAGTATGGCAGCTGCAGTCATTGCTGATTTGTCTTTGTTACCATCCGAACAGACACTAGAGAAAATCAAGGATTTATATAAGCAAGGTCTTGTGTCGAAAGCGCTGTCAGGAAATTCTTATGAAGTTTTGTACATCGACTTGAACCCCGAAGAGTTATTTAATGAACTGATCTCATTACCACAATTAGACTATTTGCAGTCTATGGAGATAGGGAATAAGCCCCATAAATTACTAAACTGGGAGAGCTCTTTATTAAAAGGATACAGCCCAAAAGAAGAGCGTGAGAAGATTGAAAATAGGTATACGCGATCAATATTGCCAATAAGGAAGACTATTGAAAAATTAAAGAAGGACCCAAAATTTCAAGAGATGGTAAAGAGATTAAGGTCGGATGGATGGAAAGATTGGCACATTCTTATGTCATTGGGGATGATTGCTGTAAATTTTCGCGTTAATAAGATAGGCTACAAGTCGTTTGAATCCATGCGAGAACTATTTGTTAAGGAGATGAACACTGAAGAAACGAATGATTCAACCCCAGTTCCCCTTGAAGAATTCAACGAAAAAGCACTTAGACTGTCACTGTTCATGAGTATGCCGTCGACTCTCAAAATCTTTGGGCTTGAGATTAAGACTCAAACACCAAATTCCAAGGCACTTGAGCATTTTTTGGCAAAGAGGCTTAATTATTGGAATAACGATATCGAGCACAAAGATATCCTTGCTGTTTCTTAGAATATTCAAATGAGTAGACGATCATTTCATGGCAACTTAGGTTCATTACTCAACAAGCTGTTTACGCTGGTCATTTTTCTGATTCTGTTCAAGCTTTTTGGAGATTCGGTTTTAGATGCCGCTGTGATAGGATTGATATCATTAGCGGTTTATCCTTTAGTCGGAATGCTTTTAAGAGCCGTCGGGATATGGCGTTACTAACGGCAAAGATACAAATATGGGTATAATGGCACCAAAAATTGAAAGCGCGGAAGCTCTTAAGGCTATAGCAAAAGAGGCTAGTAAGGCTTGGTATTTGAAGCCTGAAATTTGGATAGGAATTGTGGCCAATGTAATTGCCATCGGTGCGCTGGTCGTTGCCGTAATTGCCTTGCAGAAATGACCTTCCCATTGGTATCGCATATCAAAAAATGCCATGGGAAATGATCATATGAGATGTCCAAAATGTAGCCAAGAAATGTTTATAAAACGAGAAGATACAAGTTCTGATTCCAGAAATAATAAGCAATACGACCGTAAAGTGTACTGGTGTAAAAAGGATGATGTATGGGTCAGCATCGAGATTCCGAAAGAAGTATAAAAAATACCATGGGAAATAGAGAACTTTTAGTAGTAAAGAAGAATAAGAAAGGTTATGGAGTGTACGCTGGTAGGATGTATAAAAAGGGAGAGGTAATTTGTGTAATGCATGGTAAAAAGAAAACACCTCATACACTTCATTACCATGGGGCAAGTTTTCGTGAAGCCCAAATAAACCCTCTCCAGATTGGCCCAAAAACATACTTGGAGCTGCGAGCGCCTTATCGGTATTTCAATCATTCTTGCCAGCCCAATGCTGGAGTACAAGATTCTTCAAAACTTTTTGCATTAAAGCCCATTAAGAAGGGTGAAGAAGTTACTTTTGACTACTCTACAACAATTGATGAAAGTTTCTTCTGTAAATGCGGTTCTAAAAGATGTCGTGGAGTTATTGCCGACTTTTTTGCTCTTCCGTTAAAATTACAGAAGTTTTACATTCGGCAGAAAGCAGTGCCGGCGTTTATTGAAAAGAAATACAAAGTTCGTTATGGAAAGTAAAAAATACACCCTAAGATTTCGGAGGGTAAATCGGGATACTTTTTTGCAAATAAAGAAAGGCACGAAAAAAGTTGAAACTCGGGCCGCAACCAAAAAGTATAAAGATATTAAGGTTGGCGATACATTAGTTTTTGCATGCGAAAAAGAAAGGTTTCAACGAAAAGCAAAGAGGGTTAATTATTTTAAATCGGTTTTGGCAATGCTGAAAAAATACAAGGTTAAAGACGTAGAGCCTAAGCTTTCAAAAAAAGATGATTTGGAGGAGAAATATAATAGCTACCCCAAATATAAAGAAAAAATTAAGAAGTTCGGCTTAGTAGCTTTAGAGTTAAAAAAATAACAAAGGGCCAGTATGAAACATATCAAGAGTATAATTATTTTGGTTTTATTACAGGTTGGATTAGATGTTTTGTTTGTAAAACTATACCCCTCAGTGAATCCTATACGGGCGACTTTTATTGGCATTAGTGCGTTTTTGGTCTTATGGATTTTTAGACGATACAATTTTGTAAATCCATTGGTTGGGTTTGCCTCAATATACTCTTCGGCATTGTTCGGTGCACTTTTGGTTCAAGCTGGAGTGTTAATTTCAAAATCTTTTTTGTCTGGCATTATACATATTGCTATACTTGTCGTTACATACATAGTCATTATTTTATTTAAAAAACATTAGTAATCTCATAAATAAAGTATGCCGGCTTCAAAAATTTCATTAGAGCAAGCTAAACAGGATAAACTTTTTTATGTCGTTGCTAATGTTGTTGTTTATCGTGAATCAGATGGGCGGTGTTTGATATTAAAGCGGGATATGCGTGAAAGAGTTCACCCGGGAAGATATGCTGTTCCCGGAGGAAAGTTGGAGTGGAAAGATATGCCCCTTGATGAACCAACCCGAATTAACGGAGACGTTTTGGATTTCGAAAACGCTCTGGAGGATTTATTGAAAAGGGAAACAAAAGAAGAAGCCGGTATAGAAATAGGCGACGAGTTCGTCTATATTAATTCGGTTGCCTTTGTGAGACCTGATGGTATTCCTGTAATGCTTATAAAGCTTGGCGCTAAATATAAAAATGGTGAAGTGAAGCCAGAGCCTGGAGCATTTACCGATTTTGCTTGGGTTAATGAACAGGAAGTTAAAAATTATTCCTGCATTGATGGGATACCAGAGGAAATTATCTTAACTATCAAAAAATTCAAAAAATGAATAAAAACAT
>QZJN01000007.1 GCA_003599335.1 Candidatus Parcubacteria bacterium
TCATTATATTGCTTCCTGGGACTGGACTTGGAATGGCTCATGTTATGTTGGTCCTGGCACTTCTTCCTGTAATCAGGGGAGTTGGAGGTTGCAGGAGGTTAATTTGCAGTAGAATTTGATAAAACCAAACCCAAGATTGCCACAAAACCAGGTGTGGCAATTTTATGTTAGAGAGCTTATGATATTGGTTATAAAAACATGAGACAAAATCTGCCATTTGACGAAGTAATGGCGATGCTTGGCCATCAGATAAAACATCCTCTAAGCAGGCTTGGGGCTAGCTTAACTCTTATAGAAGAGGGTAAATTCGGCAAACTCCCTCTAAAAAGCAAAAAAGAATTGGTAATTGCAACAAGCCATATTAAAGAATTTGGACAACTGGTAGATGCCCTGCTTGAACTTATAAAAAATACTCATCACCCAAGATCACTAAACCTGACAAGTTGTGATTTATCTTTTTTAATTAAAAGAGTCATAAAAGATTTGGAATCAGACGCTAAATCAAAATCAATCAAAATTTCTTTTAAAAAGCAGAAGGGAACGATAAAACTCAAAATTAATGAAATCCTTATTAAAGCGTTATTAACAAATATGATTGATAACGCGATAAAGTATTCGCCAAAGAAAAGTGTTGTAAGTGTAAATTTGAAAAAGGACAAAAATAAAGTTAATATAGCAATACAAGACAGCGGGATCGGTCTCACAAAAAAAGAGCTTGGAGGAATATTTAAAAAATTTGCACGCGGAGATAAAACATCACTATTGCACCCCCATGGCCTGGGTCTTGGACTATATATAGCAGATATGGTGGTTAAGGCTCATGGTGGAAAAATCTGGGCAGAAAGCAAAGGACGAGGGAGGGGATCGACTTTTTCCATAAGCCTTCCAAGCAGATAAATATATGCAATCAAACAGAATCTTCATAAAAGAAACCCCACATCACATAGGCAAAAAAATCGTAGTAAAAGGGTGGGTCAGAAACCGTAGAAATCACGGTAAAATTATTTTTATTGATCTTATTGATAAAGACGACATTCCTCTCCAAGTCGTCTTTACCCCGGGAATTAAAGAGTATTATGAACTGGCAAGCAAACTTCGCGGTGAAGATGTTATAAAAATAGAGGGCCTTATCAAAGAAAGACCGTCTGGAATGCAAAATGATAAAATACCCACCGGAAAAATAGAGCTGGAATCAGAAACCATAGAATTACTAAATAAATCAAGAGAATCTCTGCCAATACCGATTGATAATGACGGCTATGATATTAACGAAGAACTGCGTCTTAAAAATAGATATCTAGATTTACGACGCCAACGTCTCCATAAAAACATAAAACTGCGCCATGCAATTTTACATTTTATAAGAAACTATCTTTCCGACAGAGAGTTTTTAGAAATCGAAACACCCATCCTCACAAAATCAACCCCAGAGGGGGCAAGAGATTATGTGGTGCCGTCAAGATTGCAGCAGGGAAAATTTTATGCCCTTCCTCAATCTCCCCAACAATACAAACAACTTCTTATGGTTGCCGGATTTGAGAGATATTTTCAGATAGCGAGGTGCTTCAGAGATGAAGATACGAGAGGGGATAGACAGCCCGAATTTACCCAACTTGATCTTGAATTGAGCTTTGTTGAACGAGAAGATGTAATGAAGCTGGTTGAAGATTTATTGATAGATATAGTTAAAAAAATAACTCCGGAAAAAACAATCCAGGAAATACCCTTTCCAAGATTAACTCACAAAGAAGTTATATCTAAATATAAAACAGAAAATCCAGATTTACGTAAAGACAAAACCAATCCAAACCTGCTGGCTTTTTGTTGGATAACAGACTTCCCGTTTTTTGAAAAAAATAAGGAAGGGGAATGGACTTTTACACACAACCCATTTTCTACGCCAATCCCGCAACATCGAGAATGGCTACTAAAAAAAGATAAAATAAACGAAATAATAACCAGCCAATACGACGTGGTCTTAAACGGTTTTGAAATCGGAGGAGGATCAATAAGAAGCCACACAAAAGAAAGTCTAGAAGCAGTTTTTGAAATATTGGGACACAACAAAGAATCAATAAAAGAAAAGTTTGGTCACATGCTTGATTCATTTACGGTTGGGGCTCCGCCACATGGAGGCATTGCTTGGGGCCTGGACAGACTTGTTGCCATTCTCACCAACGAACCAAACATAAGAGAAGTGATAGCTTTTCCCAAAACCGGCGATGCAAGAGACCCTATGATGGGCTCTCCTTCGGAAATTGATAAAAAACAACTAAAAGAACTGGGGATTAAAACAGATAAATAAAGAAAAGAAGTATAAGTCGTGTACGCCGTAAAGCTTGAAAAGTTTGAAGGGCCTCTGGAATTACTCCTTGAACTGATAGAAAAGGAGAAACTTAGTATTACCGAAATTTCTCTTTCAAAAGTTACCGACCAATATCTCGGCCATCTTAACTCACTCACAGATGTTCATCCGGAAATGCTTGCAGATTTTTTGGTAATCGCCGCTCAGCTTATTTTAATTAAATCAAAAACCTTACTGCCAGACTTTTCCGTAAACCCAGAAGAAGAAAAGAGCGTTGCCGAACTAAAAAGGCGTCTTGAAGAACTGAAATTGATAAAAGATTCCTCTTTAACTTTGAGAGAAATATTAAAAAAGAAAAATTATATGTACGAAAGAAATCCAAATAAAATACCGACACATGCAGCATTTGTAATGCCGGAAAGCTTAACAATCGAAAACCTAAAAGAAAACCTATTGAAAATGGCAAGACTTATAAACAAACCCAAAGAGTTAAAAAAGGAAACAATGCGCCTGATTATATCCCTGGAACAAAAAATTGAGGAGTTAAAAACAAGATTTAGCAAAGTTATCAATAAATCTTTTGGAGAACTGCTCACGAAAGGAGCCTCCAAACTTGAAATAGTTGTCACTTTTTTAGCCCTGCTTGAACTTACAAAACAAAAATTCATAAAATTAACCCAGGAAAACCCGTTCCAGGATATTCAAATAAGAAAAGCTTGACCTCCATGAATGAAGAAAATAAAAAAAATCAGCTTGAAAGCCTTATTTTTGCCGCGACAGAGCCAATTTCTTACAAAAAACTGGCCAAGCTTTTAGATTTAAAAGTTCAAGAAATCAAAGAGTTGACGGAAAAAATCAACAACCAATATAAAGAATCCAACTCCGGATTGCGGCTAACTTTTAATGATTCTGAAGTTCAAATGGTAACTTCTCCAGAAAATTCAGAGATTGTTAATGAATTAACCAAAAGCGATTTAAAGGAGGATCTGTCATTAGCGGCTCTAGAAACTTTAGCCATTATTATCTATAAGGGTTCACAACGAAAAGTTGATATTGATTTTATTAGAGGCGTTAATTCTGTCTACACCCTAAGAACCCTTCTAATAAGAGGGTTAATAGAAAGAGAATCGGACCCACAAGACGCGAGGAGTTTTGTTTACAAGCCATCTCTTGAATTAATAAAAAAACTCGGTATATCAAACACCAAAGAACTTCCAAACTATGAAGAAATTGTGAAAAAGCTTGATGAGATAAAACAAGAAACATTGCGGGTACAAACGGAATTTAAGCAAGACACAATAAAGCAACCAAATGACTGAAGATAATGGAAAAATTTTAATTCTTATCAGCGTATTGATTGGGCTTATCTTTTTTACCTGGCAGGTTGGATCAAAAACCATCAATTCCCAAATTGCATCCCTATCTTATCTAACAGAAACAATCAATGATTTTTCTCAAAAAAATAATTTTGATGTCCCGGTAGAAATTGCCCTGGTGGTTGGCGCTGACCTGAAAACAATCTATTACACTAAAAACATAGACAAAAAAACTCCCATAGCTTCTTTGACGAAACTCATAAGCGCGATGGTTATAATAGACAATTATGATCTGACCGACACCCTTGTCATACCCAGAGAAGCAATCGGTCTTCCCGAAACTAAGAGTATTTTTGGAGCGGGAGAAACAATGAGGACTTTTGATTTATTGGCCGCATTATTAATCGAATCAAGCAATGAAGCTGCTTATACTCTTGCATATAACTGGCCGAAAATAGAAGGCTCTCTTGAACAAAAAAAGACTTATTTTATTGAAGCGATGAACAGAAAGGCAAAAGAAATTGGCCTCTTAGAAACTCATTTTTCCGACCCAGCCGGCCTTGATGACGACAATAGTCTATCAACAGCTTGGGATGTTGCCATTATGGCAAGACAGGCATTGCGTTACCAACTCATCCAGCAACTGACGACAAAAGAAACCTTTACCGCTTTCTCTATTGAAGGCAGGAGGCATACTTTTGAGAACTCAAACAAATTACTCACCGTTGTGCCGAATATTAAACTTGGTAAAACAGGCTTCACAGACGGGGCTGGCCCATCACTTGTTTTAATAGTCAACCAAGAAACAAAACCAATAATTTTAGTCCTCCTCAACGCCCAAGATAGATTCCTGAATGCCCAAGAACTCCTTGAAAAACTTAACTTTGAGTGAAAAAAGTAGTCTTCTTGTGCTAAAATAATCGTATATGGAAACGCTGTTTCAGATTGAGCGCATTTTGGTCGTGGCTTTTGCCAGCTTTATTTTGGCCGTTGCCATCGTGCCGGTTTTTACCAATTTTATGTATGCCAGACAGTTTGGTAAAAAAATACGCACAGATCAAAATTCGCCAATCTATCAATCCCTCCATGCTCAAAAAGCCGGCACGCCGACAATGGGCGGAGTTTTGGTTTGGGGGACGGTTACGCTGTTAATTTTATTCTTTGGTTTGATATCCCGTTTCTGGCCTGATAGCTTTTTGGCCGAATTCAATTTTTTAAGCAGGTCTCAAACTTTTTTACCCTTTGGCATAATGGTCTTTGCCGGAATCATCGGACTGCTTGATGATCTTGTCGGAATTATTGGCAAGGGCTGGCTTGGGGGCGGTATCCGTTTTCGTCATCGCTTTATTTTATATGGAATTGTTGCGTCGGTTGGAGCTTGGTGGTTTTTCTATAAACTGGGGTGGGATTTGATCCACATACCGTTTCTGGGCGACTTCAATATTGGGCTTTGGTATATACCAATTTTTATTTTCATAATAATAGCTTCATCTTTCTCGACAAACCAAACAGATGGCCTCGATGGTCTGGCTGGCGGGGTATTGCTTACAGCCTTTTTGAGCCTGATGGTCATAACCTTCGTTCAGGGAAGATATGATTTGATGGCCTTTTTGGCTGCCATAGTCGGTTCGTTATTGGCTTTTTTGTGGTTCAATATATATCCGGCAAGGTTTTTTATGGGAGATACGGGCTCAATGAGCATGGGGGCCGTTTTGGGCGTTGTGGTCATGCTTACAAATACAGCCTTGATATTACCGTTTTTTGGAATAATTTTGGTTTTGGAGGCTCTTTCTACAATTCTTCAATTGTTTTGGCGAAGATTTTTAAAACGTAAATTGTTTCTGTCGGCGCCAATACATCATCACTTTGAGGCAATTGGTTGGCCGGAAGCAAAAATCACCATGAGATTTTGGATTATCTCATTGGTGTTTTCAATTTTGGGCCTAACAATATTTTTCCTAGACCAACTAATAACTTTGTAAAAATGTTAAAGACAAAAGCCATTGATATACCCCTGGCGATCACAATTCTTTTTGTGCTTTTGTTCGGATTATTAATGCTCGCAAGCGCCTCTTTTTCTTTGAGTTATAAAAATTTCGGCCATAACTATTACTATCTTAAACACCAAATTTTTTTTGGAGTTATCAGCGGATTAATTTTCTTGTTTATAGGATTTAAAACTCCTTATGAATTCTGGAAAAAAATTGCGCCCGCCGCGTTTATCTTCAGTCTAATCTTGATGCTGCTCGTTTTTTTGCCTCATATAGGCCAGGAAATAAGAGGCGCAAAACGCTGGCTGGAGATAGGCGGAATATCTTTTCAACCATCAGAACTCCTAAAATTGACTATGGTTATATATATGGCAGCCCTGTTTGCAAACAAAAACTGGCAAGCAAATTCTTTCCTTAGAGGCTTTGTGCCTTTCGCGACTATAACAGGAATTATTTCTCTTCTCTTAATATTTCAACCCGATGTCGGAACTTTAATAATTTTAGCCTCCACTGCGACGGTGGTCTATTTTTTGGCCGGAGGAAAAATCCTTCATCTTTTACTACTTTTGGGAATTGGTTCGCTGGCCTTTTGGGGATTAGTCCACAACGAACCTTACAGATTAAACAGAATCCTGGCATTTTTAAATCCAAACATCGACCCTCAAGGAATAAGCTACCAAATAAGCAGGTCAATAATATTTATAGGCTCTGGAAAATTACTTGGTTCTGGGATTGGCTCAGACCCATTGCAATATGAAAGATTGCCGGAAGCAATGGGGGATTCAATATTTGCTGTAATAGGGCATGAGCTTGGATTTTTCGGCGCTATGGCAGTTGTTTTAGCCTTTTTATTTATCGGTTTACGGGGTCTTAACATAGCCAAGAACACAACCGAAACTTTTGGTCGTTTGGTCGCCGCTGGCATAACAACCTTTATATGTCTGCAGGCTTTTGTAAACATAGGGGCAATTTCCGGATTTTTACCACTTACCGGAGTGCCGCTACCCTTCATGAGCTATGGCGGGTCGGCACTTATGGTAGCTCTTTTCAGTGTGGGAATTTTACTAAATATATCTAGTAGTCAAAAATCTCTTAAAAATGCCGAAGTTTAAACTTTATAAAATAATGCTGACGGGCGGTGGAACGGGAGGTCATATCTTTCCTCTTTTGGCTGTCGTTCAAGAACTAAAAAGGGTTGCCAAAACAAAAGGCATCGTCAATCTTGAATTCGTTTTTGCCGGTCCGAAGATAAACGATAAACTATGGCTTGGCATTCTTCAAAAAGCCGGCGTAAAAGTTGTGAGTGTTAATGCCGGTAAATTAAGACGCTATTCTTCTTGGCAAAATTTTGTTGATCTTGCGATAAAAACTCCGTTGGGAATATTAGAAGCTTTATGGAAAGTTTTTTGGAACATGCCCGATATTGTTTTTTCAAAAGGCGGGTACGGCTCTGTCCCCATTATTATAGCCGCAAGTATATACAGGGTGCCGATAATAATCCACGAATCAGACTCGGTGGCGGGATTAGCAAATAAAAAAGCTGCCAAATATGCAAAGTTAATAGCTCTTGGTTTTCCTGGAGCCGAAAATGACTTTCCAAATCGAGAAACCGTTACAACCGGGGTCCCAGTAAGAACTGATATAGCCGCCGGATCAAAAGAAATAGCCCATCAATTTTTCAGAATAAAAGGAGGAAAGCCAATAATTCTCATAATCGGTGGCTCACAAGGAGCGGAGGCGATAAACGATTTTATACTCAATAATCTTGAAGAATTATTAAGATATTTCGAGATAATCCATCTAACAGGCGGTAAAAAATTTGAAACTCTCGGAGCCGAACTAAAGGCGAGATTTGGCCACATAGATACGGGCGGTTATCATCCTTACCCCTTTCTGGTTGAGGAACTAAAGGAGGCTTATGCTATCTGCGACATTGTTGTAGCAAGATCAAGCGCAACGGTAATTTCGGAAATAGCAGCGGTCGCAAAACCAAGCATACTGATACCCCTGCCCGGCGCGGCGCAAGACCACCAAAGAATTAATGCCTACAATTACGCCAAGACCGGAGCGGCGATAGTAATGGAGCAACCAAACCTGGCAACACATCTTTTTATCGACGCCTTAAGAGAATCTTTGGAAAATAAAAAGCTTAACGAATCGATGATCCAAGCAGCCAAAAAATTCTCAAAAATAGACGCTGCCGAAAAGATTGCCGAAATAATACTTGAAAATCTAAAAACATGAATGCTTCTGCCCGTCAGCAGCCGATGATTCTTCCAAACCAAGCCGTGCGAGTAAGAATAGCCCCCTCGCCAACCGGCTTCATGCACATAGGAACGGCAAGAACCGCCCTGTTTAATTATCTTTTTGCAAAAAAACACGGAGGAAAATTCATCCTGCGTATAGAAGACACCGATGTATCTCGTTCTGAAAAAAAATATGAAAAAGACATAATTGACGGCCTGCAATGGCTTGGAATCAACTGGGACGAAGGAGTTTTAATAAATGGCGATTATGGTCCGTATCGTCAAAGCGAACGCCTGGAAATTTACGAATCCTACATAAAAAGCCTACTCGAAAAAAATCACGCCTATTATTGCTTCTGTGCTCAAGAAGAGCTTGAAGCAATAAAACAAGACCAAATGAGCAGGGGAGAAAGGCCTCATTATCCTGGCCGCTGCTCAAACCTCACAAAAGAAGAAATTCAAAAAAATCTCAAGATAGAAAAAGATTTTATAATCAGAATAAGAATGCCTCTAAAAAAGGTGTCTTTTAATGATTTGATAAGGGGTAAGGTTGAATTTGATACAGAATTAATCGGAGATGTTGCTATAGCCAAAAGTCTCAATCAACCTCTATATAATCTCGCTGTTGTTATCGACGATGAATTAATGAAAGTTAGTCATGTAATTCGGGGGGAGGAACACATCTCAAACACAACAATCCAACTAATTCTTTGTGAATATATGGAGTTTGATCCGCCTACATATGCCCATATACCCTTAATTTTGGCCCAAGACAGATCCAAACTTAGTAAACGGCATGGAGCTGTATCCGTCACTGAATACAGGAAAGAAGGTTACCTGCCAGAAGCCGTTGTTAACTTTATGGTTCTTCTTGGATGGAATCCCGGAACAGAACAAGAATTTTTTACTTTAGATGAACTTATAAAAACTTTTGATTTACTCAAGGTTCAAAAAGCCGGAGCGATCTTCAATCCGGATAAACTTAAATGGTTTAATTCCCACTACATAAAAAATAAGGGTGTAAAAGAACTTCTTAATCTTTGCATCCCATATTTTATTCAAGAAAAAATTCTGGAAAAAACAACCGGGGGGTTCAAAAATCCAAAAACAAAAGAGTTGGTAAAAGAAAGCGAGCTTGAAAAAATAATACTTCTTTTCAAGGAAAGAATGCGGGTTTTAAGCGAAATAACAAAACTAAGCGAAATATTTTTTATAGACCTGCCAAATTACGACAAAAATTTGTTGCGCTGGAAAGAATTAGATTTTAAAACCATAAAATCAAATCTCTTGAGCATCAGAAAGGCCTTAGAAAAAGAAGACTCTTCTTATTTTAATCGCGACTATTTGTCTTCAAAACTTTCTGAAATTACTAAAAAACAAGGAGTGGGGGAAACACTTTGGCCATTACGAGTGGCTTTGTCTGGACTTGAAGCATCTCCGGGGCCGTACGAAATAATGGATGTTATTGGTAAAGAAAAAACAATAAGAAGAATTGATCATGCGATTGATATGCTATAAAAAAAATTTTATATCCGCCTTTATAATTTTTACCCTTTTTGTTTCGTTTTTTGCAACAACGGCTGTTTTTGGCCAGGAAGAAACCGAAACAAATACAGAAGAGGCGGACAACGGCCTCTCGGAAGAAAAACTTATTGAACTTGAACAACTCCAAAAAGAACTTGAGGTAAAAGAACAAGAAGCAAGAGAGCTTGAGGAAAAAGCCGAGGAATTAAACCAATCAATAGAAGAAACCCAGAAACAAAAAGACAGTTTGACCAAAGAGATTCAGCTTTTAAATAGCAGGATCAATAAGCTTAACCTCGACATTAAATACACCCAAAACAGAATAAGCAAAACAAACCTGGAAATTAATTCCCTTGAATACAAAATAGAAGAAAAAATCTTTGAAATAGAAAATAAAACCAAGGCAATGACAAGCGTGATACAGTCTCTTTATGAAGCCGAACAAGAACAACCGCTAATAGCAATTCTTAGGAACGAAAGCATCTCTGATATGGTTGCACAGATAAATTATCTTTCAACCTTGGAAAGCCAACTCCTCGCAAATTTAAGACAACTAAAGGATTTAAGAGATAACCTGACTAACGAAAAAAGAAAGCAAGAGGGCCTTAAAACAGATCTTACAAAACTTAAAAATAAACTGGCCGATCAACAAAACGTTGAGGCATGGCAGAGGCAACAAAAGAATCAGGTCTTAAAAGACACAAAAAACCAAGAAAAAGAATATAGGGATCTGCTCGTTGAAACCAATCAAAGACGAGAAGAAATAGCTAGGGAAATCTTTGAACTTGAAGAAAAAATAAGGCTAACAATAGACCCAAACGCAATTCCAATAAAAAGACCGGGAGTTTTAGGCTGGCCGGTCGAAACCCACCGCATAACCCAAACCTATGGACCAACAAGCAAAACCGGCTTCAACAACGACTCGTATAATTTTCATAACGGTATAGATATCGGTCTGCCTGCAGGAACGCCTGTTTTTTCAGCCGGCGAGGGGGAAGTTATTGCAAACGGAAATGTCAGCCCATACGCTTACGGGAGATGGGTTGCCATAAAACACCCAAATAATCTTGTCACATTATATGGCCACTTATCGGTCGTAAAAGTCTCAAACGGACAATCGGTCAAAAGGGGAGAGTTAATAGCTTATAGCGGCAACACGGGATTTAGCACTGGACCACATTTGCACTTTACTGTTTATGCCGGCGACACCTTCAAAACTGTTCAGCGGTGGTTTGGACTTTTGCCACTAGGCGGATCGGTAAACCCACTTGATTATCTAAATGGAAAGTAAAAAATCTCCAAACAAAAAGATGAAAAATAAAATGCGCAAGGCAAGCGCGGGTCTTTTTGTTTTTATTATTGCTATTATTATTTTGTTTTTTATTGTTTTTTACCAAGAAGGAAAAAAACTTGAACCGGTTCCTTTTGGCCAATTGCCAGAAGCCGGGCTCACGCCACGCAATCCCTTTTATTTTATGGACATAATCACTGAAAATTTCCTGTTGCTTGTATACACAGATCCAAGAAAAGAAGCTGAAGTTACTTTTCGTTTTGCCAAGGAAAAGCTCGCAGAAATAAAGCAACTTGAAATCGTTTCCGAAACAGCCTCTTCGCTTGTTATACAGGAAGCCAGCAAAAAAGCAGCCGAAAAAGCAAGAAGGCTTTACGATGAATATCTCCTTATTGCTCACGAAAATCTTGTTAAATCAACTGGCAGCGATAAGACGGTACGCGATTTAACATATGAATACCTCGATGAAGTTTTAAGCACAGAAGTTAAATCGGCAGATAATTTTTTCCAAAAAATATATAATAACCTGCCGGAATCTGTAAGAACTAAACTTTCGGACTTTGGAAATTGGATTGGGTCAAAATGGAATGCTTTTATAGGTTTTCTTGAAATCCAAAAAGCGAAATCAAAAGATTTTTTAAGAGGCTATCTCAAACAAAAAGCTTCAGATTATATAGATAATACCCTTGACGGCAACGCCACCACAGCTCAGTAGGGGAGGCATTATTCTTTTAACGGATGGTATTTTTGATGGGTTTTTTGGGCGTATCTTTGAGAAGGATGCACGTAACGAGTTGTGGTTTCAAGAGATTCGTGGCCCAATAAAATCTGTATAGCAGCCGGATTTGCTCCTTGTTCTGCCATATAAGTCGCAAATCCATGTCTCAAAGAATGGGCACTGGTTGGAACATTAATGCCAAGAATCTCTCTATATTCTTTAATTTTTTCCTGTAGATAACTCGCAGAAACATTTCTGTCTTGGGCTTTAAGACCCCGACCTTCATGAGGAATAAAAAGATACTCAAAATCATCTGTCCTCATTTTTAGATATTCATTCAGATATTTCATGGCTCTTGGCGTTAAGTAAACAAAACGTTCTTTTTTGCCTTTGCCGCGTATAAAAATTTTACCCTCACGATCAATCTGTGATTTATTCACGCTCAACAATTCTGAAATTCTCATTCCGGTAGAAAATAAAACTTCAAGCATGGCTCTGTTACGCTTGGCAATAATTGTTTTTCTTTCAAGTTTAGTGGGGGATTCAACAAGCTTTCTTAAATCTTCAAATTCGGCGATTTTTGGGATTTTCTTTTCGGTTTTTATCAATTTTATATTTTGAGGACTTACTGGGGTTCGATAATCCGACTCAATCAAATATTTAAGGTAATTACGCAATGAAGAAAGGTGTCTGTTTATGGAAAAGCTTGAAAGACGCTTCTGACCCTTAGCTCCAGTCGTTGTTTCCCGATCCTGGGACACCAAATAGGCCTTATAAAGCTCGAGGGTTCTCTTGCTAACCATTTTAAAATCTTTTACGCCGGCGTCTTCAGATAAAAATCTTTCAAAAACTTTGAGATCGCGCTCGTAATTGTATACCGTTTCTGAAGAATAATTGTTTGTTTGAAGACTTAACAAAAAATCATCAAGTAGGGGTAGGTTCATATCTTTAATTATAGCCAAACGACTATCTATCGCCAAGTGTAAGAGATATTATACCAACCAATATCTATATTTAATTATCTATCTATTTGCAACTATTTGAGTTATCCCCCGCAATATAGTATAAATTATTTAAATTTAAAGGAGGTGTTCCCTGATGTTCCTTCGTAGAATCGGGTTTTATGGTGTCGTCGACGATACCGAAGTATTGGGCCATTTCGTGATTGTTGACGGTCTAATGCACCTGGTCGGACTAAACCAACAACTCCCCACCGAGAGATGTGCGGTGGTTGATCCCAAAAATCGAGAAATTGTCGGCTATTGGGATCCAAAAGAATGGAAGTCAAATTTCTTTGTCCAATCAAAAAGCCAAACCCGCTACACGCTTTGTCGAATCCTTCCAAGCGTCGAAGAGGTGTCTAAACGTGAAAAACAATTTGACGAAGATTTCCTTCGTTCTCTCAACATAACCCCAAACATAGAGCCGGAGTAAAAGCTCGTCTTACTTTGGCTCTATTTGTTTTTTAACGAAGATATTCCAGTTCGGGACAATTTTTTGCAGCCCTAAACCCGGCAGCTTCTGCAGCGGCTAAAGAATCAAATAAAACCTTATTTACCTCGCTCATTGCCAAAGCCCCCGGACAATCGGCTAAGTGGTATATTTTTGAGTTCTTATTACCCACTATTTGGACCTGCGATGGAGCCTTTGCTTTAATTTCTGATAATTCCGGCGTTATCACCAAAAGGTCTGTTTTCTTTTGAAACCAAAAATTGACCAACCCCCAAACCAATAAAACCGAAAAGAAAACAGCGAAAAATACCAAAACAGACTCTTTATTTTTAAATAGCCAGCTCTTGAATATAAGAAAATTCCGTGTTATACTCCACATCGCCTAAAGCTTAATATTTTATATTTAGAGTTTAGCATTTAGCATACATTATGGCACATAGAGCCGCTGCCGGTGCAGCAAAACAAGGAAGAGATTCTCAGTCAAAACGCCTCGGCGTTAAGCTTTTTGCCGGAGAAAAAGCCAAAAATGGAAATATAATCATCCGACAACGAGGAACAAAATTTCTGCCTGGCAAAAATGTAAAAATCGGATCAGACCATACCATATATGCAATAAAAGATGGGGTTGTTAAATTTGAAAGTAAAATAAAAAGCAGTTTCGACGGCAATTCAAAACCGGTCAAGATTGTTCATGTGATTTAAGCTCCTGTGCCTGAACAATAAATTTTACTTTAGCCTCCAATCCTTCTCCCAAATTAATAATCGCTTCATAATCTCCCGGCTCCTTAACTGTCGGGAATTTTATTTTTGATTTTTCAACTTCAAATCCTTTTTCTTTTAAGATTTTAGCAACGTCTTGAGGACCAAAGCCAGCGTAAGCATGACCCCCCTCCCCCACTCTTATTTTTGCTTCAAACTTAGATTCGCTAAGTTTTCTTTGAATTTCAATAAGATTTTGGTGCTTTATTTTTTTCTGCTCGTTTTGCCTAACTTGCTCTTTTTGCCACCGATCAACGGCAGATTGAGTTGCAATAAAGGCTAATTTTCTGGGTAATAAAAAATTTCTGGCGTATCCTTCACTCACGTCTTTTAAATCGCCCTTCTGACCAAGCTTTGAAACATTTTCCAGAAGTATAACCTTCATAAAATCTCGAAATTTTTAAACTTACCAACAGAAGCCATCCACTCAACGCCAACATCTTCAATGTGAGACCCCCTCGGTCCCCTCATAATATGATCGATCAACTGGCGGAGTTCTTCTTCTTTGGATTCGGCAATTATCTTAACGGTTCCATCTATTTCATTTGAAACAACCCCGACAATCCCAAGCTCGTCTGCTTTTTTCTTCACAAAATCTCTGAAAAAAACTCCTTGAACAATTCCTTTTATTGTTATGATAGCTCGCCTTGAAACCGACATAAAACTATAACCCCTTAACAATTTCCAAAGCTTTTTCAAGTTGAGGATCTTTCCCAGCCTCGATGTCTTCGTTTGTAAGCTCAACAGAAATATCTGGCTCAAGACCCTTATTAGAAATCAAATTCTTATTTGGAGTAAGCCAATTGGCGATTGTGAGCTTCAAAGAAGTTCCTTCCTTCAGATCAACCAATTCCTGAACAGACCCCTTACCAAAAGTTTTTGTTCCAATAAGTTTAATTCCCCTAATATCCCTCAATGCTCCGGCCAAAATTTCCGAAGCCGAAGCCGAACCTTCATTAACAAGAACAACAATCTTAAAATCTATGAGCTGACTATGCCCTTTTGAACGAAATACATTTTGCTCGCCATTGCCCAAATCCTCAATAACAACCGGTTCGTCCTTGGCAAGGAAAAATGAGGCTATATCAACCGAAGCCTCAAGAAAGCCTCCGGGGTTATTTCTTAAATCCAAAACAATCTTATCGCTCCCCGAAGCGAGAATCTGAAAAACTATTTTTCTGAATTCAAAAGGCAGCGTCTCTGAAAATTGGAACAGCTGTACGTGATTAACTCCTTCTTTAAACTCATAATGGGCAACGGGAATATTAATGACGGCCCGTTTTACCTGAATCTCAAGATCTTCAGAAAAATCATCCACTCGCCTTATGGTCAGATTAACCGTTGTTCCCCTCGGCCCTCTTATTTTTTTAACAGCCTCCTCAAGAGTGATTCCGGCTGTTGATTGGCCATTAATTTTTATAACTTGATCCCCGGGCCTCAAACCGGCATCCGCGGCTGGAGCTCCTTTCAACGGAGCAACGATGGTTAGGGTGCCGTCGCGTATATCAATTTCAGCGCCAATGCCCTCAAACGTTCCGCTCACTTCTTCCAAAAACTGTTTTGTGCTTGTGGGAGTAAAGAAATTTGAATAAGGATCGCCAAGAGCTTTCACCAACCCGTCAACCGCCCCATAAACAAGCATTTGATAATCAAGGCTGTCTCGATCTACATATCTGTTTTCAATCGCCTCAAAAGCATTCCAAAAAAGACTAAAGTCAACTTCGGCGGGCTTGCCAAGCTCTTTGTTTGCTATGCCTGTATAAACTATCCTTTCAGGAAAATAATTTCTGGCCGTAAAAAAACCGGCAAAAAATATTCCGCCAATCGCAATAATAAAAACGACCGTTTTCCAAAGCGGCCTCTGTGTTTTTAACTTATTGCTAAAATCATCAAAATTATCCATGGCGCAGTATTGTTATATCATAAAACCATAATATTTATAAGCCCCTATAAAGCGTTTATAGCCCTTTTAAGCACCAGCTTTATAGCTTTGGATCATCTGGTACCTTGCCCCGCCTCGGCTTAAAAAACTCTCCATTATTTCAAAAGATTTTACAGATATGGTCAAATTCAACGATTCAGATAAAACTTCCTTGGCCTCAAACTCTCCCCTGCCCATAATTCTTCTGCCAAGAGTAATGTGTGGTTTATAAGGATAATAATCCCTCTTAAAACGGATTCCGGCAAAGTTAAGTTTATTTTCGATTGAATCATGAAGTTTCTGAAGTTCTTGAGGTGCTTTGACATGAACCCAAATATAACGTGGGTTTTTGGCTGTTGGGGCTAAGGTTATTTCTTCGAGTCTTATTTCAAAAGGCTCAATCCCCCTCCACGCTTCTTTTAGACAATCAATAACCTTAAGCAATTGTTCATCCACTAAATACCCAACAAAAACGAGGGTGATATGAATGTCGTCTTTTTTTGTCCAACGAAAGGGCATGTCATGCCAGCTGGCGCACAAATCAAAAAGCTTTTCCCGAATCGCTTCTGGAAAATTAATGGCAATAAATATCCGATGCTGATTCATTAATTTTTCTTTAACCCTTATTAATTTTTTTATGATTTAGGATGTTAACAATTGTTAACATGCATACTTTAATAAATAAAGAAAAAACCATGCTTAAAGTTTGGGTAGTATAAGAGTTTTAAATCCGGCCTCGCCTCGCACGCGTAATTTCATCGGCAATTTATCCGTTGGGATAATAAATGACCTTCCAACCTTATAAGCCGTGATGTCACCTCCTTTTATTTTTTTAAATATAGTTATGCGGCTTAAGCTTAGTGATTTTGCCAAGTCCGCAACAGAAATAAAACCCTTATTCATAAATTTGATAGATTTTTACCTCAAAAGATTACCATGAACATCGCACGTTAACAATTGTTAACCTGCTTTAGAAAGGATACCATAAAAGAGATATTTCTTGATAAACGCCCCAATAATCTGTTTAATAGAATGACAACCAACATGCAGGAAAGCTTCAAAAAGATAAAATCGGTTATTTCTGAAAAAGACAAAAAATCCGATCAAAAAAAGAAAAAGCCGATAAGAGAGTTCCAGGCTGTTGTCGATGATTTACATGGTCTTTTTGGTTGGAGAAAAAAGCGCCCGTTTATGTACGCGATTGCTTCAAAAATGAAACGCCCGAGAGATCTTTTTGATCTTGGAAAAAACGAGGTCTTTAACCGAGGCCTTCGTGGAGAAAGGGCATATCGGTATATACTTGGGATACTAAAAATAAAGGGTAAATAAAATGAGTGAAGTTAAACCAATCGTAAAAAACCCAAATCCTGTTTTAAGACAAAAGGCAAAACTCGTGCCTCCTAAAAAAATTTCCGAAGAAGAATTTACGGAAATCATAGGAAATATGAAATCAACCCTAAACGCCACTCCAAACGGTATCGGTCTTGCCGCTCCCCAAATAGGTCATTCTTGGAGAATTTTTATCGTAAAAATACCCGAATATGAAGGCGTATTCATAAACCCAGAAATTATGGATATAGGAAAAAGAACAACCCTTCTTGAAGAAGGGTGCCTAAGCGTAACCGATACTTATGGCCCGGTCGCAAGGCCAAAAACAATAAAAATAAAAGCCCTGAACGAACAGGGTCTTCCTTTTAAAGTTCGCGCTAAAGGATTGCTGGCAAGAGTGATTCAACATGAGATTGATCATCTTGATGGAACTTTATTTATAGATAAAGCCGAAAAAACCTATCGGGTTGAACGTCAAAACCAAATCACAGGAAATGAATAAAACTTACGGAACAATTTTTATGGGGACTTCGGAATTTGCAGTGCCAATTCTTAAAACTTTGGCAACTTCTGCATCGCTTAAAAAGGCTCACGTTGAAATTGTTGAAGTTATAACAACTCCCGACACAAAATCAGGCCGCGGTTTAAAACTCACTCCCCCACCGGTAAAAATCGAGGCAGAAAAGCTTGGTCTTAAAATAATTCAACCCCAAACACTTATAGAAAAAGAATTACCTAAAGCCGATCTGATAATTCTTGCGGCTTATGGCAAGATTCTCCCATCCTGGCTCATTAAACTCCCAACTAAAGGCGCTCTAAATATTCACCCCTCTTTACTCCCAAAACTAAGGGGCGCAACACCCATTCAAACGGCAATCTTAGAGGGTTGGGAACAAACCGGCGCTAGCCTCTTTGTGA
The DNA here is from genome assembly GCA_003599335.1 of Candidatus Parcubacteria bacterium. GTDB lineage: Bacteria > Patescibacteriota > Minisyncoccia > SURF-38 > SURF-38 > SURF-38. The sequence goes on from QZJN01000007.1 coordinate 17,771, forward strand.
TGGATGAAAAAATAGACCACGGTCCCGTTATCGCACAAGTCAATTGTCCAACCGCAGAAAATGAAACTTACACTTCGCTTGAAAAAAAGTTGGCCGAGCTTGGAGCTAAATTATTGGAAGAAAGCTTGCCAAACTGGCTTGAAGGTAATATCACAGCGAAAACACAGGATGACTCGCAAGCGACACAAACGAGGTTAATTAAAAAACAAGATGGAAAAATTGATTGGAGCAAGTCAGCTAAAGAAATTGAAAGACAAATACGAGCCTTTGAACAATGGCCAGGTTCATATTGCGTATGGCGCATGACCGATGACAAAGAGTTAACTTTAAAAATTACAAAAGCAAATCCCTTATACCAACACATAAAAAGCACGCATGATACTGGGAAAATTATGTATGTAAACGGCAAAATTGGCGTGGTAACGGGAGATGGAATATTAATGCTGGAACGGGTCCAACCTGCGGGGAAAAAAGAAATGAGCATTGAAGAATTTGCCCGCGGCCACAAAAACTTTATAAATTCAAGTCTAAACTAAAGTGAAAAACACAATTAAAGGAGTTGTTTTTGACGTTGGGGGCGTACTGATTAAAGAAACGGATAAACAGATTTATTCAAAAATCAGTAGGGAAATAAACATATCTCACAACAAATTAGAAGAGATTATCGAAAAAAATCTAAGTCCTATAGAGCGCGGATATTGTTCGATTTTGGATTTTTGGAAAAAAATATGTCGAGATTTAAGGATTAAAAAACCTTCGCCACAAAAACTTGCTAAGGTTTTTTTATCCCACTACCAACGGAGTGCGAAAATTCAAAAACAAGTTTTAGCGATAACGCTTAAATTAAAAAGGAATTATAAACTCGGAATAATTTCAAACACAATCAATGAACATGCGGCTATAAATAAAAAACGAGGTTTTTTCAAATATTTCCATGTGGTAATCCTTTCAAGCAAGGTTGGTCTAATAAAACCCGAGAGAAAAATTTATCAGCTCGCAGCAAAACTACTTCGTTTAAAACCCAAAAACATAATGTTCATAGACGACCAGTCAAAAAACATTGGACCGGCAAAGAAATTTGGTTTTGATGCAGTCAGGTTTACTTCGGTAAAAAACCTAAAAGCTGCCTTAAGGAAACGTGGAATTAGCTAAAAATTAGAAGTTAATATATATTAACCTGCAAATTTTTACTAAATACCAAATACAAAAACCTATCTACCCTTAATCACCAACAAATTTTTTCCTCCTTGTAGTAAAGTTTCTTCCGAGCCTGTCCAATCGTGCCAGGCTTTTTCAATTGTTTCATAAGAATACCTCAACCCCTCTCCTCTGATTGTCCCGGGGTCATTAGTTATAAACTCTTTAGTTGTATCATCGTACCCGGTTACAACAACAGTATGATACGGCGGGCCAGGCTGAACAAAATACGGATTGTTGAGCAGCTTCCCGGCGGCGGGCAAAATAACTGCATATCCTTTTACAATCGCAAGTTTAATATCTTCAAAATCTGCGTTATTTATAATTTCATAGTTTGAAATTCCATAAAATCCTTCAAGCAAGCTTGCAACCTCTTTCATATCGGAATTAACATAATGCCCAAAAACTTTCTCTTCATATACAACCATCTTTAAAAGCTGATCGTCAATTTCGGCTAAGGGAATGGTTTTTTTTCCTTCAAAATACTTAACAGCCATCAAAATTGTTGCTTCCTCACAAGCCTCTTCATATGGATGGTACCACTTTGCAAATGGAGCCTGCACGGCAAAAGGAACCGAAATACTATGCCTAGCAGGAAGAACTTGGGCATCTAAAGACGCCTTGGCAACCTGACGCATTAAATTAATCTTAACCGGCTGCCCAACTTCAAATCCGTATAATTTGCTCAAACCGCCGTTTATCTCAAGGGCGTAGCTTGCGCTTTGAACCGGGACATACGTGGCCGGAGGCAAAGAAGAATCTTTTTGTGCCGGCAAGTTGTGGGCAATTTCAACAATTTTATCTTCGTTTATAAAAATAATATCAAGGTTTATTTTGGTATCTTGCATCCAAAAAGAATGCGTTCCCGCAGCTTCAAAGACAAAAAGCATTCCCCTATCGTCTGCTAAAGAGACTTGCCCGGAAAGGCCCTTGCTTCTCGTTTCTGCAGAACTTGCTACCCAGACATTAAACTTTTTGCCCGAAATTTCAACTTCTCCTTGAGCCAGGCTGGCAAGGTTATCTGTTGCTAAAACAGGCTTCTCGTTTACAACCTCTGGCGTACCAATCTCAATGGTACGTCCCGTTGAAGTAAAAAACTTCTCGTGGTTGTACACGAGATATAACTCTCCCGCCAAAATTAAAGCCAAAACGCCTATAAATATATTTCTAACCATCTCTAAATATAGTTATAACCCAAATCTTTGGTTATTTGAAGTGGTGGCTACTATGATGGTAAGATATGGACGGTTTAAAATTTCCAATTTCTAATTTCCAATAAATAACTCAATTTCTCAATTTTTTAAAAGTGTGAGGCTTAAACCGTTGAAAACCGATTGTAAATTGAGAACTGAAAATTGTAAATTAGTATTTTATGAAACTTGCACTTTATCGCAAATATCGCCCTCAAACCTTTGAAGAAGTCGTTGGCCAGGAACCAATAGTACAAACCCTTACCAATGCTTTAAGACTTGGACGTATTTCCCACGCCTATCTTTTCACAGGCCCTCGGGGTTCTGGAAAAACAACCCTTGCGCGTTTGTTTGCAAAAGCAGCCAATTGTTTTAGCCCAAAAGACGGCCTGCCGGATAATAAGTGCTTAAATTGCCAGCAATATAACGCCGGTTCTCATATGGATTTGATTGAAATAGACGCAGCTTCAAATAGAGGCATCGATGAAATGCGCGAGCTTCGCGAAGGCACGAAGTTTTCGCCCACCCAGTCAAAATACAAAGTCTTCATAATAGATGAAGTGCACATGCTTACCAAAGAAGCCTTCAACGCGCTCCTTAAAACTTTGGAAGAGCCGCCCAGCCACATAATCTTTATTCTTGCGACAACAGAAATTCAAAAAGTTCCTCCCACGATTATATCTCGCTGCCAGCGCTTTGATTTTAAAAAACTAACTATTGATATTATTATCAAGCGCTTAACTAAACTGGCCAAGCTTGAAAATATCAAAATTGAACCAGATGCTCTGCGCTTAATCGCGGCCTCTGCCGAAGGGGGCCTGCGCGATGCCGAATCTTTGCTTGATCAGGCCGGAATATTGAAAGATAAAACAATAACCAAAGAAGATGTTGAGATGCTTCTTGGACGGCTGGATATAAACCTTGTTTTGGAATTTATTGAATTGCTTTCAAAAAAAGACACAAAAGGAGCAATTCAATATTTAAACAATCTTATTAGTGAAGGCCACGATATAACCTTGTTTTCAAAAATGCTCGTTGAGTACGCCCGCAAAATGCTCGTTGTAAAAATAAACCCTGAAATGCTTGAAAGCATTGCTCCAGAATGCGCCAAAGAACAACAAGAAAAATTAAAGGCGCTTATTGGCACTTTTGAGTTAAAAGAACTCCAAAACTTTGCAGAAATTTTTGTCGGAGCCAATACTCGGGCGCCCCGCATTCCCCTACCAATATTGGCGCTGGAACTTGCGGTTGTTGAATTTTTAAGCCCGAAAAGCTAAAATAAATTACTCTTTGCGGGATCGTCTAATGGTAGGACACCAGCCTTTGGAGCTGGGTATCTTGGTTCGAATCCAAGTCCCGCAGCAATATGCAACTTCTTAGTATCTTAGAACCACCTTCAAAAGAAGCACTCCAAGCTTTTGCCAAGAAAAGAAATATTGATGAGTATTTGGTAAAAGATTATCACCATCCGCAGGAAGATTTTTTAGTTGTTTCGGAAACCCCTCCTGTCTTTGTTGTTTCTGATGGTGTTACTTTAAACTTCAACAAACTGATAGAAACCAAAACAAAATACCCAAACCCCTCCCCCGCCGGGGACGTTTCAAAAATATTTTGCCAAGCCGTTGTCCAAAAAGCCAAAGAAAAGCATGAAACGCTTGGTGAAGCTGACATTGCGGAAATATTTAAATACGCCAATAACGAAGTTGGAAAATACAACGAAAAAGTCGGCAAAAGCGATATTGCCGGAAACCCGACTGGTTATTATGCCGCTACCGGCTCGTTCGTAATTATCAAAAACAATAAGGCTTACTGGGCTTCAATATGCGACTCTTACGTCGCTTTTTTTGATAATAAAATGAACTCTAAATTTATGTCTTCCGGCTCGTGCAGGCCTTACGCTGTTATCAACGGCGAGGAAAGAATGGTAAATCACGTAGAAAAAGGTGTCTTTAATTTAGAAAACGGAGATTATATATTTGTCTTTACCGATGGATTTGCAGATTATGTTAAAAACAAAGATTTTTCAGAATTATTTAAAAATTGGGATAAAAACCTCAAAGAAAGCATCGCTGAATTTTCAAAAGAGATGAACCTGGCAGACCCCGAAAAATACGGCCACGAACGTTCGCTAATAGCCGTTTTGGTATAATAAAGATATGAACTGGGTTTTACTTTCTTTGCTCGCTCCCCTATTTTGGGCTGTTTCCAATTTTGTCGATAAATACATTCTTGGGAAATACACAAAGAGTATTTATGATTTCCTTTTCTTTTCAACAATAACTAGTTGGGCATTATTTCTTATACTCTTCCTCTTTATAGGAATGCCCGAACTAACAATATACTCATGGATACCCATCGCAACAGGCGTTATTCTTATTTATTCTTACGGTTTTTATGGAAAAGCGCTTGAACAAGGAGACACCTCATCATTAGTTATCCTTTTTAAACTCATCCCCGTATTTACAGTAATTTTGGCATTTATATTTTTGGGCCAAGCCTTATCAACTAATGAACTCATCGGGTTCTTTATTGTTTTAATCGGCGCAACCATGGTGTCGCTAGAAAGAACGAAAAGCTTTTTTATTAAAGGTTTTGGGATGATACTGATAGCAATCGTAATGTGGTCGGTGATGACGCTATTCATAGATTTTGGGCTGACCAAAATGTCTTTTTGGGATTATTTTTTGCTTGATAATTTGGGTTCGGCTCTCGCCGGGTTAACACTTTTTATTGTGCCGACCATGAGAAAAGAAGTAATAGATGGAATAAAAACGGCAACGGGCGGTAAATACTTTTGGTATTCGTGGAATAATATGTTGGACTTTTTTGGCCAAATGAGTATTAAAAAAGCTCTCGCAATTGCTTCATCTGCCGGGCTCGTTACGGTCGTTATGCAAGTACAATCTTTCTATGCAATCGTTATAGGGATATTGCTAACATTGTTTGTGCCGCATATCATCAAAGAAGATATTGCAGTAAAAACTTTGACCAAAAAAGTCATTGGGGCCGCAATAATGTTTTCCGGTGTTTATATATTATTTCGGTAGTATGATTAAACTTTAGAAAATTGTAAGGTAAATCCAAACAATATTAATCAAAAGCCAAAAAGACTATCTCTTATGGAGCTATCTCCTACAGATCTTCTCTCAAAAGGATACTTTCCGGAGGAATTGCCACCACCATTTCAAACCGTGGTATTGGGACAAAAGTTTTCAAAATTAGAGAAACAGCTTTCAAAAGTTACCAAAAAATTTAGGCAAGCTCATGCAAAGTCGAGTTGCATAAAATACACCGCTCCAAAAAGAGGTTTTTCGAGACGCAACTTTAATATTCCAAATCCTTTCCACTTTATAGAGCTAGTTAGATTACTAAACGACAATAAAACATCGATTTTAAAAATTTTAAAATCATCAGAGTATTCTATTTTTCTAAAAGAAAGGCTTAGGAATGACTGGAACGAATTTGCAAAGGATAGATTTGTAAAATCACAAGACTACATTTATGAGTTGAAAACTGATATAGCTCGTTACTTTCCAACCATTTATACTCATAGTATTTCTTGGGCTATTCACGGTAAAAAAATTGCGAAGTCTAACAAAAGTAACCCGAGCCTCTGGGGCAATGAACTAGATAAAAAGGTAAGAAACCTGCAGGATAATCAAACCATAGGAATCCCCGTTGGCCCTCATGTTTCTAGAATAATTGCAGAGTTAATAGGTTGCGAGGTAGATAAAAAGTTGAAAGAGTGGATACTTAAAGAAAATCTCGATGTTCTTGTTTTTAGATATATTGATGACTACTTTTTATACTTTTCAGAAGAAAGTACAGGAGAAAAAATCTTAAACTCGCTTCAATCAATTTTAGACGATTTTAACCTAGAAATTAATCACAATAAAACTGAGGTAACAAAATTTCCCTTTGGTCTAGAGCCTAAATGGGTCAGCGACTTAAGATCATTTACCATACGCAAAAAGAACCCCGAACAAATATTCGATATCATGGATTTTTTTAGCATAGCTCTTAACTACACTAACGAACACAAAAATGAATCTATCCTAAAATATTCTCTAATAAAACTTCGTAATACAAAAATAATTGATCGAAACTGGGATTACTTCGAAGCTTGGCTACTAAAAATTCTTTTGTATAATACCAATGTTCTGCCAGAAATACTTAGTTTATTCTTATTAAACCAAGGTAAACTAAACGCAGATAGAATAAAGCAAGCAATTGAAAAACTAATTGTAACAAGCATCAAAAAGAAAAATAACTACGAAATCGCTTGGAGTCTCTGGATTGCTAAATCTCTAAAGATTAAATTATCTAGTCAATTAGTTAGTGGGGTGTTTCAATTAGAAGATCCGATTTCAATTTTAATTGCATTAGATTTAATCAATTCTAATCTAATTATCGGAACCACTAAAAAATATCTCAATTCTTTAGGAAATTCTTTAAGTCAAAATTCTCTTTTTAACGAATACTGGCTACTAGCTTACGAAAGTAGCATTAAAGGATGGCTAAAAATACCAAAATTAAATTTGCAGAACGACGAATTTTATAAAACTCTATACAAAGAAAAAGTGAGTTTCTATGACAGCAAAAAACAAATTTACTATGCTCCTTACAGCAGACGAAAAAAAAGAACTGCTAAGGAAAAGAATAATTTTATTGGTTTTACCCGCATATTTAAACGTCCATCTTTTTATTGACATAGCTCAATACTCTTCCTCTCCTAAAATCGTTCATTAACCCAATGATCTCCACACGCATACTTATTTTTCACACGACACTCCTTATTGGTTTTATAACTGCCTCTGTGGCTTCGTCTGTTATAACAATGGTTTTTCCAGAACTTTTGCCCGGGAAATATCTTTTGTTTGGCGTGATCCTGCTAACCGGGCTTATCCTTGGTTCCTGGTCATTATTTCGCGGATGCCCTTTCACTGTGTGGGAAAATAAATATCGCGAACGCGAACGCCCCGGCTCGGCGTATCGCGGCCCCTGCATTGATAGATATATAAAAGAATGGTTCAACGTCCGCCTGCCCGCGCGATTGAGCACATTTATACTTCTTGGCTTTCTCATCTTCCCCGCCATAACCGGCCTACTCAATTGGTAAAACACATTCTCCCTCCAAAACAAAAAGCTAAAGCCCACCAACAACCTCTCAACAACATCGTATGTTAACAATTGTTAACGTAAGTTTTTTATTCAGGTTTTACTTTTTGTCTCTCCTCCCTCAAAACTCCCCTTTCATCTCGCCGCAATTTCAACAAAGACTGACAAAAACAAAAAGAGCCAATCCCTTTCGGAACTGGCTCTTTGTTTGAAAGACCGATGTTGGAAACTAGTTGGCGCCGGCCGCGGCTGCAGCCTGGTCCATTGTTTCTTCCGGAGTTTCCGAAAGATCCAAGGGCGGTGCAGTTTCGTTCGGCCGGAGACGCCGCGTGCGCTTGCCGGAGTTGACGTGATTCAGCAGCATTTGGTAAAGGATCTCACGCGCCTTGCCACTGGCCGAAGCCAGATTGACAATGTACGGATCGGTTACCGGGAAGAGCTTGATCTTGCGGATCAAATCCCTCTCCACAAAAAACCGCTTATCACGCCAGAAATCCTGGTGCCTCGAGAACAACGTTGCTAGGCAGATCAGGAAGGTGTTGCGCAGGTACGCGGCGCCTTCGCGAATCGTCACAATGCGGATACCCCAGCACTGATCGAGTATGTCAGAGAAGGTTCGTGCGTTCTCGCGCAGAACATTCGGGCCTGTAACCTCCATGATTTTCTGGAGGCCACGAGCCAACTCGTCAGTTTTGCTCCCGCGGCCAGGGCCAAGGTGAGAGTGCAGCGCGCCAACCGCCTTACAGAAAGTCAAGGCAGTGATCAACTCGCCGTGCTTCATCCGCTGGCTCCAGGAAATCTTGCCGTGCATGACGAACCCGCGATCGCGAGTCGTCAAGCTGAACAAGTGAGAGACAACAGGGAACTCGTGCTGGAGATTGCGGAGCAGAATGTTGGGAGAAAGCTTTGTCCGCTCGGTGTTGAGGATGCGGAAACGGTCCCGTTCCCACTCCTCGGTTGTATTGAAATGAACCGTGCAGCCCAGGCGTGGCGACTTGCCAGTACCCAGCTGCATCAGACGCATCGCCGCGGTCACCCGCTGCAGACCGTCGATGATGAAAACATCGTTCTTGAGGTAGAAAGCCCCGTCGCGCTCCATAAAATCCCCTCCCCGCATCCCAAGTTCAATGTCGGGAACGGTGCTCTTTTGGAACGCTTCGATGAGCGTGTTGATTTTGGCCAACGGCAGAACCTCGCGCTGATAGGGAGCAGTCTGCAATTGGTGCAACGAACCCGGGTCAACCTCACCTCGGAGAATAATGTCTTTCTTCTCCTCGCTGAGAGCAGCCCGTACTACCTTAACTGAATCGCGCATAAAGCGACGATCCTCCTTGTGAAGATTGGCTTTGACTCCCTTATGCCATATTGGCTGGGATGGTAAGCCAATTTTTTTATATCAAACAAAAACTAAAGTGTCAAGCAATTTTCTGTCTCCCGTGGCTTGACAGAATTATATTTTTATACAATAATCTTTCCAGACTTTAAGGAGGTACACATGGAGGAAAAGCTCTTTTTGCTCAAGAAGAAACACAAACACGAACTGGCGGCCGTTCCCGGAGGAGACCACCCAACCTTTGATTCCGACGAGTTCGTTGTCGGCACATCTCCCGAAGAAGTGATCGATCGGATTTTCAATGAGGAGAAAGCCAAACGCGACGAGTGGGAACGCAAGATGGAAACCGCGGAAACCCAGGATGTTGTAGATGACCCCATCGGAACTTTTCCGCCGGTTCTCCCCGTGCGCAAAGAAGAATGGAAGGCCGAGGAAGTGAAAGTTGATGGCTACACCATCATCCTGGAAAAACAACCCGAACCCTCTCCTGCGACCTGATTTAAATCGCTCTCTGAATCTGGAGGAAACCATGGAAAATCGCCAGGTTGTTTTTGTGGAAGCGATTATCAAAGACGAAGAACTCAAAGCTGGCCAAAACCCGCGCATTCGGCCAAACGAACTTCTGGAACGTGGCCTTGAAGCTCGCCGCGCCGAGGGATGGTGCGATGTTTTTGCCCTTCCCTTGCCCACGCCCGATGGTGGCCAAAAATGGGCCATCGTTTTCCACCGCCATAACCATCTTCACTAGCCTTCGCAGAAAAGCTCAAAGCTTAGTACGCGAGGGCTTTTCTGTTTATTGACAGGATAACACTTATATGTTAATTAAGTTTTATACAGGAGGTGTCATGTTTCAGTTCTTCAAAGACTGGCGACGCAGGTGGCGGGAGAAAAAGCGGCGACGGCTTTTGGACGAACTTGCGTGGGTGGAAAGTCAAATCTCCAGCATCACGCAGGAAAACGCCCAAACCAAAAAGCTCCATACGCGCCTGGCCGAGGAAAGCGCCGTGGTTTTTGACCAGGAGAGAGACTCTCGTTTTGCGGCTCGTTCAAGCGAGCGCGCCCAGAATGCAATCCTCCTTGGCCGGTACCAACGCGAAAAAAAGCTCATTGAGCGAGAGCTCGCTTCCCTCCCCGCCTAAAGCACAGCAGCAAAAGGCCCGGACCGATCTAACCAATCGCGCCGGGCCTTTTCTTTTCTTGACATAAGTAAATTATCATTTTATTATCGCAACATCCTGAAAGACGGGAAAACTACAAGGAGGAGACGATGGAGATCCCATCGGCAAAGTTCGGAGCTCTTGAATACACGCCAGCTCTTTCCAACGGCGCAGGAATGATCAAAAAGCTTGAGGATGTGCGGGAAATGGCCCTCTCGGCCGCCGGCGCCATCGTCGTCGGCTCCATCACCCTCAAGGACAGGCCTGGCAACACAGGCAACACGTTTTGGGTCGGCCAAACCGGCTCAATCAACTCGCTTGGCATCCCCAACCCCGGCAAGGAATACTACCGGCAAAACATCCATTTGATGGTTGGTGTCGCCCATGCTCATGGCAAGAAACTCATCGTCAACGTGGCCGGCTTCCAACCAAACGAATTTGGCGAACTGGCCCTCTTGGCCTTTGATTGCGGGGCCGACGCGGTTGAGCTCAACTTCGGCTGCCCCAACATCTGGGACGATGGCACCCAAAAAGGCATTATCAGCTTTTACCCGGATGTTCTGGGCGAATCGCTGGAAGCCGTGAGACGAGCCGTTGGCGTTGGCTCCAACATCATCGCTAAGGTTTCCCCTTTTTCCAACCCAATACAACTCAAGGAAATCGGCGGCGTGATCGTGAGCTCAGGAATCGTTTCGGCCATTACGGCCATCAACACCTTCCCCAACGCTTACGGCGAGTACGAAAACGGCCGGCCGGTCATTGATCCGGGCGGAGGACTTGGCGGCTTTGCCGGCGCCGGGCTCAAACACATTGCCCTTGGTCAAGTGAAGCAGTGGCGCGCCCTGCTGCCTCCCGAAATTGCCATCATTGGGGTTGGCGGTATTTCCAGGGGCAAGGACATGGCCGAGTATTTCCGTCATGGCAAGGTTGCGGCCGTTCAGGTCGTTACGGCGCTTTTGCGCAAGGGCCACATGGACCCCAACGCCTTGAGCACCATTCTCATGGAATACGCCGAGCTGCCGGATGCAGCGTGAAGTTCCACAACTAGAAGGCCCGGAGCCAAAATTAACTTTTGGCGCCGGGCCTTTTCTTTTTATTTAATTTTCGTACAATAACAATGATGACCCCTCAAACGTGGCAAAAATGGTACACTCGCGTTATTGGAGTATTTTTTATACTTGTTTCAATTTCTCTTATCGCCGATTTTGCGCAATTTGGCTTCCGGCCAGAAACAATGCATAAAATCTTTCACGTTTTGCTTGGAATAATTATTGTAAAATTTGGCTGGAACAACGAGGCTTGGTGGAAGCCCTTTGCTTTGACCAACGGATCGTTTTTTACATTTGTAGCTTTGTCTGGACTAATCTTCCCAGATTTTGGTGGCTTGGATGCATTCAATAATCTTGATACAATCTTGCATAGTATAGTTGGCGTTTCAGGATTAATAATTGGATCAATAAAAGGATGATTAAATCGCTTGGAAAACTTTTTATAATTATTGGCCTTGTTACTTTTGGATTTGTCGCTTTATTTTTCTGGCTTATAGGGCAAAGCGAAAATCTTGCCAATTTAAGTATCGGCACGGCATTATTTAGCACTGTGCTTATAGTTGTTTTTGCCGTTTCCGTTGCATTCTTCATCCTTGGTATGATTTTGTATTTTGTGGGCAAAAGGATAACTAGAAACCAGAGACCAGAAACCAGAAACCAAGGACGAATGCTTGCCTGCCGGGACGTTGGGATGGATTGCGACCATATTGTTTATGGTAAAAACGATGCTGAAGTTTTGGAAAACGCCAAAAAACACGCGATTACCCACGGCTTCACGGAAAAAGATTTAACCGAACAATTCCTTAATCGCCTTAAATCGGCAATCAAAGATAAATAAAAAACGCCAACATTGTAAAAAACCACAATGGCTAAAATAAACAATAAGTTAATATATATTAACTTACGTGATTTTTTCAAATCAGAAAAAAATCAAAACGAAATAATCACCTCTATAAAAAATGGCGGTATTATAATTTACCCAACAGATACTATTTATGGCATTGGCTGCGATGCAACAAACAAAAAAGCTGTTTTACGCTTAAATAAGGCAAAACAAAGAAAGCCTGGCCAACCTTTCTCCCTAATTGCACCGTCAATAAACTGGATTTACAAACATACAACCATAAAGAAGTACGCCATAAAATATTTAAAGAGATTGCCTGGTCGCTATACATTCATTCTCAAAGCCAAACCAAGTATTAAACATTTAGTAACCAAAGGCGCTGTCGGAGTTCGTATTCCAAAACATAAATTTACGGATATTATCCGCAAACACAAAATTTTATTGATCACAACCTCGGTGAATTTATCCGGCCAGCCTCCGGCTAGAAGCGTGAGAGAAATGCCGGCTCGCCTTAAAAAAGCAGCTTCTCATATAATTAACGCCGGACAGTTTGGAGGAAAACCATCAACAATAATTGATCTAACCGGCCAAAAGCCAAAAAAGATTAGATAAATCAAAAAGCCCTCGATGAGGGCTTTTTGAGTTTTGTAAAAATTTATCTTTTAAAGACTATAAACTTGTATCCCAAGAAATTCCACACAAGAGCTGCAAACGTTGCTATAATTGCCCCAACATTTGCCCAAACTTCAACCCTTAACCCCCCTTGTGGTCCCAAAACATTAACGACAAATCCGGCAACCGCAACATTAATTAAAAGCCCAATAATGCTTACCACCAAAAACTGAAAAAATTCTTTACCATGATGTTCATGTTCTGGAACATTTGAGCCGGCCATCGCATGCGTATCTCCGGCTTTAAACGTCCAAAACTTATTCCAAAAATAGCTATTTATAACAGCGGCAGTGAATGCAATGGCTTTAAAACCCAAGAAAACTTTACCCGCAGCAATTGCAGAAGCAAATATCAATAAATTCAAAAGCCCTAAATCAATAAAAGTATTTAAAGCTCCAACAAGAGCAAATTTTGCCAACTGAGTCAAAACGGCCCATTTTGCCGAAAGCCATTCCGCAATATACATTCCAAAAGCCGAGAGCGCCGGAAAAACAATCGGAATCGCAATATTAAAATATGGAATTGGGATCTGAAGATTAGCATTGGTTGCAATAACCAACCAAGCAACAACCTCACCAATGACGGCCGCGGCTATTAAATCATTTTTATGGACATTTATATTCATATCTATCTTTCACTTATTAGATTTTATTTCGTTAACCTTTTTTCTAACTTCATGGGGATCTGAAATATGACTAAATGCAATCTCCTGGATTGAAGTCCCGGCGCTATTAAACAATACCGCACCCGAACCAAATAGAAGTTTTTCAATAAATCCCTCCTTAACCATTATATCAGTAAGTTTATCAAATTCTATCTCAACAAGATGGGTATTAAGGAACTGAAAATAAGAGATAACGCGTCTGTCTGTAACAATATACACATAGGCTGCCTGTAAATACAGGCTATATAAAAATAAGACCAATGCCACGAACAAACCAATCGACATGCCAATAGCATCACCGCTTAAACCCAAAAGGAAAATGCCAACCCCAAGCACAGCCCAAAAAAAGGCGTAAGCTTTATTAATACCCCAAACCCCAATAAGCTTCTCCCCGGCCGAAAGATTTTTTTGCGCCAATGTTTGACGCCTTGTTTCAAACATAAGTTTAAGACTGGGATTGTGTCTGCTGGACCGTTGAGGTTGCGGCCTGCAATTTATCCCAGATCTCACGCTCAACAACATCTTTTGGACGACCGTATTTATTTAAAGCATACGCCCTAACCCTATCAATCCATTGAAGATCCGGTTTTGGCAAAGGAAGAGTTTTCATATTAAACGGCTTTGAAGTCTGGCCGCCGATTATCATTTTTATATAAGCGTTGTAGTTATCAATATTTATAAGATCGTTTGAGGAAAAAACAGGCTCCATTTGTTTAGAAAGAAAATCTCCATCTTCCGGCCCAACACGAAAGGCGACGATCGTGCCAACGTTGCCAAAAACGGCATCGCGAATGTTTTGCGGAAGTTGAGCTATGAATTGATGCGCAACAGTGAGGCTTAAACGATATTTTCTTGCTTCGGATAAGATTGAGGCAAAAGAATCGGTTGTAAAATTCTGAAACTCATCGACATAAAGGTAAAAATCCCTTCTCAAGGATTCAGGAATGTCTCCCCTGCCAAGGGCAGCCATCTGCAGCTTTGAAACCAAAATCAAACCAAGCAAGTGGCTGTTTACCTCGCCGATTTTCCCCTTGGAAAGATTTGCCAATAAAATTTTCCCCTTGTCCATAATATCTCTGAAATTAAATGCCGAATAAGGTTGGCCGATGATATTTCTCATGGCCGTGTTTTCAATAAACCGACCTAATTTTGAAATAAGATATCCCAACATTTCGGAACGATGAAAATCCGAAGTTTGAGCCATTTCTTTTTCCCAGAATGATCTAACCAAAGGATCGGTAACTTTCTGAAGTTTTACTTTTACAAATTCTTTGTCGGTAAAAATCCTTGGAATTTCAACTATAGTTCCGGGGCTTTCTTTTTCGGCGGCCAAAGTAAGCATGGCGTTTCGCATATTATGCTCAAACAAAGGCCCTGTCATTTCCGGTGGAAACAATTTAAGAAAAATTGCTATCATTTCCTGAACCGCCAGATCTTTTTGATCTTCGGTCTGCCATTCAAGCATGTTTAGACCCATAGGCCGTTCGGTAAAACTTGGATCGAAATAAACGACATCATCAAGCCTCTCTTTGGGTATATAGCTCAAAACCGTATTAACAAGCTCTCCATGAGGATCAATAACCGCCACGCCATGACCAGCTTCGATGTCTTGCTTTATTAAAGAGCCTATAAAATTTGATTTACCGGTGCCGGTCTGACCGACTATATAAAGATGCCTTCTTCTGTCATCGGGAGACATTTTTACGAGCCTTGTTGCGCCACGATAAACATTTTCTCCAAGCACCAACCCTTCCTGGGGAAGATTAACCGGTGGCTCTGCCGGTTTAGATTTTAACCAGGCAATTTTCGGAACGCTCATGCCGGGCGGAGGAAAATGGAACAAAGCGGCAAGCTCGGAAGCACTCAGAAACAAAGACTCCGCTTTATTGAAAAGCCTAAAAGAATAATTAAAAGTGAATTTTTTTAAAGAAGAGCCGGAAATCCTCCTTACTTTAAACGAATTAAGCCCACTTTCTTGAAATTGGGCAAAATAATCTTCCAAATTGGCAACTATCGTTTGCGCCTGAACTTGAGTCGGGGCCGAAACTATAAGCCTAATATTAGCTTCAAAATTAACCTGACTGCCCTTTTTATTTATAAGCTGGGCGCTTTCATCGGCAACAGAGGCTACAAACCTCGGAGCTTTATCTTTTTCACTTAAAGATTTTCCGCGCAGAGCATCTTCTAAGCTTAATCCCTCTGCCAACTTCCTAACGATCGATCTTGCTTTCTCGTTTAAGGAAGTTGCCCCTTTTCTCAAGACTATCTGATAACTTGCTCCCTCTCCCTCTTTTGCAAGCTTTGTAAAAATATTCGTCAGGCTCGGCAAAGGATCGGAGCTGAAGCGAGAAACATCCTTAACCGGCAATACTGAATCCCGCGATAAAACAATATATGAACCGGCTGTTGAACCTTGGGGATGAAAAATATTATAATCATCAATCGGCTCGACATAGGCTTCCGGATAAAGAGCCTGAATTTGTTTCGTTATGGCCTCTTCTAATTCTTCGGGTGTTGAAACATAAAATCTTATTTCCTCTCCTATGTGATGAACAGAAATTTCAAAAGCCAAAGCCGGCCATCTTAACTTTTTACTACGTTCCAAAATTCCTGCCAAAGAAGCGAAAAATTGTTCTGCCACGCCGGAATATTCCTTGAATTCAGAGGGGTGAACATTTGAACTTTGGGGTAAAGTTACCAATAGTAATTTTGTGTGCAATGCCCTAAGCGTCTGATTTTTTGACTCCCAACGAAGCCAAAAAAGCCAAAGAATCAAAATTAAAATTAAAAAAACAAAAAATGCGGCCGCCCCGCCTATAAGACCGGCTTGAGAAATTTTTGCCAATAAAATCGTTTCCATTTATCTAGGAATTTTATTTGCCCTTATGTTGTTGCTCAATAAGAGCGTCTCGCAATTCATTTGTAAGCGTATCGTGAAATTTATCAAGCAAAAAAGGATCGTTGATTTTTCTGGCTTTTTCAACAGCTTTAGCCAACCCTTCTTTGAAAGCCATTTCAACCAATTCCTCAAGTTGAGCCTCCCACTGTGGTTGTTCCATATATATCTACATTATATATCAAATCCGAAACAAATGGTTGTTGAAAATATCGCTTCTGATTGGGAAGAAAATGAGATACAATTAGACTATCTGACAAACTGAATATGAAACGTTCATTGTATTGGAGTTTCTTAATCGGAATTGTGGTTCTTGGGGCTTTCTTTAGATTTTATAACCTTGATTCCATACCTCCTGGGCTTTACCCAGACGAGGCAATAAAAGGAAACGAAGGATGGCAAGCCGCCAACAACGGTGATTTTAAGATTTTCTATCCCGACAACAACGGCCGAGAAGGTCTTTGGATAAATTTAATAGGCATCTTCTTAAAAATATTTGGGCATGACATTGTGTCAATTCGCCTTCTGCCAGCCCTTATCGGCACTCTAACAATTTTAGCCATTTGGCTTTTAACCAAAGAATTATTTACTCAAGAAAGAATTGCTCTTTGGTCCTCCTTTTTCTTGGCTACTGGTTTTTGGCACATTAACTTCAGCCGAATTGGATTTCGTGCCATACTTGTTCCATTTCTTTTAAGTCTTACTTTTGGATTTCTGCTCAAGGGCCTTAAGACAAATAAATTCTGGCCTTTTGTCTTGGCCGGGATTTCCTTTGGAATTGGCTTTCATACATATATAGCTTTTCGTTTTATTCCTCTTTTGCTTATAATTTTTCTGCTTGCATGGTGGTGGCAAGAAAAAGGATCTCTAAAACCTTCCGGCTGCAGCCTGTGTTTTAAAGTTTTATTATTTTTAGCGGTAACTTTTATTGTTGCTCTCCCCATAGGACTTTATTTTCTGCAAAACCCGCAAGATTTTTTCGGAAGAGCCACAGACGTATCAATCTTTTCCTCGTCAAATCCGCTGAAGGCTTTTGTTTGGAGCACGGTAAAAACACTTGGCCAATTTAATATTGTAGGTGATCACAACTGGAGACATAATTATTCTGGCAGGCCGGAATTACTTATACCGGTTGGAATATTTTTCTTAATAGGCCTTCTTTCAACCATAAAAAGACTCCTAAAAAGAATCCCGGATCAAACGCAACCTCTTAGCACCCACGCATTTTTGCTTTCCGGTTTTTTAATAATGATGCTTCCGTCAAGTCTTACTTCAGAAGGCGTGCCTCACGCCTTAAGAACCATTGGCATGATTCCTTTTGCAATGATCTTTGCCGGTGTTGGATTTGAGGCATTTTATCAATGGCTTTTATCTTTACAAAAAAGAGGCATGGCTTTGCTTTCCATAAAAATAACAATGGTTGTAATTATAATCGCAATCGCCTCTTTTGAATTCCATAAATACTTCCTCAATTGGGCTAAACGAAACGAAGTAAAAGACGCTTTTTCAAATTATTTCGTGCAAATTGGAAGAGAACTTAAAACTCAACCGGCTGATTTTACAAAATATGTCATTGTTAATCAGGGTGGAGTTTTGGTTAACGGCGTGCCAATGCCGGCGCAAACCGTAATTTTTGAAGCTCACGATACTCCAAATGTTGTTTATATAAACGAAGATCAAATACCATCGATAAAGCTTGACGATAAATCTGTCATTATTCCTCTTCATTTCAACAAGGAGATACAAAAAGAAATGGAAAATATTTTTGGCAAAATTTTCATAAGAACAACATTAAATAACGTTTTTGTAGTAAGCTTACCAAACGATAAATAAGTTAATAATAAACATGAATAAAAAATTTACATACATAGCGGTAGCATTAATTCTTGGCGTCATGGGCGCTTTAGCCATTGGCAGCTTCTGGAATGATGCCGTGACAACAGATGAATCTCCTCACACCGTTGCCGGTTATACCTATCTTAAATTCAAAGATTTTAGGATAAACCCAGAACACCCCCCGCTTATGAAAGATTTGGCCGGCTTGCCTTTACAATTTCAAAATCTTAATTTCCCGACAGAACACCCCGCATGGAAAGATAATGTAAACGATCAATGGTGGCTTGGACCGGTATTTCTTTATGAGTCAGGAAACAATCCTGATAAAATTATCAGATCAGCAAGATTAAGTGTGGTTATTTTTCTCTTTCTCTTGGGATGGTTTGTATTCCGCTTCGCGCGAAGCACATACGGAACAAAGGTTGCCCTAATGAGCCTTTTCTTGTTTGCATTCTCGCCTACTTTTTTGGCTCATGGGCGCTATGTAACAACGGATGTCGGAGCAACCTTGGGTTTTTTTATAGGAATATTTTATTTTCTAAGGTATCTCAAACAAAGAACAAATAGAAGTATGGTCGCGGCCGGTATAGCTCTTGGCATAGCGCTGCTTCTAAAATTCTCAAACTTTTTACTAGTGCCGTTCATTGGCCTCTTGGCGCTGATAGCCTCGTTGATAAATTGGCAAAAACCAGACCCTCAACAACAAATGACCGCTTTCAAAAATTCAAGGCAAATTGGCTTTGCTCTGCTTGGGATATTCGCAATCGCGGGAATCCTTATATGGATAGTTTACGCTTTCCACGTTTGGGGCTATCCGCCAGAAAGACAAACGGCTGATATGGCTCATAATCTTTCCTCTTTTGGTTCTCGTTTCCTCGCAGATACAGCTATAAAATTAAGTGAAATTTCAATTTTAAGACCCTTGGCCCAGTATCTCCACGGACTTTTGATGGTTGTACAAAGAGCAAGCGGGGGCAACACGACTTATTTTCTTGGAGAAGTGTCTGCCGCTGGGTGGACTCATTATTTTCCCGTTGTCTACCTGATAAAAGAACAGGTCGGCCTGCACATTCTTACAATCATAGCTTTCCTAACCTCCTTAGGAGGACTTTGGATCGCCTGGAAAAATTTACCCAGGAGAAAAATTGGCTTTTTGTGGGCGCGATTCAAAGAATGGTTATTAAACTACAGAAATTTCGTTACTTTGACAGGTCTTTTATTTATCGCGATGTACTGGATAAATTCGATGACCAGTAATCTTAATATAGGCGTAAGACACGTTCTGCCGACGTTTCCGTTTATATATATGCTTGTTAGTTATCAAATCTTTAAATGGCTTGAAACGACAAATGTAAAAATAGAACCGAAAAATCCGTTTCATATTATTACTGAATTTTTCCGCTCTTATCTTGCGACAGCCATCAAGGGAGCTTTTGTTGCTTTCATATTAATCTGGTATTTGCTCACGGCGGTTTTAACTTATCCTTTTTATCTTTCATATTTCAACGAACTTGTCGGCGGACCAGCCAAGGGATATCTTTACGCCGTTGACTCAAACCTTGATTGGGGTCAAGATCTAAAACGGCTGGCTGATTTTGTCGAAAAAAACAACATAGATAAAATACGAATTGATTACTTTGGAGGCGGCTCGCCTCGATATTATCTTGGCGATAAATTCATTCCCTGGCAGCCTTCAAAAGGAGAAGAGCCCGGCTGGATAGCCGTTTCTGCAACATTACTAATGGGTCAAACTGGAAAAACAGCGCCTGGTTTTATAAGAAACCCCCAGGATGAATACACTTGGCTTTTAAAACACAAGCCTGTTGCTCAAATTGGATATTCAATCTTTGTATTTAACATCCCCAAAGAAAAGCCTTAACTACTTGAGCTTATAATGTTTATATATTTCATAAACTTTTTTCAAAAAAGTTTATTCTTTGAATTTCAAACGACTTCCTTTAGTTTTTCCCTTCCGCCTTATTTGAGTTTATAGTAAGCCCTTTTAGGTATTGTAAGATCAATGTAATCGAGTTTTGATCTGTTTTCTTTTACCTGCGTTTTGAGCAATAAATCCAGATCTTCAAATCTCTGATTAAAATCTAAATCCTTATCAACCCTTACTTCCCACCCCTCATAGGTTTTAAAAACAAGACTTTCTCCAAATTCAACTCTCTGGACCTGCGCGTTTAATCTTTCATTAATACTGTCCCTAAAAGATATAACGCCGGTAACTAAATTTTTACTGAAAAGACTAAGGCCCTCGTGTAAATCCTGACTCACATTTACAGGCACGACAAGACTACCCTGACTATAAGGGGCATCCTGATAAATAACCCCCTCTGCGTCAGAATAAAAGCATTTATTTTGGGCATTGGAACAAACTAAAAGCACCGGCCTTCGCTCTTTAAAAACAACTGAAATTTTATCAGGAAATTCTTTTTTTACCGAAACGTTTGAAATAACAGGAAAACTTTTAGTTATGAAATCGGCCAACTTTTCTTCAGAAAAAAAGATGGAGTTTTTACCACTTACAAAAAGAAGGACTTTTTTATCCAAATAATTATTTATTGCCGATAATAAATCTTCGGTACCAAGTTGTTCGTGCCCAGATAAAACAATATTTGAGATGTTAAACCAATCTGAAAATAAAGCTATATAGCCGACAAAAAAAGCTAACAGAAGAAAGATGGCGGAAAATATTAAAAGCTTACTTTTGAATTTTTTTTTCTTAAGATATGCATTTTCCCAACGGAGCGAATCCATCTTGTTTTTTTATTTATAAATACGCTTTAAAAGAGGATTAATACGACTAACAACCTCATAACTTATTGTATCAATTTTTTCCGCCAATTCTTCCGCGGAAATAATTTCATTCAAATCTTTTCCTATTAAAGTGGCTGTTTTTTCCAACCCGGCCTTTGAAATATTTGTAACATCAACCATAATCATATTCATACAAACCCTACCTAAAACTTTAGCTCTTTTTCCAGAAATTAAAACCTCCCCAACCGAAGATAACCCTCTATCATAACCATCCCAATAACCAACGGGTAAAACTGCCACCTTTGAATCTTTTTTTACTTTTTCAGTGAGATTATACCCCACAAACGAACCTTTCCTTAATTTTTTTACTTGAGCTATCTTAACTTTCCAACTCAAAGTTGGTTTTAAAAACAATCCATTTTTTCTTTCAACAAATATTTTAGTCTCTTCTGATGGCCAAAGACCGTATAAACTAATACCCGGCCTTATAAGATTAAAATGACTTTGTGGAAAAACAAGAGCCGCCGCAGAAGCTGCGCAATGGATAAATTTGGGATAGAAACCTCTGGCTTTAAAAATATTTACGGCTTTTTCCAGATTATTAAGTTGTTTTTTTGCATATACCAAATCCGAAGCGTCTTCTGCGTTTGCGAAATGGGTAGATAAACCCTCCAAAGATATGTTTTTATTTTTAACAAACTCTTCTAAAAAATCAGCAATATCTTCAAACGCTATTCCCTGCCTGTTCGTCCCTGTCTCAATTTTTAGATGAACCGGAAAAATAACATTTTTTTTCTTGGCAATTCTGCCAAATTTTATCAAAGACTCTAAATTATATATAACGGCGCGAAGATTATATTCAAAAAGATACTTTAAATCTGAAATCGGAACATAACCCAAAATAAGAATAGGTTGTTTTATCTTTGCAAGACGCAGTGCAACGGCTTCCTCCATAGAATCAACCCCAAACCAATTTGCTCCGCCTTTTAGAAAAATCTTAGCCGCACCAACAAGTCCATGACCATAAGCATTGCTTTTTACTATAGCCATAAGCTCGCTTTTTGGAGCGAGCTTTCTAAAACTTTTAACATTATGAAGTAAGGCTTTAATATCAACCTCTACCCACGAACGAGTTTCCATTTCTTTTATCTAGTCTTAATCTCTTTAAAAGAAAGATAGGAATGCAGAGCTTTTGGTATTTTTATTGAGCCGTCTTTTTGTTGATAGTTTTCAATAATTGCAATAAGCATTCTCCCAATAGCAAAAGCTGTGCCATTAAGCATGTGAACAAGTTTATTTTCCTTTCCGTCTTTGTATTTAATGTTTAATCTTCGCGATTGAAAATCTGTTGTATTGCTACAAGAATGAGTTTCACGATAAACGTTTTGCCCAGGCATCCAAGCCTCAATGTCAAAAGTCGCGGCAGATGGGGCCGATAGATCGGCCGTACAAAGCTCAACAACACGATAAGGAATTTCAAGTTTTTGCATTAACTCCTCTTCACAGGATAAGAGTAGTTTATGTTCTTTTTCAGAATCTTCTGATTTTGAAAAAATAAACATCTCAACCTTATCAAACTGATGCACCCGCAAAATTCCCTTGGTGTCTTTACCGTATGAGCCAGCTTCTCTACGAAAGCAGGTTGAAAATGCAACATAGCGCAATGGCAAATGTTTCTGATCTAAAACCTCGCCAGCATGCATGGGACCAATGCTTTGTTCTGAAGTTCCAACAAGATAAGAATTGTCTTTTTCAAGATAATACCGTTCGGCTCTATCTTTTTCTGTATCTACATATCCCATCGCCTGCATCATTTCTTCTTTGATAATAACCGGCGGCACAACCGGCATAAAACCTTTTTTTGAAAGCTCGTTCATTGCAAATTGAACCAAGGCAAACTCAAGTTGTACGAGTTCACTTTTTATATAACCAAAACGAGAGCCGGAAACCTTCCCAGCCCGTTCAATGTCTATAAAATTAGGCTCGGTTAGCGCCAGATAATCCTCTGGTTTAAATTCAAAATCCGGCTTTTTACCCCATTCACGAATAACTTTATTATCTGTCTCGCTTTTACCAATAGGAACAGAGTCTAAAGGAATATTTGGAATTTTCTTCAGTCCTCTTAAGGCTTCGGTGTATTTTTTATATTGATCCTCATTATATTTAATATCATTTTTAAGCTTCCCGGCTTGCTCTAACATTTCTTTTGTTTTTTTATTTCCTGCCTTAGCAATTTCTTCTGAAACTTTGTTTAATTGCGCACGTTTATCTTCAAGCTTCTTTTTTAGCGCTCTTTCTTGTTGCAGCACCTCCTTTATCTCAACGATGTCAATATCTTTAATCCCCCGGTTTTTTAAAGCGGTTTTTACTTTATCTACATCTTCTAAGATTAAATCTTTATTAATCATTTTTTTCTTTGAAATATGGGAATATTGTTGTTTCGCGGATTGATTTATCCATTAAAACAGAGAATACGCGCTCAGACATTCCAAAACCGGCAGTTGGAGGCATCCCGTATTCCAGAGCTTCAATAAAAGCTTCGTCCAAAATCTGGGCCTCTTTGTCGCCGGCTTCACGAAGTTTCATTTGCTCTTCAAATCTTATGCGCTGATCAATTGGATCATTCAATTCTGAAAAGCCATTTCCAATTTCTGAACCGCCGGCCATAATTTGAAAACGTTCAACTTGTTTTGGATTTTCAGACCTTCTCTTGGAAAGCGGGGAAACTTCAACCGGATGATGAATAATAAAACAAGGTTGAATCATTTTTGGCCTTACCGTTTTTTTAAAAATTAAATCTGCAAGCCTACCCCATCCCAATTCTTTATCTGCCTCAATTTTTAAAGACTGAGCTTTTTTGAGCAAATCTTCTTTTGAAGCCTTATTTAAATCAAGGCTTGTTTCTTTTTTGAAAACATCAAAATAATCAATACGCGGCCACTTTTCTCCCCATTGAATTTTTTTACCATCGTATTCCGATTCCCCACGACCCAAAATTTTCTGCGCCAACTCCTTATAAAGCTTTTCCGTAAGCTCCATCGCATTATTATAATCCGCGTATGACCAGTAAAATTCCATCTGGGTATATTCTTGAAGATGCTCGGCATCAATGCCTTCATTTCTAAAAATCCTTCCTATCTCAAAAACTTTTTCATATCCGCCAACAATTAACTTCTTAAGCGGGAGCTCAAGAGAAATCCTAAGATAAAAATCTCTATTCAGGGCATTATAACGAGTACTAAAAGGCTCGGCGTCCGCACCCCCCGGAATATCTTCAAATACGGGCGTTTCAACCTCTAAAAAACCTTCTTTTGTTAGAAAATTCCTAACGGTCTGCCAAAAAATATTTTTCTTCCTGAATAACTCTTTTGTTTCGGGATTTAAAAGCAAATCAAGATAACGACGCCTCATCCTTTCTTCAAAATCTTTCAGGCCATACCAAGTTGTCGGAACCGGCCTTATTGTTTTGACCAAAACTTTGTAATCCGAAACGTCAAGGCTCTTTTCGCCTCTTTTTGTTGTGAGAGCACTGCCATGAGCCTCGATAAAGTCACCAATATCAATAAATTCTTGCAGTTGCTTAAATTTTTCTTTACCTAATTTTTCTTCTTGGCAATGAAGTTGCAACTTGGAATCACCCCCCTGCAAATCCAAAAAAAGTAATGACCCATGCTCTCTTCTTCCAATGATCCTCCCGGCTAAAACAAGGTTTGTTTTGGCATTTTCAAACTTATCGAATCCTTCTATAACCTCGCGAATATTGTGAGTACGAGAAGTTCTTGCCGGATAAGGATTAACCCCGGCTTTTTTCAAAGACTCAAGTTTTTCTATTCGCATCCGGCGCAGTTCTTCAATAGAAGCCATATTATAGATATTATAGATAAAAAAGCTTCAATAATCAAAAACGCTCGTAGGCCGAGCGTTTTTGATTATAATTAAAGAAATTTAGGAAATATTCCCGATTGTGTATTTTATTACACCCGAAGGAGTTTTTATTTCAACGACGTCTCCAACTTTTTTACCAAGTAATGCCTTGCCTATTGGAGACTCATTTGAGATTTTACCCTGCAAAGGATCGGCATCTTCAGAGCCAACTATGTGATACGTTTTTGTTTCGCTGCCAGATTTAACTTTTATCGTTGATCCAATTTGAACCTTACCGGTTGGCTTTGATTTTTGTATAACAACCGCTCGTTTCACTAAATCCTCCAACTCATAAATACGGCGCTCGTTTTGATCTTGCGCCTCCCTCGCCTCCATGTATTCTGCATTCTCGCTTAAATCACCGAGTTTTTTAGCCTCCTCAATCCTTTGAGAAATCTCCTGACGCTTAGAGCTCTTTAAAATTTCAAGCTCGTTCTTTAATTCCTTAAGCTTATCAGCCGATATGTATTCTGCGTTTTCCTGCATAATTATATATTAAGCCTCAATAATAGAGGCCCACATAAACAAAGTCAATGGTTGATATTTCATTGTCCTTGTTTTTGGTACTCGTCAAAATACCACCTCAATATCTCACGGGCTAATGGAACTGCCGATGTTGGACCATCGCCTCCACCCTCAACAACCACCGTTAAAACCAGGGAGGAATTTTCCGTAGGAGCAACGGCATTCATCCAACTATGAGTCCTGGAATTACCAGGCCCAAATTGAGCCGTGCCGGTCTTACCGGCGGAAGAGAACGGCAAAGAAGAAAAAGATGCGGCTGTCCCATAGGCGGTTGTGCCCGACATTCCTTCCATTACAACTTTCAAATTAGATTGGTTAAAGCTAACACTACCAATCACCTCCGGCTCAATTTGCTCCACGGTCCCAAGTTTATCGTCGACTAAAGATTTTAAAATTGTTGGCTTAAATAATTTTCCATCTGCAACCAAAGCGACAAAAGCCTTAGCAAGCTGCAGAGGTGTCACAAGTAAATCCCCCTGACCGATACTAACATGATAGGTATTGCCTATATTCCAAGGGCCGGCATTGTTTTTATTAGCTGCCTTCCAGACTGGAGTTGGGACTAAACCACTGGCTTCGGCTGGAAGATCTATATCTGTTAAATAACCAAAATCAAACAATTCAAGATATTTTTGTATCCTATCAATCCCCAATCCTTTTACGTCGCCATAACCACCACCTATGGTATAAAAATAAACGTCAACCGAATTAGCAATGGCTTTTACCATATCAACGATTCCATGCACCTTCCAATCCTTGAACACAGATGGATTGGAAGGATTATAAGGATTTGGTATTACTATCTGACCACCGGCGTAAATTGTTTTTTTTGGGTCAATAATATTCTCTTCAAGAGCCGCCAAGGCTATAAATGGCTTTATTGAAGAACCGGGAGGATAAACCCCAGAAATAGGCCTGTGAAAAAGAGGTTTGTTTTTATCCGAAACCAAAGATTTAAAACCTGAAACGCTTATACCAGACGCAAATAAATTATTATCAAAACTCGGCCAACTAACTAGAGCTAAAATTTCTCCACTTTGAGGGTCAATTGCAACGGCTGCGGCGCCGTCAACCGACGACACCCCACCCAGGGAAGTTTTAAATTGATCGTAAATCTTTTTCTGAAGATTAACATCAATACTCAAAACAAGATTTGGTCCACTGGCCGGCAAAGATATTAAATCTTCTTTTTGGATATGTCCCCTGGCATTAACATTGAATCGTCGCAAACCGGCAGAACCCCTCAAAATCTCATCATAAAAAAGCTCAACCCCGGATTTCCCAACATAATCGGTCGGAAAATATTTTCCGGTTTTAAGTTCTTGTTGATTTACCCTGCCAGTATAGCCCAAAACATGAGCCAACTCGTATCCAAATGGATAATATCTAACAGAACCCTTTTCCAACCTGAAACCCGGGAGATCAACAATCTGGCTTTCAATCTTCAAAATTTCTTCATGACTCAAGCCAAAAGCCAAAGGAATTGGCTCGGTTGAATTGTAGTCAAGATTGCTGAAAAAATTTATCAATAAACCCCTCTCCATCTTCAAAGATATTTCGAGAAAATCAAGAATATTTTTGTTTTCGTAGATATTTTCTGGCAACAATTCTGGTATCACAACCAAATCAAAATTGGGTTTATTTTCAACTAAAGGTATAAGATTTCTGTCGTAAATTATCCCGCGAGGAGCCGCTATTGGGTAAACGCGGCTGGCATTTTTTTCGGCTGCCAAAATATATGCCGAACCGGATTCGGCTTGTAATTTTGAGGAGTAAATTATTAAGCCAAAAGAAACTATCAGAAATATAATGCCTAGTATATAGAAAACAAAATCTGGTATTGCCGATTCTAATTTATTTTCCAAATAGGCTTTTGGGTTTTTGGGATCATTATATAAAGGAGCATCTGGGAGTATTTCTTCCGGTTCAATGACAAAAGCATTATTACGTTTGATTTTAAACTTTTTACCAACCATGGCTTTTATTTTTTTTAATCAGTGGTTTGCCAGCGATAAAAAAATCTGGCCAAAAAAATCCTGCAACCAAAAGAATAGTTGAGTTAATCAAAGCGGTCGGTAAGACAGAACGCAAAAACCTCTCCCAAAATCCCCCAACGGCAAAGCTTGAAAACCCCAAATAATTATACAGAGATGATAAAAGTAGGAATAATACGAATGCAGAAAAAACTAAACTAAAACCCACTATTCCGACTGTCAAAAAATTCCTTTCGCCAAAAAATTTCTCAACAAACCAGCGAAGAAAAAAGAATGAAAGCAAAACCGAGACCGTCACAATGCCAAAGGGCAGGCTTGAAAAAATATCCAGCAAAATAACGCCGACCAAGACAAGCAATTCCGGGTTCTTTACTTTTGGCCGAAGGATAATTATTGTAAGCGCAAGAAAAAAAATATCGGGTTTCCAAAATTCAAATTGATTAATAAAACCAACTTGAATAAAAATACTAGCAAATATAAGAAAGGTTATGAAAGATCCACTCATTGAACTCCTTCTATAATAAGAACACTGCCGACAGAAGTATAATCAATAAATGGTTCAATAACAGCCTGTTGATAGATTTCAGAATCGATGTTTATGACTTGTTTTACTCTGCCTATTGGCAACCCCTGTATAAAAATTCCGTCAAGACCCGAGCTAATAACAACATCGCCCTCTTTTAATGATTGATTTTTGGGGACGAAATCAAAAATAAGCCCTCCGTGCAATCTTCCTATCACTATACCGCTCGCCGACTCTGTTTTTGCGCTAACTTTGCTTAAGGGATCGGAAAGAAAAATCATCTGACTTGTTTTATTATAAGTTTCACCAACCCTGCCAATAAGAATCTGGTTTTCGCCCAAAACATTCATATTTTTTTGAATTCCGTTATTGCTTCCGACGTTTAAAATCCCAAAATCAATAAATCCAATGCTATCATTGGCGATAACGCTGGCAACCATAGGAACAAATTTCAAACTTTCATTAAGACCGAGCTGACTTTTCAGAAAATTATTTTCTGATTCAAGGGAGATAAGTCTGGCCTCAAGTTGGCCAACTTCTCCACGAAGACTATTTAATTCCTGAACGGTCTGACTTGATTTATTTATCGAACCAAAGGCATATATTAAATTTGCAAACCAGTCGGTCAGGTGATTAATGGGTAAAATGAGAGCAACCCCCGGCCTAACCAAAAAATCCTTAAAATAAAAACCAACGACAAAAACAACAATTATAACCAAAACAATAAATAAAGTATTCCAAAAACTCCATAAAGTCTTTGAAGATTTCAATTTAAAAGACTTGGTCATTTTATTACTCAACGAAATTTAGGAATTTCCTGTAATAATCGAAGTTTTCCAAAACCAAACCCGTACCACGAACCACGGAAGTTAAAGGATCATCGGCTATTTTAACAGGAATTTTTATCTCATGAGCAATAAGCCTATCGAGACCCCGCAACAAAGAGCTGCCGCCGGAAAGCACCATGCCTCTGTGCAAAATATCCGCAACCAACTCTGGAGGAGTATCTTCAATCGTATTGTGAATCGCCTCTATTATCGTTTTAAGGGATTTTGAGAGAGCCTGCTTAACTTGAGAGCTTGTAATCGTAACCTCCTTGGGCAAGCCGGAAACAACATCTCTCCCCTTTAGACTCATCTCCAAATCGTCGTTGATGTTAACAGCCGAACCAATTGCAATTTTAACTTCTTCAGCAGCTCTCTCGCCTATGTGCTGCTTAAACTGATCACGCGCATAATTTATAATATCTTCGTTAAAACGATCTCCGGCCACCTTAAGGCTGCGGATTGTCACCAATCCTCCCATAGATATAATGCCAACCTCTGTAGTTCCTCCTCCAATATCGGCAACAAGGGTGCCCACGGGTTCATCGATCGGGAGCCTAGACCCTAAAGCCGAGGCAACCAACTCTTCTATGAGGTAAACCTCCCGAGCTCCGGCATTAAAAGCCGCATCCTGAACTGCTTTTTTTTCAACTTCAGTGGCAATGGAAGGAATACCGACTATAACTTTTGGTCTTGGTACTAAAATTTTAAAATCCTGATGAGCTTTTCCTATAAAATAGCGGAGCATCTGCTCTGTAACCTCAAAATCAGAAATAACGCCGTTTATCAAAGGTCGGGTTACGCTTATATGAGACGGCGTTCGTCCTATCATTTTTTTTGCACCCTCCCCTATCTCAAGAACTTGATTCGTTTTTTGATTTATCGCAACGACCGAGGGTTCGGTTATTGAAATCCCTTTGTTTTTTATATAAACAAGCGTATTGGCCGTACCCAAGTCAATTCCTAGATCTTTTGAAAATATGCCAAAGAAATTATTAAGCATTTTTTACAGGTCTTTTGTTTTTTAGTTTTGTGAGATTTTTTATTAGAGAATTGACATTAATTAATTTAGGCTTGGCTTCTTTCCTTCCTTTCACCTCAACAAAAGAAGACCCCTTAGCAATAGTTTTGGGTCCAATAACAATTCTCAAAGGGATTCCGATCAAATCGGCTTCGGCAAGCTTTTCACCGGTAGAGAAACCGTCCCTGTCGTCGTATAAAACATCGATTCCCAACTCGGATAATTTTTTATATAACTGTTCCGAAGCTTTTTTTATTTTAGAACCCTCTTTGGAATTACCGCCAGCAAGAGCAATAAGATGGAACCCAAAAGGCGCCACGGAATCAGGCCAGGTTATACCCCTTTCATCATGATGAACATCGACAATGGTTCCCATAACTCTGGCGGGGCCTATACCGTAAGAGGCCATCCAAACAAGATTATTCTGACCAAACTTGTCTTTATATGTAAGCCCAAGATCTTTACTAAATCTTGTTCCAAGACGAAAGATATTACCGACTTCAACGCCCTTTGCCTCGGTAACCTGATCAGACCCCAAAGGACATTTATCGCCAGCTTTTAACTTGGCAATCTCTTTATTTTGAGCCCAACCGTGTTTGGGGCAATAAACTATAGTGTCTTCACCATAAGGACTCAAAACCTGAAATTCGTGAGAATAATCCTTTGTAAAAGCTCCGCCCGAGGCCTCTATCATCAAAGGCTTCAAGCCGCATCTCTTAAAAATCGAAAGATAAGCCTCGCCAACTCGTTTATAATATCTATCTAAATCTGAAGCATCTGCGTGAAAACTATATAAATCTTTCATAATAAACTCCCTCGTCCTAACAAGCCCAGATTTAACACGCAGTTCATCTCTAAATTTAACTTGTATCTGATAAATCGCTTTGGGCAAATCCCTATAAGATTGAATAAAATTTTTCCCAAGCCAAGCCACAGCCTCTTCATGAGTCGGTGCCAACCCAACCATTCTCTGAGAATGATCCTTTAGTTGATACATTATTTCGTTTAAACCCTTCCAGCGACCGGTCATATCCCACAATTCCTTTGGTTGCAGCACAGAAAGATGAAGTTCTGTTGCTCCAGTTGCATTCATTTCTTCTTTTATGATTGAATTTATTTTATCCATTACTCTCCATCCTAACGGCAAAAATACGTAAACCCCCGCCATAAACTTACGGATAAAACCACCCCTTTCAAGCAAACGAGCATTAACTGAAATTTCGTCCTTAGGCTCTTCTCTTGATACTTTACTAAAAAGCTCACTTTGTCTCATTGTTTTTTATGTTTAGAAAAATCTGTTTATGTCCTTTATGGTTACAAAAATCATCAGTAAAATCAAAAGGAAAAATCCAAAAGCGTTTGCCCATTGTTCAACCTCTCTTTTTAGAGGTTTGCCTCTTAACTTTTCTATTGCCAAAAAAAGCAGCCTGCCGCCATCAAGAGCCGGAAAAGGAAGAATGTTGATAAGAGCGATGTTCAAAGACAATATAGCAACAAGTTGAAGAATAAATACAAAACCAAGAGAAACCGTCTGGGCTGTTATTTTAACAATACCAACAGGGCCGGTAAGACTCTCCGACAACGTACCTGTTGTAAAAGCTTCTTTTATAATCCCTCCTATAGCTCCTATAAAAACGGATAAAAGCCTTCCTGTTAGTTTTAATCCTTCCCAAGGAGCCTTATACCAAGGAGTTCTTATTAAAGCTGTCTTTAGCATTCCGATACCGAGAGCTCCTTCTCCCAAGGGAGGATCGATTCTCGGCGTAGCTGAAACAACCAATTCATCGTTCCCCCGCCTTATCTGTAAAACAATTTCCTTACCAGCCTGAGCTTCAATGAAATTTCTAAATTCTGTAAGGGCGTCTTTGCGACCAAGCGCTTCGCTGGTTAAAAATATCTGACCTTGTGATTCGATTTGTAAAATTCCATCCCCGGCTTGAATACCGGCCAATTCCGCCGGAGAACCCTTTGCAACATCAATAACTGTAATCATTGGGTTTGATGCTCCGGGTGGTAATTCTCCCTCAAAACCACTCTGAACTCCAACCACCTGAACGGCCGTCAATAATAAATAAGCAAGCAATACATTCATTAAAACCCCGGCTGCCAATATAAGAGCCCTTTTTCTGGCCGGTTGGGCAGCAAAGCTTCCTGGTTCTTTTTGTTCGGAATCGTTCTCGCCAAATATTTTTACGAAACCTCCAAGCGGTATAAGATTGAAAGAAAATAAAACCCCCTCTTTATTCCTTTTGCCAAAAAGTCTCGGCGGGAAGCCAAAACCAAACTCTTCAACCTTAACTCCGGATTTTTTGGCAGCAACGTAATGCCCCCATTCATGAACAAGGATCAAAACGGCTAAGGTTATAATAATGACGATTGTAGTCAACATGCTTATTTTGTCGTTAATTCTTTTTCTTTTTGCTCAATTAAATCTTCTGTTTTTTTATTAAACTCATCAATGATTTTCTGAATTTGATCCTTGAACTTAAACCTCTCGTCTTCGCTTAAAGCCTTATCTTTATATAAAGCTTCAATCTGCTTATTGGCCTTTTCCCTTGCAAGCCTGATTTTTATTTTTGCCCCCTCACCGTAATCATGAACAAGCTTTATTAACTGGCCCCTGCGCTCTTGGGAAAGCGGCGGCAACGATAACCTGACGGTATCTCCGTCGGCTATAGGTGCCAATTGCAACTCTGATCTGCTTATAGCTTGGGCTATTGACGGTAAAACCGTCTTATCCCAGGGTTCAATAACAATTGTGCTTGGGGGAAGAATATTTATAGCGGCAACCTGTTTCAATGGCATCTTGCTCTGATAACAATCAATCATGATATTTTCAACGAGCGCGGGTGAAGGTCGCCCGGAACGGACTTGGCTCAATTCCTGCTTAAAATGTTCCATACCAGAAGAACATTCTGCCTCGAGAACTTTTTTTATTTCATCAGCGGATCCCTGCATAAATAATCTTGTCGTTATTATAATTAACAATTATAACGCCAACTCTTTTAGATGTAGGCAACTGAACGGCATTCCAAGAATCTCCAGAATCTAAACTCCTATGAACCTGCGAACTTGCTCCAAGTAATATTAAGTTTCTGTTTTGGTTAGAAAAAGCAACGCTCTCAATCGGCAAAAATTGAGGAGGCACAATCGTTCTAACCAAAGACCAAGTTAAACCATTGTCTTCGGATTTAATTAAGCCAAAAGCCGTTCCGGCATAAACGGTTGATTGTAAAGATGGATGAAAAATAATTGTTTTGATATCTCTTGCCGAAGAAGAAAGTTTATTCAGATTGCTCGTAACCTCCGTCCATGTCCTGCCGTTATCGCTGGAACGAAATAATTTACGCTCATTTGTATAAACCAGCATGATACCGTTTTTCGGGTTAATCTCTATTGTGCTTATGGCGCCCGGAAACCATCTTAAAATTTTCCATGAAATTCCGTAGTTTTCGCTAACCAAAAATCCTCCCTGGGCTGTCCCTGCATACAAATCATCATTGAAAGGATTTTGAGCTAAAGAGAAAACTCCAATATTATTTACTGGCGCAAGATAGATTCTTTCAAAAAAATCCTTACCGTCCCACTTAATAATAGAACCAAGGCCATTTGAAAAAACAGCAAGATAAATGCTCCTTTGACCAGAATTCTTCCCAAAAACAAGCTTATAAACGGTTGATTCCTGCCCAAGCCCAACGGCTTCATTGCTAATAAGCTTAAAAGTTTCTCCCATGTCTTCAGACAAATAAAGGCCCCTGCCAAGGAAAGAAACAAATATTTTTTTATCATTTTGATCATCAATGATGGCAAATAAAAGATTATCTTTGCCACTGCTGATATCTGGCAAATTTGAAAGACCATTCCAAGTTAAACCGCCGTCATCTGATTTAAAAACAACCTGCGCTCCCTTTTGAGTATCACGCCCCAAACCAAAACCATCGGGTATCAAAGGCCCTGCGATTTTTGGAATAACAAAGATAACCACAATCACAACTATAAATATTATTATAAAAACTATTGCGGCCTGCATAATTATGTTTGCTGCCCAATGGGCAATTTCCACATTACTTTTTCCCAACCAATTCTACTATTAACGTTTGTGGATTGAATAAGACCAATCAATTCTATGACCTCCTTAGCCCAAACAAAAAAATTATTGTTCAAAACTTTAGATAAAGAGTAAGAAAAACCTCTACTAAAGTCTTTAGAAATACCCAACGAATCAAGTAATTGAAGATGAATCATATTGCAGACCAAAACCGATAATTCATTGCCGCTTTCTGATTCTTCTGCAAATTTTTTCCACTCATTCCAGGAAAAAACCTTATCTCCCGAAAAAACTGATAATAGCTCACTGATGATTTTTTCTCCTTTGCCTTCACTTAGCCAAGTTTTAAAATTAAAAACCAATCCCGGTCTGCCTTGGACGAAAAGTTTTAGCAATGCCTTATTAACTTTTACATCACTGAAGTTATAAAAACCCGTCATCAAAGAAGAGGGCACCGATCCAAAAAAAGTGCTGGCTACACGAGAAATTATTGTATCTGGCAGTTTTTCAGGCTGACTTGTAACTAAAAAGAAATAAACACCTTCATAAGGCTCCTCCAGGGTCTTTAAAAGAGCATTTGCAGCCTCCTGGTTCAATAAATGAGCATTATCGATAAGTATAATTCTAGGACCACCGTAAGAGCTCTTAAAAGATAATTTGCGTTTTAAAAATCTTATATCCCCAATCTTTATCTCTTCAGAGGCTTCACCGATGAAAATAAAATCTTGATTTTTATCAAGACCAAATCGGCAAGAATTACACTTACCACATGGAGCAACCTTCTTTTTTTCTTCACAAAACATAAAAGTTGCCAATTCTTTAGCGACATTTTTTTTACCCACCGCCTCCGGACCTCTAAAAAGGTTGGCGTGACCAAGATTGCCTTGGATAAAAGCTTCTTTCAAAAAATTTAGTTGTCTTTCGTGCCCCACAACCATTTCGTTATTTTTTTAAACTTTTACAAAAGTTTACCTATCTAACTTTAACTCTTGCTTTTTACTTTTTAGACATAATCGAGCGCTTATAAATCTCCAGATTATCAAGAGCTAGTCCCGTACCCTTAGCCACACATAACAACGGCTCTGAAGCTATATATGCAGCCACTCCCGTTTCTTTTGTTAAAAGACTGTCTATATTTTTAAGCAAAGCGCCACCCCCCGAAATAACCATCCCTTTTTCAATTATGTCTGCCGCCAATTCCGGCGGTGTCTTTTGCAAGACGTCCTTAACGGCTTTAACCATTTCATCCAACTCATCCTTCATTGCTTCGGTAATTGAATTATTCGACACCTTAATTGTCTTAGGCAAACCATCGACCAAATCCCTTCCCCTGATTTCCGTAAACTCTTCTTTTTTGGAAGTCATAGCCGATCCTATTGCCATTTTAATTTCTTCAGCTGTTTGTTCTCCTATAGCAAGACTGTGTTTTTTTCTTAAATACTCGATAATCGCCGCGTCCAATTTATTACCGCCGACTCGTTTAGAATTCCAGGCAACAATCCCACCAAGAGAAATAACAGCTATCTCAATCGTCCCTCCCCCTATATTCACAATTAAATTTCCGGAAGACTCGTTGATTGGCAAATTAGCTCCAATAGCAGCTAAAATAGGCTCTTTTACAACATAGGCCGCTTTTGCCCCAGCCTGCAAAGCAGCCTCGATGACGGCACGCCTTTCCGTCGAGGTAATCCCGGCAGGAACCGAAATCATAACATCGGGCCTAAACAACCTAAATCTCCCAAAAGCTTTATTGATAAAATAAGAAAGCATCGCTTGAGTCATTCTATAATCGGCTATCACCCCATCTTTTAAAGGCTTTGTTGCAATTATAGAATCTGGTGTTCTTCCCAACATTTCTTTAGCAACATTACCAACGGCGAGAATTTTTTCATCATCAACACCGACAGCAACGACAGAGGGCTCGTTTATAATAACCCCTCTGCCCGGCACAAAAACCAGAGTATTTGTTGTCCCCAAATCAATCCCAAGTTTACGTATAAGCATTAAGATAAAACTTACTAAACAAAATAACCAATTCTCAAAAAATCCCTATAAAAACTTGATTAATTCTACATCAACTCTTTGATTTTGGCAATTCCAAAAAGGCGGTGATACTATGAATCAAAACCCAAATCGATGGATCAAAAGACAAAAAGAAAACTTAGAATACTAAGCCTTATATTATTCATTGTCGGCGGGATTCTTTTGTCTGGCTATTCCAGGGGGTATCGTTTTGATTGGGAAAAAGGAAAGTTGGTTCAAACGGGCGGTTTTTTTATACAAAATAATCAAGAAAGAACAACCGTCAGCATTAATGGTAAAGACCAAAAAACAAACAAAAGAATCTTCTTAACCAAAGGTGCCTTGGTTGAAAACCTCATACCTCAAACATATGAAGTTTTTATTGAAGGCGATGGTTTCGAACCGTGGTATAAACAATTACCAGTTCATCCCGGATTCATAACGGAAATAAAGTTTGTAATCTTATTTCCAAGAAATATAGAGTTGGAAAAAATAGACGATATTGAAAAAGAATTGGTTATAGTTCGAAATGACGGACTTTTTTATATAACTAGAGATAAAAACGGGTTATTTCTAAAAATCAACGAGCCCGATGGCAAGCATGCCATGATTATAAAACTCCCGAAATTCGGGTCCGATGAAAAAAACATATTACTAAAAGGAATGTCCTCAAGTAAAAATTACGCAGTTTTTGCAGACGAATCGACCGACCAATGGTTTGCCTTCAACTTAAAGGAACAAAAAATTGATATTCTGAGCGTAAATACCATAGACTCTTTTGCCTTTGATGAAAATGACAATCTATACATATTTAAAGACGGTAAGTTATACATAAAAAGACCAGCCGATCAATCAGTCGCCTTATTCTTAGAAAAACAAATTTTGGGTTTTACAATTTTTAACAATGAAATTTTCTATATAAACAAAGCTTCTTCCAGTCTTGAAAAAATAAACAGAAACGGCAGAAACAATATTAAAATCGCAGATCTTGAAGTTAAAAACAATCTCCCAAAAACAATAAACGTTATCAATGAATCAACAATTGCTCTTTATGGGGAAAACTCTGACTTTACGCTTATAGAAACAAGCCAATCAAGGGAAATGAAGAAAACACTAATCGACAAAGACATCCAGCAAATAAGTTTTGATAAAAATAAAGAGAAGATTGCATATATAAAAAAGATAAATGAAGTTTTTGAGTTATGGATTTATTATACAAAAAGTTTTGATCAACAACCCCAAAAACCAAAGGGTTCAAAAGAATTAATTTTAAAATCAACCACAGATATAGAAAAAATAGATTGGTTCCAATATAAAGACTTCTCACAACATTTGTTTTGGCTTTCAGACAAAACCATCAATATAACCGAAATAGATAACCGCGATAGACTAAACACCTATCGTCTGGCAACCGATGTCTCTGATTTCTTCTATAAACCGTCTGAACAAATTTTGTTGGAAATTAAAACAGATGGGATTTGGCAGGCCAAAATAAATCTCTAAAAAAATAAAGCCGCTTTAAAGCGGCTTTATTTTTTAACGCTTCGCCCACTGAGGAGCTCGTCTTGCTTTCTTAAGACCATATTTACGACGCTCCTTCATTCGCGGATCCCTGGTTAGAAAGCCTAACTTTCTTAGATACCTTCTATATTCTTCGTCAACCTCAAGCATAGCTCTTGCAATACCGTGTCTCACGGCCTCTGCTTGAGAATTAATCCCGCCGCCTCTTACCTTAACCGAAATCCCGAATTTTTCTTTTGGTTGCAAAGACTGCACCGGAGCTTCAACGGCTTCCTGCCAAACATGATAAGGGAAGTAGACTTTATAATCCTTATCATTTACTTTTATTCCGCTGCCATTCAATTCCAACCTAACCCTGGCAACCGAGGTTTTCCTGCGACCAACAGCTTCAAAGTATTTTCTTTTATCTTGTTGTTCGGTTTTTTCTTTGGAATGAATTTTAACATCATATGTTTTTTGATGATGTTTTAAAGTCTGTTTTTTCACTTCTTTTGAAGCTTGTGGTTTTTTCTTTCCTTTCATTTTTTTATTTATTAAAAACAATTTTTAATCTCTTCAATCTTTGCTTTTTCAACCTATTAGCTGGCAACATTCCGGCAACCGCGGTGTACAAAACCCTGTCTGGATGTTTTTCCAACAAAACTCTCAATGGAGTCTGCTTCATTCCTCCGGGATAACCGGAATAACGTTTATATTTTTTTTGATCCAATTTAGATCCAGAAAATCTTATTTTCTCAGCATTAACAATCTCAACCCAAGGTCCGGACTTTTGATTCGGAGTATATTTGGGGTCGCCCTTACCCATCAATAAATGCGCAGCTCTACTGGCGACCCTGCCAAGAATTTCCCCCGAAGCATCTATTTTGTGAACAACAGCATCCATAAATTAAATAAGTTCCAAAATAACCATCGGAGCGGCGTCTGATTTTCTTACGCCAATCCTTATTATCCTCGTATACCCCCCAGAACGACTTGAATAACGTGGGGCAATATCTTTTATGAGTTTAGAAGTAACCCTTGGACTCAACCCCTGTAATATATTGCGCCGAACAGCTAAATCAGGACTTTTTGCTTTAGTAATAAACTTTTCGGCAATTGGAGTTGTAGCCTTGGCTTTTGTAAGGGTGGTTGTAATCCTGCCACGAAGAAATAAGGCTGTAACCAAAGCCTTTTTTAAAGCATTACGCTGATCTTTCTTTCTTGATAGTTTTTTACCCTTTCTTAAATGTTTCATTAATTTACCTTCTCAGCCTTATTTATTCTTCGGTCAATCTAAGAGTTAGTCCGAGTTTACCCAATTCTTTTTTTATTTCTTTTAACCCTTTTTCTCCAAGACCTCTTAATGCCTTTACATCTCTCTCGGTCCTTGAAACCAAATCATTAATATTATAAATATTAGCCCTACTCAAAGCGTTAAAAGTTCTGGGGGAAAGATTAAGGGAACTAACGTTTTGAGATGAATCCCCTTCTGGCTCTTCGGACTTTTCTGCTTCAGCCACAGGTTCTGCTAAAGGTATTGCCGAAGTAGTTTTTATGTTTTCCTCCTCAACTTTTTTTGGCTTGGAAGAAACTTTTGCCTCTATTCCAACTAAAAGTTCTTTGAACTGATCAACTAAAATTTGAACCGCCTGACGCAACGCTTCTTCCGGACTTATTGTGCCGTCTGTCTCCAATGTTAATCTAATCAAATTATAATCGGTTCTTTCTCCAACACGCATGTTTTCAATCTCATAATTAACCTTCCTCACAGGAGTAAAAATCGCATCAAGAGCAATAGTGCCTGTGGTCAGTTTTTCTTTACGTCTTTGTTCCGCGGTTTGATATCCGATACCCTCTTCAACCTCAAGCTCCATCTCAAACTCTGCTTTTTTGTCTGTAAGGGTTGCAATATGAAGATCTGGGTTCATGATTTCGACTTGCGACGGGCACTGAATATCTCCAGCCTTAACCTCTCTTTCTCCCTTTACCTTTATGGATAATTTTTGCGACTGACCGCCAAAAAGTCTCAACCGGACCTGCTTTAAATTCAGCATTATCTCAACCACATCCTCAAGAACATGAGGAATTGTGGAAAATTCATGGCTTACGCCCTTTATCTTAACCATTGAAATGGCTGCTCCTCTTAAAGATGATAATAAAATCCTTCTTAGGGCGTTGCCGATTGTTGTGCCGTAACCTGGATATAAATTTTCTATCTCAAAAACAGCTTCGTTGTTTTTTTGAGATATCAACCTTGGCGGATTTGGTAATGTTATTAACATAGTTTTTATAAAAATTATTAGCGAGAATAATACTCAACTACAAACTGAAGGTTGGGGGCATCCTGAACTTCCTCAAGATTCGGGGAGCCAACAACTTTGGCGACAAATTTATCTTTATCCATTTCAATCCACCCCGGAGGAGTATATCTTTTTAGATGGTTTCCAAGATCCTTAAATAAAGGAGAATTTTTGGATCTTTCATAAATACTTACCATATCCCCCTTCTTAACAGCGCAACTTGGCAGATTATTTCTCTTTCCATTTACCGCTATATGGCCATGAGAAACGATTTGTCTTGCGATGGTTCGGGAAATCGCCAAGCCAGATCTGAAAACAACATTATCAAGCCTGGTTTCCAATTTTTGATACAAAGCCTGAGCCGTATTGCCGATAGCCTTTGAGGCTTCTTTAAAATATTTTTCAAGCTGTCTTTCGGGGATATTATAACCAAATCTAACTTTTTGTTTTTCTAAAAGATGAGAACCATAATCTGAAACGTTGAATTTCCTGCGCTTGCCATGAAAACCGGGCGGAGCTGGATTTCGGATCATGGCGTGTTTTTGAGAATAAGAACGTTCCCCCTTCAGAAAAAGGTTTTGTCCGACCCTGCGGGATAATTTTTCTTTTGGACCCAAAGCTGGACGCATATATTAAACTCTCCTTGTTTTTGGAGGACGAGGACCGTTATGAGGCATTGGCGTAACGTCCTTTATATAGATAATTTCAAAACCCTTATTGGCCAAAGTTCTTATCGCCGATTCACGACCAGAGCCTATGCCTTTAACCAAAACTCCAAGCTCAGAAACGCCATCTTTTTTAGCTTTATCACCAACTATTTCGGCAACTTTTGAAGCCGCAAAAGGAGTTGATTTTTTAGTACCCTTGAACCCAGAGGCTCCGGCAGATGTACTGACAATAACATTTCCAGATTCGTCTGTTATGGAAATAATTGTGTTATTGTAGGTTGCAGAAACATGAGCGACTCCTCTTGAGACTCTGTGTTTTGCTTTAGAAGTTGCCGCGGCTTTTGGTTGACCACCCTCAACAACTAAAGTTTCCTCTTCGGCTTTTTTAATAATTCTTTTTTTACCCATAAAGTACCTAAATACTAAATTCTAAATACAAAAGTTTATGTCGGCGACGCTGCTGGTTTTCGCCCGGAACCAACCGTTTTTCTTACATTACCCCTGACAGTTCTTGAATTCGTTTTTGTTCTTTGTCCTCTGGTTGGTAACCTGCGAGAATGCCTCATTCCCCTAAAAGAAGTTATTTCCTTTAGCCTTTTTATATTCATTAAAACTTCCCTTCTTAAATCACCTTCAACTTTATGTTTCTTTTCAACAATTTCTCGAACTCGGTTAATTTCTTCATCGGTCAACTCTTTCGCTCGCTTATTTTTATCAATTTTAGCCTGAGATAAAATCTTCTCTGAAAGCGAACGTCCAATCCCGTAAACGTAAGTTAAAGCAACTTCCAATCTTTTATCTTCTGGTATATTTACACCGGCAATTCTTGGCATGATTTTTTATCCCTGGCGTTGTTTGTGTTTTGGATTTGAACAAATTACATAAACTCGACCCTTACGTCGGATGACTTTACACTTAGCGCATATTTTTTTAACAGAAGCTCTTACTTTCATAAACGATAATAATCGAGCCCTCATTGCGAGGACATTGTATGCAAATTGAACGGAAGTTTTAGAGACGGCGGGTAATGCGGCCCTTTGTTTTATCGTATTCGCTAAGCTCAACCTCGATTCTGTCGCCGGGTAAAATTCGGATTCTATACATCCGCATCTTCCCCGATAAATGCGCCAAAACTTCCTGGTTGTTGTCTAGCCTAACTTTAAAAAAACCAGAAGGCAAAGCTTCAACAACATCCCCAACAACCCTTTCTTTTGCCATTTAAATGCTTGTCCTTTTTAACAAAATTTCTGTAATTAGTCAACCTCCACCTTTATTTTATCCAGATCTGACGGGGCTTTTCCCGACCAGAATGGCCAAAGTGTTATTTTTGCCCTTTCGATGCCAGATTCAGAAGCCAAAATACTCCTTATTTCGGACTCATCCTGACCCAAAACCTTTTTGGCCAACTTATCAACCTCAACCCTGGAAGCAATCGTCGCTTTAGTCTCAACTGAAGCAGAAAATGTCTGCTTGCTCGCATCAAGTAATGGCTCCGAATACATAAACCCTTCGGTGTTTTCGATAAATGTTGCCTGGGTCAATTTAACAGCTAACCTATCGCCAACAACCTGCTCAAGGTCTTTTTCCCTAAAAGCCATAAGGCTTAAAGAACCTTTAACAACGGCTTCAAAATTCTGGGCTCTGGATCCCGCCTTAAGCGGGCTTCTGAATTCTTCCACTTTTTTAACTTTAGCCTCTGCTATTACTTTTAAATCGCTTGGGATTCTCGTCTGCCATTCTTGTTCAAGAATATCAAACACTCTCTGCTCAAGTTGCTGTCTGGCTCTGTTTAAATCTTCTTCTGTAACAACCGAAACTTCTCCAGTGAAGCCTCCCCCGATCGGTGAATTTGATTTTCCGTAAAATCCGTTGAATTTGGGAGAACCTTGAAACC
The DNA here is from genome assembly GCA_003599335.1 of Candidatus Parcubacteria bacterium. Classification (GTDB taxonomy): domain Bacteria; phylum Patescibacteriota; class Minisyncoccia; order SURF-38; family SURF-38; genus SURF-38. Next base: position 59,733 of record QZJN01000007.1, read on the forward strand.
CGGGAATGCTAAACGTTGTCGGGCCTATATTATAAGATTCTCCCGTGCCCTCAGCGACAACTTCGGCATCAATCGAATTTGGAATTATTTTTCCCTCTTCAACTTTGGCTCCTGGAACAACTATCTGTTTGGTTAGACGGAAAATTTTGCCATCGGGCGAAAGAAACCTTGTGTTTGCGACAAGCGTTTGCGGCGAAGAGCTATAGGCATTAAAAACCTGAATGATCCCCCTGGCACTTTCTTCAACAAACTGACGCCCGCTGCTTGGCAAAACCGCAGAAACTTCTCTTTCAAGCCTTAAATATTGGCCCGGCAAAATACTTTTATTTCCAGGCCCAAAGCTGACAACCTGCTTGGCAGCCGCTGAAGCCTCAACATCAAAAGAAATATTCTCAAACTGACGTTTTGGTGTGATAATAACTTTAGCAGAAGGAAAAACAAACGAGCTCGCAAGGACAAAAATAATAACAACAGCAACAAAAAAACCCAAAAGAAAAAGTAGTTTTTTCTTCCTTCCTTCGTTGTTCCCAACTGCCAAAACTTCTTCCGGTTGCCTATTATCTTGAAAATCTTCCATCCATGAATCAACTTGAGCTTCTGGTTGAGGCTCTGGAATAATTTTTTCGGGTCCAGGCTCAATCTCTTTTACTTTAGGTTCAACGGCTTTTTTGGCTCTGGAAGAAATTTTCTTCTTGGGAACTTCTTCTTTTTTTACCTCAATTGTTTTACTTACCCTTCTTGGACCATCAAGACTCTGCTTCACTGGAGAAATATCCGAAACTTTAAGCGAAGTTTTTGCCGCGAGAGTTTCAAAATAATCGCTCCCGGGACGAACTCTATTTAAGGGCTTAACCAAAAAACCGGCCTTGGCCACGGATATTTTAATTGTTTCATCGTCAGTAACGACAACTATTTTTTTGCGGGCACTGATGGTTTTTTCTTTTAAAAGTCTTAAAGCAACTTCGCTTTTTAAAACCTTATAACCCTCCGGTACAACAAGACGCAATATTTCCTCGCGGGAAGACAAAATCTCTTCAACCAATTCGGCTAAAGATGTATTTTCTAAAACTTCGATTACCTTATCTGGACTTTTCATTGTTTGCCTGATTGATTAAAAACTTGCAGAGCCTTACGTAAAATGATATCAGCTTGTGATGAAATATTATAATTACGGGTAAGCCATCTCACTGCCGAGAGTAAAGGAACAGCAGAAGGCCCCTCTAAACTCTCTGTTGAATCTATCACATCCTTTATATCCGATGGCAATAAAACTTCAATACTTGGCTGTTTTGGAAAAGGAAGACCAACCAACCAAGAATTTTGTGAAAACATCTTTTTTACGAGACTAACCCTTATCCCGCCTCCGCACAAAAAAACTTTTTCGGGAAACCCACCGGCTGTTTCGGAAAAACCCTTAAGAGCCTGCACAACTGAATCTCTTAAAAGCTCCACTCTTCCCCTTATTCCATTTTCGAGTTTTCTTGTTTCAACCTGATCTAACTCCCCAAGCTCGTATTGAATCTTTTTTTGAACCGCTTCTTCAAAACTTAAAGAAAAAGTTTCCATAATGCCCTCTGTAATCGCCTTGCCGCCAATCTGAGCCGATTGGATTCCTTCAATTATGGAATCCCTGGCAACAATAACATCCGTATTGGTCTGACCAATATCAATAACAATGGCCCCAAATTGAGTAAGGCTATGCTTCATCTGGGCGAGCGTCGTCGCAAAAACGCTCGAAACCAAACCTCTCGCGCTAAGTTTTAAAACTCCGACAATTTCATCAAAAAAACCCTTCTGGCCTGAAGCAAGATAAAAAACCAAAAGCTTAACCTCTATCTCCGCCCCTTTAAAACCGATGGGATTAACAACATGATACCCGTCTATCTCCAGACGCTGTAAAGCCGCGCTTGCAATCACCGGCTTGAAAACACTTAAATCTTTTGCAACGGCGTTTTCAGATGCGTTTTTTAAAGCCCGTTCCAAAATACCCTGAAATTCGGCATCATAAATTCTCTCTTGGGGATTTTGACGCCTTTCCTTCCAAACATGTAAAACCCCCTTTAAGGTATCCCCGTTATAAACAACTATGCATTCGGAAGTTTTTGCTCTTGCAGCAGTTAATGCTTGGTTGATTGCTTTTTTTGCAACCTCTATTCCACCTTCAATACCTCTAAAATTAGAAGCTCCTTGTTGCTGGTTATAATATTCTCTTCCAATCCCAATGACATAGCCTATTTTTTTAACCTCATCCAAACTAACAACAACGGCCTTCACGGATCCTGAACCAAAATCCAAGACAATCACATGAGGTCCTCCAAATTTAGGTTTTTTTGCAAAGTCCCAAAACGCCATTAGCTAAAATTAGTTATATTTTCATTGTAATGCCTATCTCATTAAGGCTCAACAACTGCCCTAATTCGGCGCACCCCGGCGCTGGAAGATTCTTCCTTGGTTATTTTAAACCTCCCTATCTCGCCGGTTCTTTGAACATGAGGTCCTCCACAAAGCTCCTTGGAATAATCTCCAATAGAATAGACATTTACCTCGGGAGGGTACTTAAGTTTAAAAAAAGCTCTTGCTCCAGATTTTAAAGCATCTTCCAATTTCATTTTAGTAATAGTTATAGGCAAATCTTCTTTTATTTTTTTATTTACAATTTCTTCAATTTTTTTAAGCTCTTCGGCGGCAACTTTACGGTTAAACTTAAAGTCAAATCGAGTACGCTCTGGTGTAATATCCGAACCTCTTTGCTCGATTTCATCACCCAATATGTCGTGCAACGCCTGGTTTAAAAGATGCGTTGCTGTGTGCAACCGGGTCACTTTTTGAAGCTCTTGCTCGTTGCCGGCCTTAAGCTCACCCGTATCCATAATAAGCCCGTGCCCTCCAAATTTTTTTTCAACTCCAGCACGAGAAATTTCCTGATGTTTTGCAAGTTCCTTTTCAAACTCCTCTTTCGAGAAATTAACCCCCTTCTCTCTAGCCATCTCCTCTAAAAGCTCAAAAGGAAATCCATAACTTTGGTATAGATAAAACGATTCTCTTCCGCCAATAACCTTATGCTGAGCCATTTTTTCAAACTCCTTTAGTCCCCTTTCTAAAGCTGACCCAAATTTTTCCTGCTCCAAAAGCAACACTTCAATAATTTCTTTCTTATGCTCGGCAAGCTCTAGATAGTAGTTTTTATAAAACTTAATTACTTCCTCCCCCAACATTTCGTAAAGCTTTACATCCAATTTGTGAAGTTTTGCAAGTCTGATAGCACGACGTAAAAGTCGCCTCAATATATATCCAGCTTCAACATTTGATGGCCGCACGCCATCGGCTATCAAAAACACCGCCCCTCGCAAGTGATCTGCTAGGATTCGTCCAACTCGGACATCCTCAACATTAATCTTTTCTATTAGGGATGCAAACAAATCCGTCTCAAAAATCGTACTTTTGCCCTGCACAACCATTGCTAATCGTTCAAGCCCCATTCCCGTATCAACCCCTGGAATAGACAACTTCTCTAATTTTTTATTTGAATGTTGAAAGTGCTCGTTAAAAACGATATTCCAAATTTCAACTCCTTTTACATAAATTTCCGTCGTTGGCCCGCAGGGTCCTTGATTACCCGTTGGCCCCCAAAAGTTGTCTTCTCTACCGGCTTTATGAATATCTTTTTCTTTTATTCCAAGCGACTTCCAAATTTCTGCAGATTCTTTATCTTCCGGGACATCTCTATCGCCTCCAAACACCGAAACATAGTCAATTTTTAAACCAAGTTCCTTAACTATAAATTCATAGGCATACTCAATCGCTTCTTTTTTAAAGTATCCGCCAAAAGAAAAATTTCCCAACATCTCAAAAAACGTAAGGTGAGACTCATCGCCAACTTCATTAATATCTGAAGTTCTGAAAGATTTTTGGATAGAAGCAACGTTTTTGGAACCAAGAGGCTTGCCCAAAGTTCCATGAATTGAAGTTAAAGGGTCGGCATCACCGGTGTAATATGGCTTAAATTGCTGCATTCCCGCGGTTGTTAAAAGCACCGACGGATCATCGGGCAAAAGCGAACTTGAAGGCACAATAACGTGCCCTTTTTTCTTAAAAAAATCTAAGAATTTATTGCGAAGTTCTTGCGAAATCACTTTGTTTATTTTAATACCATTGCCTGAGCTTCAAAATTCAACCCAATTTTACTATTGTAACCTCCTTCCATCACTCCTCCGCCAAGTAGTTGATCCCCCTGATAAAAAACTAAAAATTGCCCTTCGGCCACTCCCCTTTGTGGCTTCTTCAAATTAACCTCAATACTTTTCCCTTTTTCCTCTACCCTGACTATCGCTGGTACATCCGGCTGTCTATATCTAATTTTAACATCCACCTCTAACGGCAATTTAGGCTCAACCCCAGAAACCCAGTTAATATTTATTAACCGGATTGTATCTTTGTATAAAATTGGGTCGGTTTCCTTGGCAACAATAAGCGTGTTTGTTTTATAGTCCTTACCAGCAACATACCACGGACCCGTACCGCCAATACCAACTCTCTCGCGCTGGCCGATTGTATAACCATTAAGGCCTGTATGTTCACCCATAACTTCTCCGCGATTGTCAACTATTACGCCCGATTTTAACTCCATAAACTTTTCAAGCACTTTTGGAAGTTCAATGTGCCCAACAAAGCAAAGACCTTGGGAATCTTTTTTATCTGCATTGAACAACCCATGCTCTCGCGCAATTTCACGAACCTGTGGCTTTGTAAGCTCTCCTATTGGAAATAAGGCATATTTCAGTTGCTCTCGAGTTAACTGACACAAAAAATAAGACTGATCTTTGTTGCTATCAACCGCCTTATAAAGTTTGTCGTCAATTTTTTTTACATAATGTCCGGTTGCAATAAAATCGTACCCAAACTCAATAGCTTTTTTTAGAAAAATACCAAACTTAATATGCTTGTTGCACAATACGTCCGGATTTGGCGTTCGTCCGGCTTTATACTCATCCAAAAAATATTGAAAAATTATATCACGATATTCCTGCTCAAAGTTAAATGTCTGAAACGGAATATCCAAATGCGCGGCAATCTGTAAAGCCACTAAATTATCTTTCGGGCTTGTGCATTCAATTCCTTCGCGAATTTCAGGCCAACAACGCATATACGCCCCGGAAACATCATATCCTTGTTCTTTCAATAATAAAACCGCAACAGAGCTATCAACTCCGCCAGACATCGCCACCAAAACTTTGGGCTTTCCCTTACTCATAGTTTAAATACTATACAATAAAAATATATTTTATTCAAAACAAAAGAGGCGCAAAGTTTCCTTCACGCCTCTTCCTGATTGGAAGAACTGTTATTGTTTTGGCTTGGTCTGCTCACGACCGGCGATGGACATATCTACCGCCATGTCCCGAGCAGCCTTAACCTTCAAAAGATCAATGAAGTCGTTTGCCGCACCACCGGGTGCCCGGCCAACTTCCCCGCCCATAACTATCTGGGGAACCCAGGCACCCTTGTAATCTTTGATGGCATCAGCATAGTACTTATTGATCTCCTTAATGGCTTCCAGTTTGGCCTGAAGGCCACCATCTGCCTGCATCACAAGACGCTTCCTAGTTCCCTCGCCTTCACCGCGAAGGATCTCGGCGCGCTTGAACTGCTCGGCAGCTTGAGCGTTAAGGCGTGCGACCTCAAGTTCCTGCTCAGCTTTCGTAACGGCCTTCGCCTTTTCGACTTCTTGCTCCCATTTGGCCTGGGCCGCATTGGCCTTGCCTTGCTCGGCAACGGTGATCGCGCGCTGTTCGGCCTTTTTGGCTTCGGCGATGGAAATCTGGACTTCCATGTTGAGCTGCTGCTGCTGCTGAATCTGCCGCTCAACGTCTTCGTAGTAATCCAGACTCTTGATCGTGAAGTTGAAAGGCCGGATACCAAAAGCCGTCAGTTGAGCCGCCTCTTGACGTTGCGGCTTGCCGTCTTTTGTGATGATTTCGACTTGGGTAACGGTCTTTTCGACGCCGGTGATCGGGTCTTTGACCTTCGCCTCCTTCTGAAGGGTCGCGTAGATGCCGTTCTCGATCTGATCCTCGACGATGCGAACCAGGTCGGTCCGCTTTTCGGCGAAAGACTCACGAGAAGACATGTGAGGCCCGGACATGTAAATACTCTTGTCCACGACGGTGTGGATGAGTTGCCTGACGATGGCTTCTTCGCTGCCAAACTTGCTTTGAATTTTCGTCAGGTTTTCGGCGTCCAGGGGCATGTCGAACTGAATCGACCCATTGATAAGCCCATGACCGCCTTCGTTGAAGCGGATCTTGATCCGGGTATCCTGCCCCGAACACTCGCGATGGGATGCAGAACCCCTCGCTTTCTGTTCGGCGCTCTGCTCCATGTCTTTGTACTCGGTGCAGGTGAAGGTGTACATGGCCCGCTTCGGATAAACGGTCGTTTTGCCGAA
>QZJN01000014.1 GCA_003599335.1 Candidatus Parcubacteria bacterium
GTGGCGTTATTACCCAAGGTTTCTCTTATAATAGATCTTTTATCGGTTGCATATCGAAGAGCCAGTCTGACATTTTTATCAGCCAGGGCTTTATGTTGTGTTTGGTTAAAGAATACACCGACAAATCTCGGCAATGTTATTTTGTGAAAATTGGCTTCAGTTTGACGTTGAAGAAATTTAAGATTTTTTAGATTAAAAAAGCTAAGCCCCATCACCTCGCCATTATTCCAAGCCGCTATAGCTTCATTTTCTGTTTCATAAAAATTGAAAACCAAATTCTTTATGTAGGGTTTTTCGTCATAATAATCGTCGTTTACTTCAAGTTGTAAAGAGCGTACAAAACCAGTTCCGTCTTTTGATAAGTTTGAAAATTTATAAGGGCCGGTTCCTATTGGTGTAAGGTTTGGTTCTGCCAAAGCGAAATTTCTTACAGAGATGTTTGACCATATATGCGACGGCATTATTCCAAGGGTCATTGTTTCAATGAATGAAGTTGATGGCTGGTTTAAAATGAAACGCACGGTCCTATCATCAATTTTTTCTATTCTTGCATTCTGCCAGTTTGTCCTGACCGGACTTTTGTAGTCCGGGTTTTGTGCCGCATTGACGGTGAATATTATATCGTCCGCTCTAAGCGGCCTACCGTCGTGCCATGAAACTTCATCTCTTAATCGTACTATATAAACAAGTCCTTCTTCTTCTACTTCATAGCTTTCTGCCAAATCTGGCTCTATTGAACCAGACGGCGTGTATTTCATTAGCCCTGAATAAATAATTGATGTTAAATCTCTGTCAACGTCGTTGGATTCGCTTAAAATTGGGTTGATAAAACGAGGTTGTCCTATTAAGGCTTCTCTGTATTCTCCGCCCGCTTCGGGGGCGTTTGTGTAGTTATAAATTCTGTCAAAAAACAACCAGCTTAAAGCCGAAAAAAGAATGATGATAATAGCCGCCCAAACGGTATAAAGCTCGCGTGGTTCGAGTAAAGAAGGAAGTCGTCGCCACTGGTACCATTTTGGCCAGCGTCTTTTTGAATTTTGTTCTATATTAGAGGGCAATGTTGAGAATTGCTGTGGTAAAAAAGGCAATCGCCAGAACAACCGTTCCTATAAGAAGAAATTTTTCTATTCCAAGCCTTGTTCTGTAAAAACCGCCTTCGGCGCCAAAAGCCGAGCCAAGGCCGGTTCCTCTTTGCTGAAGCAAAATAGCAACAATAAGAAGGGCGCCTATGACTATTTGTATTATATTTAGATTCATTTAATTTTTCCTATAAATGTTTTAATCAGCGGCAAGTTTAATATAGCAATAATTACGGTTGTAAAAAGTAGGGCGCTTAGGCTCGAAATTGTTATGGTGTCGAGGAAAAAATCAGTAAGCCATAACGTTGCTATGCTGATGATAAGAGAGAAGACGCCAAGGGTTATGAATATAATCGGTCTGAATATGAATCGTAAGATTCCTCCCAAAATATCATTCGCGATAGTCAGAGCTAATGCTGCTATTCCAAGATCCAACAAGGTTCCCTCAAACATGAAGCCGGGAATAAAACTATTTGCTATATAAATACCGCCGGCATTAAGCAGAATACGTAAAATGAACTTCAAAATAAACATCGCTTTTTTGCTTAATGAAATTTGAGTATATCAGTTCTTTTTGTTTTGGTCAACCTTGGAATTTCGTCTGCGTTTAAGATTTTGCAGGAGAAAAACGCTTCTCCCGGAAATTTTAGGACGGAGACGTTTTTTGTTTTCCCTTTGCTTCAGACTTTTTGTGATTTTTTCCTCAAGATCGTTTTGTTCCATTTTTAAGTAAAGCCTTTGATCTAAGAGATTTATGATAGGTTATCGAAAAACGGTGCACTTCATCTTTTATTTTTACTATAAAATTTTGGACTCTTTCTGGCAAATCGTTTAAGGGGATAGGTTTTGCTTTGTGGCTTAAGAAAACGTTTTTTAATCCTTTGGCAAAAGCAATTATCGGTACCGATATTTTTCTGTTGCTTAAAACGGCCCTAGCCGCATTAAGCTGGGCCATGCCCCCATCAACAAACAATAAATCTGGCAGCTGCCATTCTTGATGAGAAAGTCTACGCTCAAGCATTTCTTTCATCATGGCAACATCGTTTTGTCCGTTTATAGTCCTAATTTTAAATTTTCTGTATTGGTTTTTATCTGTATCTGCGTCTTTAAAAACAACCATTGTTCCAACTGCGAGGGTTCCGGAAATATTTGAGATATCATAAGCCTCAATTCGTTCTGGCTCTTTTGAAAGGCCGAGGGTTTTTTTGGCTTGTTCAAGCGTTACGGCTCTTTCAATAAATTCATTTTTAAAATTCACATGTTTGTGTTCAAGGATATTGTCGAGGCTGCGGGTTATTTTACGAATCTCAATTGCTCTTTCAAAATCCTCCTCTTTTGCGGCTTTTAACATTTGTTTTTTTAAATCGCGCATTAAACTTTTTTTGTTTCCAGACAAAACCGATTTTAGATAAAAGATCGATTCAAGATAACGCTTTCTAGAGCTGGAGTTATTTAAGTATTTGTATCTGCCGGCCAAAACCCTTGGCTTCAGGCAGCAAACTCCGAAACACAATTTAAGATGATAATTAAAACAAAGCTTGTCGTGTTTGGATTTGCAAGTGCAAAAGGCGAGGGTCTTGCGGAGATTTCTTAAAATTATTTTTAAGGCACTGCCTTCGGTGAACGGGCCTATAAACGATGCTTTATCGTGGAATTTTTTCAATTTAAGCTGATGCGTCAGAAAAACTCTCGGGTACTTTTCTTTTGTAAAACCGACGAAAAAATAATTCTTATCGTCTCTGAACAAAACATTATATTTTGGCTGAAAGCTTTTTATAAGTTTTGCTTCTAAAATCAAGGCTTCCGGCTCGGAGTCTGTCTTATGAAAGCTAAGCTTTGTAGCTTCTTTTATTAGCTCTTTTATCTTCGCTGGCACACTCTTGGAAAAATAACTCGAAACCCTATTTTTTATATTATTTGCTTTCCCGACATAAAGAGTTTTGGCGCCATGTTTAAAAATATATACACCGGTCGTTGTCGGGAGTTTTGAAACTTTAGCTTTTTTTGCTGTTAACATAACGTTTAATGGCTTCCTTAGCCTTTAGATTGGCAGGATCATTATATGATTTTGTTTGAAGAAATGGCAAAGCCTTGAAGTTTGGTTGTTTTAGGCATATACTATGTGGAATTTATGTCGGCTCAAAATCAAGGCAAAAAAAATAAAAGCGAGGAAATGATAGTTGTTAGGGGGGCCCGCGTTCATAACCTTAAGAATGTAAATGTAACCATACCCCGAAATAAGTTGGTGGTTATAACTGGCATTTCAGGTTCGGGGAAATCATCACTGGCTTTTGATACGATTTATGCAGAAGGGCAGCGTCGCTATGTGGAGTCTTTATCGGCTTACGCAAGGCAGTTTCTGGGGGTTATGGATAAGCCCGACGTTGATAGTATCGAAGGTTTGAGCCCGGCGATTGCCATTGATCAAAAATCCGTTTCGAGAAATCCTCGTTCAACTGTAGGAACCATAACCGAAATTTACGATTATTTAAGGCTTTTATTCGCGCGTATAGGCAAGCCGCATTGTCCGCAATGTTCCCGGTCGGTAGTTTCTCAAAATGTTACCCAAATTACCGATAGGATTTTGGATCTGCCAAAAAATTCAAGCATCGTGGTTCTTGGCCCAATTATTAAAGGAGTAAAAGGAATTCACAAAAGCGTTTTGGAAACCATAAGTCGGGCCGGCTATATCCGTGTCAGGGTTGATGGCGAGATTTATACAATTGAAGAAGCCTTAAAGTTGGAACTTGGCAGATACAAGATTCATTATATTGAAGCCGTTGTCGATAGATTTGCTTTAAATCAAGAAATTGATAGAGCTCGCATTGCAGAGTCTGTTGAAACTGCAATTAAACTTGGAGAGGGGACAATGATTGTTCAACTCGGCTCCCCCGAAAAAGAAAAGAAAGATCTTTTGTTTTCGGAAAAGCTTACTTGTTTGAATTGTGGTATCTCAATTTCCGAGATTGAACCAAGAACTTTTTCTTTCAATTCTCCTCACGGCGCCTGTTCTTCCTGTACCGGTCTTGGAAAAAAACTTGAAGTTGATCCGGGCCTTATTATTCCAAACCCAAAATTAACAATAGGCGAGGGAGCGATTCGTCCCTGGGCGGCAGCCTCTCATCGTGTGGGGCGGCAAGGTTGGTTCTGGTGGAAACTTGAAGAGCTTTCTTCCCACTATGGTTTTTCGGTTGATGTTTCTTGGAATTCGTTGCCGGCCAAAATCCAAAAAGTTATTTTATATGGAGCCGATGATGAGAGTGTTGATTTTGAGGGTGTTATACCGAATCTTGAGCGGCGCTGGAAAGAAACAGATTCTGAATGGACTCGTTCTGAAATAGAAAAATATATGAATATAAAGGTATGTCCGGTTTGTAATGGTTCTCGCTTGAAACCGGAAGCTCTGGGCGTAAAGGTTTTGAACAAAAACATAGCTCAAGTTACGGCCGAAACTATTACTAAAAATCAGGAATTTTTCAAAGAGTTGCTTGATAAAGGGATTTTAAAGGCTTCAGAGTCCAAAATAGCGTCGCCAATAATCAAGGAAATTATTTCCAGGCTTAGTTTTTTGGTTGACGTTGGGCTGGAATATCTCACTTTAGATAGGGAATCCGAGACTTTAGCCGGGGGAGAAGCGCAGCGCATAAGGCTTGCAACTCAAATCGGGTCTCAATTGGTCGGGGTTACATATATATTGGATGAACCTTCTATAGGTCTTCATTCCAGAGATAATGGCCGTCTTTTGCAATCTTTAAAACAGCTTAAAGATTTGGGCAATACTGTCATAGTTGTTGAACACGACGAGCAAACAATGATGGAGTCTGATTGGTTGATTGATGTTGGCCCTCAAGCTGGAAGGCATGGAGGAGAGATTGTGGCAGAAGGAACTCCGCAGGAAGTTTTGAAAGGAAAAAGTTTAACGGCACTTTACCTTTCTGGAAAAGCAAAGATTGAAGTTCCCAAAACAACTCGTAAGGGGAATGGAAATTTTCTTATTATTAAGGGAGCTTCAGAGCACAATCTTAAAAATATTGACGTTAAAATTCCTCTTGGTTGTTTTGTTTGTCTTTCAGGAGTTTCTGGTTCTGGTAAAAGCACTTTAATGGACGATATTTTAGTAAAAGCGCTTTACAAATATTTTTATAATTCTAAACAAGAACCAGGCGCTCACAAAATTATTTCCGGCAAGGAATTTATTGATAAAGTTGTTTATGTTGATCAATCTCCAATAGGGCGTACTCCTCGTTCTAATCCGGCGACTTACACGGGTGTGTTTGGTTTTGTAAGAAGTCTTTTTGCTTCAACGCAGGAGGCAAAAGTTCGTGGCTATGGCCCCGGAAGGTTTTCTTTCAATGTTAAAGGGGGAAGATGCGAAGCTTGTGAGGGGCAAGGTCTTAAAAAAATAGAAATGCATTTTCTTCCGGATGTTTATGTTGAATGTGAAGAATGCCACGGCACCCGTTTTAACCGCGAGGCTTTGGAAATAAAATATCAAGGTAAAAGCATTGCCGATGTTTTAAGTATGAGCATCGAGGAAGCTTTGAAATTTTTTAAAGACGTTCCGGCAATAAAGCAAAAATTGGCGACACTAAACGAAGTCGGGCTTTCGTATATGCAACTTGGTCAGCCGGCACCGACATTATCAGGAGGCGAGGCCCAGAGAGTTAAGCTCGCAACGGAACTTTCTCGGCGCGGCACAGGGCAGACTTTATATATTTTAGATGAACCGACAACCGGTTTGCATTTCGACGATGTTAAAAAGCTGCTCTCGGTTCTGCAGAAGCTGGTTGATAAAGGTAATACAATTTTAGTTATTGAACACAACCTAGATGTTTTGAAATCAGCCGATTGGGTTATTGATTTGGGGCCAGAAGGAGGAGAGGGTGGCGGTCAGATTATCGCTGAAGGCACCCCAAGAGAGATCGCCAAGGTTAAAAAATCATATACCGGTCAATTTTTAGCCAAACTTTTTTAGGAAAATTAAGGAAGCAATTTTATGCGATGCTTAAAGGCTCTGACGGTGACGTCAGAGCCTTTAAGTGTGGACAAGTTAGATATTCACAGAGAAATAAAATCTAAAAAATTTTACTATATAAATAGAACCCTTCGGGTTCAATTCAAGTAGGAGGTGCCAAATTGGCATCCGTAGCCCAGGCTGTTCTACCACCGGTTTTTCCACTTGCAAGGCAAAGGGTTGAGGCTTTCGCCTCCCATAGGGGGTGTTGCCGTCAACGTCCAGAAGTTCTCCCAATGACTGAAGCCGCCATGCTGGTGGAAGAGGGAATTTGCCTGGCGCTCGATCAACTGCTTGAGCTGGGCCTTATTCTTCCTTTCAAACATCTTGATCCTGATCATCCGTATAAGGATTTTGATGTTCCCCTGGCATGTTGTCCGTTTGTGATGCGAATCAACGGCACGAGTTCCACTCAGGCCGCGACGCGCCATATTCGGCACCATCCGGGCCGGTATCTGCGTCAGGTTGTCATCAACCCCGCAAATGAGGAGATGATTTTTCTCCTCAAATCACGCCCCCGCAGGGCCTTGCAGGATTCTTTCCGTCTCCTGTACAGAGCAATCCGGAGGCACCGCATCAACAGCCACGGCAGTCCATGAAAGTTCGGACTGCCGTGAATTTTTACAAAAAACAAAGATTAAATAATATTTTAATAATTACGTCAATAGAAAAATTTAGCTTGTTTTCTTATTTTTATATTATCTAAGCTCTAAATTCCCCAAGTTATCCCCAAAACCCTTTGACATAGTTTTTTAATTTGCTAAATTAGCTTCACGTTCTCTGGATCGTTAAACACGTACTTGGATGGCCCTTAAACAAGGTCACCCACCTCGATAAATGTCCAAACCATCCCTTAAACAAGGATATAAGGGCAATCTAACGGCTCAATAACGGTATAAGACCTACTGACACTCCCAAGTCCTCAAAAGGGACTGAAGGAATCGGCGGGAATAAAACCGCAGTTGACTCGTTAGAGTCGCAACAATAATCGGGGTAGCGCTCCGGGTAGACACCGTCTTACCAACGGCGTTGACTCGAAGCAAGGTAAAAAAGGAAGGATGCGAGGGGCAACTCTTGCATATGGGTACGTTTTGACCCGTGCGACGTCAAGCGAGACGTCACAATGATTGGAAGCTAATAACTTCCAATGGTAAAACTGCCGCAAGGTAGTAACAATACCCGTAGGCCTTAAAACCTACGCATAAGCCAGCTGGCAACCCGCAAGGTTAGGGGAAACCCAACCAGCTTCGGCGAAGGGCCTTACCTTCCGACAACCATCCAGAGAACTCGTTCTCATCCCGGGGCGGCCGTCAACTGACGATCGCCCCTTTCTTTTTTCTAAACACAGAGCCCTTGACATGGGTTTTTTATTTTTGCTAATTTGTATTAGCAATCATAATTAAAGAGTGCTAAAAATATGAAATTTAATCCAATCAACGACCATATAGTTATAGAGCCAATCAAAGAAGAACAAAAAACAAAAACAGGCATTGTTTTGCCGGATACAGCCGAAAAAGAAAAGCCAGAGCAGGGGCGTGTTGTGGCTGTTGGTCCGGGCAAGCTAACGGATTCCGGCAATAGATTGCCGATGAGTCTTAAGGTCGGAGATATTGTTTTATTTACCAAATACGGACCAAACGAAATAAAAGTTAAAGATGCATCTGGTAAAGAGGTTGAATATTTAATCGCCAAAGAAGACGATATCCTCGCCGTTATTGAAAAATAAAAACACTAAATCCTAATAACTAATTTCTAAATACTAAACCATGGCAGCAAAACAAATACTTTTTAACGAAAATGCCCGCGCGGCTTTAAAAAAGGGAATTGATAAACTGGCCGAATCGGTAAGAATGACTCTTGGTCCCCGCGGCAGGGCGGCGGTTATTGAACGAGGTTTCGGTGCTCCCCAGGTTACTTTTGACGGGGTTACCGTTGCCAAAGAAATTGAACTTGAAGATAAATACGAAAATCTTGGAGCTGAATTTTTAAAACAAGCGGCAGATAAAACAAACGATTCCGTTGGTGATGGCACAAGCACCTCGGTTGTTTTGGCTCATGCAATGATAGAAGAAGGCGAAAAAGCGGTTCGCGAAAAAGGTTTCAACGTAATTCATCTTTCGGAAGAATTGCAAAAAGCCGCCGAACACATTGTTAAACAGCTTGAAAAACAAAAAGAAGCCATTAACGACAATAAAAAAATAGAAGAAGTTGCAACATTGTCGGCCAAGGATGCAAATATAGGCAAGCTTATTGCCGAGGTCTTTGGCAAGGTTGGCAGAGATGGAGTCGTTACTGTTGAAGATTCAAATACAATAGGAAGTTCTCACGAGATAGTTGAAGGTTTGCAGTTTGATAGAGGCTTTGTTTCTCAATATATGGTTACCAACACAGAAAGAATGGAAGCGGTTTTGGAAGATCCATATATTTTGGTAACAGATGAAAAAATATCGGCGGTAAACGATATACTTCATCTTTTGGAAAAAATAGTTCAATCGGGCAAAAAAGAGTTGGTAATAGTTGCCGAAGAAGTTGAAGGCGAAGCCCTCGCGACTTTGATACTCAACAAATTAAGAGGGATATTTAATGTCTTGGCCGTTAAAGCTCCCGGCTTTGGCGATAGACGCAAAGAAATGCTTGAAGATATTGCGACCGTCACCGGTGCCCAGTTTGTATCAAAAGATTTGGGCAAAAAGCTCGATAGCGTTGGTTTGTCGGATCTTGGCCATGCCCATCGTGTCGTTGCTGACAAGGATAATACAACCATTGTCGGCGGTAAGGGGGATAAAAAAGCAATTGATACCCGCGTTGCCCAGATAAAAGCCCAGCTCAAAAAGACAGAATCTGAATTTGATAAAGAAAAGCTTCAGGAAAGGCTTGGTAAATTATCCGGTGGGGTTGCGGTTATTAAAGTCGGAGCGCCAACGGAATCTGCCCAAAAAGAGTTAAAACAACGCGTTGAAGATGCGGTTGCCGCAACAAGAGCCGCAATGGAAGAAGGAATTGTGCCTGGAGGCGGGATTGCCCTATTTAACGCAGCTTTAGAAGGGGCGGCCGCAAGCAAATCAGATGCGGCAACGTCCATTTTGTTGCGCACGATGGAGGCTCCTTTGCGAGCTATTATAACCAATAGCGGCGAAAATTCCGATCAGATAATTGAACAATTAAAAAAAGAAAAAGGCGGCAATATTTGGCTTGGTTTTAACTCAATAACCAACAAACTTGGCAATCTTAAAGACGCCGGCATTATAGATCCTCTCAAGGTTACCAAAACAGCTTTTACAAACGCGGTTTCTGTTGCGAGCACATATCTTACGATCGGCGCGGCTGTTGCCGAGTTGCCAAAGAAAGAAGAAAAAGAAAATTCTGGGCATTCGCATATGCCAGAGTACTAATTAAAAATCTGTAAATATAACTGAACAATAAATCAACAATATGTCCCCCGAAATTTTCGAGGGACATATTCGTTTTGGCTTTGCAAAATGTTATTTTTAGAAGTAATGATTGAAATCTTGGAACAAAACCAAAACGAATATTATCGTTGCCCGGAATGCATGCACGTTTATGAATTGAAAGAAATGGCCAGGGGTTGTGAAAAATGGTGCCGTAATCATAAGGGTTGTAATCTGGAAATCATTTCCGAATCAGTAGAGCTTGGTCAAATAAAGATTTAACTTGACTCATTATCTAAACGGAGCTAAAACTCAAATTGAAAGGGAGGTGCTCTTTGTTTTCATTGGAGTCTTTAGAAGACGCATTGGCGAAGCGATTCGCCGCCGACACCGAAGAAAAGAACGCGAGGGCAATCTTTGAACTTGGCAGAGTCTGGCTTGAAGCATCGCATGAAGATGTTGTTGCTTTGGCAGATATGATGATAAGGGTTGGCGAAGATGAGGATTTTGTAGAAGCCTATCCTTTTTTATCATATATTGTTTTCTCGCTGCCAAGTTTTCCAAACAGAAAAGACGTTATAACTTTTCTGTGGAACCTACGTCAGAGATTTGCCCGTTTCGCCATCAATTAGCCCGTCTGTTTTTGTAAAAACCGGCGGGCTAAACTTTTTATTGACACTAAATTAATATTCATATATAAAGCTTTGTAGCTCCAACGGAGGGATCAAATGCCTGAAGACAACGAGTTGTTGTTGGTGAATCTCGAAGAAGCTTTGGGCAAAAACGGAACATGCCCGGATTTTTTCAAGATGGCAACGGATGAAGACATTGAGTATTTTGTCTGTTCCATCTTGGGCCTTCAAGAAATCGGAGACTTGGAAGAAGAATGCCCTCGGATCTCTGATTTTTTGGAAGATAACCTCGATGGTCCGATCAACGAAAAAAATCTCCGTGGTTTCTTTTTCACAATTCGCTCAAAAGCCAACGGGGTCAATTGAGAGAGCCTGCCTTTGTAATCTTCGTGGCAGGCTTTATCTTTTGAAAATTTTTTCAAATTGCGATATACTTAAACAGCTTAATTATTGATTAAATAAACATGTTTTTAACAACACCAATCGGGATTTTAATAATAGTTATAGCTGTTATTTTAATCTGGTTTATAGGAACTTATAACTCTTTGATTCGTCGTCGCAACAGAGTTGAAGAATCTTGGTCCGATATAGAAGTTCAGCTTAAACGCCGATATGATTTAATTCCCAATCTTTTGGAAACCGTTAAGGGTTATGCCAAACATGAAAAACAGGTCTTTGAAAACGTTACTTCGGCTCGTGCCGCGGCCATGGGCGCAAAAACAATAGGGGAGCATAGCAAAACAGAAAATATGCTTTCTTCTGCTTTAAAAACTCTATTTGCCGTTTCTGAAAATTATCCTCAACTTAGAGCTTCCGAGAATTTCAAAAGTCTTCAGGATGAATTAACCGATACCGAAAATAAAATCCAGGCCGCCAGAAGATTTTTTAATTCCACCGTTCTTTCTCTTAACACTTCAATTCAGACATTCCCAACCAATATTATCGCCGGAATGTTTGGTTTTAAGACTGAGGAATTTTTTGACATCGATGAAAAAGGCCCGGAAGGCCAGCCGGTGAATGTAAAGTTCTAAAAACTTTTGATGGCTAACTTATACGAATATAAGGATTCCAATATCCGTAAGACTTGGTTGCTTTTTACTTTTTTTCTGATTTTTATTATTGCTCTTGGTTTTATTATAAGTCGGGCAATGGGCACAAACGCTGTTTTGATAGTCGCTGTTGTTTTTAGTTCTTCTATGAGTATTATCTCTTATTGGTATTCGGATAAAATAGTTTTAAGGCTTGCCGGCGCGAGAGAAATTAAAAAACAAGATGCCCCCGAGCTTTATAGGATTATTGAAAATTTAAGCATCACGGCAGGCTTACCAACTCCGAAAGTTTTTATCATTCAGGATGCTGCACCAAATGCATTTGCGACCGGTAGAGACGCGGAGCATGCCGTTGTTGCCGTTACGACAGGCTTACTCGATGTTTTGGAAAAGCCTGAATTAGAAGGAGTTATTGGCCACGAACTTTCCCATATAGGAAATCGTGATATGTTAATTTCAACCGTGGTGGTTGTTTTGGTTGGTTTTGTCGCTTTATTATCTGATTTTTTCTTAAGATCTTTGTGGTTTCGCGGTTTTGGAGGACGGAGCGACCGCTCGCAAGTTGGTGGAATTTTTTTGCTTATTGGAATTATTTTAGCGATTTTGTCTCCATTAATAGCAACTCTGATTCAGCTTGCCATATCACGCCGGAGAGAATTTTTGGCAGACACATCGAGCGCTTTATTGACTAGATACCCGGAGGGTTTAATATCTGCTTTACGCAAGATTGATAGAAGTCCTCATCAGCTACGAAGAGCCTCAAGTGCAACGGCTCATATGTATATAGCCAATCCGTTTAAAGGAGGAGATGCGCTGCACGGTCTTCATAAATTGTTTCTGACGCATCCGCCGGTTGAAGAACGGGTCAAATCATTGCAGGGATTAAAAATTTAAAGGAAGGGTCGCATAGTGGTCTAGTGCGCTCGCTTGGAAAGCGAGTAAGGGGTTACTCCCTTCGCGAGTTCGAATCTCGCCCCTTCCGCCAAAAAAGATATGATCAAGTATTTTATCTCTTATATAGGGGCGCTTGTCTCTCTTTTTGTTCTCGATGGCCTTTGGCTGAAAGTTATTGCTAAGGATTTTTATCAAAAAAATCTTGGGTTTCTTTTTTCTTCTCAGATAAATTGGCTGCCAATTCTTATTTTCTATCCGCTTTATGCTCTTGGTATTTTCTTTTTTGTCTTAAAGCCTTCTTTTGAGGGAGTTTCTTTATGGCAGGTTTTTATGAGGGGAGCTTTTTTTGGTCTTATCGCTTACGCGGCATACGATCTGACAAATCATGCAACTATTAAAGACTGGCCGGCCCTGGTTACATTTGTTGATATGGGTTGGGGTGCTTTAATCACCGCTATTGCAAGCGTGGTCGCAATTTTATTGGCGGGGTTGCTTTAGTGGGCAGTTTCACACGATTCAATTTATGGGAGGGGATATACTGGATATTTTTGGCCGCTTTGGCCATCTTTCTTTTTCATTGGAGCAAGGTTCCTGAAAAATATAAGAGAATTTTATTGGCGGCCTCAATCACACTTTTTCTTTTTGGCATTTCCGATTTTGTGGAAATAAAAACAATGGGCTTTTGGGAGTCTGGTCTGTGGTGGCTTTTGGCTTGGAAAGCGGTTTGTCTCGTTGCTTTATTTGTCATAACCATTTGGTTTTTCAAGGCGTGGCTAAAGCGGCCATAAATTTAGTTAGTTAAAATCTATTTATAAGTCAATGCATTAAAGTTGTCAGCGGTAGCCCGTCAGCCATTGCCGGTTAATATCTATTAACCGGCAATGGCTTTTATGGTAGATTAAAGATACTTTAAGAAGTTAAAAGGTATTAGATTTGTTTTATGAAAAAGCGGTTTATATCTTCTATGGAGTTGGCAAAGCTTATTGGCATAAGCCATGTCGCGGCATATAAGAAAATTTTGCGAGGCGAAATTAAGGCAGAAAAAGTTGGAAGAAATTTTATAATACCCGTTCGTGAGTTGCCCTTTAAAGTTTCGGTTAGACGAAACAACAAAATCCAATGGCGCATACTCCAACATCCGCAGTAAAGTTACGCCTTATTTAAACCTTTTAGGTCTTTACTTGATTTGATCCCTATTCCTAAATCGCCGGTTAATAACTGTTAACCGGCGATTTAGCTGTCTGCTATTGCTTGCTATATTTATATTTTGCATTGAAAGTTAGTTTAGTCGTTGACTTTTGAGGAAACGCCAATATATACTGCCTTCAAAACACATGCCCGCAAATTGGAAAATATTTGCCGGAGGGGCTATGGTGATAACTCTATTTTTAATTTTTTCTCACGGCGTTTCCGCTCAAACGCTTGGTTGGGTAAAGGAAAGCACTAACGCAGCTCCCTTTGCCGAATTTCTTCACGAGATGGTCTACGATGCTGCCCGTCAAGAGGTTATCTTATTTGGAGGCGTATATAACCCATCTTTTAATTTGTTTCCGTTGCTGGACCATACGGTAGCTTGGAACGGCACAACCTGGGTTTCAAAAACTCCTTCGGTGAGTCCTCCTCCTCGAATAGAGCACGGGATGGCCTACGATGGCGCCCGTCAAGAAGTTATTTTATTTGGAGGGGGCACTGCTCCAGGCTTGTTTATAAACCGCACCCCACTCAACGACACTTGGATTTGGGATGGGGCAACATGGCAACAAAAATTCCCAAGTAATAGCCCTACTCCTCGGAGTAATTTTGGCATGGCTTACGATGCAGAGCGCAATGAAACGATTTTGTTTGGAGGACAAGATCCTGCTCCAACTCTAACATGCTGTCTCCAAGATGACACTTGGGCCTGGAACGGAACAGATTGGTTCCAAAAGTCTCCAACCTTAAGTCCGTCCAGGCGTTCTCATCACCAGATGGTCTACGACTCTGCCAGAAAACAAATTATTCTGTTTGGCGGCATCGATGCCAGTGGCCAACTTCTCAATGATATTTGGGTTTGGGATGGTACAAATTGGGAATTGAAATCTTCAACCACAAGCCCTTCGTTAAGGACTAATTTTGCAATGACGTTTGATGAGTCCTTGCAGAAAGTCGTTTTGTACGGTGGGCAAGGAACGGCAGGAAGTTTAGATGATACATGGGTATGGGACGGTAATGATTGGGCTCAACTTTCTGTCTCAAGCAAGCCGCCACCGCAACGGCTCCACGATATGGTTTATGATGCTTCACGCAAGGAAATAGTTATGTACGGAGGAGATGGCGCTCTTCGCGAAACTTGGACACTGCCGACCGGTTCTCAAAAACGCCCGGTCATCCTAATCCCGGGGATATTAGGAAGTTGGGAGAAAGACGGCGAACTGGCGCTTGATCCAATTTTGCACACCTACGACAATTTATGGGAGGCTCTAAAGTTAGCCGGTTATGAAGAAGATAAAGACTTATTTGCTTTTCCTTATAATTGGAGATCTTCGAATAACCTTACAAGTTTATCTCTTAAACAAAAGATTGAGGACGTAAAGAATATCTGCCAATGTCTAAAAGTGGACATTGTTGGGCATAGTATGGGCGGATTGCTTGCGCGATCATATATTTAGGGCGGAGATTATCAAAGTGACGTTGAAAAGTTAATTTTTCTTGGGGTGCCACACCTTGGTTCGCCAAGAGCTTATTTAGCATGGGAAGCTGGAGAGTTTGGAACCGGTCCATTTAATTTTATTAGGGAAAATCTACTAACCCTAGAAGCTATAAGTGGTGGTTATGGAAGCCTTTTTAATTATGTTAAAAATTTGCCAATTTTATCAATTCAAGAACTCTTGCCAATTTATGACTACCTGCGCGAAGATAGTACTCTTCAACTAAGGCAATATCCAAATAATTATCCACGCAATATCTTCCTTGAAATCTTAAACGAGCAATTATTAGTTGATAGGCTGGATGGTCTAGATGTAACAAATATTATCGCCGATGCTGGGCAACAAAGCACCATTAAGTCATTTAGGATAGTAAATCAACAATTTTTGGACGGTAAATGGGAGCATGGTTATCCAGAAAATTATGGCGTGCCATTTACAGATCAAGGTTTAGAGGTTGGCCCAGGAGATAATACGGTTCCAGAAGATAGTAACTCAAACTTTTCTAATGCAGAAGAAATTATTATACAAAGTGACCACGACGGTATAGTTACCGATGCCCAGAAAGCTATTATTAAGGAACTGACTGGTGTCGAGCCAACGCAGGAAGTGCGACTCAATTTCTTTCAAAAGTATCTTATGATACGAATTTTTTCACCGGCTGATTTTGTGGTTATAGCCCCAGACGGTAAAAGGCTTGGTAAGGATTTTGCATCAGGTCAAGTTTTAGAAGAGATATCGAGTGCTTTTTACAGCGGATTTAATACAAACGTTGAGTTTGCGGTTATTCCAGATCCTATTGATGGGCAATATCAGATTGAGTTGCAGGGAACCGGAGATGGCTCTTATAGATTAGTTACAAGTTATATTGATGAGCAAACTGATATTGATAATGAATTTTACGGCGCCATCAGCACAATTCAGGAACTTGAATTTATTTTTGATTATAATTCCCAAAATCAAAATCCCGTAAGCGAGTTAGAAATCATTTACTCGTTGAATGATTTTAGAGATGATATTGAAAAAGCATATCAGTTGGGATGGATAAGTAAAGAAAGCGTAAGGGGTCAGTTCATTCATCAGGCAGATAGTTTAGATAAGAAATTGGGAATTATAATTGAGCCTCATGCTCGTGCAAACGTTATTGGTAACTCACTTAATGTCATTAAAAACATCGCTAATGCACATCTTAAGAGCAGTTCAATAAATCAGCTAGCTTATGATATGATAATAAGTAGCATTGATTACTTACTAAATAATTTATGAATTATCTCAAAAACAAATGGATAATTTTAACCTTGAGCATTGTTTTATCTTTTATCGCCGCTAAATTTATTGGGCAGATATATTTCAAAACTTTTAATTCAATAACAGGAGGGCTAGGACCTCAACCTTCTTGTCCTGAATGTATAACCGGCTTTCTGTTAAGTTATCTTTTTTTTGTTAGTCTGCTTTTAAACTTACTTCTTTTCGGACAAATAAAAAAAT
This sequence comes from Candidatus Parcubacteria bacterium, assembly GCA_003599335.1. Classification (GTDB taxonomy): domain Bacteria; phylum Patescibacteriota; class Minisyncoccia; order SURF-38; family SURF-38; genus SURF-38. The sequence continues at coordinate 16,230 of QZJN01000014.1, forward strand.
TTTGGATTATTTCGCTACTCCCGATTCTTATAATCTTACTTAATCCACCCTACGAAGAATTGATAGCCGGGATAATCTTAGTAGTTGTGGGTTTTCTATTAGCGCAGTTGATTTTGTGGGTTAGGCGAATAGTAAAAGGATATAATCACTAAATTTTAAATATGAAATATTTTGTTTTAATTATTATTGTTGGGTTTTTTGCCCCCACGGCAATGGCTCAGGTGAATTATTATTCAACAGATGCGGTGCTTAAAGTTGAAGCCGTGCCTGTTGAATCGGAAACGGTTTCTTACGACAAGATAAGCGCTGTTGTAGGTAAAGCCTTTGTGCTTGATGGCACGAAAAGCGTTGATGAAGGCGCCGTTAGGAGTTTCCAATGGAGGCAAGTGAGCGGACCTTTTAAATTTACAACCCAAGATGGCGCAATTGTGTCTTTTACGCCAAATATTGCCGGGACATATGTTTTTGAGTTGGTTGTCACGGATAATACGGGATTAAGCTCAATTGCGAGAAAAACAACGGTCGTTGTTGCAAGCCCGGAAAGCATATTCCAGCCAAACGAAACAAATATGGATTTTCTCAAAGCTCCAGCCAAACTTATTGAGGGCGATCCTGACAGGCCTATTATTCAGGGAGCTGTGCCGAATCAAACAAAAGAATCTGGCGAAAAAGGAGGAACAGAAGATATTAATATCGGAGTTGGCGAATTGCAGGAAGGAGAGGATTTGGATCTTGAATTGAAAAATCCCGTGAGCATAAAAGCCGTTGAGGTGCGCGGATGGGATCCGCAACAAAAACAAGATTTTTTGGGGACTGTTAAGGAATTTGCCGAAGTTAAATCCGAGCAAGACCTTGAAAATTTTGCCAAAGGAGCGCTGATTGAAGATGAAAATTTGGATAATATCGCAATAGGAGAAGAGGGTGTGCAGATTGCCTATAAAATGCCAGCCAAGTTTTTGGGAGTTTTTAACGTTTCTATAAAACTTGACGGTGAAGTTGATGATGAAGGCCAAGTGAAAATAAAATATCCCTGGTATGGGTTTTTATTCCGCAAGCAAGTGAAGGCTTCCGATGTTCAGGCAGAGGCTGAAAAAGCTGTTTCTGGTATTAAACAAACAATACAAACCCAAGTGAAATTAGCCGACAGCGAGGGCGACCTTGCAAGCCTTGAGCTTCAGGCAAAAATTCAGCAGCTTGCCCAAACTTTTCAAACATTGAGCAACATAATGAAAACAAAACACGACACGGCGATGAATGCAATTAGAAATATCCGTTAAAACCAAAAACAACATTCCAACATTCTGCAGAATGTTGGAATGTTGTGGGGAGTGTGATATACAGGAGGTATGAAAACGGCTAAACAGTTGGAGAGATATTGTAAAGGCGCGGCAAACCACCGGCGCATCGCGATCTTATCTGTTGTTGAAAAAGAGAGCGGGATTACGCTTGAGGAAATTGCGGAGCGGCTGAGCGCCAACCTTAAAACTATCTCTCAGCATACCCGATCGTTGGTTCAGGCGGGGCTTTTGAGTAAAAAGTATCAAGGGCGCGCAGTGACTCATCAACTCTCGCCCTACGGAAGGGCTTTTGTCAGATTTCTAAAATCATTCTAACATTCTGCAGAATGTTAGAATGATGTGGGGGTGGGGTGTGTGGGAGTTGGGGTGTGTGAGGGGATGGGCGCGAAGGTGTGTGGAGGTGTGAGAGAGTGGGTTGGTGGTGAAGGTTTGATTTTGATTGTGCAAAAGGCGTACAATACGGACATTGAAATACTTATTTAAATACGTATTTAACAAATGATTTATTACTTATAATGTATGCGAAGAAAATTGAAGGAGAAAAATATACGAAAACTCGCCCGGATGGGCAACCGGAGTCTAGGATTAACCTTGCCGGTGGAGATGGTTAATAAGCTAGGTTGGCGTGAAAAGCAGAAGGTGCTTTTGAGAATGAAAGGTAAACAGATAATCGTTAAAGATTGGAAGGGATAACTCATGATTACAAAAATCAAAAAATCTAATGACGCGACAGCTTATCTAAAAACTTCTGTTAATAAAATATTAAATTATTTACGGAAGATAGTTAGTAATAAAAAATTTAATTATAGAACTTTCGGCACTAGTATAGAAGAACATCTTACCGATATTTTGGTTAAGTTATTTACGGAGGGTGGTTTTATAGAAAATAATAAAGATTACGTTGTTGCGCTCAATAAAAATTATTTCCCAGATTTTGAATTAAAAACCACGCCTCCACTTGCTATTGAGTTTAAATCTGGTAATAAGAGTCAGTATAGAAAGGAGAAGTGGGTTGTTGTTAAAAACAGCGAGAACGATATGGGAACATTAAATGAATGGCCACAAAAAATTAAGAAATTTGGCGGGGATAACATTTATTATATTTTCGTTATTTATAATTTTAATGATCAAACTGAAGAGGTTTTAAATGTTGAAATAGCTCCATTCTACCAATTTATAGGATTGAATAAGGGAAAGGTGCTTAAATATAGAGAGAAAGATGGCAACTTGAGGCCAAAAGATTTTGAATCTAATTCTCCTATAAAGACCTTAAAACAATTTGAAGATTTATTGAATAAAACTGTAATTTATAGATCTAAACGAGTAATCAAAAAACACCGTTCGATTATTAAAAAAGTTGCTCAAACTTCTAAAAAAGAGTTGGGCTAACTAATTTTTTATTTTGTTTTTTATTGTAGTTGAATTTAGGGTTGTCTATAGGATAAATGCCCTCATCTTCGGATATAGTTAAGTTCCTTAAATACTTTGAGGCAGTTTCGGGAGTATTGCCGTTATATTTATAACCATTACTTGAACGATAATTTACTTTATCAAGTTTATTTGCGACGATTTTTTTATATTTTGGATCTATATCAATACCAATATAATTTCGTCCGAGGCGTTTTGCGGCAAGCGCAGTTGTCCCTGCTCCAATGAATGGATCTAACACTACATCCCTTTCATCTGTAGTCATGAGTATCAATCGTTCCAATAAAGGTTCTGGGAGTTGGCATGGATGAGCGTCTCTCCGAGCGTTATGCCGAATGCGGTGTATATCTGCCCACACATCGCTTAAAAGTGTTCCATGAGGGTGTATTTGGTTTTTCTTCCCCCCATAATCTTTAATCATTTCTCCGCAGATCCTGCATTTTTTGTGAGGTGATCTTAATTCATGAAATTTAAATCCTTTCTGAGTTTTTGTATAAAATAAGATGCCATAATGTGCGGGTAATAGCGTTTTTCCAAGAGGCGTGCTCATTGAATCCCAAGCAATCCAGTGTTTAAACACAGCAATTTTGTTAAGATGGTTAGCATAGTAGGTCAACCATTTTGGTATATTATGAATAAAGATTGAGCCTGTTGGTTTAGTTATTCTAACCATTTCGGTTAGCCACAACTCACACCATTTTATATAATCATCAGTTGTTTTTTTGTCTTTATAATTTCCATACTTTTTATTTAAGTTGAATGGCGGGTCTGCAAATGTCATATCCACCGAGTTATCAGGGATCTTTTTCATTTCACTAATAGAATCTCCGCACAGGATTTCGTTCAGAGGAAGTTTTTTGTATTGTTTAATATCGTGTTTAATTTCTGGCAAAATGATAGGAGTTGTAAATTCATCTCGGATAACATCAATGACTATCCCTTGGATAGAAATATCCTTATCTTTTTTTATGATGATTGGCTCCATGCTTTTGTTTGCCGGTTGTAATCTGATATGGCCGCGCTCTTTATAGAATTTCTTTAGGGTTGCTTCCTGATTGTCTATGAGGGCGACAACTTTTTGGCCGTTTTCGGCTGTGGCTTGATGTTTTACTAAAATAATATCTCCATCATTAATATTTTCATCAACCATGCTATTGCCAATCACTTTTAAAGCGTAAATCTCTCCGGAAGAGGGGAGTTTGTTTTTTGGCACGGCAATAGTTTCTTTTTCTTGAACCGCCTCTATGGGTTCGCCAGCCGCGATAGTGCCAAGGAGTGGAATTTTAACCATCGACTCCGTTTCAGTAATATCTATTGCCCTGTGTTGATTCCAGCCTCGTTTTAAATATCCCTTTGCTTGTAGCTTTGATATATGTTCATGAATATTTGAGGGGGAGGATAAACCGAAGTGGTCGGCTATCTCTTCAAGAGAGGGAGCGTACTGGTGCTTTTTTATGTATTTTTGGACGTAGTCCAAAACTTGTTTCTGACGTTTGGTAAGCATGCTTTTATTATAACTTAACACCCGAAAGAAAACCGAAAGTTATCCACACAAGAAATCATTGTTTGGCGTGCTGAAAAGTAGTATAATATAGGTAATTAAATAATGGTTAAAAGGGGCGCTCGCCCCGACTGAGGACCTACGAAGTAGATTTAAAGCCGGGGCAACCCCGGCTTGTTTATTACACGGTAAACCCTAGGTAATTAAAAGTGTTAGGCAGTTTATTTATAAGGCGAGATTGGTTTTAAAATAATCATCGTGGCCACACAAAATCCATTCGAAATATTAAGGGAGCTAAGGGGTATAGAATGGCCAACCAAGACTGGCTGGGTTATTTATTCTTTTGCAATTTTTCTTTTATCCTGGTTGATCATTATGCTTCTTAAGCAAATCGGTATTGCATTGGGACCGTTGTTGGTGGGATGGATTTTGGGTGGCTTGCAGGTTGCCCATTTTATCGCGTGGGTTATGAAGAGAAATTTTTTTTATGATCCAGATGTTTTAACAATTGCTTTTGCGGTCGCCACAGAAGAAGCTTCACGCAGCTATTATAAAGAAATAAAGAAAAAGTTTCGAGAACAAATTACTGCTCATAAGCTGCAAGATGATATAAAAGTAAAAGAATTGCCAACCGATGTTAACTTTACTGATGCAAAATCAGCCGAGGCCTTTATTTTAAAAAGAGGAATAAGGCTTCTGGTGTGGGGTAATACAACAGAAGGAAATGTTGTAAATATTCCATTTTCTCAATTTAATATTCAAATATCCTATCAATACAGAGCTCTTAGTAAAGTAAGACAGGAAGAGTTTAAAAAAGACATTAGAACTGCAATCCAACGAAGAATGTGGGGAGTTCGTCAGTCAGAATCCTTTTTACATCTCGCCGTTGTTTCTGGAAATATCCTGGAAATTAGTTTATATACACTTGGGGCATGCCTTGCGACAATACCGCGAGTAGATTATTTGTTAAGGTCTATAGATATATTTGAAAACCTCCAGAATTTGCTTAAAGAGCGTAAACAAGATCTAAATTTTCCCAACCTCCAAGCTGTTAAACAAAAAACACGTTCTTTACTTCGTGACGCCTATACCTTTTTAGTATCTTACTACATGGACTCTAAAGATTTAGATGGGGCAACTAGATATGCTGGTAAGGCGATAGAAATTGACGAGAATAATTTTATTGCTCATCAAAACATGGCCAGACTCCAATGGGTTAAAGGCAATAAGGATCAGGCAAGCTTTCATACAAAAAGAGCATGGCATATTAGGCCTGGACATCCACTCCCAAGATTTAACAAGGCTTTTTTTCTTATTATTAATAGAAATTATGAACAGGCTTTAAAGCAGTACAAAAAAATTCGATATGTAGGAGATACTAGTATAGTCGATGTTATAGAGTTTTTAGAAAGCGAATTTGATAAAGCTAAAGATAATTTGGGTCTTTTATTTATACCTGGATGGTTAAATATCCAGTATGCTGATCAAGTTAGGGGAGTTGCGCAACTCGAAAAGTTTCTAAAACTAGCAAACAATGATTCTATATATTCAGTGCTTATAGCAGAAGCCAGTAAGATTCTTTCTTCTAGAAACTAGAATTTTCTAATCGGCTCGCACGAAGTGCGAGCTGTTTTAGTTTGATACTTATTTAAATACGGGTTTCCCGCAACCTTTCAATGAGATTAGGATAGCCGTTTATTTGTTTTACAGCGCTTGAGGTTTCATAACGGTTCGACAAGCTCACCATAAAATGGTTTAATGCCTTATTGTTTTATGACTCCACACGCTCAACAGGCGGGATTTTCAGGGCTTGGCATTGCGCCGGCATTTTTGGATATACTTGTAAAATTGAATTTTAAAGAACCAACGCCCATTCAGCGCCAAGCTATACCGGTTGCCCTTGAAGGGAAAGACGTTGTCGGTATTGCGCAAACGGGAACGGGCAAAACTCTTGCTTTTGGCATTCCGATGATTCAGCGGCTGCATCAGATAAAAGGCAGGGGGCTTGTTATTTTGCCCACGCGCGAGCTTGCGATGCAGGTTGACGAATCGTTGCAAAAAATCGGCAAAAGTTTGGGCCTTCGCACCGCCGTTGTTATTGGGGGAGCGTCTATGCATTTACAAATCCAATCGTTAAAGCGAAATCCGCATATTATTATTGCAACGCCAGGCAGATTGAACGATCATTTGGAGCAAAAAACGGTTGTGCTTCACGATGTCCGTGTCGTGGTGCTTGATGAGGCAGACAGAATGCTTGATATGGGATTTGCTCCGCAAATCAAACGGATTTTGCATACCGTGCCCAGGGAACGGCAAACCATGCTTTTTTCAGCAACAATGCCGCCTGAAATTATGAAATTGGCAACCGCGCATATGAAATTGCCCATTCGAATTGAAGTTGCCCCGCAAGGCACAATGGCGGATAAAGTAACGCAGGAAATTTTTGTTATTGCGAAGGATTCAAAAAACCGCTTGGTGGAAAAATTGTTATCCCAATATCCAGGCACGACGCTTATATTTACCCGCACGAAATACGGGGCGCGAAAGCTTATGAAAGCAATTCATTATATGGGGCATTCTGCCGCAGAGCTTCATTCCAACAGATCGTTATTTCAACGAAAGGAAGCGCTTGAGGGATTTAAATCGGGTAAATACCGCGTGTTGGTGGCAACCGATATTGCAGCTAGAGGCATTGATGTTTCGGGCATTGAGCTTGTGATTAATTACGATTTGCCGACAAATTCCCAAGATTATGTGCATCGCATTGGGCGAACAGCCAGGGCCGGCGCAGGAGGGCACGCGATTTCTTTTGCAACGCCCGATCAGCGAAGAGAGTTGGAAGATATTGAACGGATGATAAAACAGCGTATTAGCATTTCAAAGCTTCCCGAATTGCCGCCAGATCGAATGCCCCGATATCAATCGCGCCCACACGGAGTTCAACAGGCGCGTCCAGCACGCAGATTTCACAGATGGAGATAGGGAGTGGCGAGTAGCACAGCTTATAGTATTTGGTAATTTTATTTTTGAATAAAAAACCGGGGTGTGAGTTTGGGTTGCACACCCCGGGGGCGTCGCTGCGGTTGGGGGCCGCTAGTTGACGGGGGGGAACTGATTAGATTTTCCACCACGGTTGGGAGATACAGATAAAGAATACCGCGAGGGAAAGGAGGAGGAAATAGACAGCAGTCCAGAACCAGCGTTGTTTGGTTGTCATGGCGAGGCGATGCTTACTCCCGAGGTGCTCGTCTTCATGGGCGTTTTTGCGAAGCCCATAAACAACAAGCAATCCGGGTACTGCGAAGGTTTGCGCGCTGGCAAAGACCGCAATGCCAAAGATTGCAACGGCTACAACGGTGAGCGCGTGAGCAACCGGCATATCTTGATGTTCCGGGATGCTGTCGAAGAGCGCTTTGGCAAACAGATGCCCGTCGGTTTCCCACAGGGGGAGCAGACAAAAAAGCATCAGCGCGCCGTTGAAGTTGACGATCTTGGAAAGCTCCTCATTCGTTAACAGCCCGGATTGATTAAGAATGGTGCTTGCGCAGACGATTAGGGCGTTGCCGATGAGGCCGACGAGAGCAATTCCCGAATAACGACTCCAGTGCACTTGATAGATTTTTTGGATTTCCGTTTTGAACGGCACCGTTATGCCTCCAAGTGGATGAACTAGGGCATAACTTTTCATGCCGACGGATTCAAAAGCGAGAAGGTGAAATAGCTCATGAATACCGATGGCAAGGGTGATGGTTGTGGCCATGAACCCGGGGTTGTCGCTTTTAAGCAAAGATCCCAGGAACCAAAAAAGATGCCAAGTTACAAGACCGCTTCCTCCAAGGAGGAATAGGCCGAGAGCAGTCTTTTTCATTAGCTTTCCTCCTTGTTGGTGTAGAGTGCACGGAAGCTTTTAACTCCCGATGACAATATTATAGCATTTTAATTTTACTTGTCAAGTTTAGATAATTGTTTTCGATTGATTTTTAAGATAAAATTTTAAAGCAAAGCAAATGGAATATATTGATATTATTAATGAAAAAGATGAAGTTGTTGGCAGGGCGAGTAAAGACGAAATTTATGAAAAATTACTGCCTCATAGGATTGTTCATATATTGATATTCAACAAAAAAGGAGAATTGGCTTTGCAGTTGCGGAGCGCCAAAAAATCTTTTTGCCCGTTGCATTGGAGCACGGCTGTTGGCGGACATGTGCAGGCCGGGGAGGCATATGAACAAGGGGCGCAGAGGGAATGCAGGGAAGAAATTGGAGTTTCTGTGCCGATGAAATTTTTTGCGAAAGACTGGTATTTTGACGAAGTTCGCGAGCTTAAAAAATTACTTTGCACTTTTACTGCTATTTTTGACGGAGAGATAAAAATTGAACCTGAAGAAGTTGAGAGGATTGATTATTTTCCTTTGGCAAGGGTTTATGAGATGATGGAAAAAGGAGAGAAATTTCACCCCGAACTTTTATTTTTATTGAACAAACACTCAAAACAATTAACCAAATTAATATGAAAGGATACAAAGGATATATTGCCAATATTGAGGAGGAAACAAAAAAGAACAAATATTTTCGCCAAGTGCTTTATACCGGGCCAAACAGCCAGTTGGTTTTGATGAGCTTAAGACCCGGAGAGGAGATTGGCGAGGAGGTGCACGAGCTTGATCAGTTTATCAGGGTTGAGCAGGGAGAGGGCAAGGTTGTTTTAAACGGAGCCGAAAATGAATTCAAAGAGGACTTTGCTGTTGTTATACCCCAAGGCACGAGGCACAATGTTATAAATATAGGCTCGGTTGATATGAAGCTTTATACGATTTATTCGCCGCCGGAACACATGGACGGCACGATTCATAAGGCAAAAGCCGATGCTTTAAAAAGTGAGGAGCATTTTGACGGGAAAACGACTGAATAATAGAGATAAAATTGAATAAGTCTTTCTAAAGGGCTAAACTATAAGAAACCTTTAATCATTAATTTTTTTAATAATTTATGGTTCCTATTAATTTTTGGGCGGTTTTAGGAGCGGCAATTGCTTCCATGGTTGTCGGGATGCTTTGGTATGGACCTTTGTTTGGAAAGCAGTGGATGGCGATGATGGGAATAACTAAAGAAAGCATGCAGACAATGAAGATGACTCCCAAATCGGCGATGACCGGAGGGTTTGTTGCCTCTTTGGTTATGAGCTATGTTTTGGCCCACTCGTTGGTTTTTGCCGAGGCTTATCTTGGAACAAGCGGAGTTTCGGCCGGGCTTTCGACGGGATTTTGGAATTGGCTTGGATTTGTTGCGCCCGTTACTTTAGGAGTTGTGCTTTGGGAGGGGAAGCCCTGGAAGCTTTGGTTTTTGAACGGGAGTTATTATCTTGTTTCGCTTTTGGTGATGGGAGTTATTTTGGCTGTCTGGAAATAAATTTTTTTATAAGTTAGATGCTGATTTTTTTCTTAGCCGCTTTTTTGGCCGGACTTTACAGCGTTGTTAAGGGCGCCTCTATTGTTGTTGGTAATTCGGCGGCACTGGCTCGGCATTTTGGAGTTTCCAATTTGATTATCGGACTTTCGGTTGTTGCTTTTGGCACAAGCATTCCGGAGCTAACGATAAATATTTTCTCAAGGGTTGATATTTCTTCGATTGGCATTGGCAATGCCATCGGCGCTTCTATCGCCAATATGGCATTTATAATCGGTCTTGCTTCGATAATGGCGCCCGTGCATGTTAATGTTCACGCCATTCGTAAACAACTACCCCTGGTCGTTGTTGGAATATCGCTTTTGATTTTGGTTGTTGGGGATGTTTTTGGAGGCTCGGGAGAGATAACTTTTATTTCAAGAAATGAAGGAATTATATTGCTGATATTTTTTGGATTTTTCATATACAATCTTTTTTATCAGGCGATTAAAGAACATAAGGTTTTTGAGGATCACAAGGAAACGGCCATAAGAGAAACGGCTCAAACAATTGTTAAAAGAGTTGCTTCTCACGATGAATCGGAAAAGAAACAGATTTTTCATTACGTTGGTTTTCTTGTTTTGGGGCTTGCAATGATGATTGTCGGGGCTTATTTCGTTGTTGAAGGGGGAAAAATAATTGCTCTTACCATGGGGCTTTCCGAGACTTTTATAGGGCTTTTATTTGTTTCTTTAGCAACGACGACTCCCGAGCTTGCTACGGCATTGGCGGCGGTTAAGCAGGGGCAGCCGGACATTGCAGTTGGCAATGCTATTGGCAGCAGCCTATTTAATTTATTGGCAATTGTCGGTATTGCTGCTATTATTACGCCGGTTGGATTTGAGGCTCGTCTTATTTTTGACATGCTGGTTTTGCTTGGTTTTGTACTTCATTTTTTTACGGTTGCCGAAACCGGCAGAAAAATAACAAGAAAGGAGGGCATAACCCTCGTTTTCTTTTACATACTTTACGCGGTGATAATATCCGTGAGGGGATAAAAATTATTTAGAAATTTTATTGTGTCTGATCAGGTACAAGATATTAAAAACAGGCTTGATATTGTCGAAATTATAAAGGGATATCTGCGTCTCGAAAAATCAGGCATTAATTTTAAGGGGCTTTGTCCTTTTCATAACGAAAAGACTCCTTCATTTTTCGTTTCTCCTTCAAGGCAGATGTGGCATTGTTTTGGTTGTTCCAGGGGAGGAGACATGTTTGCTTTTATTCAGGAAATTGAGCACGTTGAATTTGCCGATGCTTTAAAGATGCTTGCCGATAAGGCCGGTGTCGAACTGAAGCATGAAGACAAGAAATTAAAAAGCCAACGTCAGAAGCTTTATGATGCCCTGGAATTAAGTGCGAAGTTTTTTGAGAGGCAGCTTGAAGGTAATAAATCGGTTCTCGAGTATCTTAAAAATAGAGGCCTGAAAGAAGAAACTTTATCTGAATTTCGGGTCGGTTTTTCGCCTTCGCAATGGGATAGTCTTTTTAAATTTCTGAGAACAAAAGGATTTTCCGACAGAGAAATTGCTCAAGCCGGCCTGACTGTAAGTAATGCAAATGATTCAACTAGATATTACGATAGGTTTCGCGGAAGAATAATGTTTCCGATTTTCGATATTTCCGGCAGAGTTATCGGTTTTGGCGGGAGAGTTTTTGAACAAGGAAATCCGGGAAAAGAACAGGGGCCAAAATACGTTAATACGCCGGCAACGCTGGTATATGACAAAGGGAGGATGCTTTATGGCTTGGATAAAACAAAGATGGAAATAAGAGAGAAAAACGCGGCTGTTTTAGTTGAGGGTTATATGGATTTACTGATGTCTTGGCAAAGCGGAGTTAAAAACGTTGTCGCTTCTTCGGGAACTGCTTTAACACCAATGCAACTTGATATCTTAAAGAGATTTTCAAACGTTATAAACATTGCTTTTGATGCCGATGCGGCGGGTCAGAGCGCAACCAAGCGTAGCATTGATCTGGCTATGTTGAAGGGTTTTGAAGTAAAAGTTATAGAGGTTGGCGAGGGGGTTAAGGATCCTGCGGAGTTGGCGCAAAAATCTCAAGAAGCCTGGCAAAAGGCTGTTTTGAAAGCCAGACCAATTATGGAATTTTATTTTGAGGCCACCTTGAAGAAATCTAACCCGAATGTAGTTGAGAATAAAAAAATTATAGCAGGGGAACTTTTACCGGAGATAAACAAACTTCAAAATTCTATTGAAAAAGCTCATTGGATTGCCGAATTGGCCTCGCATCTTAAAATAAAAGAATCTGTTCTGGAAGAAGAAATGAAAAGATCTCCCATTGAGACAATCAGCGAGGAAGCTGCGCAGGCTTTTGGCGAGCCGCTTAAAAGAACAAGGGGAGAGCTTCTCTTGGAAAGGCTTTTGTATCTTTTGGCTTCAAATCCACAGGCCAAAGAGTCCGTTGATTCAATTGAACTTGGGGGGCTTGCCAAAACAGAGCTTGGGGGTTTATTTTCAAAGATCAGAGAAAACAACGACTTTTCGGAAGATGATAAAGCAAGGCTTGATTATATAGTTTTTAAAAATGAGGTTTTTGATAAGCCGCAGGAGCCCGAAAGAGAGATTAAATTTTGTCTTGATGGTCTTAACACCATTGTTTTAAAGGAAGAACTTAACAGGCTTGGTTGGGAGATTAAAGAGGCGGAAAAAAAACAAGAAGTAAAAGAGGTTGCCAGACTGGTGGGGGAATTTAAACAAAAATCAAAAAAATTGGGAGAAATTTATGGCTCAAACCAAATTAAAGGCCAAGAAAAAACAAGCTAAAAAAGTTTCGGCAAAAAAGCACGGCAAGAAGGCCTCTTCAAAGAGGCTTAGTTTAGCTGAACGAATAAGGGCTTATCGCAAAGGGAGAAAAGCGCCAAAGACCAAGGTTATAAAAACAAAGCCCAAAAAAGAAGAAAAACTCTCTCCCAAGGAACTTCGCAAAAACTTTGAAAAGGGAATGAAGGAGCTTTTGGAGAGAGGTCGCCAGAGGGGATTTGTTACCGATGTTGAGATACTTAAATTTTTGCCAAATGTTGAGCAAGATATAACTTTTCTTGAAGAATTTTATTCAAGGCTTGAAGAGGCAAACATAAAAGTTGTCCAGTCCAAAGGGCTTATTCAGGAAACGGAAAAGCAAGAGGCTCAAAGGGCCAGGGTTTTGGAGGATTCGGAAAGTATGGTGCCCGATTCCGTGCAGATGTATTTGCGTGAAATTGGAAAAGTTGCGCTGCTTAAAGCTCAAGAAGAAAAAGACTTGGCTAAAAGAATTGCCCAGGGAGATGAAGAAGCAAGACAAAAACTAACCCAGGCCAATTTGAGGCTTGTTGTTTCTATTGCCAAGCAATACGTTGGGAGGAGCCCTCATTTGAGCCTTTTGGATTTGATTCAAGAGGGAAATATCGGTTTGTTTAAAGCGGTTGAAAAATTTGATTACAAAAAGGGATTTAAGTTTTCAACTTATGCCACTTGGTGGATACGCCAAGCCATCACCCGCGCTTTGGCCGACCAAGCGCGCACCATACGCATTCCGGTGCATATGGTTGAAACCATAAGCAAATATTCCCAAGCCAAAAGAAAATTAGCACAAGATCTGGGCCGGGAACCATTGCCGGAAGAGATTGCTTCGGAAATGGGAGTTGAGGTTGAAAAGATACGACATATTCAAAAGATTTCTCAAGAGACGGTTTCTTTGGAAGCGCCGGTTGGCGAGGGAGATGAAGATTCTACCCTGGGAGAATTTGTTGAAGACGAAAAAGAACTTTTGCCATCTCAAATTGCAGCCAGAAGATTATTGGCCGATCAGATTAAGGGAGTGTTGATTGATTTAACGCCAAGAGAACAAAAGATATTAAGAATGAGATTTGGATTGGATGATGGCATTACTCATACACTTGAGGAAGTCGGTAAGGAATTTGGCGTTACCCGTGAGAGAATCCGTCAGATTGAAGCCAAGGCGCTTGAAAAAATACGTCAGCACAGGCATTTGAGAAAATTGGAAGGATATTAGGCCAGTATTTATTATTTTGTATTTACTATATAAAACTCCCCAGTTATTGCATAATAACTGGGGAGTTTAGGATTTTAATTACGTAATAAGGTGTGTAATTATTTCGGTAAAACAATATATATCATTCCGCCTTTGTCATCGGAGACGAATAGTCTATCTTTACTATCAAACTTCAAATCAACCGGGCGGCTTATGGCGCGACCATCTTGAAGCCATCCGGAAATAAAATCAATTGGAGTTTCGTTTTTTGGTCGATTATTTTCAATTTCGTATCGTACAACTTTATAGCCAACAGGCGCAGAGCTGTTCCAGGAACCATGCCAAGCGACAAGCAAATCGCCGGCCAAATCGGTTGGCCAGCTTTGCGGCACGAATGTTAAGCCAAGAGGAGCAATGTGGGCAGGCATATCAACCAAGCTTGGCTTCTCGAAAGGCTCCATGCACGGGTTTCGGATATAAGTATTTTTATCAAATTGCGTGTCGTAAACATTTTTGCCATAGCAAATCGGCCAGCCGTAATTTCCGCCATCTTGAATTATATTTATTTCATCTGGCGGCAAGTTGTCTCCGAGCCAATCGCGGCCCATATCGGTTGCCCAGAATTCTTTACTTGTTGGATGCCAGACAAAAAAGACCGAATTGCGCAGACCCTTGGCATAAATTCTAGCACCTGAACCATCGGGGTTGGCCTGCATAATAGTTGCCCTTCGTTCATCGCGTTCAATACAAACATTACAGGTTGATCCTATGGAGATATAAAGTTTGTTGTCAGGCCCAAAACCGACCGTGCGCGTGAAATGGCCCCCGCCCGAGGGCAGGCTTAATATCTTTTGGTAATTTGAGAGTTTTAGATTGTCGGCGTCATATTCATAGCGGCCTAGTTCTCCGGTTCTTGCTATATATAAATACCAAGGGCATTCTTGGCAACCAGGTTCCTGCCAAAAGGCAAGGCCATGAGGCTGGAGCATATTGGCCGCAAGGAGCACAGTCTCATCCGCCCGATTGTCATTATTTTTATCTGGCAAGGCAACGACGGCGCCTTTGCCAGTTAGGCTTACGACGAGGGTCCCTTTTGGATCAAGGGCTATTACCCTTGGGCCATCAAGTCCTTGGGCAAAAAGACCAATTTTTAGGTTTGGATCCAAAGATAAAGGAAAATTTGGCAGTAAAAGGTTTTCGGAGATCTGAAAAGCCTTATCTGTTTGTGGCGGAGGAAATATAATTGGTTTCAAGCCTTGCAAAACCTTTTCAGCCAAAAACCAACCGCCTAAAAGTAAAATTGCTATTGCTATTACCCAAATAAAACCCTTGTTCATTTTACGAACAAAAATATGCTTGTAAATAAGATAAGATAATTAATAACGGCGGAAAAAATACACCAAGAACAGAAGTTTTTAAGGACGCTGAACTGAATTACCAGAAGATAACTTGAGGCTATGGCTGCTATTATTGCTATGAAAAGGACGGCCTCTGGGATTTTTGGGAAGTCTGACCCGGAAAGTTGCCAGGCGCTCAGGCTTATTAAAGCCAGATAAAATAATGTTCCGACAATTTCATTTTTTACTCCAAGGGTTTTACCCCACTGAGAGCCAACGACAGCTTCGCAATCTTGACCAAAAAGGCATGTCATCGGCCTTTGGTTTTTTATTTTTTGACGATATTGCCAATAAAGATAAGAAGCGTTAACGGCGCCTACTATGCTTAAAATCAAGATTGAAATATAATAAGTCATACGACCTTAGTGTAAGTTTTATTTCTTGATATGGCAAATATAAAAATTTGTTTTAAGAGGAGAGCTTTTTCGGGATTTACCATTATTGAATTGATTGTAGTTATAGCGATTCTCGGCATTTTGGCCGCTATTATTATTCCAAGGTTAAGAGAAGCTCGGCTTGAAGCCCAGAAAGCCCAAGCAATTTTAATGCTTAGTCAGATTCAACGAGCCATAGGATTTCTTGAAACAGATTCCGATCAATGGCCCGGGCATGTGGCGCCGGGAACAATTCAAAGCGGAGCAAGCGGTAATGAAATGTGGAATTTGAATGGGGATGAAGCGGGGCTGGTTTTGAGCGATGGGGCTTTTCCAAATTGGAAAGGACCCTATATTTCAAGCATACCAAGAGACCCGTGGGGAAATCATTATTTTTTTGATACTGACTATGACATTGATCCTGGAGCGGGCCAGACTTGGGCTTCGGTTGTTGGTTCGTTTGGGCCAAATGGACAAGGACAAAACGTTTACGATAGCGATAATATAATTGTTGTATTTGCAGTAGAATAACGAAAACACCCGCCTGCAAGGCGGGTGTTTTTGCTTAAGAAACATCTCGATGGGTTTCGTACATAAATGAGGCGTCTGGGTTGTGAGTTTTCAAAAGCTCTATTATTTTGCGAAAGATTTCGTTTGAATTGACCTCGTCCCTGTTTGAAATCCAGGAATTAATTTCCCACATTATTTTCTCGGCTATTTTTTCGGATTGTTCTTTGTTAAGGTGAGCGTTTAAACAGGCCGAATAGACAGAAGCATAGACTTTCTTTTCATCAAAAGGTTCCTTGTGGCCCTGACGTTTTACTATATGAGCAACTTCCATATCAGCCAAAATTAATGGTGCCGTTGGCTATTAGTATTAAAAGCCAGGCCAGAGCAATAAGCAAGAGGCCGGTTGCTAGCCTCATTGTTCCTCTATTTGCTTGTTTCCACATCTTTATATCTTGCAGTTTTTTACCAGCAGCGACCATAAAGAGAATTATTATCAATGGCGATACAAATATAATGTTATAAAATACAAGCAGCATGAAGGCCGTAAAATCGAAGTATTGGGAAAGGACAGTGATTATTGCAAGATAAGGAGCGCCGGTGCAGGGGAGTTCAACAGCCGAAACAAAAGCCCCCAAAAACGCAACTCCCCAAACGGTTGTTTTTGAAGCAAAGCCATGAAGCATTTTGGCAAATACGGGCGGGATCATTAAAGAAAAACCTTCCCCATACCAAAAGTAATCTTTTATTTCGATTAGGCCGGCGATAACTATCAAGACAGCGACTCCAATTGAAAGATATTCGGTTACCGCAAGGGGAATTTGAGAAAGGAAGTAAACAAGTCCAAGCCCGGCCGCAAGATAAACGGCAAGGATCGAGAGTATATAAACAGTCCCCAAAAACAGCATTCTTCGAATTGATTGCCCGCCAGCCAAAACAACCGAAAGCATCAAAATCAAAACGCCGATCGCGCATGGATTGATTGAGTCAATCGCCGCCGTTAAAAAAACTGTCAGTATTGTCGGTAATGAGGATTCAATTCCCATGGTTATTGATCCATTTTTAGATCGCCTTTATCTAACTCAAGTTTATAGAAATTACAGATTTTATCTGTTTTATCTTTCTGTTTTGTATCAAATTCAAAAATTATACAATCTCCAGGAGGAATTCGGGCATACGGAGACAAGACGTATTCAGAAAAATTATCAATTTTTTTCTGAGTAACTAGGCCATCTCTTATTTGATAAACAAAAACATTCAAATTTGCAGGTTCGTTATTTGGGCACAAGTCTCCATTTCTTAAAATTTTCATCCCATCGTTTGTGGGTAAGAAGATTTCAACGAGATTCAATTTGCCTCCAATAACTTCAAAGAATTCGGCCAAATTTACATTGTGGGGTTCGAGGACAACTCCTTCAACATGAATTCTATTGTCGTTGTGTTCGTGTAAGACAGGCGTGCCGATGCGATTGGATAAACCCCGCGGATCTATAAGATTTATTTCTTCGTCGCAGGAAAAAATACGAAAATCGGCATGCCAATGAACAGGCCCCTTGCTTGATGATTTTGAGTTTAGATAAACAGTTGAGCCGGCCAGATAAAGCGTTGCAATTGAAGCCGAGAGAGCTATAAAAATAAAAGCGGTTTTCTTAAAGCCCTCGTTTTGGGATTTGTTTAGAAGGGCAATAATAACAAAAAAGGCGATTATAAGACTTGCATATAGAATTATTTTCCAAGAATTATCGGTGATTATTTCATCAAGGCGAGGACCATCTTCATGAGCAAGGGAAACAAAGGGCATTATCAAAACCAAAACAGCTATCCATGCGGACAGTGTTTTGGGCAATATTTTTTTTGTTGCAGGAATAGGTTTCTTAAACAAGATTTTTAGCAAAATTCGCAGACGTTGTCTTTCTTTTGCTTGTGTTCTCCTTTAGACGGATCACCGCAGCATTTTTCGCAGCAAAAAGTACTTCCCTCAAGCATAAAATGTCCTTCTGATTTCTTTTTGTTTTTTCCGCACTTTGCGCAAGTATAAGTTTCTTGTCCCTGTGTTTTTTGTTCCATTATTTTTTAGCTAATTATTAATTCAATATTGATTATAGCAATTACCATGGCTGTTGGGCAAACAATTTATGTGGAGTTTTTTCTGAATCGCCATTTAATTATTTCAATTATAATAACCTTTAAAAGGCTCAAACCTATCACCGCGAGCAGGCTCATTAGGGGTAGGGGGGCTGTTTTAAGGAGTGTATTTAAGGCCGGATGGTATATTGCTCCAAATACCATGAGTAAACCAAAGGCGACTGCGGCCAAAACGAAAGGGTTGTTGAATAATTTTGTTTTAGTGATTGGCTGGCGTAGGGATTTTATTGAAAATATGTAAAAGAGGATATTGATGCTCAAAACGGCAAAGATAAAGGTTTGCACATTGATCGTTGGTATATTTGTGAAAAAATGTAGATACATGAATACTCCTCCTAAAATTAAGTCGGATATGATTCCGGCTATAAAAATCATCAACCAACCCTCTTTGTCTATAATCGGTTCGGAACGTTTTATTGGTTGTCGTTTCATTATGTCCGATTCTCCTTTTTCAAAGGCCAAAGAAAGGCTTGGTAGGGCGTCTTGGACAAGATTGGCCCATAATATTTGGGTTGCTGTAATTGGTAGGGGAGTTTTAAAGATGAGGGCAAGAAAAGAAAGAATCAGTTCCGTGAAAGAGGTTATCAATAAAAGTATTGTCACTTTTCTGATATTATCAAAGGCTATTCTTCCGTGTTCTATGGCTGAAATTATAGTCGAAAAACTGTTGTCTAAAAGCACCAAGTCGGCGGCTTCTTTTGTTACATCTGTTGCCGATCCTACGGCGACTCCGATATCTGCCGCCCTTAAAGCCGGAGCGTCATTAATGCCATCGCCGGTCATGGCTACAGAGGCACCGTTTGCCTGCCAGGCCTGAATAATTCTCATTTTATGTTTGGGATTTACTCTTGCGAATATCTCTATACCTTTGATTTTTTGTTTTAAGTCTTCATCGGATAAGGCATCCAAGTCTTTTGCTTCCATAATAGATTCTGGGTTTCCGTTCAGGCCGAGCTCTTTACCGATTGCCTCGGCTGTTAAACGATGATCTCCGGTAACCATAACAACTCCAAGGCCGGCTTCTTTTGTTATTTTTATTGTTTCTTTAACATCTTCGCGTATTGGATCTCGGATTGCGGCAAGGCCTATAAAGGTTAAGTCTTTTATATAATCGTAAGGCTGCTCTTGGGATTCTAATATTTTTGGATCAGCCTGAATTTTTGCATGGGCGCATCCAATGACCCGATATCCGCTTTTTGCTAAAGATTCATAAAGATTTTCAAGTTCTGTTTTTTTATCCTCGGTTAAATTTAATACCCCGTTTTGATGCCAAGCACTTGAAGACAGGCCGAGCAAAATTTCCGGAGCCCCGCTTACAAAAACTTCGGTCGATTTTTTATCCTCACCCAAATTGAAAGAAGCCAGGTATTTTTTGGTCGGATCAAAAGGCAAAAAATTTATTCTTGGAGATTTTTCAAGCAATTCTTCAAGGCTACCTCCTTTGTTTACAAAAAATTCCATTTTTGCTTTATCGGTCGCATCGCCTTTTATTTGCCATTCATTATCGTGGCGTTCGGCGACGGCTTCGTTGGCCAGGGCGAGGATTTTCATGGCAAGTTCATCGGCATCATCGGTAAAGAGTTTTTCAAGCTTCATAATGCCTTCCGTAAGAGTGCCTGTTTTATCGGAACAAATTACGGTTGCCGAGCCGAGGGTTTCGGCCGCTAAAATATGTTTTACAAGACCCTTCTTTTTAAGGATGTGTTGCGAAGAGACCGCCAAAACAACCGATAATGCGGCCGGCAGGCCCTCGGGGATGGCTGCAACAGCTACGGCAACGGCCAAGGTGAACATTTCGACAATATCTCTTGATTCAAGCAACCCGGAAACAAAAATCAAAAAAGCGGCTATACCAACAAAGGCCGTTAGGACCTTGCCGAGTCCAGCTATGCGTTGCTGGAGCGGGGTGATAACCTCTTCGGCTTTTTGGGTTAGGTTTGCGATTTGACCAACCTCGGTTTTTGCTCCGGTTGATGTAACAATAACAATGGTTTCGCCCTCCTCAACGGTTGTTCCCATGAAGACCATATTGTTCTGATCGGCCAAAGGAGTTTCTTTTTCCGTGACGCCAACGATTTTTTTTACTGGAGTTGATTCTCCGGTGAGTATGGCCTCATTCATCCTTAAATGGCGCGTTTGGAATATTCTTCCATCGGCCGGAGCCTTCATTCCCGGTTTCAGGATGATTATATCTCCGGGCACAACCTCTTCAGCATCAACCTCAAATGTTTTTTTATCTCTTATTATTCTGGCTTGAACTTTTACAATTTGACGCAGTTTTTCAAAAATATTTCCCGAACGATATTCCTGATAAAAACCGACCAAAGTGTTTACTATAACTGCCGCCAAAATAACACTTGTATCCGTGTATTCTTTGAGCCAAGCCGTCATACCGGCCGCCGCAAGCAATATTATTACGAGCGGACTGTTAAATTGTTTCAAGAATAAAAGCCACCAAGGAATTTTTTTGCCCTGGGGCAGGGCATTCCGTCCGTATTTTAGAAGCCTTTCTTTTGCTTCTTTTTGAGTCAGACCGGTTTTGGGGTCTGTGTTGAGCTGTTTGATTGTTTCCTCAAGAGTAATATCGTGCCACATTCTGATTAGGAGTTAGGGTTTAGGAGATAGTATAAATTCACTTGAACTAATTATATCATAAAAACGCTTTTAATTCGGTTTGTTTTTCTATTGACAAAAGACTATTTCTATGATAGCTTAATAGCAGCACGCTCTGAGAAAGGAGACGCTTGTGATTGAGCAAAGTCTCGTGAACACCGTGGCGGACAAGGCCGAAGAATTTATCGGTCAAGGTATGAAAGAATCTGTGGCAATCTACAGGGCCATGGGTTATCGTTTCAACGATCAGCGCCGTCGTAAGCTGCTTTTCTGGAAAGTGAGCAGTGAACTTCGGCGACGCAAGCAAGAACGAGAAGGCAAGCGGCCAACAAAGCCCCTGGCCAAGTCTGAAAAGCGTCGTCTGGCACGGCTTGCCGCAGAGGCAGCTTCGGTCCAGGCTCTCCATCCACCGCCCGAATCTTCTTTGTAGTTTCAAGGAGATTCGGGCGGCTTGTTTTTGATCTTAAGATATTAGAGAAAATCAGAAGGAGGAAAGATGTTTGAAAAGCCAATTTCGGCTCGTATCAAAAACCCACAGGATTTTCCCTGCGCCGAAATTGAGGTGTGGGGAGAGATCTTATATCCGGAAGGGACAAAGTTTTTCGTTTGCGTTTTTCCGGTTGGTGTATTCTACGGAACGCCAAATTACGCCGGGCGTTTCGTAGACGGTCCTTGCAAGGAGAGATATTTCATTTGTTTGCCGGCGGAGGCCGTTGAGTTTGTTGTCGGAGTTCCAGCTTCTTAGCCCGGTTTGGGTAGTTGTTTATACCAGACCGGGCTCGTTTTTTATCCAAGCCACTTCGGAAAATTATTAAATTTTTGAGACAATTTTCCGTCCAGGCCCCAAATTCTACCGGCTTGCAGCGAGGCAAGAAGTGTCAGGACAAGAGAGTAAATAATATGCTCATCCACCAAGTAAGAGTGCGTTCCAACTTTTGGGAATTCCAGAATCGGAATATAGTAAAGTAACATTAGGATTATTCCCAAAACCGAACTTAATCTTACAAAGATGCCAAATATCAAGGAAGTGCCAAGCAGCGTCAACCCCCACTCGTTGACAAAATTTATAAACGGCAAGACATCCGGGCTTGCCAGCCATTGATATAAGCCAGGAAGTGTTTTTGCGCTGTTTAGATAACCGACCGCGCTCCAGGCTGGATTTATTACTTTTGTAATCCCGGCATAGAAAAACAACCAGCCCAAGGCGACCCTTAATAAGACCAGGAATTTTTGAGACATTTTTAGAAGTTAATAATTAGAATATCGGATTTAAGGAATAAATCATGTATAGTCCCAGGGCTATCAGAAATATTCCAACACCTAAGCGCATAATACCCCTGTGTTCCTTGCGCCAAGTTTCAAGTCTATCTGAGGATGTTCCGAAATAAGCAATTCCGATTATGATAAATAAAGGCAAAACAAAAACAAAATTATAAAGCAGCAAAAGCGGTACGGCTGAAGTATAGGCTCCTTTGGACAAAAGACCAAGAATTGCAAGATAAGGCGCTCCGGTGCAGGGGAGTTCGACAAGCACAACAAGGATGCCCAGTAGGGCGGTGGTTAGAATAAGCAACGCCGGATGACGTTTCTCCATTGCCTCTATTTTGCTCGTGTAATATTTTATTCTCTCGGCTCCCCCGGGTATCATTTGCAAGGAAAAACCCTTTCCGTACCAGAAATAGTCTTTTATTTCGAAAAAGCCAGCCGCGATTGCAATGAGCGCCGCAATCCAGTAAAAAGTCGAGGCTATACCTACGTCAACCGTTATCTTCAGTATTCCAAAGCCGATGAGAAGATAGGTTATATAGACAACCAACGAGTATAGGAGGCCTCCAAGGACCATTCTCTTTCCGCTTTTGAATACGCGGGTCATGAATGCGATTAAGAATATCAAAACCCCGAAGACGCAGGGGTTGATACTATCGATGAGGGCTGCCGTTATGACCAGTCCTATTGTTAAACCTTCGGGAAACATTATAGTGGACAGTTAGCGAAATCCGCTAAGTTATTTAATTGTTGCAATCCTTCCAACCTTTTGGTTTCTTCTCCTTCCGGTTCCAAAATGAAAGTCGGCGTTTTGTTAACATTTTTATCCAGACATAACTGAGGATTTCCGCCAGGACCTTCCGGGTGGCATTCCACAGAATTTAACTGCAAATATGCCGGCCCAAGGAGTTTTTCCTGACGTTTGCAATTGCTGCATTTTACGGATTTGTAATAGACGACTCCTTTTTGGTTTAAGCACTGGACAAATTCGGAGTAGTCGGCTTTTGTCGATGTACCGGTTTGAGCAAAGTAGGTTATCGCCGATAAAAGCAAGCCTCCTATTATAAGAGGTGCTATTAATCTTGCGGTCGGGCGTTCGGGCATTGATACCCCGGTAATTATGAGTATTCCTATCATCAAGATTTTGGAAGATTCGCAAAGGATGCAAAAAGCCTTTATGACAAATAACTCCAACGAGGAAAGATAAAGAGACGGAATCAGAACCAACAGGGTGACGACAAACATTTTTTGAAATACAGCCTCGCTTTTGTCTTTGAGAACCCAAAATAAGATTAGGAAAAAATACCCAAGGCCGAGTAAAGATACGGGAATCCCGAAAATCTCCGAATAAATACTTGTTGTTACGACATCGCAAGAAACGGTTTCGGATATATCGCAAAAAGACCGAGTCTCTGCAAAATGAATGTATGTGAGGTATGCCATAATAGCGATACCCCCCAATGCAAGAACGGAAATTATTATGCGCCGGACCGATAATCCCAATATATTTTTATCCATTTATTATTTTTATTTCCAGAGTTCTTTAAACGATTTTGGCCAACCGATATAAAGCAGGATTGCTAATGGCGCGCCCCAATTTGCCCATCTTTCTATAAAATCCCAGATGGGTTCACCGGCGATGGGTCTTAATAAAGCCGTCCAGAATCCCCAGAAAGTCATCCATAAAAGTGCAACGCGGACCGGCTTTATCAGAATCAATACAGCAAGGGCAATATCCATAATGCCAATAAGTGGCATGATGGTCATTGCCGTGTCTGGGGAGAGGTTGACAGCTTCAAAGTATTTTATCCAGCTTTGTTTTTGCTGTAATGCAAAAATGCCATGGCCAAAAAATTCTCCGGCTACCGCAATTCTTAAGACCCACAACATCAATCTTCCTTTTGCATTTTGATCGGATTGATAAGAGATATTTTGAGTTTCCATACGTTCTAATTATAACAATAATTATAGATTACGACCTTGTGTATTAATTTTGATAAATACGAATTAATTCACCAAATTTTAAGAGCCTTTCTCTGACCGGCGCCCCAATTTTAACTCCATCGGCACCGCAGGCTTTTGCCAGTTGTATTATAAAAACATCGTCTGTTTCTCCGGAACGATGTGAAATTATAACTTTTAAATTATTTGATCGGGCGGCTTTAATTGCCAGTATTGTTTCGGTTATTGTTCCAATCTGATTCGGTTTTATAATTACCCCATTAATAAGGCCCTTCTCGGCCGACTCGCGGATTGTTTTTGGGTTTGTTGTTGTTAGATCGTCTCCAATAATTAAAGCATCCGGCATTCTCAGACGCAGTTTCCTGAAAGCTTCAAAATCGGTTTCAGCAAACGGATCTTCCAACGAGAAGAGGAGATTAATTTTAGAAAAGTATTCCTGGTATATCTTTACCAAATCTTCGGCGGATAATTTTTTACCTCCGAGTTTATAGTAATTTTGTTGGTAGAAATTGTTTGCGGCAACATCAAGTCCAAGTTTCATTTTATCCTCAAATCCCAATGCCACAATGAGATGTTCCAGTATTTTGAGAGGCTGAAAATCGTCATTAAAATTTGTAGAAAAACCACCCTCGTCACCAAGCGGCAATTCATCAAGTTGACCGGACTTTTTCAGTTCATTGCCCAGGGCGTTATAAATAGTTTTTAGATTTTCAATACTTTCTTTAAGATTTGTGTTTGTCTCGGTGACCACTAAATATTCTTGGATAGAAAGGTTATTTTTTGCATGAGCACCCCCGTTTATTAAATTTGAAAAAATCAGGGGAGAATTTTCTTTATTATTTTCTTTAAAAAACTCATCTCTCAAAAACTGCCATAATTCTTGTTTGTATTCCGCCGCCATGGCTCTGGCTCCGGCAATTGATATGCCAAGAATAAAGTTGCCCCCCAACTTTTCTTTTTTAGGAGTATTATCTGTTTTTAGAAGGAAAGCGTCGAGTTCTTCCGTAGAATTAAAATTTTTGCCGATTAACTCTTGCTTAACATTTTCTAGTGATTTTTTTACTCGATCCGGAGAAAAAACAGAAGCCTCGTTTGCACCCCGGCTTTTTCCGGAAGGTATTTGGGCGCAAAAATTTTTATCGTCATCACTTAAAAGGCAAACTTCGATAGTTGGCTCCGATCTTGAATCGAGTATTTCTTTTACAAATATGTTCTTAAACCTCATGATTTTTTCAGCCCAATTTGTCGACTATTAGATAGATTGCGAAAAATATATAAAAAACAGAAGTGAACGCCATTAATAAATTCATAATCCACCCCGGTCTCAATTGCGGCGGCAGGCGTCGATTGTTTATATATATGATCATTGGGGTATAGATGGCCATGGTTATGCCTCCAAGAGCCGCGCTGATAGTAAGCAAAGTCAGGGGTTGCTTGAAGGGGATTAGGGTCGCGCTAATAATAACAAGCCCGACGATAAGGGCGTAATAAAGCTGGCTTAAAGAGAAGCGTTTTGTCCAAGAGAGGTATTTTTGGAAAGGACCGACGTGAGAATTAACAAAAATAATATCGCTGACAATGCGAGTAAAAGCATCAATCACCGTCCACATTACGGAAAAAAGCATTAAGAAGGCCATGATGAGAAAAAGGTTAAAACCGAATTCTCCCCATTTGTCGCCGAAAATATATGCCTGAACAACGGCGACATTTAATCCTTCTGGGACCAAACCACGGGGGACAAGCACCGCGTGGGCATTGATGCTTAGGAGGAGAAGGGTAACAAATCCCAAAAACCAAAATATTAACCCCTGGTCGATTTTCATAAAGAGCATCCATCTTTTCCACCTTGAGAGATTTGTTTGGGTTGGTTCAAAGGTGTAGCCGGTTGAAGCGACGGCCTCCGGCCTTGCCGTAATGGGGTTTATGATGCGCCCAATATATTTACCCATGCCGGCCTGTTTATCTCGATACCATAAAGATACACAGGTATTAAGAAGGCCTCCGGCCCCGGCAAAAACAATTGCTCCAAGTAAAACATCAATATCGATTCCCTCCGGTAGCCAGCCAAAATTCAAAACGCCTTTTAAAGCCGTAAAGATTTGCTGAGGAGATAAAGTCAGAAAACTTATTATAACAAGAAGAACGAAAAATGAAGGAACTGTTATTTTTAAAGATTTTTCAAGAACAACGTAGGCAACCTTACCGCTGAAGGTTAGAACCAACACAAGACCCAGGCTTGCCCAAGCCCAGGCGAGATAGCTTCCGAAGCCAAAAAGTTCTTTTAAGGTTGTTCCCATAGCTGCTGCCCAACCCGGCCAAATGTAGAGTATTACCGCCGAAAGAAGCCACAATGGAGCAAACCATTTAAAGACTCTTGCCGAGGAAGTAAAAAAACTTTCTCCAGTGGCTAGTTCGTGTCTGGCTACTTCGTGATTGATGAACCATTGCAGGGTTATTCCCAAGAAGGCCGCCCACAGAAGCCCGAGGCCATATTTGGTAATGAGGTGCGGCCACATAATTAACTCTCCGGTTCCGATTGCTAGTCCCATTACTACTATTCCGACACCGATTGCATTTTTCCAGGAAGGTGCTTCGGGTAATTCCCTTATTTCAAGTGGTGGATATTGATCAGTCATTGTTAGCTATATTTGATGGTTTCTTGTCGATAAAAGCTGTTATATTTTTTATTGTTGTGTCTAAAATTCTCTCGAGCGCTTCTTTAGTATTAAAAGCGTTGTGGGGAGTAATTAAGACATTTGGCATTTTCATTAGAACGTGATTTTCAAGCACGGCTTTCAGTTTTCGATGATGCTGGTGTTTATCTTTTAAAAACGTCATTTCGTCTTTTGTTTCTCCTTCTTCTTCCAAAACATCAAGCCCGGCTCCAGCCAAAACCTTTGTTTCAAGGGCTTCTATAAGCGCATCGGTTTCAACAATTCCACCCCTCGCTGTGTTAATTAGGTAGGCGCCGCGCTTTATTAATTTCATATTTTTTTTATTCAACAAGTGACGAGTTTTTTCGTTGTAGGGCGTATGGATAGAAATGATATCTGAATTTTTGAGCAATTCTTCAAGATTGAGATATTTAAAACCCATTGATTTTGCAGTTTCTGCGTTTGGAAATAAATCAAATGCCAGAATATTCATTGAAAATCCATGGGCAATTTTTATCATTTCTTTGCCGATTCTTCCTGTCCCAATAATGCCGATAGCTTTGTCTTTTAAGTCCATCCCCCGCAGATCATTCAAAGCGAATGAATTAAATTCTTTGACCCGATCAATTGCCTCGTAAAGTTTTCTGGTCAAATTAAGGATTAGACCAAACGTGAATTCGGCAACTGTGTTATCGCCATATCCCGGAACATATCCGACAAGAATATTTCTTTTCTTACACTCAATAAGATCTATATGATCAAAGCCGGTGGATCGTGTTGTGACAAACTTTAAGTTTGGCAAGAATTCAATAACCCCCTTGTTTACTTGGGAATTTACGAAAATGCATATAATCTCAAAATCATTTCTTTTGGGGAGATTTGTTGCGAGAAGTTTTTCCTTGCTTAAAAAAAGATCATGCCCTGGGAAGGCTTTTTTGATTAATTCTTCTTCCCAACCCTCTAACTCGAAAAAGGCAATTTTCATGTTAGTTTTTATTTTTTTCTTGTTTGGATACAGCGACAATTGTTTTTACTATACTATCGGGGTTTAGAGAAATACTCTGAATTTTATTTTTGACTAAAAATTTTGCAAATTCTGGATAATCCGACGGCGCCTGGCCGCAAATACCGATATATTTTTTCTTTTGTTTAGATTTCTCTATTATTTTGGCAATCAATTTTTTAACCGAATCATCATTTTCATTGGCGATGTGAGTTACGATGCCAGAATCTCTATCAAGTCCCAAGGTTAATTGGGTTAAGTCGTTTGAGCCGATGGACATACCGTCAAATATTTTTAAGAACTCATCAGCCAAGATAATATTTGAGGGTATTTCACACATTACGTAAACCTTGAGAGTTTTATCTTTTTTTCTATCAAGGCCATGCTTTTTCATTATTTCAAGAACCATTTTTCCTTCCCCCGGTGTTCTGCAGAAGGGAATCATGGGCACTATGTTCTTTAGTCCCATTTTATTCCTCGCCTTTTTAAGGGCTAAACATTCAAGACCAAAAGCTTCTTTAAATTTGGGGTCATAATATCTGGAAGCTCCTCGCCAACCGAGCATGGGATTTTCTTCGTTTGGCTCATACAATTCTCCGCCAATAAGTTTGCGGTATTCGTTGGTTTTAAAGTCTGAAAAGCGAATAATAACTTCATTTGGCCAAAATGCCGCTCCAATTTTTGCTATTCCCTCGGCGAGTTCATCAATATAATAACTGGTTTTGTTTTTATATCCGGTAGTCAGTTCGTCGATCTGTTTTTTAAGACCGCTAGATTTTATTTTTTTGTAGTTAATAAGAGCATTGGGATGGATTTTTATGTGGGATGCGATTATAAATTCTACTCTCCCAAGTCCGACTCCACTTGTCGGCAAAAAGTGATTTTTGAAGGCTTCGTCAGGAGAGCCGATGTTTACCATTATTTTTGTTTTTGTTTTCGGTATTTTGTCGAGGCGATGTTCGATGATTTGAAATGGTAATTTGCCTTTGTAAACGAAACCGGTTTCTCCGGATGAGCAGTCTATGGTTATTTGTTCCCCGTTTTTGAGCTTTCTTGTCGCATTTGATGTTCCGACAATGCAGGGGATGCCAAGCTCTCTGGAGACGATCGCCGCGTGGCTTGTGCGACCGCCCTTATCCGTGACAATGGCCGAGGCTATTTTCATAATCGGTTCCCAATCGGGGTCTGTTATTTCGGTAACCAAAACCTCATTCTTTTTGAACAGACTTAGCGCTTTTGAATTTTTTATTATTTTGGCTTTGCCGGCTGAAATTTTGGTGCCGACAGCGGCGCCGGAGCATAAGTCAACCCCTTTTCTTTTGAGGCGATATTCTCGGTAGATGTTTTTATCGGCAAGCGAATGGACGGTTTCTGGTCTAGCTTGAACTATAAATAATTTTTTAGAGCGTCCGTCTTTTGCCCATTCGATATCCATCGGCTGGTAATGGCCGGTTTTTTTAGAGAAATAATCTTCAATTTTAATACACCAGGAAGCAAGTTTTAAAATTTCATCCTCGGAAAGGCAGAGGGATGTTTTTTCGGAGACCGATGCGGAAACTTTTTTTGTTCCGTGCTTACCGTATATAAGTTTAGTTGCCTTTGAGCCCAAGTCTTTTGCTATAATTGATTTAAAACCATGCTTAAGAGTTGGTTTAAAGACGATAAATTCATCAGGAGTAACTTTACCCTGAACTATCATTTCGCCAAGACCCCATGAGCCGTTGATTATAACAACATTGTCAAAGCCGGTCTCGGTGTCCAGTGTAAAGGCGACGCCGCTTGAGCCAAGATCGGAACGAACCATTTTTTGAATTGCTACGGATAGAGAAATATCAAAGTGAGAAAAACCCTTATCAACCCGATAGGAAATTGCTCTGTCGGTAAATAAGGAAGCGAAACATTTTTTGACTGAAATTAAAACTTCATTTATGCCGACAACATTAAGGTATGTCTCTTGTTGTCCTGCAAATGAAGCTCCCGGCAGATCTTCGGCCGTTGCCGAAGAGCGGACGGCAACATCTGGTTTATTAAAATAAATTTTACCGAGCCTTTCGTAAGCTTCGGTTATAGCCTTTATCAGTTCTGGCGGGAGGGGAGATTGTAATATAAGTTGTCTCACGGCTTTACCCTTCATTTGTAAAGCTTTTATATTTTTGGTGTTCAATCCGGAAAGCAGCGTTCTTATTTTTGTATCAAGTTCAGATTTTTTTAGGAAATAACGATATGCCCCGGCCGTTATTGCAAAGCCGTTGGGCACCGAAATTCCAAGCGGCGTGAGATTCGAGTGCATTTCGCCAAGTGAAGCATTTTTACCGCCGACCAAAGACACGTCGTTTATATTTATTTCTTTGAACCAGAGTATGAAAGCGTCTTTTTTGGAAATTTTCATTTTCTTTTTTTAATAGTTATTCTTTTAGGGCCACAATAAGGTCTGAAACATTAGAACCAGTATCGTCCGTAGAAACGTAATCTTTTGTTTTTTCGAAAAAACCATAGGAATCGTTATTTTCCAAATATGCCTTTATATCAAGATTCATCGCGAGAGCTTTTTTCTTTGTTTCCATATCACATATTGCGCCCGCAAAATCGGTATTATCCTTTCCATCGGAAGCAAATGGCAACAACGCGAGACCTTCTTTGATTTTCTGAAGGGCAGAAAGGCCAAGTTCAAGGCTTCTTCCTCCTTTACCTGGTTTTTTTATGGTTACCGTTGTTTCTCCCCCGTATAAAAGGGCGGTCTTTGATTGTTTCGATTCAAGTTGTTCAATAATAGAAATTCCGACGTCCTTGGCCTCACCGCTTAAACAACTCGTGCAGATTATTGGCTTGAAGTTTAGTTTTTCTGCCTCTTTTGCCATTGCGTCAAGGGCTATTTTATTTGAAGCGGTCAGGATATTCTTTACTTTTGTAAAATATTTTTCTTCTTTTGGAGTTTCGAATAATTGAATTTCCGCAAGAGAGCATTTATTTTTGATTTCGTAATCCTTTATTATTTTTTCTGCCTGGTTTACGGTTGTCGTGTCTTTTATTGTTGGCCCCGAGGCTACGAATTCAAGATTGTCGCCCGGCACATCGGAAAAAATCAAAGAGATTACATTTGCCGGGTAAGCATATTTTGCCAAATATCCTCCTCTGGCAAGAGAAATGTGTTTGCGTATTAAATTTATTTTTTGGATATCGGCGCCCGAATCAAAGAGGCAGCGCAGGATATTTGCTTCATCATAGCAGGTCATATCTTTTGGCTGACACAGGAGCGTTGAGCCTCCTCCGGAGATCATAAAAATTACTAAATCATTTTCATTCAAACCGTTAAGGAGGTTTATGATCTCTTTAGTGGCGTCAATATTGCGTTGGGTGGGGAAGGGGTGATCTCCGGTGATTACCCGGATTTTTTTAAGAGAGCCGGAGTTAGTATCAACGACAATCCCGTCATGGATCTTTTCGCCGAGTATCTTTTCGAGCGCCGCGGCGGCTTCTAAAGAACATTTACCAATGCCTACGATAAGGATGCGTTCAAGGTCGGCTAATCGATATTGATCTGATCTTATATATAGAATATTTTTTTCCAAGCGAATTAGTTGGTTTATAATTTTTTCTGTGTCAACGGATTGAAGCCCAGCCTCGGCTATTTTTAGGGCCGCAGCTCTAAGGGGTGTCTTAGAGAGTTCTTTATAATTTTTGATCTTCATTTATCTGTGGCTTTATTTTTTTATTAATCATCAAGAGATGTATCTGGTGCATATTTTTCCGGTTCTTTGTCGAAGTGAGTTTTGCAACCTCTGGAACAAAAGTAATATTTTTCGCCGTTGTATTCGCTTGTTTCTTCGGTGTTTTCAAAGGGTATTTCCATCCCGCAGACGACATCAAATATTTTTGTCGTTTTTTGGTCCATAAATTAAGTATAACTTATTTTAAAATTTAAGGCTGCGAAAGTTCACAGCCGCTTTCTTGTGATAATTTTTTAAGCCCCTGTTCTCCTACAAGCTTGCGCCCGTCTTGTAAGATCCATGTTGGATAGCCCTCAATTCCTTTTTGAATGCAAAGTTGAGGTTGTGCCGGGCATTCGACATAAGGGACAAATTTGAACGAGTTGCCAAAGAGTCTTTTTTCATTTTGACAATGAGGGCACCATTTAGCCCCATACATAGTTACATTTTTTTCTTTCAGACATTGGGCAAAACCATCGAGGGTGCCTTTAACAGGAGGAGTTTTAAACAAAAAATATAACCCAATTATCGCAATAATAACTAATCCAGCAATTAGGTAATCTCTTTTCATATTAACAACAGTTTTTTAATTTCTTTTTTAGCTCTTCGATTCTCTGTAAATCTTTAGAGGCATTCAGTTCTTTATTAATCAACGTTGTCGGCCTTATGAAAATCAGGTATAGAGCAACAGCAAGAAGAGCAATTTCCAATATTAAAGCTTTCCAGCCCATATTTAGTAATAGGATATAAGTCAGAATGATTCCTGGAAGAATAAATAATATTTTCCATAAGAGAGGGTTTGAGTTTGCCCAATGCCAAGATTTCTCGCTCTGATAGGCTATGCCAACGACAGTCCCTCCCATAAGAAGAGCTGTCAATAAAGAGAATTCATTTTTACCGACGATTCCAAGCAACGATCCTGCCGTGAGCAAAACCCATGTTCCACTTACGCCAGCGCATACCGGACATATTTTGAAAGCCGTAGCTTTATTGGTAAGCCAAACAATAAAGGTGATTATAAGGATTGATAGGGTTGTTAGAATAACGTTCATATTTAGTCAGAGGATAAAAATCATTATTCCCAATATAATCATCGCTAATCCGCTGCCCAATCTCATAAATTTGCGTTCCGAGTCGCGCCAGGCCTGGATTTTTTCAACCAAATTTTTGTTGCTTGCTATCAGTAAAATGACAACAAGAGGCAAGACAAAAATAAGGTTATAAAGAATCAGATAAACAAGACCTTTTATATAAGTTGCCGAATCGTGGAGAAGCCCAAG
Source organism: Candidatus Parcubacteria bacterium (assembly GCA_003599335.1). Classification (GTDB taxonomy): domain Bacteria; phylum Patescibacteriota; class Minisyncoccia; order SURF-38; family SURF-38; genus SURF-38. The sequence continues at coordinate 48,803 of QZJN01000014.1, forward strand.
TACCAAAAGATAAGGTCCACCGGTGCAGGGGAATTCGCAAAGTCCCACAAAACCCCCAAGTAAAAAGGCTGTCGGGATTGAACCGCTTTCGACCAAGAGAGCGATTTTACTGTGCGCCGATTGGGGAATTTTCAGTTTTATTGGAAACTTCGGGAAAAATTCGTTTATCACATTTATGGCGCCAAGAATAACCAGGAGTACCGCTGCTGTTTTTGCCATAAAATTCGGGGTATTGAAGAAGTGCAAAGCCTGTAAAATTCCGAGCCCTATAAGAATGTAAACAACAAATAACCCAAATATATAAGCACTTCCAATCAGAAGAATTTTAGAGCGATATTTTCCCAAACTGAAAAGGAAAGCTATTGTTAAAATCAAAACCGAAAAAGCGCAAGGATTAATGCTGTCTATCAGGGCCGCAACAACAACCAGCGGTAAAAGCCAAGCTCCCTGATTGCTTATATTCCATAAAGTTTGCGTGCCAATGTTACCTCCCCTGAAAAATATCACAATGCCAAAGAGGCTGATTGCAACAATTGATAGAAGAATGAGTTTTTTCATAATTTTTAGGGGGTTACGGTCGCCGTAAAATTTAGGGTTAGGGGTTTGCCGGAATTATTTTCTATATAGACGGTTCTTTCGACTTTGCCTATGCCAGCCGGGCCATGAGCCGCCGGATCAAAAACAACTTCAACTTCAGCCATCATTCCTGGGGAGAGTTCTTCGTTAATGCTTGGTATAAGGCCGTGTCCTGGCATTCCAAATGGGCCAAGTTTTTTTGAATCATTCAGCAACGTTGCGGTGGTGCACATGCAGGACGTATATATTTTTTTGATGGTCAGGGGTTCAGTTCCGGAATTTGTTATTTTATAACGATGAGAAACATTTCCTTTTGCCATTGATATTTTTCCGAAATCAAACATCGCCTCATTATTTATTAGCGCAGAAACTTGATTTATTGACGAGTCTTCATTATTTTTGCCGCCAGCTATCACAAAAATAATAATAAACGCAAGAAATATTCCCAAGATTGTAAATAAAATTGTTTTTGTTTCCATATAATTTAGAGAAATTAAAAAACCGCCCCTTGATAAAGATTTCCGGCAAACCCTAAGGTTTGTCTAGGAAATCTAAACTATTTGGACGGCTGGATCTCTTTTTTCAAGAAGTGAAAGCCAACGAGAGAAGGTTTCTTTTATAAGCCCTTTTTCTCTTTGGATTTCATTTTTTGATTCGATCTTAGAAACAATACTAAAAATAGCGTCTATCTCCCTCTGTAATAGGGCAAAGGCAATCACGGTCAAAAAGCCCATCAGTAAGGTCAAAAAATTGGCAGAGGTTAAAAGCTGGGAAAAGCCCTTAAAGACTCCCGCGTGAAAAGTGGCAAAAGCGAGGGGATTAACTTCTTTCTCGCATCTTGCTTTTCCGCTCATAGCGGCAAAACAATCAGAGTGATCATCGATGCCAACATGAATCATACCCAGAAAGCCAAAGAGGCTTAAAAGGCCAAAGCTTGCGCAAACTATTAAAGCGATAATTTTTTTCTTCATCCTAATTTTAAAGATAGCACATCTATTCGTATCGTAAAGCCTCTATTGGACTTTTCAGAGAAGCTTTACGCGCCGGGTAAAGCCCGAAAACAAGCCCTATTACTGCCGCAACCACAAGACCAACAATCGCCGCAGAAATTGGGAAAGAAAATAACCAGGCAAGACCGGCAAATTGTGTAAGAGCAATAGATGTGAGAAAGGCGAGGGCGCCACCGACAATAATTCCGATAATGCCCCCGATGCCCGTGAGGATAACAGCTTCAAGTAAAAATTGTATAAGAATATCTTTATTTGTCGCACCAAGAGCCTTGCGCAAACCTATTTCTCTTGTTCTTTCTGTTACGGAAACAAGCATTATATTCATTATCCCAACACCGCCGACCAAAAGAGATATTGCAGCCACCGACGCCAAAAACAAAGTGAGAACATTGGTTACCGTTTCAACAGTTTCCAGTGCGTCGGTTTGAGTTTCAATAAAAAAATCGTCTTTACTCGGGTCGGTAATATTATGCGAATTTCTTAAGGTTATTTTGATATCTTCGACTGTTTGTGGCACATTTTCTTCGCTGTTAGCCTCTACCACTATCCTGTGAAAATATTTAATTCCGAAAATAAATTGTTGTGCCGTGGTATAGGGCATCATTGCCGCTTCATCAAAATTAAAGAAAGCAAATTGACCTTTTGGAGGTAGAACTCCTATAACCCTAAGGTTTCTGCCTTTTACTCTTATTTTTTCATTTATTGCATCGTTTCTGCCAAAAAGTTCATCCTTGACTTTTGATCCCAGAACAACAACGTCGGCATAGCTTTTTGTTTCATCTTCGGTAAAAGATCTGCCAAATTCTGGGTTTAAATCATAAATTTTAGTGAAAAGCTCGGTTACGCCAAAGATTGTAGGACGATAGGTTTCGCTGCCGTAAGCAGCAGATTCGCTGCCAAAAACGATCGGCATTATTTTTGCAAGATGGGGAACGTTACTTTTTTTCTTTAGTTCCTCAAGATCTTTTTCTTTCAGAGAATCGGTGAATGTTGAAAGAATATCTGTCGGTCCTTGGGGCTGACGGCCGGGGATTATCGCGATTGTTTTCGTCCCAATACTTTGGATTTCTCCCAATATAAGATTTTGAGCTCCTCTGCCTAAAGAGACAACCAAAATTATCGCGGCGATGCCGATGACTATCCCCAGAATAGTAAGCGCAGATCTTGTTTTGTGAGTTCCAAGACCACTTAAGGCGGTTTTAAAATTATAATTAAGCGATACCATTATTTAACAAAATTATCTTTTGCCGAGTGCCTCTTTGGCACATCGATTATTTTTGAAATTTTTCCGTCCAAAAGCTGTATTATTTTTTCGGCATGTTCGGCTGTGTATGTCTCGTGGGTGATTAAAATTATTGTATGGCCACCCCTAATATTTAACTCTTGAAGTATTTCCATGATCGCTTTGCCGGATTTTGAATCAAGGTTTCCAGTAGGTTCATCGGCAAAAATGACCTGCGGATTGTTTATGAGGGCTCTGGCAATGGCGACTCTTTGTTTTTCTCCTCCGGAAAGTTGTGAAGAAAGATGATTGATTCTATGGGAAAGGCCAACGGCATCGATTGCGGAAATGGCTTTTTGTTTCCAAGTTTTTCCCGGAAATTTAGAATATAATAATGGCAGCATTACATTATCCAAGACCGTAGTCTTAGGTAAAAGATTGAACGATTGAAAAACAAAGCCAATTTTTTCGTTTCTGACAACGGCTATTTCTTCTTCGGAATAATCATTGGAGTTTTTCCCGTTAAATTTGTATTCGCCACCCGTGGGCTTATCAAGAAAGCCAAGTATGTGAAGCAGGGTTGATTTTCCAGATCCCGAAGGACCCATGATTGCCACAAAATTACCCTTGTCTATTGAGAAAGAAACCCCATCTAAAGCTGGGGTTGCAACATCGTCGTTGTAATAAGTTTTTTGCAGGTTTTTAACCTCTATAAGCCCCATAAATTTACGGAGTTAAAAGTCGGTCGCCTTCGTTAACCCCGCTTAAAATTTCAATATTACCATCGGAACCTCTTAACCCGGTTTCAACCATAACTTCAGAAACTGATCCGTCTTGACCGATTATTTTTGCAACCCTATTGCCGTTTTTGGTGATTATAAGGCGTTGCGGCGCCAAGAGGACACCATCTTTTTTCTGGGTGAGGATATCAATGTTGGCCGTCATGCCGGATTTTATTCTTTCATTTTCAGAGACAAAATTTAAAGTTGTCTTATAAGTGGCAACCCCCTCAATAATCGTTTCCGCCGGTTCTATAAAGGAAACAACAGCTTCAAAAACAACTTCGTTTCCGAAGGCATCAAGCGTTACCAGGGCGGTGTCTCCAATTTTTACTTTTGCTATGTCAACTTCGGTGATATTTGATTCAATTTCAAACCCGGTTTTCGATATGACAGTTGCAACTTTTTGATTGACCGAAACTGTTTCGCCAATTTTTATGTCAACGGTTGTTACCAATCCATTAATTGGGGAACGGAGAACAACATTTGTCAGCTGGGTTTTTACAAGGTTGATGTCGGCTTCGATTTGTCTTATCTGGGCCTGCTGGGAATTTATTTTTGCATCCTGGAGATTTATCAATCGAAGTTGGGAATCAAGTTTTTCGTTAACGCTATTTAGATTTGTTCTTGCCGTTGAAACGCTGGTTTGATAGCTGTTTTTAGTTGTGCCCGATAAATCGGCTGCATAATTTATGGCATCAAAGACATTTTGAAGAAAGGACTGAATTTTGGAAACGTTATTCAAAGAATCGCCGATTAGAGTTAGGATTTGGGCTTCTGGCGAAGTGGGGGACAGAGAATAAACATTTATCCGCCAGACCGGCAAAAGCTCTGCCATTTCCAGTCTGCCGGCAACGGCATCTATCCTTGCCTGGGTGTTTAGGGTGGTAAATGTAAGCTGGGGAGAGGTATTATCGTTTGTAAAAACATCGTCTGTTTTTTGCTTAACAGCCTCATCGGCTCTTATGTAAACTTCTTCAATTGTCGATACCGCAGAGCGATAAGCATTAGTTTTTTCAAGTTTTAACTCTTCAAGTTTTGCTTTGGTGACTTCAAGAGCGGCTTCCTTTTGATTGAGTTGGGCTCTTAATTCTTTATCGTCCAAAGTTATCAGTATTTGACCCGGGGAAACGTTATCTCCAACTTTGGCAAGAACTTGAGATACTTTTCCGCTTTCTTTGAAAGACAACTCAATATTATCGGCGGCCTTAGTTTTTCCGGTTACACTTACTTCTTGAACAATGGTGCCCTTTTTAACCAGAAAAGCTTCTTCGCCATTTTCCGATCTGCCGAAAAAATAAAAAGCCGATATGCTTATCACGATCACGACAATTATAATCCAAAGGGTTTTTCTTTTCAGGTTAATAAATCCATTTTTCATATCGCTTAGCAAGTCTAACATTTTTTCGGAATATTTGGTAGGGAAACAACAAAACCCCTTTAAGGGGTTTTGTTGTTTTGGTTGATTTTATTTTTTAACCAGGCCAGAAAGCGAATAACGCCCGGGACCAATCAGGGCCACGGCCAAAGCCGTAAGCAAAAGAGTTAATGCGAATTCGTATCCGCCGATGCCGGTGAAGCCGTTCTTGAAATGAACCAAATATATTGCAAAAAACATATCAATTGCAATCAGAACGCCGGCAATATCCGTGAGTATGCCAAGAAGCATTGCGAGGCCACCAACAAATTCAACCGCAGTAACGACATATGCCCAAAATGAGGCAAGGCCCAAGGTTGCAAAAAAAGCGACGGTGCCTTCAATGTTTTGTATTTTCTGCCAACCGTGAACAATGAAAACGGCAGCAAGAGCAATTCTTATGAATAAAATTCCAAGGTTGGGATTTTTTAATTTATTAAGCATATCTTAAAAGTTAAGGTTTTAGAATTATAGATTAATTTTAAATATTTTCCCCGGCTTTAGCAAATATCTTTATAAAACGATTATTTGAGAAACCGCCAAATAATGATTTATAAGAAGAGCCGAAGCAATAATTATAAGCATGATTACGCCGTTGGTTATTAAGCGGGGATATTGTATTTCTATTTTGATAAATATTTTAAGTGCCAATGCCAGAAATATAATTGTGGCGAGTGTCAGGAACGCAAGGTTGGTGGTTGCTCTTGGGGAGGTTGCCGCTTTTTCAACCACGGCGAGGGTTATTTCTGGTAAGTTTTTTTGTTCTAAACTCTGGGCAGCCACGATTGGTTCCTGTGGTTCTTCGGTTAAGACAAATGTTTCTGATTCATTGATGGCGGGCTCTTTTTCCTGGGCAAAAGCCTGAGGTAAAGAAGCTAAGAGGCTTGATGGTCTTCCCAAAAACTGAACTACAAAAATTGTTTCCCTGCCATTATAGTTTCCTTTTGCTGTCGCGATTCCTATTTCGGTAAAGCCATTATTTAAAATGTTGGCTCTGTGTGAGGGTGAATCTATCCATGCCTTTGTAACATCGGCAGAGTCGATAAAATTAACGGCGAGATTTTCTCCGGCAGCTCCAAAGCGATAACCGACAACTTCAAGCCAGTGCCAAGGAGTTAATCCGTCTGGTGTGTTGTGAGAGAAATACCCTCTTGAAGCCATATCTTCGGCTTTCAGTTTGGCAGCCTGTTCAAGTAGGGGATTTGTTTTTAAAGAAGATAAGTTTGCTGTTTCCCTGGTCTCATTTGTTTGTCGGACTAAGGCGTCTGGTAAAATTGCTGAAAGAAAATTAGTCCCTGGAAATATATAAAGAGTTGTGTATAAAAATAGAATTTCAATTAACAATGTAAAACTTAAGACGGCGATAGTGGCCTCATAACGAAGTATGTGAGGCTGGTGGTCATTTTCTTTGTGTGGAATAAAATATTTTTTAAGCCACTTTCTCATAGATTTAATTATAACATAAATTTAAGAAAAAAACAACCCCGATTAATCGGGGTTGTTTTCGAAGGCCATTTTAGGGCAATTGCGGGAAAGGGAGATTTAGTTGAGGGCAAAGCAAAGAGTTGATTTTCCAAGTTGTTGTTTTATAAACATAGCCTGTTGGAGTCTGTGCGCTGGCTAAGCCGTAAGGAACCCATGGAGCTAAAACATCTTGCCAGTGTTTTAGTTGGAATTTTTTAATAGCCTCAAAGGTTAATTGTCCGAAGATTCCGGTTATTGGAAGATTTGTTTCTCCATTTTCATTTAAAAATTGCTGGAGTTTTATAATTTCTTCCTGATTGTTATTTTTTCCCAAGCCGATATAACTTAATAAGTAAATTCCACAGGACACCGTTTCTCCCAAAACCTGTCCTTGTTGATTTTGATTTTCACCAGAGCCCCCACCAGAATTTTGGGAAAGGAGGATTCCACCGCCACCGCTTGAAATTATTGTCAGAGTCGGGCCGCCACCATTGCCATTGTCGTTTCCGTTTCCGCCATTATTATCGGTGTTGTTTTGTTCATTATTTTCGTTGTTCTTTTCATTTTCGTTATTGTTACTTTCTTCATTGTTGTTTCCGTTTCCATTTTCTTCTTCATCTTCGGTGTCTCCATTTTCGTCATTATCTTCATTTTCTTCTTCGTTGTCGTTATTATCGTTCTCCTCTTCCTCATTGTTCTCTTCATCGTCATTTTCATTATCGTTATTACCTCCGTTTTCTTCTTGCTCGTCATTTTCGTCCCCATTCTGATCGTCGTTGTTATCTTCGTTTTCATCATTGTCTTCATTTTCATCTCCCTCATCTTCATTATTTTCCTCTTCTTCGTGATTGTCGTTTTCGTCTTGATGCTCGTCTTCTTCGGGTTCTTCATTTATGCAATTGAGACCCTTCAATGCGTCTAAATCATAACCGTCTGCGGTTGGTTCAAATTGACTTGGATGGCTTGCATCCGTAAGCCTGAAAAATCTTGCCCACGGTAACGAACCAAGATCTATGGAGCCATCTTTTGTTATTGTTCCGAGTGAATGCCAGCTTGCATTATCCTTGCTAGCTTCTATAGAAATATGTTCGTCCGGATACGATGTTCCTCCGGTTACTTCAAAAACATGTATATCATCGCCGCCTTGGTTCAAAACAAATTTATTGAAAGCCAGCGTGAGATCCCCCCCAAAGCCCAGACTAAAGAAAGTTCCGTTCTGAACTGGATTATCAAAAGGCGCTCCAGAGCTCTCGGGCGCTCCCAAGGCATCGTGAGGATCAGAGCGATCGGGTAAGACCGAAGAACCGTCTTTTCTCAAACCCTGATTGTTATTAAGCCAATCAGCCGCAAAACAAGCTTCGGGTTGGGGTTCCGGTTCCGGTTCATGCTCTATATCGTCATTTTTAAGCACACAAAGTTTATGATCCCCGGATTCAAGTGTTACTTGTCCGTGGTCGTTGCAGTCTTCAAAAAATCCTAAAAATTCGTAACCTTCAAGCTGATTTTCCGAAACGGTATAAGTTCCTGGTTCAAGAGTATAAGTTTCAGGGTGTTCTACGGGTTCGCTATTTAGAAAAATTTCAAAATCCTGGGTTTGAGCATGACCTCCGTCGTCGTTAATTACGATTTTTACTATTCTAAGTTTTGCTGGCTCCTGCTCTTCTTCGTGGTCTCCGTTTTCTTCATCATCGTTGTTTTCCTCTTCATTATTATCTTCTTCGTTACTTTCTTCATTTTCGTTGTTTATCGGATCGCCGGTTATAAGAATATCATCAAGTTCGAATTGGTCAGCGGCAGAAGCGTTGAGTATTGCGTTAAAAGAAAATTGTACGCTTGGTTGGTTATCATAAGCGGATGATAAGTTAAAAGTTGCCAGAGTCCATCCATTCGTAAACGTATTTGTGTGGTCGGCGAGGTCTATTAGGTTTGGTCCTAAATCCCAAGCTTTTACTAAAACATGATCTTCGCTTTCAAGCTTTTGGTTTTGATCAATCTTGTACCAGTAACTAATTGTTATATTTTCGTATCCTGTTGTTGAAAAAACCTTAATTAGTTGGCCAAAACCGGGGATCAGAGATGCCGGTCCGTTGACTCTGGCTTTTTTTAAACCCGAATGAGTGTCGCCTCCGCTGACTAACCATTTTGTTCCGGCGCTGTCCCAATTACTAAAGTTTCCGGATTCAAATCCGTCCAAAAATATCGTTATGCTTGAAAAAACAGGCAATGGGCTTAATACCCAACCAATTAAAGAAATTATTGCCAAAATGGATCCTCCTTTTTGAAGCACTTTATTTATAAATCGTTTCTGCATATATCTTTTGATTTTAGTATTACTCCATTGATACAACTTTTTATCAAGGTTTGTCAAGTTAGATTACGGCTACCGGGTTTCATATAAAAAATCAAGCAATAAAGGCTTAAAAAAGAAGAGCGGCTGCGACAGAAAAGTAAATCAATAAACTTAAAATATCCTGCAGTATCGTCGCAAAGGGGCCGGAGCCCAAAGCCGGATCTTTACCGGCGCGATTAAAAAGCCAGGGAATAAATATTGCCAAAACAACGGCCAGTATTACATTTATAAACATTGCCAAGGCGACTATAAGGGCAACAGAGGCAGTTTTGAAAACCAATATGGTGTATAAGGCGATAAGGATGCTTACCACAAAGCCGATTATCATGCTTATTCCGATTTCGCGGGCCAGGTATTTTTTTGTATTTATTTTTTCCAAAGCAACAGCCCTGATATAAATAGTTTGTGTCTGGGCGCCAACAGCCGCACTCATATAAACTATAACCGGTATAAAAAAGGCGAGAGTTAATTCTTGCTGAAGAGTTGTTTCAAAAAGTTGAGCTATTGAGGTTGCAAGCATTCCTCCAATCAGGCCGATAACAAGCCAGGGTAGGCGGAGTTTTATGAGCGTTCCGATTTTTGCTTTAAAGATATCAATAAAAGATTCGCTGATGTGTATGCCCCCAAAGTGCAGCAAATCTTCAATATGTTCTTCGTGTAATATTGCCAGAATATCTTTTGGAGTAAGCGCACCGACAAAGATTCCGTTTTTATCAACCACAGGCAAACTCATCACATTATTGGCAATGGCAATTTTTATAGCGTTTTCCTGATGCGTGTGAGGATGAACAAAGGGAAAATTTTTATTCATTACATCTCCGATTTTGGTTGTTGTTGCGTCGTGAATTTCAAGAAGGTTTGACAGGCTTACAACTCCGGCCAATTTTCGTTCTTTTGTTAGGACATAAACAAAACTCATATCTTCAAAGATCTTGGCTTTTGAACGGAGCAATGCCCGCGCATCTTCCACGGTTGTTGTTGTCTCAACAACAGGAACAGCACCAACTAGGTGTTTTGATACGGCTTTATGTTGTGGTTCCTGAATTTTTTCTTGCTCTGGCATAACACTCCAATCTTATCAATTTGGCGACTAATTACATATGTGCAAAAACCAAAACCCGCATATTATGCGGGTTTTGGTTTGTGTTTATAAGTACTACTTTTAGTATAAAGCGTTCATGCCGGCGATATCTCCACCTTCAGGAGTTCGTTTATTTGTTTCTCCGAAATCGGCATAGCCAAACATTGTTTCATTGGAGCAGCTTGAAGTGTAAAGGTCTGCCAATCCAACAGAATGTCCAAGTTCATGAGTTGCGATATTTTCAAAATCCATCTTGTTAGATTCTCCGGAAGAAGACCATTCATAAGCGGTGTTATAAATTTGATCCCATTCAAGCAATTCCCTTGTTTGGATGGGGCCGCTGAAAAATCCCCAAATGTAAGTAACCGCAATGGCATTGCCTTCGGAAAGTTCGGCAAAATAAACTTCGTTTACATCGTTCATGGTTGCAAAGCCTAAAGATAAATCAGCGGATGTTAAGGCCCCGTTGCCTAAAATATCTATAGAAAAATTATTTCCAACATTTCCATCAGCCGCATCTTCCCATTTTTCAATATCAAAACTTAGATTATTTAAGATAAAGCTTGAAGATAAACCGCTTGGATTTGAGGCGTTTACAACCCAATCTTCTGTTGTTTTCCATTTCGCTCCCTTAGATAAAAAGCCATAGCAGTTTGTGCCAGATGGTTTGTTTGGCTTTACTCCTCCTCTTGCGGGATTTTTCTTATAATGCACAATTGCGTATCCTTGAGCTTTTTTCCCCGCACGCGCATCTTGAGCTTCGCCTATATAAAATATATTATCGGCAACCAGTTTTGCTCCGGCAGGAACAACAGGAAGTTGTTGGGGCTTTGCTCCAACAGGCGCGGCTAAAAATACAAGACCAATTATTATTGATGCGAATAAAGTTTTATTTAACATAATTTTATAAATTTACTTTTTTATAACAATACCACATCATATTAAGCTTTGGCAAGACAGAGATTAAAGGGCTTTTTTCTTATTAAACCAAGCTTTAATTTTATCTTTAAAAATAGTTTCCAAACCTAAAAGTTCAAGACCGATAATAATAAGCCAGCCAAAAGGGGTCAGGGGGGTTAGTATCGAAACAACGCCAAGTACAATAAGGATTGTTCCTCCAATGGCCCGTAATCTTCTTGCTGTTTTTGTTTCTATTTTTTTGTCTAAGTCCATTTCAAGCGTTGTCCTTTTATTTTTTAAAACAAAAACCGCTTATATCGCAAGTAAAATTTTCAGCCGGAGATGCATAAAGTATTAAAGTCCCCATCGCGTCTAAGATCGGATACATGGTTGGATTTTCATACACCGTTTCTGTAGTAATGGCGTCATTGTTTGTGATAACTAATTTGGGTTCTGACCAAACACCAATTTTTATAAGATTTTCAAGTGAGTCATATTCAGGGACAAAATCTTTTGTCGGTAAATCATTAATAAGGGCTTTTAGGCCAAGGCCATATTTGTGAAGGTGGGCTCCGCCAATTATAAGCTCAACAGGCTCTTTTGGCTTAAAAGAAATACCGCTTTTTTTAGTGAATTCGGTTTGTTTCGGCGGTACGGTAAATTGCCAGTTTCCATTGCAGCCAGCGGCATTTATTACAATCGGCTCTAATTCTTTAAGACTTGAATCTACTGATTTATATTTCAAATTAATACCGGCGATAACATCAGCGTAATCAATTTTACCGGGGTTGTGAAACATTATTTGTAATATCAGGTTGTCCGATTTATTAAGTTTCAGGCCGTATTCTTTAGGGAAGGAAAGGGCTGTAAGCTCGCCGCCAAAAGCAAAAAAAGTCTTCGGCAGCTTTGGGCAGATAAAATCCTTATCGTTGGCATCGATCAAAATTCCGTGATGGATTATTTCTGATGGCGCTCCGTTTATTATCGGTTCAAAGCCGGTAATAAAAATATCTTCTTTTATTTCAATTGGGGTATTTATAAAAATCGCATGCTCAACAGGATCGGCGCCACCGGGATGTTCATGGCTTAATATGGCCGTAGGGGTAATCGCAAAAGAAAGAGTTTCGTCTTTTTGGCTTGTTTTTTCAGGGTCCAATCCGTAGATTAAAAAATAAGTTAAAAGAGTTAGAAAGATTATTACTAATGAAATTACAATTGCCAATCTTGTCTTCATGGGATAATACTATTTGTTTAACAAACTTTGGTTTAAAAAACCACCCCGTTTTGGGCGGGGTGGTTTTGAAGATGTATCTAATTACATCGTCGCTCCTTTATTGCATTCTTTGCAAAGTTTCTTGTGCATCGCCAATTCATACACAGCCGAGAGACCAACCAGAACATATATCACGCGGGAAACCATCGAGCCCATACCGCCAAACCAGGCGCTGATATCCCAACCGAAAAGCCCGACCAAAAGCCAGTTTAAACCTCCAATCACCAAAAGTAAAAATGTAACTTTATGCATATGAGTCCCTATTAAATAACGAGACCTTTATTCCTATTATATGCCGCCCCCAAAAATTGGAAATGAGGTTATCAACAAATCTATCTAAAAATCAAGTAATTTTGTAGCAAACATCAGCAAAACCCCAAAAAGAAAAACTCCAAAAGATTTAATTGATTTTTTTAAATCTTCCTCTTTTCTGATTTCTGGTATTAGATCGGAGGTTGAAATGTATATAAAACTCCCGGCCGCAAAAGCCAAAAGATACGGCAACGCGCTTTCAAGTTCCGTTGCCAAAAAATATCCGGCCACGCCTCCCAAGATTGCCGTTAGGGCAACCATAAAATTTGCCCATAAAGCTTTGTATTTACTAAAACCGGAATACAAAAGTACTCCATAATCGCTTATCTCTTGTGGTATTTCATGAAGCGCGACAGCAAGACTCGTGGCTAAGCCCAGTTTTATGTCAACCAAAAAAGCCGCCGCGATAATAACTCCATCTATAAAATTATGTATTGCGTCTCCGGCAAGATTGAGATATCCAAAAGCATGAATGTCACAATGTCCTTTATGGCAATGATGCCAATGCAAAACTTTTTCTATAAAAAAGAAAAGGATAAATGATAAAAGGGTTATCGTAAAAACGGCAGAACCGCTAAGGCCTTCAAGGGCTTCCGGCATCAGATGCAAAAATGCTCCTCCGAGCAATGCTCCCGCCGAAAGAGCGACTAAAAAAATAAGTATTTTTGACAGCCGTTCTTCCTGTAGCCTTAGGGTAAAGATTCCGATAAGAGAACCAAGGCTAACAATAAAAGTGGCCAGTAAAATTATAAATAAAATTCCCATCAGATTAATTTTAATTATTTATAAGGCTTTTGTCTATATAAATGCTAAAGCCGTAGGCGATGTTTTGCCCACGGCTTCATTTTGGTTCAGGAAACACGAACAAGGTTTTTCCGGTTCGTGCGAAGCGAATGGCGGTTTTTGTGCCGGCCATAAGCGATACGTCTGGAGCAATTTTTGAGGGATAAACCCTGGGGTAGTAGAATCGTGCATAGCCCCATTGGGCTGATTCGGTCAACCTGACAGACAATTTCGGCGTTATGGTTTGTAACGGCGCGGCGGAGAGCCGTTTTGGAGGCCGAACTTGGTTTGATTATTACAAAGCAGCCCTTCCTGATTTGGCGCGGCATGTTGCCCCTCCTTTTGGGGTTCTTTTGGTATTTTATACAAAAAATGGCAAAAAAGAAAAGATCAATGTATCCGGGGATTTTATAAGACTCTATAATATAGATATGAATAAATTAATCGTAATTTTGGCTGTTTGTGCAAGCCTGCTGGGGGCGGCTTTATGGAGGGTTTCTCATAAGAAAGAGAGTTCTGTTTCACGGCCAAAAATTCAAGAAATTCAGGAAGAAAAAATCCTAAGCGAGCCAGAAATAAGTTTCAGCTCTTTATCTTTGGAACAGGCAGATACTCTTGTTATTAAAGTTTTTTCTTCCGAAAAACCATCGACTATTTTTAATGACAAAAGAATTGATTTTTTTGAAACAGCTTCAAATAGTTGGGTTGGTATTTTTGGCATAGACGCAAAAGCAAAGGCGAGAATAGAGAATATAATTATAAGCTTTGAAGGCGATAAAGATGTTCAAAATGAATTTGTAATTATAAAAAAAGACTGGCCAAGGACACAATTGTATATAAATCCCGAGCTTACTAAGCAAGGTTATACGCCTCAATCCATAAGCCAAAATTTATTTCAAAACGAAGATGCAATTATTGGAATTGCCGTTTCAGATTACAAAGATTTCCCATATTTTTCAGGAAGCTTTGAGGACCCGCTGGATAAACGGGTAATTGTTGGGGCTTTTGGTAATGTAAGGGTGAGTCAGGGTGTGGCCTTGCAGCATCTTGGTGTTGATCTTGAAGGTAAAATGGGGGACAGGGTGTATGCCATAAACGATGGGGTTATAACTTTAAGCAGATCGGACCTACCAAATTATGGGACAACGGTTGTGATAAATCACGGACTTGGAATTTTTTCTTTATATTTGCACTTAAGTGAGATAAAAGTCGCCCTGGGTCAGAAAGTAAAAAGAGGGGATGTTATAGGTCTTGTTGGTAGTACGGGATATTCACTTGAGCCGCATTTGCATTTATCTTTGAGGGTTCGCGGTGCAAGCGTAGACCCTCTCAAGTTCATAGAAACCGTCAATCAAATTTATAAATAATTAAAAAAAGGCCAGGCGCGGGGTCCGTCTAGCCTTTCTGGTTACGAGGGTGAACTTTGGGATTGGCCGTTGAGCTACTCCAGGATTTCCAGGCTGAAGCGTTTTTTGATCTTCATGCCTGCCGCGCCAAGGATGGTGCGGATGGCTTTGGCGGTCCGGCCCTGGCGGCCGATAACCTTGCCAAGATCATCCGGATGGGTGCGCAGCTCAAGAACCGTTGTTTGATCGCCCTCCACGGCTTTCACCTGAACATCTTCGGGTTTGTCCACGAGGGCTTTGGCAATCGCTTCAACGAGCTCTTTCATAAAGAGCACCTCCTCAATATCTATATAAAATATATAACTTATTTTGTCAAATATATTGTTGTCTTATAAAAAACAAAAAATCCCCCAATTGGGGGATTTTTTGTTGGAATGATTTTAGTAGCGATTTCTGCCGCCGCCAAAACTTCTCCTTGGACCGCGATTAAACGAATCGTTACGAGGCCTAGATTCCAGAGGGCGAGCTTCATTGACGGTAATTTTTCTACCATCAAGCTCTTTGCCATTGAACATTTCAATAGCTTTTGCGGCCTCTTCATCAGAGGGCATCTCAACAAAACCAAAACCTTTAGAGCGGCCGGTCATTTTATCCATTATAATCGTTACCGATTCAATGGCTCCGGCTTCTGCAAACATTTCTTTCAATGTGCTCTCGTTGGTGTCGTAAGACAGTCCGCCGACATATAACTTTTTTGCCATATATTTTTTTAAATTAATTAACGTAAGCCGACCAATATTTAACATCCTTTTGGCTTACGTAAAGTAAGACGAGGGGATATAAAACTTACCTTACTATAGTATCATTTTTTAATTAAAAGTCAAGCCTGGGGGCTATGATTTCTTTTTTCGTAGCGGTTGGAGTTCTGGAGGGGTAGATTTAAGGCTTTAACATTGACAAAATCGTAATTTTATGTATAACTAATATCGCACCAAAGGAGGTGCACCATGTCAGAAAGTCCGAAAGTCAAAGCTGTAGCTGTGGCAGTTGTAGTGATGTTGGCGGCGTGTGCTAGCGCGTCGTCAGCTTTCGCCCAAGACCGGCAGCTCTTCGAGCTCCGGCCGATTGAGAGGAAGTGGGAAGAGCCAAGGGAGGAAAAAGACCGCAAGGTCGATTTCCTTTTCAAGGCGTCCCGCGTCTATCTCGCGGCTGGAACCGGACTGGATGCTGTAACTACAGTCCGGGTGCTGAATCACCCTTCTATGGCGTACAGGGCCGATGGTTCCGCTCTGGGACGTTCATATGGTGTGGAGACCGGCTGGGCGCGCGCTCTTGGTAAGAGAAACACGGGTGCCGTTGTTGCGGCAAACGTTGGTCTCAACCTTGGCGTTGATCTGCTTAGTCGGAAACTGTACCGAAAGGGAGGGCGTTGGCGATACTTGGCGATTGGGCTGAATTTGTGGAAAGCCACAGACAGCCTGAAGGCCGGTATTCACAACATCAACTACCACTCCAACGGCTTTGACCGGAGGATGAGGGAGGCGACTGGCTACCAGGGGACTATTGTCTGGTCCTCTAAGTAGTCTGGAGCTGGCCGGCGGCCGCATGCATTTCGCGGCCACCGGCCACTCCCCAAAAATAAAGTATTTTCGTTCTTTTTCTGGTTTTATCCACATACTCTCTTGACATTTGATTCAGGCTTTGATAGGTTGAAAGTGGAACCAATTTCCGGGGTTCTCACAGCAAAGCAGCTCTGACATGGGGCAAACTTTGGTGCCTGTGGGCACCCCAACACCAGCGGGGTCAGCGTGTACGCCTAGCAGCGTTCGCCCTGACCCCTTTTTCTTTTCTAAAATTACATCAAAAAAGCGAGGTCATAAGCCTCGTTATTTTCTTTTATAAAAACAGAAAAGCCCCGCACAGATGAAAAGCTTATGAGCTTTTCTGCGTGGGGGCAGATCATTGATTCGTTTCAAACCATTCCCGGAAGCTGGTGAATGCCTCCGATGATTTTGGGCCGAGTTTCTGTTCATCCGGGAGACGCTTTGCTTCCTCGGTTGTAATGCCAAGTTCCTCGGCGATTGCCAGGCCGACCCCTTTGGCCTTTTCGGAAAACAAAACCCGGAATTGGGCATCGGAGCCGAACATCTCAATTGTTGTGAGCGACTTTCCGATGAAGCTTTTTACTTCCCCGAGCGTGTTCAAAGGACACCTCCTTTACGTTTGGGAAACTATAATATTATAGCCAACCTGTCAAGCTTTGAATGGAGATTGGTTTTTGGGTTTTTTCTTATTTTTTATTATGCCAACAATGCCCAAAACAACCAAGCCAACCCCGAGTAGCTGTCCTCCGGGGCTATCGTCATATCCGCCAAATACAACCATAAATACTCCAAATGCAATTGCAAAAATTGAATATATTATTTTACTTTTATTCATATAAAAATACTATCACAATGTTGTGGAGCTGGTAAAAAAGTTTATTGGCTCGCCCTACTCAACGATTTTCGAACTTTTGATTGGGCGAAGGAGTACAAATATCCTACCGTGGTTTTAGACCAGATGAAAGGTTTGCTGGCCAAGTACGAGAACCTGTAACCCCTGACCTGCCTGCCGGCAGGCAGGCAGGTTTCCCCACTGTTTGCCCCTGTGGCGAGCTTTGTGCCGAGGGTAAGAGCTTTGCACCAATTGAGACACTGACGAGCCGTAAAACCAAAT
>QZJN01000008.1 GCA_003599335.1 Candidatus Parcubacteria bacterium
TGACTTGATATTGCTTGATTTGATTCTGCCAAAAAAGGATGGCTTCGAGGTTTTAAAAGAACTTAAATCAGACGAGCACACTAAGGCGGTTCCGGTGATAGTTTTGACGAATCTTGAACAGTCTGCCGACGTTGAAAAAGCCATAGCTTTCGGAGCCACAACTTATTTGGTCAAAGCAAATTATTCTTTGGATGAATTGCTCCAAAAAATAAAGTCTGTTATTGGATAGAACTAAGCTCCAATAAACTCATAAGATCATGCCAGTCCTTTTGAAGGTAGAAGATCAACAGCTTAAGGCTTTTATACTTGATCAAAAACTTGTTCCCGAAGATAAATTAAAAAAAGCAGAAGAAAAAGCAAAAAAAGCTAAACGGCCGATAGAAGAAATTCTTCGGGAAGATAATCTTATAAACGAAATAAAGCTTGCTCAACTCAAGGCTTATATTTTAGGTATCCCTTTTATAGATCTGGAAAAAGAAGAGATTAAACCAGATATCTTATATACAATTCCAGAGCCAATAGCCAGACGTCATAACATCATAGCTTACAAAAAAAACGGCAGGGAGCTTGAAGTGGCGATGCTGGATCCATCCGACCTTCAAACAATAGAATTTATAAGAAAAAAATCAGGGCTTCGTTTGTTGCCGCGTTTGACGACGCCATCTTCAATAAAAAACGCCTTAAGACAATATCAAAAAACTCTTGAGGCTGAATTTGGAGAAATTATAAAAAGAGAAACCGGTGCGGTGTCTGCCGCGATTCAGGAGGGCGAAGATCATCCAGAAAAAGAAGAGCTTCAAAAGATGGCAGAAGATCTGCCGATTGTTCGCATAGTCGATACTTTGATAAAGCACGCCGTTTTGCAGAATGCGACGGATATACACATTGAACCAAGCGAAAAAGAGGTCGTGGTTCGTTACCGAATTGACGGTTTGTTGCACGACGCGATGGTTTTGCCATCAAGGGTTCACCCCGGTATAGTTGCAAGAATCAAGGTTTTATCTAACCTCCAACTTGACGAACATCGTTTGCCGCAAGACGGGCGTTTTAAACTTGATACCGACGAAGGCAGGGTTGCTTTTCGTGTTTCAATCATGCCAACTCACGATGGGGAAAAAATAGTCATGAGATTATTACACGAAAATCCAAAGGGATTCACCCTTGAGTCCATAGGGTTTTTACCGGATCAAGTTGAGGTTTTACAAAAACACCTTCGTCGTACAACAGGCATGATTTTGGCCACAGGTCCGACCGGTTCTGGAAAGACAACTACTTTATATACCGTACTTGAAATTTTAAATAAGCCCGAGGTTAATATTGTAACCGTTGAAGATCCGATAGAATATCGTATCGCGAGAATCAATCAGACTCAGGTTAAGCCCCAAATAGGACTTACTTTTGCCAATGGTTTAAGATCTATTGTTCGCCAGGACCCGGACGTAATAATGGTTGGCGAAATCAGGGATACGGAAACGGCAAGCCTGGCGGTCAACGCCTCTTTGACCGGTCATTTGGTTTTATCAACCCTGCATACCAATTCTTCGGCCGGATCTTTTCCAAGACTTATAGATATGAAAATTGAGCCCTTCCTTATAGCCTCAACTGTTAATGTTGTAATAGCTCAAAGGCTTGTGAGGAGGTTGTGTTCTGAAAGAGAAAAATATTTTTTGAATGAAAAAGAGATTGGCGTTCTTGAAAAAGAGTTAAAAATGGACAGAATTCTCGAGGCTCTTCGTAAAAGCAAAGTTGTCCCGGCTCACGCTTCCTTTAAAAACATACCTTTTTACAGGCCAAAACCAAACAAGGATTGCCCCGATGGTTATAAAGGCCGGATAGGAATTCATGAAGTTTTGGAAGTAACAGAAACAATAAAATCTCTTATCAATCGTAATGCAACTTCAGATGAGATTGAAGAGCAGGCCCGCAAAGAGGGAATGGAGACTATGCTTGAGGCCGGTTTTATCAAGGCGGCTCAAGGAATTACTTCCATCGAAGAAGTGCTTAGAGTTATTCACGAAGAATAAAAGATGGCCCTCTATTATTACACAGCTAAAGATTCCCAGGGTAATACCAAATCAGATAAACTTGAGGCGGCTTCTCAATCTGATTTAGCCAGGATTTTAAAAGAACAGGGTTTTTATCTTTTGAGCGTTCAGGAATTGGGAGCCGAAGGGCCTAAAAAGAGTTTTCTTAAAAAAGATCTTTCTTTGGACGCTTTGCTTTTTTGGCGAGGCGTTCCTTTGGTTGAAAAGCTTGTTTTTGTAAGAAATTTAGCTGTCACGATAAAAGCGGGACTCTCTTTAACAAGAAGCATCGACGCCTTAAGCGAACAAACGACTTCTTCAAAGTTTCGTTCCATCCTTACAAACGTCAATGCCGATGTAGCCAAGGGTTCAACATTTGCCGATAGTCTTGCCAAATATCCCCGTGAGTTCTCTGATCTTTTTGTAAATATGGTTAGGGCGGGCGAAGCTTCCGGGACACTCGAAGAAACACTCGTTGTTTTATACCGCCAGCTTAAAAAAGATTATGATTTGCGCCGAAAAATAAAAGGGGCCCTTATTTACCCTGCCGTTATAGTTGGAGCGATGGTTATTATCGGGGCCCTGATGATGATTTACGTTGTTCCTTCTCTGGCACAAACATTTAGAGAATTGAATGTTGATCTTCCAGCTTCAACCCGTTTCGTTATCTGGTTTGCTGAAAACCTCGGCAGGCTTTGGCCATTTCTTTTGGCAGGATTGGCGGCCTTTTTTCTTTTAATGAGACATCTTATCAAGAAAACCAGGCTTGGCAAAAGAACCGCGGATATGATTTTACTCAAAGCACCGCTTTTTGGGCCATTAGTTAAGAAGATAAATTCAGCTCGTTTTGCAAGGACCCTAAGTTCATTAATTGAGTCTGGCATGCCTATATTGAAAGCTTTGGAAATTACTTCTCGAACCTTGAGTAATATTTATTATCAGGAAAGCATCGCCGGCGCTCAGGAGGTTGTTCAAAAAGGAGGTCAGTTGTCGGAGGTTTTAAAGCAAAAGCGTAATTTGTACTTACCGATGGTGGTGCAGATGGTTGCCATAGGCGAAGAAACAGGCGCTCTGGCATCCTTGCTTAAACGTATAGCCATATTTTTTGAAGCCGAAGTTGCAGATTCCACCAAAAATCTCTCCACGATCATTGAGCCGGTGTTGATGGTTGTCATAGGTGCGGCAGTTGGTTTTTTTGCCGTTTCCATGATTCAGCCTATGTATTCTTTGGTGGGTTCAATTTGATAACCCAAACAATCATGCGCAGAGGGTTTAGTTTGATAGAGTTTCTATTAGTCGCCTTTATTTTGGGCGTTATTGTTACAATTTTCCTTAGTGGGTTTTCGGCTTTTAAGCGCAACAGCGATTTAAACGCAGCGGTTCAAGATGTTATAACTGCCCTGCGCCTTGCAAGGTCGAAGACCTTATCTTCGGAAGGTCCTTCAAGTTGGGGGGTTCATATTGATCCAAATCAAGTTGTTTTGTTTCAGGGGTTAAATTATATAGCGACAGCTTCAACAAATTCGGTAGTTTCTCTACCATCAAGCGTCAACGCAACAAGTTCTTTTGTGAGCGCTTCTTCGGATGTTGTTTTTTTGAGGCCCGAAGGCTCTGTTTCAAATTACGGAACCATTACAATTATCACAAACGATGGGACTAACCAGCGTTTCATTAGAGTAGATCAGAGTGGGGCCATTAGCGTGGGGACTCAGCCGCCGCCAACAACACCTTTTCCAAGCCAGGACACTCGTCACATTCACGTTGTTTTAGGATGGGATATCAGGACAAACAACAATATGCGTCTGATTTTTAAAGATCCTCCTAACCCAGATGTTATTGATCAGACCCCGGTATCTACATGCATGAATGTTGCCAACAATGTCTTCGATTGTACAAAGAGTCTCAACGTTGGAGGAAAAAGCCAGACGGTTAGAGTTCATACCCACACGCTTGGGGCAAATACAACTTTAAGCATAAATAGAGATGGACGCGAAAACACAAAGGCCGTTGAGGTTTGGTTTGATAATACTCAAATTGTAATTTATGACTCTTCTGGGAATGTTACAAAGGGCCCGGATATTTTAGTAGGTCAACCGCAAATTCAATAGACAATAATGTATCGGGTTAAATTATACAAAGGGATTGGTTTATTAGAGTTAGTCATAGCTGTGGCAATTATTGTTATAGCTTTGCTTTCTTTTGCCCAAGCGGCAGTTGTTTTCTTAAGGGGCGCAATTTTAAGCGAGGAACCGCAGGCCGCTTCTTATCTTGCTCAAGAAGGAATTGAAGCGGTTCGTTCTTTGCGTGATCAAAGCTGGACAACAAATATAACTCCCTTGATAAATGGCACGCAATATTATCTTTCAACTTCAAGTTCTGGCTGGCTTATAACAACGACAAATCCGGGCCCGATCCAGGGAAAATTTACAAGGTCGATTGTACTCGAAGAGGTACGTCGAGACTCTGGAGGTAAATCAGATATTTTGCTAAGCGGCGGGTCGGTTGATCCAAATACCCGCAAGCTCACAGTTACGATTCAATGGATTGATCAGCAAGGAGTGGCGCGCACATATTCTGTTCCAACTTATATAACCAACTTCACCAACAATTAAGATGCCAAAGTTTCGTAAAGGATTTTCGTTGCTTGAAATGATATTGTATGTGGCCATCGTGGCTATTATAGGCACCCTGCTGGTCAATTTTATATTTGGTCTTTTTCAGGGTTTTAATAAAGTCCGCGCCAAAAGAGAGGTCTTAACAAACACTCGCTTGGCAATGGAAAGAATGCTTGCCGATATTCGTTCTGCTCATTCGGTTTACACCCCGACGAGCATCTTCGGCTCATCGTTTGGTCAATTAAGCATGGAAACAAAATTGAATCTGCCAGCGGATGAAAACCGGACATATTTTGATTACTATGTATCTTCATCGCGCCTTTACCTGAGAAGAGACGGCGGCTCGCCTTTGGCAATTACAAGCGAGGCGGTGAGGGTCACCGATCTAGTTTTTCAATACTTAAAGAACGGCACAAGCAACGCCGAGTCGGTTCAAATAAAATTAACCATTACCAGCCCTCCAGGAGGCCGTGAAGATGTTTCGGCAACCACCACTCTCTCGGCAAGCGCTACGGTAAGAGGAAATTATTAGGTCGCTTTTTTATGGAGAACCAACACAAAGTTTTAAAATTTAAGAAGGGAATTGCCTCCTATATGGTTTTGCTTGTTGCTCTTGGCGGTGGTTTTATTTTATTTTTATCTTTTAGCTTTCTAATAACAAATGAATTAAGAATTTCCTTAGCCGCCCTGGATTCTTTAAGAGCTTATTACGCCGCTGAAGCCGGTCTTGAAGATACTCTTTTGCGTTTGCAACCAACCTATGTTGTTCCGCCGGCATCTTATTCGTTGCAAGTAGGATCAAGCAGCGTGGTGGTTAGCGTCGGTCCCGTTGTCGGTGGAACAAGAGTGATCATTGCCGATGGAAATTCGCTCGGTAGGATTCGTAGGGTAAGTGTCAACGCCACCACAGTGACCACCAACGCATCATTTTTCTATGGAGCGCAAGTCGGAGAAGGGGGAATAAAACTTGGAAATGGTAGCCAGGTTTTGGGAAATGTTTTTTCAAACGGCGACATCATTGGTAATGGCGCCGGGACAAGCAATATAGGAGGAACAGCCATAGCTTCTGGTACCCACAAAATTGAGGATATAGCGGTTGGCACCGATGCTTATGCCAGCGATTTAATTGACTGCGATATTACAGGCACGGCATTTTACGTCGCAACCAAAGTTAATTGTCCGGCCGGTTCAACGCAAGTTTTGTCTCAACCGGTATCGTTTATTCCTCTTCCAATTTCAAATCAACAAATAACCGATTGGCAAAACGAAGCCGCGGCCGGGGGGACGTTAAATGGTTATAATCTTGGCAACAATCAAACGGCTTCTATTGGTCCAAAAAAAATTAATGGCGATATGACGCTTGGAAATAATACAATTTTGACTCTAACTGGAACCGTCTGGGTTACGGGCACGATAAATTTCGGAAACAGCGTCACAATTAAACTTGATTCTGGCTATACAACTCTAAGCGGTATTTTAATGGTTGACGGTCCGGTGAGTACTGGAAACACAGCCGTTTTGCAGGGTACTGGTCAGGTGGGTAGTTATTTAATGTTGCTTGATACGGCTTCGGGCAGCGCCATATCTCTCGGTAATAGCGCCGCTGGCGCAATCTTTTACGCCGGTAACGGCAAAATATCTGTCGGCAACGGACTGACCTTAAAAGAAATAACTGCTTATGAAATTGATATTGCCAACAACGCTTCAATAACTTATGAAAGCGGTCTTGCTAACGTTTCTTTTTCTTCTGGTCCTGGAGGGCGCTGGACAGCCGCAACGTGGCAGGAAATACAATAGTTTGATTTTCTGAAGCGGTGTATAATTATAAATGTTGTACCGGCAACCTTAAACTTGGTTCGCTCGCCCATCATGAAAGCAAGCTTTTATATGGACTTGCCGCTAAGTATAAAAGATAGATGTTTTGGGAATTTTTCCTATGAATTTTTTTTCTAAACCAATTTACGAACTTGAACCAACGGCTTTTGGGCTTGATATAACGGATGTAACCATAAGAGCCGTTCAGCTGGACAGGATTGCTCCTCATCAGGTCAGGCTTAGTAGTTTTACAGAAGTTGTTTTGCCGCCAGGTTTAATCGAGCAAGGAGAGATTAAAAGTGAAAGCGCGGTCATAGACGTTTTGAAGGATTTACGTAAAAAAACACAATTTGGTTCTT
Organism: Candidatus Parcubacteria bacterium; assembly: GCA_003599335.1. Lineage (GTDB taxonomy): Bacteria > Patescibacteriota > Minisyncoccia > SURF-38 > SURF-38 > SURF-38. The sequence continues at coordinate 6,814 of QZJN01000008.1, forward strand.
TGAAGTCAAAATTCGTCGTTGCTTCTTTGCCCGAGCAGGACGCTTTTATGCAGGTCGTTTCTGTTCCAAAGATGAAAAAAGAAGAAATAGACCAAGCTATACGCTGGGAGGTTGAAGGAAATATTCCCGTTAATGTTGAAGAGGCCTATTTTGACTGGCAGAACGTTGATCCAATCAAAAAAACACCAGATCACACAGATGTTCTTGTCGCTGCAAGCCCTAGGCATATAGTCGATAGCTATGTCAGTGTTTTAAACAGTGCTAATTTTTCTATAAAAGCTCTTGAAATAGAATCAACGGCAACCACCAGGGCTTTGTTTCCAGGGGCTTTTTCATCAAAACCGGTTCTTGTGGTTGACCTTGGGGCCGCTCGTACAAGTTTCATAATTTTTTCAGGCAGCGCCATAAGATTTACATCCTCAATCCCAACATCGGGTTCGCAGATGACTCAAGCGATAGCTCAGGCGGTTGGGGTTAACGCCGATGAGGCAGAAAAGATAAAACGAGAAGCAGGACTTGATAAGACAAAAAGAGAGGGTAAAGTTTTCAAAGCTTTGGAGCCTGTGCTTGAAAGCCTTATTTCCGAGATAACTAAACATCTTTCTTTTTACAAAACTCATTCTTTTCACGAACATGGTCAATTTCATAATATTTCCAAAATTATCCTTTCTGGAGGAGGAGCAAATCTTAAAGGCCTCACGGCTTATCTTGGAGCGCAGTTTAAACTTAGCGTTGAAATTGGCAATCCGTGGGCAAATATTTTAGAAGCTCCGGTTAAATATCTGCCGCCTCTTCCTTTTGACAGATCTTTGTCTTTTGTTACCGCCATCGGACTTGCTTTAAGAGGATTACCTTTATATACAAATCAGTAATGATAACGATAAATCTTTTACCCCCAGAAAAAAAGAAAGATTACCGCACCGAACTTAACAGGCGTCTTATTGTTTTTTACAGCGTTGGTTTGTTGGTAGTTCTTGGCATATTTGTGTCGCTGCTTTTGAGTATTAATCTATATCTTTCAATTGAATCGGGAACTTTAAATGAAGAGATAGCAACGCTGGAATCTTTGCCGCGTAATAAAGAATTGAGAAAATTAGAACTTACTTTAAGGGATTTATCGGCCACTTTGGCTAATACATCAGCGGTTAAAAAAGAGTTATCGCCCATTCATGGTTTTTTTAACGATTTGGCTGCCGCCCGTCCGACCGGGGTTTATCTTTTGAGTTTTTCTTTTGACCGTCAACAACTTAAAGCCAGTCTTCGTGGTTTTGCTCCGACAAGAAACGAGGTTATAAGATTCAAAGAAAATTTGGAAAAGGTTGGCTGGGTTGCAGGGGTTGAATCTCCCTTGAGCAATGTAATCAGAGAGAGGGATATTAATTTTGATTTTAGCATTGATCTAAAAGGTTTATGAGAATAACTCCCTTTTCTCAAATTCTGATAACCATCGGAGTTTTGATTGTTGTTCTTGCCCTGGTTTACTTGTTTATAATTACTCCAGTTTTGGAAGAAGTTGATAGCGGGACTAATCGTCTTATCGGCCAGCGTAAACAGATACTTGCTTTTGAAAGATCTGACCAGGAGCTTGAAAAACTTTCTCAAGAAGTAAGGCAGCTTAGGGAGCTTGAACCGTTTTTAAATAGAGTTTTTATAAGCAAAGATACAACTTTAGATTTTATAGTTGCTCTTGAGGCGCTTGGTAAAAGAGTTGGGGTTACTTACGAAATAAACATTGAAGGACAGCCTTTAAGCGGTAGAAGAGTAGAAACAAGCCAGCAAACCTTTCAGGTAAATTTACAGGGGTCTTTTTTGCAGGTCGCAAGATTTATTGAAGGTGTAGAGAATATGGCCTATTTTGCGAGGGTTAATCGGGCCCAATTCTCACGCCGCGACGATTCGGGAAACATCGTTGCCTCTTTAAACATTTCAGCTTTTTCTCAATAATGTTTCAAAAACACCTAAGACAATTTCGTATCCGGTTGGTTGTTTTTGCAAGCAAACATCATTTTTTCATGTTATTGATAGCCCTGCTTGTTTTTATAGCTTTGGCCGGTTTAATTTTTTGGCAAAAGGTTTACATAGTCATTTATGCTCCCGTAGAACCTCTGCCCTTTTTGTCTTTAAACAGGGGGCTGTTTGAAGAGACGAGAATTGATTTTTTGAGAAGGGCAGGAAATTTTGAAGATCTTGAAACGAGCACCTACTCCAATCCCTTTATAAGGTAGGAAAAACCAATTTTGGATGTATCTTTATTTACCAAATAATTGAGGCAGGAACGTTTTAAGCTGTTGTTGTATTTCTTCCGTTGATTGTCCTTGTAGTTCTGGCGGAATGTAACTTTGAAGGAGTCCATCTATTATGGTTGGCAGATAATACAAAAGCAGCAATAAAGGTACAACAATAATCAAAATATTAAAAAGATTGCCCCAAAGAAGCTGCCACTTGATACCTTTGATATCTTTGTGGAGTTTCGTAACTTTCTGTTCAAGTTCTTGAAATTTTTGTTCAAGGTCTTTGTCCATAATTAAAATTTTATCATAAACAGCCCTACACACCCAAAGTTCTGTTTAAAAGAAGAACCGGCAAGCCAAAAATTCAGCTTGCCGGGGTTAGGCCGCAGAGGCGAATGCAATGTTTTCGCCGTCGCGGTGTATAATGAGAGCTCCTTCTTCTTTTAGTTTGAGAGTGAGCGTGTCCCTGACGTCGTCTTCTTGGAAGTTGACGTCTCTTAAGGCGATTCTGAAGAGCCTGCCGTGATTTTCGATAATCTTCCAGGTGCCATCGCCATTTTGTTCAGCGAGCCACTGACAGGAAAGATGTAGTTCGTCCCCCATAATTTCTGCGTAAACCAGGGGGCCTCGTTGAATCGTGTGGCAGAAAGAATGGCTCATATCTCTGCCGATGAAGAAGTCCTTACGCTCCAGAAACTCAAAAGCGTTCAAAGAACACCTCCTTTCCGGTAAATAAAATAACATTTCGCTTGATATTTTTCAACAAAGGCGAATATAGTAGTTATTATAATTAAAAAACAACCACGATGGATAATCATATTTATAATCTTATGCTTCAGATTGTTCAGGAACATAAAAGTCTTTGGCGCATAAAAAATCATTACTCAAAAGACGCCGGTTCTTGCATGGAGTGCCAAAACTTTTGGAAAAAAATGGAAAAAGATAAGGCTGATCATATAAATGAACTTGAGGCTTTGATAAAAGAGCACATGAAATAACTAAAAAACTCTCCGCTTTAAGCGGAGAGTTTTTTATGTATTCACAAAACGAAAAGGAGCGCAAGCGATGTTTTGCTTGAGCTCCCGGTTAGAGGTGGAGAACTCCTGGTTGTTCAATATCGTCAAAGAACGTTGGTACTGGTCTTGCAGCCAGGGATTGTTTTTGGATAAGCCCCTGAATCAGAAAAGAAAGGTCTTGGTCTCGAAAATGAACGTGTACGCGCCGCTTGACGACGCGGAATTGGGTTGGGTTAAGCCCAAGCTTAGCTAGCTGTTCCTTATGTCCTCCATTCGTAAAGTTTTCAAGAGTGTGCAAGCCCAACCTCAGACTCTCGAGTTTCCTTCCCGTGCGGCCGTTCTCAACTTCGTAGCTGGTTTCGTGGGTGTTTCGTAGAGCTTTAAGAACGGTAAGGTCAATGAGGTGACAGCTAAGCAGGTGTTGGGAGATGTATTGGTTGATGGCTTCGCCCGTTCTAGCTACCCGGAAGAGGCCGACGTATCGATTGTGTTTTTTGCTCCAAGGCCTGCTATAGCGAAACACAATCGCCCAGGCTTGGGAAAAAACATTGAGCTCTCTAAGGTAGGCGTCAACTTGTTGGTGAGTAACGCGGAGGAAGTTGGTGTGTTGAAATCCCTTAACCTCAACCACCGCTCCCCGGGAGTAAATGGTAATGTCTGGCCCGTTCGTGTGTGCGCTTTCTCTCCTTACACCCCCTATCAAGAGGAGGGCAAGGTCGATAAAAAAGTTGGCAACGAAACGCGCACGTGCTTCGCGGTCGTTGATTGGCTTTTTCGTAGCCATCGCACCCTCCTTAAATGAAGTGAACTGCTTTATAAATTTATTTTAGGCTTGTAGTTTTTAAAGTCAATGCAATCTTTTGACTAAGAGGGGTATTTTCTGTTAAGAATTGTTCAGCAGTTCATTCCAATCAGGAAAGGAAGGCGGGTGAAAAAGAGTATGCAAATCCGTTTCAACGAAGAGGTTGCAAAAGGGGTTTTTACAATACTGCAGCAGGAGTGGGATCTGCGGAGAGGAATTTTTGAGGGGGTTATAACGCCCGAAGACAGGTGGCCGGCTCCCGAATCTCCAAGAGATCATGCCAACTTTTTGCTTTTTGGGTCTTTGCCAATGCGTGGAGGGATGGTAAGCGATGATCCGTTCAAGTGGCTGAACGAAATGCGCAATCAATCACCTTCGCTCTTTGATCCGGCGCTTGTGGTTGAGGGGTGGACCGCAGAGCGTATTCTTCAGGCTTTTCAGACCGCAACCAAGGCGTTGTTAAACGGCAATGGCACCGGCGTTTTGGGTGCTGGCGCTCTTTCTTACAAAATGAGAGAACATGCCGATTCTTGGATGCATAACTCCGAAGTTCTGGTCCGGCATTGGGGCGGCAGCGTGCTTAAGGTTTTCGAAGGTGTTTCAAGCTTTGAGGAGGCTTTTGCGCGCATTGACCGTTATAAGAAAACAAACGGCAAACCCAACGAAGCTTCTTTTGTGGGAATGAGAATGAAGATTTTCTCACTTCTCACGATTTGGCTTCAAAACAAAAACCTTATTCCTGTTTTTCCAACGCCCATTCCCGTTGATTTTCATGCCTTGCGCGTATTGTGGCAAACGGGAGTTGTTGAAGTAGATGGGCTTTCGTCGTTTGACCCATCAACGCACAAAACAAAAGATCCGACCAAACGCGCTCACCTTGCTGCCCTGAAGGGGCAAATGGCTTTTCGCGTCAAACCGCAGATAACCGATGAGATTGCCATGTGGTCGCAAAAGTTTATGACCGAAAATGGATTTTCTCATCAGGCCATAAATCCCGCGGTTTGGTTTTTGAGCAGGGAGTTGTGTGCCACTCAACTTCAGACTCAATCCAAAGACGAAGGTGCCAAGTTGTTTCCGGCGCAGCTTCTCCTCGCAAACCCGAAACTTTGGCCGCCTTCGTATCAAGATCCATGTTGCCATTGCCCGCTGGAACATTTCTGCACCGGCGCAGTACTGGCGAGACCCTACTATGTGGCCGGACTTCTGGTGAGATTTAACCGAGTTCCTTACCCGTTCCCAATCCAGAGAAACCTAGCTTTTTTTGCGCCGATCGGCCGTAAACAGCGTCGCAAAGGAGCTTGGATTAACAATAAATCAACCTAAGGGCGCTTGTCGTTTTTTTGATGAGCGCTCTTTGCTTTAAATAAAACCCCTACACCATAACGAGTACTGGGCAAAGCCCAAACTAAAGAAGTTGTGCTCGTTTGGTGTGGGGGTAAAAAACTAGGCCAGGAAACAAGGTTTCCTGGCCGCGCAACTTAATGCTTGAGAGGATGGAGTTCTCTCCTAATGAGGTCGGCGCTTTGGATCAGCTTTGTGAGTTCCCCGCGAGCTTTCTCGAGGGTAAACTCTTTTCCCAAACGGCGTTCAACCCCTTCAAGAAATTCAAGTATTGCCATGATGTGTGGAGTTGGCGCCTCGGTAACGTTTGCCGAATCTCTCCATATCTTGCAGGTGAGTTTGAACTGATCATGTTCTCGTTTGTACAACTCTTCTTTTTGATGGGGCATTTCTCTCCTTGAGGAACAAAAATTTCCGCTCGAGGCGGAGTTTATATATAACAAAAATTTACCAAAAAGAAAAGGCCTTGCGTCAAAATTTCTGGACACAAGGCCTTCAGGGAGCTTCCAAGCGCCAAGCAGGCTTGCAGTTTCTGCAAAGGCACTTTGAAAGCATTATTGGTTCGCTGTTAGGATCTTTGTTTGTTGGTTTGAGCCAGACCCAAAGCTGGACTGGTTTACCCCAGGGTTGTTCAGGGAAGGGGTCTTTTTCTATCTCGTTAAGCTTTGCAGACGAGGATGGTTTACCCCTCACAACAAAGAGCATCTCAACAAGGCAGAGTTGAAAACTTCCTTCCCGGACAAGCACGCAAAGATCACCGGGCAGAAAATCAATTTCTTGTTTCACAAAACCTCCTTGAGAAGTATTATGCTAATATCATATTTTTTAAAAAAAGTCAATAATTTTACTTTAAAACAAAAGCGCCGGGAGCTTGAGAAGCACTCGGCGCCTATTTGAATTTCCTCCTTCCTTAATTTTTTTGGTTCTGTTCAGGTGGTCGTTTGGCCTGTGAGTTTTGCCCAGTTTTGCTTCGGCCGCATCCTGGGTGAGCCTTGTTTGCAAAGCGGGCAGTCCTCGGGTTTCCAAGTCCTGACCTCTTTTGCAACTAGAGCTTCAACATCAAACTCCCGGTCCAGTGTTGTCTGGAGGTTTTCCGGGCGCCAGATTGCGGTTGCCACGACGGGAATGAACTCGACGGGGTAATCGTTTCCGCTCCGAATAGCTTCGCGAACTTCAAGGGTTGTCTTGAAGGTCGTGATGAGCTCTTCGCATTGGAGGATTTCGGTGCCTTCCCTGAAGGTCAGGCGTTTCCATGTCATCACCGACTTTGTCGGGTCGTTCTCGTCGAGGGCCTTTTCGGTGAATCCGTGCGAAGCTCCCATCAGGCGGGCCAACTCAAACGAAAGAGTGATGGCGGCGTAGGCCGAACCAACGACAACATCAACGTTTCGTATGCCTCTGGCATGAAGCCGAAGCATCAGTTGGCGAGCGAGAACCTCAACCGCATACGGATCACAAAGCACCTTGGCCGAGTTGAAGTATCCATCCGAGCACAGGCCGCTGGTGAGCTCGGCGTGGGGAGCCGCTTGGTCTCCGCTGTAATCAAAAAGCCAAACAGCGCCTTTTCTTTGGTAGATGTCGAGAATTTCTCCCGGTTTCACGGTGCCTCCTTTTGGGCCTGCTCTTTCCATGTCTGGTTGATTTCCTGCTCCAGTTGGTCGAGCGCCGACGTAGGGTCTTTGGCCTGAGTGACTTGGCGGCCAACGACCAGGTACGTGGCCCCGGCCTTGATGGCGTTGGCCGGAGTGTCCACCCGGGCCTGATCGTCTTTTCCCTTGTCGGCAGAACGCGTTCCGGGAACGAAAAACTGCATTCCCCGAAGCTCACATTGTTTGGACAAGAGGCCGACTTCCTTGGGCGAACATACGAGACCCGGAAGCCCAGCTAGTTTTGCCCAGCGGGCCAGCAGTAAAACTTTGGCCTTTGTCGGGCCGCCATAAATCAGGTTGCATTCCTCCTCGTTGATAGAGGTTGGAATGGTAATGCCCAGAGTCTGTACTCCGGCCTTGGCAGCTTCAAACATCATCTCGATGCCGCCGGAAGCGTGCACGGTGATAATGTCTGCCCCGGCTTCTTTGAGTGCCAGGGCGCGAAGGCGTGCGGTGTTGGGGATGTCGTGGATTTTCAGGTCCACAAATACGGATTCCACTCCGGCCTTGTGAAGCTGTTCCACAACAATCCGGCCGTACTGGTCGTAGAGGTTGTGGATTTTGAAGCCGGCCACGCGGTTTTTGACGGCGCGGGCAAGCTCCAAGGCTTCTTCAAAACCAAGCTCGTCGAGAGCAAGATAGATTGGTAGTGGCATACGCCTCCTTGATTTTTTGAATTGAACAGATAGTTATGGAGAACCGGACAATTTTTATCACGTATTAATAATTTTGTCAAAACTAAAACCCGTGGCGTTCTTCAATATTTCTATTGATTCACGCCACGGGCGGATGAAAGATCTGTTTACGGATGGAGCGCGATGAGCGTCCTCAATCGAAACGTGCTGCGGCCCTGGTGATCCCAGTGCTGAGCAGTTTCGAAAGTCAGACGCCGCGAAAGGGCAAAACGAAATGCCGGTCCGCCGCTCCAAATTACCGGAGCGCCGGTCGGATTCCTCAGCCCGAATTCGCCGCCAACCCAGAAACGTCCGTGCACATTGAAGTGTGCCTCGTTTCTCCAGTTGAAAGCGTTTTGTCCGCCGCGCCGTTCAAAGCGCAGAACCGGGGTTCCCCAGAAAAAACTATGCCCGCGGATCTTGCCGGAAAGAAAGGTCTGAATCCCGGCGATGAACGTGGGTTTGCTCCGAGAAGCGCCGGCGGCTCCGCCAAGCAGGTTAATTCGGAGGTTTGCCGATCCAAGCTTTTTGTTGAAGCCTGGCCCGGCGATAAGTTCGTGGCTTCGCCCGTTTCCGTTGGCGGTGTGCACGGTTTCCACAAACCAGTTTTCACCGGTTGCGGTAAGCCGCGC
>QZJN01000005.1 GCA_003599335.1 Candidatus Parcubacteria bacterium
ATCGCAACTCCGAAATCTCCCGAGAGATCATAGAAAAATATTAAAATATTAAAGAGGGGTTGGAGTAATATTTTATTGAAGACCAAAGACACCAATTCCATAAATTCTTTTTATTATAAAAGTTCATCTATACCACCGGAGGAACCGAAACAACGGCTCACTCTCTTTACTGATAAGATAGCCCCCTTAAAAAGTCCGTGCCTGCATAAAGCTTCTTTCGAATACTGAGAGCAAGTTGGAAAATACCTACATCCACAAAAACCGCTGTATCCTTTTAACCAGCTGTGATTTGGGGAAAGGGTCTTTTGATATAGATTTATAAACCAAATAAGGAGCCTCGTCATTTTCTCCTTGGGTTTTGTGTTTTAAAAAGCCTTGTTATTATCTCCGACAATTCTTTAAAGTTTGGTGATTTGTTTCGTCTAAAAAATATTGTGTAATCGACGCCTTTATCTATGAGCCCCCCGTTCTTTCTCAAAATCTCCCGAATCTGCCTCCTTATTTTATTACGCTCGCTAGATTTCTTGATTAATTTGGCTGGTATTACTATCACCGTTCTTCCGGGGAGAGTTTTGGTTATCTTACTACGTGTGGTTATATCACCGAAGCCCTTGTAGTTTTTCTGACCCCCAAACCCAACGGGCTCTTCCGATCCGTTTCTTAAACTCCCAGAAAAAGCCATATTAGACGCTGAGTCTTTTGCGTCCCTTGCGGCGTCTCTCTCTGAGAACCTTGCGTCCTGATGTTGTTCTTTTTCTCACTAGAAAACCGTGGGTTTGTTTCCTTTTTTTAGATTTTGGTTTAAAGACTATACCCATTTTTGTTTTTTTTGGTTGGATTATCTAACAAAAAAGTTCAAGGGCAGTTTAACAACTTACCACCTGTGCGTCAATTTTAAAAAATTTTAAGATTTGACTTTTGTTCTTATCCGATAACATACTATTAACACCTTATAAACATGGATTTTAATCCCTTCTTGGTGTTAAAAATTACCTAAATGTTATAATTGTTTTTAAATCAAGATAAAGCTTTTATGAACGAGTTAAATTATGAGGAGGTTTGGAAGGCTGTGTTGGCCGAAATAGAACTAAACGTTTCAAAGGCCAATTTTGCTACGTGGTTTCAAAACACCTCTCTTCTAGACACCAGAGATGGTTCGGCTGTGGTGAGAGTACCAAATGCTTTTACCAAAGAGTGGCTCGAAAACAAATACAATAAAGCTATACTAAAAATACTACGAAACCTTTCTGGTGACATAAAAGAAGTTCGCTACACCATAGCGACCGAAGCCCCCCAAAGACATTCCTCCACCCCATCAAAACCAAGGAAAAGACCCTCTTCCGACCAGGTTGTTGCTAGCGAACAACAACTTGAGCTTGGTGGGTTTGAGGTGGACCCAGAGACCGGACTCAATCCTAAATATACCTTTGATTCTTTCATTGTTGGGTCTTTTAATGAGTTGGCTCACGCGGCGGCCTTAGCCATAACAAAAGGTCTTGGTAACTCGGACCAGTCTTATAATCCTCTTTTTATTTACGGGGGTGTCGGTCTTGGAAAAACCCATCTTCTCCAGGCCGTTGGTAACGATGTTGTTAGGAACCTTGGTCTAAAAGTTAAATACGTAACGTCAGAAAGGTTCACAAACGAGTTAATCTCGGCCATATCAAATCAGACAACTGAAAGATTTAAAGAAGAATATAGAAAGGTTGATGTTTTAATAATAGACGATATCCAATTCCTGGCTGGTAAAGAGAGAACTCAGGAAGAATTTTTCCATACATTCAACGCTCTTTATGAAAAAAATAAAAGAATCATACTAAGCTCGGATAGACCCCCAAAGGCGATACCAACTCTGGAAGAGAGGTTGCGCTCTAGATTTGAGGGGGGGATGATCGCCGACATCTCTGAACCAGATCAAGAAACAAGACTTACAATCCTAAAATCTAAATGTTTATCAAAACAGGTGGTCGTGCCCGAAGAAATACTCAATTACATAAGCCAGACCATCCAAAAAAACATCAGGGAACTTGAGGGGGCCCTTAACCGCGTAATTGCAAATTGGAGACTTACTGGCTCCCTGCCAAATATCGAAACCTCAAAACAGCTCTTAAACACGATTGTAAATACGCCAAAAAAGAACCTCACCGCAAAACAAATAATCAAGTGTGTTGCAGATTTTTACGACGTTCAAGAAAAAGACTTGATTAGAAAAAACAGGCGACAAGAGGTTGTAAAACCCCGACAAATTGCCATGTATCTTCTAAGGACGGAGTTAAAGAGCTCCTTTCCATTTATTGGTCAACGTCTTGGCGGCAGAGACCACACAACAGCGATACATGCCTGCGAAAAGATATCCCAACAAATAAAGACCAATTCGACCCTTTCCGATGAAATAAAATTAGTTGTTGATAAACTGTATAACGAGTAGTGGTTTGGTTGTGGGATTCCTATTTATTCTTAGTTAAAAACTCTCGGGAAGTTTCGTTGGTGGAAGAAACTCAGTTAATGCCGGTTGTTTATAAGACGCTTGTTCACAGTTAAAAAAATGTTTTAGTCTTTGTTTTATTGAAATTTTATAGTTATCTAAAAATTAACGGTTTACTACAACAACTACTCTTTATAAATATATAAATGAAATTAACCTGTAAAAAAGATTATTTGAAGGAGGCTTTTTCTACGGCCGAGAAAATGTTGGGAAAAACTCTTTCGCTTCCAATCCTTTCAAATTTTTTGTTATCAACCGATAATGGGAGGCTAAAAATTTCAGCAACAGACCTTGAAATAGGGTTAAATTATTGGATAAATTCTAAAATCGAAAAAGAAGGAGCCATAGCCGTACCCGGAAAGTTAATCTCGAGCCTAATTAATAATTTACCAGACAAACCAATATCTTTTAACTCCGAAAAAAACAAACTAATAGTTTCTTGCGATAAATATAAGACAACCCTTCAGGGGTTTGATCCGGCTGAATACCCAATAATACCAAAGGTTAAATCCGAAAAAACAATAACTTTTGATGCCACCGAACTAAAAGAAGCAATCTCACAGGTTATAAACGCGGCATCTTTATCAGACGGAAGAGTGGAGCTAAATGGGATTTTTTTGGCGATGGATAAAAACACGGCGAGGGTAGTTGCCACGGATAGTTTTCGTCTAGCTGAAAAAAAATTAAAACCAAAGAACGTGACCGGATTGACCGAGACCTCTTTTATAATTCCTCTAAAGACAGCTAACGAGTTAATGAGGATGTTGGATGTTGGACCAACAATAGAAATGCATCACACAAAACAACAAGCCTTGTTTAGGACCGAAAATGCCGAGTTGTTCTCCCGCCTCGTTGAAGGTAATTTTCCCAACTACGAACAAATAATTCCCAGAGCCTATATAACAAATACACAAATCTTAAGAGACGATTTATTTAACGCTCTTAGGGTGGCCGGTATTTTTTCAAGCAGAATAAACGACGTTAGGTTTGATATCGACCCGAGCATGAAGGAGATTTTTTTAACCTCAACCGATCAAGATAAAGGAGAAAACAATGTTGGACTGGAAGCCAGGACCGAAGGCAAAAAAATGACGGTGGTTTTTAACCACCGATACTTGCTGGATGGGCTCTCAAATATAAAAACAGAAAAGGTTATACTCGAACTGAGCGGCGAAACTTCCGCGGCCCTGCTTAGGCCAGATGGAGACGGAAGTTATTTATATCTTGTGATGCCGATCAAAAATTATTGATCAGGGGGTGATCACAAAAACTTCTGCTTCGGCTTGGTTTGAAGAGGAATCGTAAAGGCGGACCTTCAGGGAGTGAAGCCCCGGATTTAGATGTTGTGTGATTGGGTGTTGGAGTTCGTAGGGGGGCGTAAAATCAGAACCAATAGGAAGGTTATCAAAGAAAAAATCAACCTGTACTATCTGATTGAAGCTTGTGGCTAAAGTTTTAATATCAATGAAACCCCCGGTGATGAGTTGTTGGGGAACGGGGGAGATTATATTTATGAAAGACTTCTTGTTTGACTGGACCCCGCTTTGCCCAAAAGCCCAACGTTGGACCGCCGCCTCCCAGTTTTTAAATTGGGAATCAAAATTAGGATTTGAAGGCGGTGAAGAGTTGAGATTTTCCTTACTAACATAAAACAATATGCTGTGGGGAGCTTCTCCTTCTACCCCATTAAGTAGTGGAATTGCCAAAGTTTGTACCGGGTCTGGTTTTACGAATTCTTCGACTGGTTTATCTTTTAAAGCTTCGGCCATAAAGTTATGCCACAAAGGTCCGGCTGCGGCGATTCCTGCGCCTTGCTGGGTCATGGGCCTGTTGTCGTTGTTGCCGGCCCAGACCCCCACAACAAGGGAAGGGGTAAAGCCCACAACCCAAGCGTCTTTAAAATCCTGGGTGGTTCCAGTTTTGGCGGCCACGGGTCTATCAGAAAAAAACAAGGGGCTTTGTAGTCCAAATATTGGTGCGCGCGCGGCGTTGTCAGATAAAATATCTGTAACAAGACGAGCCGTCTGTGGTTCTAGGATTCTTTTACTCTCTTCCCTAAATTCTTCAACTATATCTCCTTGAGAGTCTATAATTTTGAGTATCGGGTTTGTACTACGCATCATTCCATCTTGGGCAAAGGCGCCATAGGCCGCGGTCAACTCCAGGGGCTTTACTTCACCACCACCAAGTACAAGTGAAAGGCCAAACCTAGAACGATCTTTTAGGGTTGTAAGGCCGGCATCTTCGGCCAGACGAATTGTGTCTTCTATTCCGGCTAGGTAAAGGATTTTAGCCGAAGGGACGTTAAGAGATTGAGCAAGAGCTTCTCTTAGCGAGACTGGACCCCTGAATCTCCCGTCGTAATTTCCTGGATGATAACAATCAAAACCAAAAGAGTCTTTTTCTTGGAGACCATCGTCGGAGCAATTTGGATTAAATTCAGTGAAAACATCGTAGACCAAGGTTTTATCAGAGAAACCGTCCCTTAGAGCTGCCGCGTATGCAAAGGGTTTGAAAGCCGAACCGGGTGAACGGTTGCGGGTAGAAACATTTACATGGGGCTCAAAGGCACAGGTCAGGCCAGGAATACAACCCCTAGGGAGTGGTTCGCTAAAGTAATCTCTAGAGCCAACCATTGATAAAAGCTGCCCGTTTCTGGGGTCTATTGCCACCAAAGAGGCGTTTGCAGCCCCATAAAGTTTTTCGTTGTTTTTTGCGCCCTCCGAAATAATTACCTCAGTTTTTTGTTGGAGATCCCAGTCCAGGGTGGTAATAATTCGCCAGCCGGCCCTATTTAAGAAAGCCTCGTCATATTTTTTTGATAGGTTCTCCAAGACATAGAAAACAAAATGAGGCGCTCGTATCACCTGCGTTGCTTTCGAAAAAGTAAGAGACTCTTTTTTAGCCACCCCAGCTTCTTCCTGGCTTGCAAACCCAAGCTCAACCATTCTGTCCAAAATATCATCTTTTCTTGCAAACAACTCGTCCCTTCTTGGTCCAAAAGGAGAATAGTAAGAGGGGGCTTTCGGGAGCGCAGCCAACAAGGCAGATTCCCCAAGAGACAGGTCCTTGGCTGATTTGTTAAAGAAAGTGTTTGCCGCGGCTTCTACGCCATAAGCGTTTGAGCCATAGGAAATTTGATTGAAATATATCTGGAGGATGTCTTGTTTTGAATATCTTAGCTCCAACTCTATCGCCAATAGAGCCTCTTTTATTTTTCTCGAAAATGTCCTCTCCGGAGTTAGGAGAGAATTTTTTATAACCTGCTGGGTTATGGTTGAAGCCCCGTGCCCGACTAACTCCCCTCTCTTGATGTTTCGCCACAAAGCCCTGGCTATGGCCACAACATCTACTCCAATGTGGTTGTAGAAGTTTTTATCTTCGGCCGCTATCGCAGCCTCGGTGACATATTTAGGCAGTTCTTCTATGTCTATGACCGTTCTTTTCTCCTCTCCATGTAGATCATATAAGAGGACGTTGCCGCTTCTGTCGAAAATCTTTGTGGATTGGGCTACAACCTGTAAAGCGACGCTATCTGGCGAAGGAAGGTCTTTTGCAAAATACGCAGAAAAACCCAATCCCAGCGCTATCAGGACAAGGAAAAATATAAAAAACAACCAGCCCAAGCGCCGAAAAAAATTTTTTAGTTGGCTAACCCGCCTCTTTTTCATAACCTGGCCATTATAACAAAATTATAAGACCCCAACAATAAATAACGTTGTTTTTACTAAATTTTCCTGATATGCTGAAACTACTTTAATTTTCATGAATACGAATCACTCAAATAAAAACCAAATACTCATTGATTCGAGAAGAGTTGATAAAATTTATCCCTCGAAGGAAGCGTTTATAAAAGCCGTGAGCGAAGGAGGAAAAATTACAGTTTATAATGGGATAGACCCAACAGCCTCGTCGTTGCACCTGGGACATCTCGCGCAGATGCTTTTTCTCAAAAGATTTCAAGCTCTTGGTCATAAGGTTATCTTTCTCGTGGGTGATTTTACAGCGCGCGTCGGAGATCCAACCGGTAGATTGTCTTCGCGCAAGGTTTTATCAGAAAAAGAAATAAAAGAAAACCTGAAAACGTATAAACAACAGGCCTCGCGGGTGCTAAGTTTTTCCGGAAAGAATCCAGCAAAAATCGAATTTAACAGTCGTTGGTTAAGCAAACTTAAGCTTGGAGAATTCATAAAAATTGCAGAGAAATTCACGATTAACCAGATGATAAAAAGAGATATGTTTCAGAGACGGCTCAAAGAGGGAAAAGAAATTCATTTTAACGAGTTTATATACCCACTTCTTCAAGGTTATGATTCCGTTGCCTTAGATACAGACGCCGAGGTTGGGGGAACCGACCAAACTTTTAATATGTTGGCGGGTCGTGACTTGGTTAAAATTTATAAGAATAAAGAGAAGTTTGTTTTTGCAACACATCTTCTTGTTAACCCAAAAACTGGCCAAAAACTAATGTCAAAAAGCGAGGGAGGATATGTGTCTTTGGATGACAAGCCAGATTTAATGTTTGGTAAAATCATGGCCCTGCCAGATGAAACCCTAATCACTTGTTTTAAACTTTGTACCGAAGTGCCAGATGGAGATATTTCAAAAATAGAGAAGGGTTTGAACAACAACGAGTTTAATCCGAGAGATATCAAGGCTAGGTTAGCCAAAGAGATTATAACAATCATTTATGGCGGCAAGGCCGCACAAAGAGCAGAAGAGCAGTTTGACGAGATTTTTAGGAAGAAAGTTCCTCCTAAAAATTCAGCCGTATATAAGTTCGGGGGCGGTCCCGAACCATCAATAATGGAAGTTTTGGTTGGGTCAAAGATTGTATCGTCTCGATCAGCGGCGACAAGGCTTATAAAAGGAGGAGCTGTGGATGTTGATGGAAAAAGATGGACCGACTTGAAGAAAAAAATTCCAATCCCGACAAACATCAGAATTGGCAAACACGGGTTTTTAAGGGTAGAGGGTAGCGAGAAATAAAAAATTAGTCCGCGTTGACGCGGACTAATTTTTTTATTCTGACTCTTCTTCAAGATCTTCTTCTTCGTTCTCATCGCTTTCCTCACCTTCTTCCATCATTTCATCACTTCCATCAAGATCGTCTTTTGGTTTTACCATTTTGTTCTTTTTATTAGCGTTTTAAGTGACCTTTTTGGTTACTAAATTATTAATGCAAATTATCTTATACTATTGGCGCAGCAGATTGCAATAGCAATTGCATCTGCCACGTCGTCTGGTTTGGGCTCTTCCGAAAGACCCAACAATAACTTTATCATTTTTTGAACCTGTTGTTTAGAAGCCCCCCCATAAGAAGTTATTGCTTGTTTAACCTGAAGCGGGGTGTATTCACAAATGGGAATTTTATTACTATTTAATATTTCAAGTATAACCCCTCTGGCTTGAGCTACATTTATTGCCGTTTTTTTGTTTTTAAAGAAAAAGATTCTTTCGACAGCAGCTATTTCCGGCCGACACTCTTTTATGATTTTTTCTAAGGCGGAGCGCTGAGCCGAGAGTTTTTCTGGCTCGTTAAGCTGAGAAGATATTTTTATGACACCAGATTTAACCAGTGTCGTGTTTGTCCCAAGCCTTTTTATTACACCAAAGCCGGTGGTGGTTGTGCCAGGATCAATGCCAAGAACAATCATATCTGTAAGGATGCATTTAAGTATACCCCTTGGACATCGGGATGTTCCTCAAGTTTTTCAGTTAAAGAAAGAATCTTTTCTCTATCTTTTTGCTGCAAAGACACCGGATTTTCTGGCACAAGATCAATTTCAGCGAGTTCAACCTTACAACCTGCCTCGATAAAATTTTTTCTAAGCATCTCAAGCTCATTTGATTTGCCAATAACAATAAGGCTTTTTTGATTACCGGATTCTTTTTGAACATCTTCTGCGCCAAACTCTATAGCTTTAAGTTCAACCTCCTCAACGGATCTTTTCTCGGTGAGGACAACCAACCGGCAAATTTCTTTAAACAACCAACGGACAGAACCTTCATTGGCCGGCTTACCACCAAAATCGTTGATGATGTTTCTTAATTCTCCGAGGGTTCTGTTTTTGTTGTCCGTAGTTGCGTTTATGAGAATTGCCACGCCTCCTGGCCCGAAGGCCTCTATGGTTACAACTTCAATTCTTTCGCCAGATTGTCCGGAAGCCTTCTCAATGGCTCTTTCGATATTTTCACCAGGCATATTAGAAGCTCTTGCTCTTTCTATAGCCAGCCTTAATTGGGGGTTGGTTTCCGGGTTTGGTCCTCCCTCTCTTGCCGCGACGGAAATTATTTTTGCCAATTTAGAGAAAACCTGTCCTTTTTTGGCGTCGGCGATGCCCTTTTTATGTTTTATTTGGGACCACTTTGAATGACCGGACATAACTATTTTTTAGTGAATGACGAACGTATTATCACCGCTAAAGCCGCAATTGAGGCGCTTATTAACAATGCCGACCAGAAGTTAATAAAAGGTTGAGAGGGGGTTGTTGATTGAAAAGAAGCTCCTGCAACCAAGACCTCGGTTTGTTGTGAATTTTCTGTTGGGACAACACCCGAATTGTTATTTGGGTTTTTTGTGGTTTTGTTTATTTTCTGTTCCTCTTCAAACGCTTTTGGTTCGGTTTGTTCTGGAGAAAAAGTTATTTCTTGAGTTTGAGTTTTGGTTTTGGACTGTCGTTCTGGTTGCATAGGCGTTTTTGGGGTGGAGCCGAAAATATTATTTTGTCTTGGGGTTGGTGTGTTGGTCCAGGTCCAAAGACTATCTTTTGTTTTTGCAAAAGCCACCCCTTCCTCGGCTTTGTCCGAGTATATAGTTGCGTCTGCGACAGACCCGTCGGGTCGGATGAGCCGAATAAAATCACCACCACTATTATTTAGGGAAATTTTTGTGTCCTCCGAGTAAAAAACCAAAAGTTCCAAGGGGCCAATAATTGTTCCTTTTGGTATTAAATAAGGCTGGGAGCCTCCACTGGCGTCGTCTAACTTCCAACCGCCAAGATCGATTTGGTAACCGTTGGAGTTGTAAATTTCCACAAACTCTAATTCGGCGTCAGAACCCATTGGATCTGGCAGGGCCTCGTTAAGGAAGACGCCGTTTAGTTGGTCGGGTTGCTCGTTGCCGGTGTTTTGGGTTGATTGTGTTGATTGTTGGGGATTTGTTTGAGTCGAGCTCGTATCGTTAGAAGACTGACTTGTTTGGTTTTGAGAGTTTGGAGTTGGGTTTGTCCATTCCCAAACCTCATTGATTAAAGAATAAGAAAGATTTTTTGGAGGGTTTTGGTAAGAAACATTGTTGATAAGTTGGGATGAAGAGTCTAATAAATTTACGGAATCACCCCCGGTGTTATTAAAGTAAGCGAAGTTGCTCGGAAAATAGAGGACTAGATAGTCGCCGGGGTTTATGGTCGGATTGACACTCAATTCGGAGATTTTTTTTGGTGACCTTCCTGAATTTATATCATCGTCAATTTCCCAACCAGTAAGGTCAACCGCAGCGGAGCCGTCATTGTATAGTTCCACAAACTCGTCTACGCCCGCATCTGGATTTGGCAGCACTTCCGTGATTATAATTTGTGCCCCAGTGATCGCCGGTAAAAAAGAGATTATAAAAACAACAAAACCATTAAAGATTAGTACCAGCTTGCTCATGGTTTGATCGAGATAGTTTTTGATTGAGCATTTGCAATATAGAATCTTTAACTTTGTAAGGAGAAGGAATCTGTTCCAAAATAATTGATTGTTCGTCAGAAGCGGTGCGAATTATAACATCGCCAAAATCGAGGAGCGTTTGTAGTGGTCCAGCAACCTTTACAGAAACATCCTGGACTCTTTCAAGCGGACACTCGGCTAGCTGTCTGTGAAAAAGTCTTACCTGATCTATATCCATAATTCTTTTGGTTGTGATTATTGATACATCAAGATAGTAATCGGAGAGCAGCAGGAAGAGCTTGAGCCACAAGAAAAGGTAATATACGCTTAGTCCGAACCAAATAAGACTGAAATAGCCCGCGAGGATCTCGGGGTTGTTGTTTTTAATATACGCAAGGACCACCCAGATTATTACAGCCAGAATTAATATGATACTTAATTCCAAAGCCAGGGTGAGTTTATGCCGTCTCAACACCAATAAAACATTTTCGTCTTTTTGTAACTCCAGCATTTTATTGCGACGTTGCCAGTAATAATGATAGAAGTCCAGACAGAATCAAAGTGACGGAGCCAAAAATAAAAATTCCACTAAGCCAAGAATAGTGAGAGTCGTCCTTGAGACGATACTTGTTTATGTGATATAGCAAAACCCAACTCATTATCCCGTGGAAGATGAGAACCCCAAGAAAAACCAACCAAATAAGCCTTAAAATATACATTTTTAAAGCAAAGAAGTTTGAGAGGAATCGTCTTTTTGATGCGAAACACCCAGGTGTTTATAGGCAAGTTTTGTCGCGATGCGACCACGGCCGGTTCTTGCTATAAGGCCAAGCTGAAGCAAAAATGGTTCATAAATATCGGCAATTGTTGATTCTTCTTCTGATGTGGCGGCGGCTAAGCTTTGTAAGCCGACCGGGCCTCCATCAAATTTTGTAATTATCGTTTCGAGAAGCCTTCTATCTGTCGGTTCCAAGCCAGATTCGTCTATCTCCAAAAGTTCGAGAGCTTTTCTGGATACTCCGCTATCTATCTGATCAACTTCTTTCACCTGGGCATAGTCTCTCACTCTTTTTAGAAGTCTATTTGCGACGCGCGGAGTGAAGCGGCTTCTTTTGGCTATTTCTTCAACAGCGCTTTTAGCCAGTGTTACATTTAGAGTTTTTGCCGAATGTTCGACGATTTGCTCTACATCTTTTTGTTCGTAGAAGTTTAGTCGGAAAGTCACACCAAATCTCGAACGAAGCGGTGAAGAAAGCATGCCTATGCGCGTGGTGGCTGCAATTAATGTAAAAGGCGGAAGTTGAAGTTGCAAGGTTCTGGCCGAAGGTCCTTTTCCGACAACTATATCAAGCATTCTGGATTCCATTGCCGGATACAAAATCTCTTCAATAAGTTTGTTGAGTCTATGTGCCTCGTCTATAAAGAGAATGTCTCCAGCTGAAAGGTTGGTAAGTATTGCGGCCAAGTCGCCTACTTTTTCAATCGCCGGGCCCGAAGTTATTTTTATAGTTGATCCAAGCTCTCGAGCAATAAGATGAGCCAAGGTTGTTTTACCAAGACCAGCCGGTCCGTACAGGAGGACGTGTTCTATTGGTTCCGAGCGTTTCTTGGCGGCCTCTATCAGAATCTTTAAATTCTGTTTTATCTTTTCCTGACCAACGTATTCAGACCACGATTTTGGCCTTAAAATCTGGTCTAAAACAACGTCTTCATTTTTTACCCAAGGGGTTGTTTCCATGGCGCTTGACAAGAGGATTTTTATTTGTTAGTATCTATGTACGCTAAATAAAGCGAAAGGATCTTTAAAAGACCTCATTAATCTGTCGGCGATTAAGGTTAATTTCCTCATTTGGCCTTAAAGGAGTTTTTCTTAGCTTACGGGCGGGTTGGTTTAGGCTGGCCTGTTCCTCAGAAAGGCTCTTATCTTTTGGCGCTACGCTAAAAGTAAATTGCCGGCGGATTAGTGGGGTTTTTTATTTTTTAAGCAACAAAATTTATTGTTCTCCAACAACGCGCTCCAATTCTTCAAGCGTTGTCATAAAATTCAGAACTTTTAGCGCTCCGTCTTCAATCATTGATATCATTCCTTGTTTTTGAGCCGAATTTTTAATATCTACTTCAGTTGGGCTGCTCAAGATGAGGCGTTCGACATTATCGTCTATCTGAAATATTTCAAAGATTCCAATCCTGCCCTTGTAACCTGTTTCGTTACAAGCTGGGCAGCCTTTGGCTTTTGCTAGCATCAGGCTATCAGATACAACAGGCCTTTTCAAATACTTTTCAGGCATTCCTTCTAATATTCTTTTAATTTTGGCTGCCTGATCCGGCGAAGCCTTTTCTTTTTCAAAACATTTTTGGCAAACTTTTCTCACAAGTCTTTGCGCTAAGGCTACGTTGATGGCCGGCGCTATAATTGGAGGTTTTGCTCCCATATCTATAAGTCTTGGGATTGTCCCGGTGGCTCCGTTTGTATGCAACGTTGAGAATACAAGATGTCCTGTTAAAGAAGCGTGTAGGGCAGTCTCGGCGGTTTCCAAGTCCCTCATTTCGCCAACCAAAATGACATCCGGATCCTGACGCAATATTGCCCTTAAGCCGTTACTAAAAGTGTAGCCCTTTTTTGGGTCAACCTGCGTTTGTTCAATGTTTGTGAGGTGGTATTCGATAGGATCCTCAAGCGTGATTATCTTTAGACCGCCTTCTTCTTCTTTAACCTTTTTTAAACAGGCGTAAAGCGTTGTGGTTTTTCCCGAGCCAGTCGGCCCAGTAACAAGGACCATGCCGTTTGGTTTGCCGAGTTCTTTGGTTAGTATTTTTTCCTGGAAGTTTTGTAATCCCAAATCCTCAAGTTTTAGACCGATAACCTTGGGGTTTAAGATTCTCATAACGGCATTTTCTCCGTAAGGGCCGGGAAGAACCGAGGATCTAATTTCGACTTCGCCCATGGAGGCTTTTATAGAAAATCTTCCGTCTTGAGGAGCGTCTTTTATATTTAACTTCATATTAGACAGAAGTTTTATTCGATTGGTTATGAGTTGAAAAAGTCTTGGATTCAAGGTTGCGATTTCCTGAAGCAGACCATCGATTCTAAAAAGAAGAATGGCTTTTGTCTCTTTTGGTTCTATATGGACATCGGATGCGTCTATCGCCAAGGCTCCGCCTATGACCATTTCAAGACTTTCTGAAACTCTTTGTTGCGTAAGCTCCGACAGACGTTCTTTTAGGGTTGATAGGCTCGTGAGCTGTTTTTGGTAGGACTCCAGAGCGTCTTGGGAAATTTCAAGGACGCTCGTGATTTGTTTTTGTTCTTTTGGAAGCTGTTTGTAGTAATTTAATATACGCTCAATTCCCTGAGGCGAAACAAAATAAATATCAAGAGAGTAGTTTTTTTTCAGCGGGGATAAAATATCCTCAATTTCTTTAGTTGGCTTTTTAGCTACCAAAACCGTGAGTTTTGACTCGCTTTCATAAACCGGCGCAATTAGATTTTCTTTGGCAACCTCTTCGTCTATAAGGCGTAGGGCATCTAACTGAACTTTTACTTTGCGGGCGTCGAGATAGTTTAGATTGTATTTTTCAGCCAGATTTTGAGCCTCTTTCTCCTGAGCTGTTTCATAGAGGCTTTTAGTCCGGCTTTTTAGCTGTTCGTCTTCAAATTGAGGCGACTCCATGTGTTTTTGATTATTAACCTCATTGTACCTTATTTTTTTGCAAACTTCACGAATTTATACAGGAGTCGTTGGTCTGATTTGATGTGTTTTTAAAATTGATTAGCTGAATTCAAAGGCCGCCTTGGAAAGCTTTAGCACTTTTGCTTCTGCCTCGGAAAGGCTAGAGGCTTTTACGGAAAAAACAATGTAAGCTTCTTTATTTTGTGCTCTTAGCAGTTCGCTAAGCTGATTAAGCAAGAAAGGATTTTGGTGAGTCAGCCAGCAGCGAAATTCGCTGTGTGGGTTTCCGGTTGTGGTTTCGCAAATTACAAAACCACCATTGAGTTTTGGTTTGCTTTTTACAACTAAGTTAAAAAGCATCTCGGCCGGAGAGGTTTTGTTTTCTGTCATGTTTTCATTTTTGGCAAGGTCTTTTGTGAGGCTCAGCCAGGCGAACTTTTCTGACTCATGGACCATTACCTGTTGCGCTGTGGGGATTGGCGTTTCTTGTTCGTTCTGCGGTTCTGTTTGTGTTTCAACAAGCGTTGCTTGTGAAAGGTTTTCTTGATTTTCTCTGTCTGGTTCGGTCTCCAAAGATTTTTTAAGGAGCAGCCTTGAAGCCTCTTTTGTATTTGCGCCAGCCTCGATTGTTTCAGCGGCAAATCGAAGTAGGTTTGTTGAGGCTTGATCTTTTAGTAAATCGATATTCAAAGAATCATTTTTTCCAGAAAGAGCGCTTGAAAGAAAAATAGTCGCCTCAATGTCTGTTGGAGAGTAATTGAAAAACTTTTTTAGCCAATGAACAACAACTTCCGCGACCGAAGAAGCATTCTCGTTGATAACTTCCCAGGCACCAAGCCTATCGAAGGGTCTTTTTGATGAGATGTAAAATGTGGGCGTGTCAAAAAGGTGAAGTGAATTCTGCGACATTATCTCGTGAAGTTCTCTGAGATTGTCTATGCCAATAATGCCGACAGCCTCCCAACGGACAGGGCGATAAGAAAAACCAACCCTGTCTTGGGCCAGACCACCAACTAGGGGTTTCAAGTGTATATCCAGGCGTTTTTTGTCATCGGTTTGTTCGTAGCGCAGTTCTTCCAGGGGTACTTCGCTTGTGTCGACTGAAATAATAAATTCTCTAAGTTCATAGCCCTGCCACAATAAAGGTTTTGCCAGCCGCTGAACACTTTCATTTTCCGGATTTGTTGCAAGAAAAGCGCTATAGCCCAGTTTCCTTAAAGATAAACCAAGTCCGATTGAAGCTAGACAAGCCTCTTCATTTTTTGGGTTCGCTACAAGTAGTATTTTATTTGCACTCTTTATTTTTACTGCGTCTTGTTCCATAAAATAGCGGTTTCATCGTAAACCACGTTAGTCCCAAAAGTCAAGTATTTATGAGTTATTTGGAGTTCCATTATATACTTGACAAAATTATATGATTTGATATAATAATAGAGGTACTATACATCTTAGTTGTTTTCCCTCTGAGTGGGGGAAGAAAGGGTAAAAAATGAACACGAAGCAGAGGATGAAGCTGTATTTTTGGTTGATTGTCGGGGCGACGATTTTAATGAGCGTCGCGACACTCACTGCAAGTGCGCAAGAGAAGGTGACCGTCAATCGACAAGCGAGGGTCGCCGTGACCTTCGAGCGTTTCTCCGGGAGTCAGGAAATTGTGGCCCGCGCTTTTCGTCAGGCCCTGCGCGAGGCTGGGTTTGAGGTTGTCTTCACCGGTCGCAATAAGACTCGCATGTCCGGGTCCGAGCGCGACTTTGAGCAACTCGGGAACGTGGACTACGTCCTCGTGATCAACGGTTCCGAGAACACAAGGACAACTTCCGGCTCGGTCAATCTCAACCTCGGTTCGTTCCGTGGTTCCACAAGGCCCCGAGGTCAGAGCGTCTATATCTCGGGAGAGTTGGTGGACGCCACAACCCGAACCGTCGTGCGCAGTGGGGAAGCGGAAGGAGAAGCTTCGGATAGCGGCCTGAGTTTCAACATCGGCCGCCGCCGTAGCCTGGGCTACCGCAGCGATAGCAGGGAAAACCTGCGCTTCGCAGCCGCGCTTGAAGCGGCGAAAAAGCTCGTGAGCCAGCTCAAGTAAGTTCCCCCGCCCCCACTCAAGGAAGGCCGTCGTGTGCGAAAGCATGTGGCGGCCTTTTTTCTTTCCAAAAAATAGCTTATGCTTAATGCGAAATGTTTGAGATTATCACCAATAATAGCCAAAAAACGCAGGAATTAGCGGAACGCCTGGCTCAAGAAGCAGCCTCTATAAAAAGGAATGATCAAAAAGACAAAAAAGCCGTTGTCGTGGGTTTGGTTGGCGATCTCGGAGCTGGTAAGACCACTTTTGTGCAGGGTTTTGCCAGGGCTCTTGGCGTGGCCGAAAAAGTTTTAAGCCCGACATTTTTGATAGCAAAATGTTTTCCACTGGAGTCAAAAAACCAAAAAGTTAAAAAGAATCACTTTAAGTGTTTGTATCATATAGATGGATATCGCTTAAAAGATCATAAAGACCTTCTGGCTACGGGTTTTGAAGAAATTTTAAACAATGAGGAAAGTATAGTTCTCATAGAGTGGGCCGATCGTTTCAAAAAATTACTACCGCAAAACACGATATGGGTTGTTTTTGACTGGCTTGGCGAAGAAAAAAGAAAAGTCAGCATCCAAAACACCGCGCCATGAAGAGCGAAACAAAACTTCTGATTCTTGACGCTCACGCCCTGATTCACAGGGCATATCATGCTTTGCCACCATCTTTTGTCACAAAAAGTGGCCAGTTGGTAAATGCCGTATACGGATTTACATCTGTTTTAATAAAAACCCTTCAGGATCAAAAACCAACTCATGTTGTGGCGGCTTTTGACTCAAAGCTGCCGACTTTCAGACACGAGAAATTCAAAGCTTACAAAGCACAAAGGCCAATAACGGCCGCAGATTTAACATCCCAAATCCCTTTAACAAAAAAGGTTCTCGAAGCTTTTGGCGTTCCAATTCTTGAGGCGCCGGGCTTTGAGGCCGATGATATTATAGGCGCTTTGGTTGAAAAATTTTTTGGCAAGGCCAAAATTTTAATAGTTACGGGAGATTTAGATGCTCTGCAACTTGTCAAAGATGGAGTGGAAGTTCTTACCTTTAAAAAAGGAGTTTCAGATGTTTTTATTTATGATAAAAAAGCCGTTTTTGACCGTTTTGGTTTAGAGCCTAAACAATTGATAGATTTTAAGGCTCTTAAGGGGGATCCTTCCGATAACATTCCCGGCGTTCCTGGGATTGGAGAAAAAACAGCTTCAACGCTTCTTCAAAAATTCAAAACTATTGAAAAAATTTATGAGACAATAGAGATTCAAAATAGCGACATAAAGGATTCTCTAAAAAATAAATTAAAAGAAAATAAAGAGGTGGCTTTTTCAAGCAGAGATTTGGTCGTTTTAAAAACAGATATACCTCTTAAGGTCGAGCTTAAAGACACTGTTTTTGGGGGTCTTCAGCCAAACGAAAAAATTGAATCGCTATTCCAAGAATTCGGGTTTTTCAGTCTTTTTGAGAGACTTAATAAAAGCCAAACCAAATTCTCCAAAGAAGATGATGAGACTACACTCGGTT
Organism: Candidatus Parcubacteria bacterium; assembly: GCA_003599335.1. Lineage (GTDB taxonomy): Bacteria > Patescibacteriota > Minisyncoccia > SURF-38 > SURF-38 > SURF-38. The sequence continues at coordinate 17,395 of QZJN01000005.1, forward strand.
CAAAGAACCAGAGTAATAAAACACGAATTTTTACTGAGGAAATCTACAAGAAGACCAAAAGGGTCCTAGTAGGCGTTTTAGAGGATGGAAGGTTTTTTATTTCCGCCAGCCCGGATGAACATTTTACTTTTGTTTTTTCTGGACTTGGCAAGATTAAAGATGTTCTCGAAAACAAAGAAGTTGAAAAGATAGGATACGATCTTAAAAAAACAAAACACGCTCTTATTAAAGAAGGAATCAATCTCGGTGGAAATTGTTTTGATGTGATGATAGCGGCTTATCTCTTGCATCCCGGGCGAAGGGATTATCCTCTGGAAAGAATAGTTTTTCAGGAATTACGAAGACCACCCAATTCTTTGAAGTTACCCCAAGTTTTGGTTTTGGCCCTTTGGGAAATCTATGAAAGACAATTAAAAAAACTTGAAGAAAACGATCTTAAAAAAGTCTTTTTTGAGATAGAAATGCCTTTAATTGATGTCCTTGTCAGAATGGAGGGGTGGGGAATTAAAGTTGAACTCTCGGATCTTAAAAAATTATCAAAAAAACTTAAATCACAACTCGATTTACTTGAGAATAAAATTCATAAAATCGCCGGTACCAAATTTAATATCAATTCTCCGGCGCAACTTAGCGATATATTATTTAACAAATTAAGGATAGAAACAAAGGGTCTGCGCAAAACTCCCGGTGGCGTTATTTCCACCCAAGCCTCGGAACTTTCTAAATTGAGTCCAAACCCATTCATCGATTTGGTACTCGAATATCGGGAACTTTCTAAATTAAAAACCACTTATATTGATGCGCTACCAAAGTTGGTGGATGTTGCAACCGGCAGGCTCCACACAAGTTTCGTTCAGACCGGCACGGCCACTGGCAGGCTTTCTTCAGAAGAGCCAAATTTACAAAATATTCCAATCCGTTCTGAAGCGGCCCAAGACATACGAAGGGCTTTTATAGCCGAAAAAGGTTATGAGTTGGTTTCTTTTGATTACTCTCAAATAGAGCTTCGTCTGGCGGCGGCTTTCAGCCAAGACGAAAAGATGCTTGAAGCTTTTCGTTTGGGACAGGACATACACGCTCTCACGGCAGCCGAGGTTAACGGAATTCCGATAGAGAAAGTTGATGAAGAAATGCGCAGGCAGGCCAAGGTTTTAAACTTCGGTATTTTATACGGCATGGGAGCAAACGCCTTCGCGCAATCAGCCGGAGTTTCTAAAGAAAGAGCCAGAGAGTTTATTGATGAATATTTTAAAAAATTTGCAGGCGTTGCCCGTTATATAGAAGAGATAAAAGATCAGGCCCGCCAGCTTGGCTTTGTAAGGACAATAACAGGGAGGCGTCGTTATATTCCCGAAATTCACGCCCAGCATCAGATGGTTCGCTCTCAAGCCGAAAGAATTGCCGTTAATATGCCCATTCAAGGTTCCGACGCCGATATAAGCAAGATGAGCATGGTGGCTGTAGACAGAAAATTCTCCAACAGCAAAGATGTCAGGATGCTTCTTCAAATACACGACGCGCTGCTTTTTGAAATAAGCAAATCAAAAATTAAAGAAGTTGTTCCGGAAATAAAATCAATCATGGAGGGAATAATAAAGCTGCCGGTTGCCTTGAGGGTCGATGTTAAATCGGGTCCAAATTGGGGGGATGCTAAGCCATATAAAATCTGAAATTTATGCCAGAGCTTCCAGAGGTAGAAACTGTTGTTAGGGGTCTTAATAGAAAAGTCAGGGGATTGAAAATTAAAGATGTTTGGTCGGATTGGCCAAAATATTTTAAGCCTCACCTCTCGCTTTTTAAGTTTAAGAAACACGTCGTTGGTAAAAAAATAAACATAGTTCATCGAAGGGGAAAAAATATATTATTTAACCTCTCCGACGGGCATGTTCTTTTGATTCATCAAAAAATGACAGGGCATTTACTGATTGGGAATTGGATTTACAATCCTAAAGGAGACGGTCGGACAAGAACTTCCGGATTTTGGCGACCTGTATCTCACGGTCCTCTTCAAGATCCAAGGAACGATTTTATTCATCTGATGTTTTTTTTAAACAACGGAAGACAACTTGCCCTTTCCGACGCTCGTAAGTTTGCAAAGGTTCTTTGTGGTCCAAGAGAAGAAATTTTTGGCAAGAAAGACATTTCTTCTTTGGGGCCGGAGCCTTTAGATGCCGGTTTCGCTTTTGAAAAATTCAAAGATCTTTTTAAAAATAAAAAAGGTAGGATCAAACAGGTTATAATGGATCAGAATTTTATTGTCGGTATCGGCAACATCTATTCCGACGATATTTTGTATTCAGCCAAGGTTCATCCTTTGAGTCGGGTTGAAAATCTGCCCGACAGTATCTTGAAAAAAATCTATAAAGCCACAAGGACTATCTTACAGAAGGCCATAAGACTTGGAGGCACAAGCATTGATGATTTCAGAAATATTGATGGTAAAAAGGGTTATTATGATAAGGCCAGACTTGTTTATCAGAAAGAAAAATGCCCAAAGGGTCATTTCATAAAACGCATAAGGGTTGGCGGACGCACTGCAAGTTTTTGCTCCAAAGAACAAAGAATTTACAAAGGGCTCACGAAAAGTAAAAATTAAAGTAGGCCGTTTGAAATGCGACAAATAAAATTTTAAAAAGTTTATTAATATAAAAACAAAAGGATGGCGCTTGAAATGCAAGGAGTAAATTTTTACAAAAAATTTACAGAGCATATAAACATTATAAAGCTATGATTTTTTTCGTTTGGGGCACCGATTCATATTTGATAAGAGAACAACTTAATCATTGGGTTGGACAATATAAGGCAAAAAATCCGTCCGGTTTTAGTGTTTCTAGATTTGACCAGAAAAATTTTGAGCCGGACGAATTTAGGTTGAGAGTTTCGGCCGTATCTATGTTTGGCGAAAAAAAGCTGATAATTTTTTCGGATGTTTTAAATAAAAAAGATTTTACCGATAAAATTTTTGAAATGCTAAGGAGATCGACAGCAGTGGAAAAAACAAACGAAGAGGTCTTTGTAATTTTCAGCGAGTACACAGAACCAACGGGAGATAAGCGTGAAGATACCAAAAAAAGAGAAATTTTTGTAAAAGAAGATCATGTTGCCTTTCTTCTCAAAAAAGCTTATAAGTCTGTGGAAGTTGAGCCTTTGCTCGGGGCCAGATTACAAAATTGGATCCTCAAAGAATTCACCAACCGCTCGGTAAAAGCCGATCAGGGGGTTATAAAATTTATGACCGAGAATCTTCCAAACGACCTTTGGTTTTTAAGCCAGGAGATAGAAAAGTTGTCTCTTTATAGTAGTAAAATTACCTTAGGGATTTTGGCAGAAATTACGCCAGAGCATGTCTCACCCGATATTTTCAGGACGATAGATGCCTTAGCCTCACGGGATAAAAGGTTAGCTCTTAAGCTTTTGCATCAGCACTTGCAGAAGGGCGATCAGGCGATGCAGCTTTTAACGATGCTTGTGTTTCAGTTTCGAAATATATATCTCATAAAAAAATATTCCGAGTCTAAAACGGCGATACCAAAAAACTTGGGAATGCATCCTTTTGTTCAGCAAAAGGCAAAAAATCAAGGCAAAAATTTCTCTCTTTCCGAGCTTGAGAAAATATATCAGAAACTTTTTGAAACAGACTTGGCTATAAAAACAGGACAACTTGAGCCGGAAACAGCGCTGGATCTATTTGTAACAACGGCCTGCTGATTATTTTTGGATAAAAGAGGAGTTTTGGATAATCCAATCTATGGGTAGGGCCTCGGCAAATTCTCCGGATTTTCCAGCAAAAGCCAAACCAATAAGTTCGTTGTAAACATTCAAAACGGCAGATCCGGAAAAGCCCTTTTCAATCGGGGCTGAAGCTCTAAGAAGAACCGAAGAAAAAGCGTCAATCAACCCGCTTATTCTGTTGAGCGTGAGGCTTGAAAAAAATTCAGCAGGAAAACCGGCGATCATAACCCAATCGTTTTTGATGACGATCTTTGATTGACCGATTGGTATTGCTTCAAAAGATTCTGGCAGGCTTTTGTCGTATTTTTCGCAAAGGCTTTTTGCCCCAGGATATAAGAGAAAACATTCTTTTTGACCATAGATCAACCTGTCGATTTTTAGGAAAGCAAAATCATAATAAGGATTCATTTTGGTCGGTTCTTGTATTTGGGTTGTTGTTGCCGACCACAACAATGATGCTTGGTAGAGGTGTTCGGCCGGTTGGTTGAAATCTTTTGCAACTTTTACGTCGCAATATTTTGTTTTGTTGGTTTGTGAAGAATCTGTCCAGTCGGCCTCTATTTTTGTCGCTACATGACGATTGGTCAAGATAATTCCTTTTTCCTTTACTATCACCCCCGATCCTCTTGTTACAAAACCACCTTTTTCGAAATGACAATCCAGGCTCACAAAAGCAAGAGGGCTAAGAGGTTTTATATTTTTTTCTATTTTTGGAGAGATTGTTGTTTGTGGGGTTGGAGCATCTTCAATAGGGGCGGTTTTATTGATTGTCGGAGTGTCTTTTATCTTTTCGTTTGAAGGTTGGTTTTGAGGCTCGGATTGCCGGAGTTTTTCTTCAGGCAGGACTTCTTGTTTTTCATTAAAGATAGAACTTTTTAAAAATAAAGACTCCATATCATTAAGGGAAAATAGTAAACCCATCCAGACAAGAACAGCAAAAAGAGCTATGTAGATAAGTTTCATTATTTGAATATTTTTATCAGCCAATCAACAATTTCGTTTTCCAGATCTTTTTCTTTTATGAGCATATCTGTTCCATGCCCGACGTTTTTGAACAGTTTTGTTTGTTTTTGGGCTTTCGTCTTTTCCGATAAAATTTTTACCGACGAAAAAGAATAGGAATCTTCCTGGGAAGCAGCCAAGAGCAAAAATTGTTTTTGAGTAAGCTTTGAAATGGCAGCCTCTATTTCTATGCCTTTATAATCTAAACCAGGAGATAAAGCGACGATTGCTTTTATGTCTGGGTTGTGGGCGGCATAATCTATGGCTAAATTAGCCCCAACAGAAGCCCCTATTAGAACAATCTTTTCTTTTGTAAAACCAATGTCTTTGAGGAATTTAATTGCCCCTAAAACATCAAGGCGGGAGAGTTGGTGTTCCTGATCAACAAATTTATTGTAGTTTAAGGGTCCTTTGGTTGAATTGGTTGATTCTCCATGACCCCGAAGATCAGTCGCCAGACAATAAAAACCAACCTTGGTAAGTTTTTCGGCCAAAGATTTCCAGGAGGTTTTGTCCGAAGGCATCATGTGTAACATCAGGATAGCCTTTTTAATCCCAGGCTGGTCGGTCTTTGGTCGTTCGTTTTTCCCCTGGCTTTGGGTTTCTGGTTGATACCAATCGGCGACAATCTTAACGCCATCTTCGGTTTGAAAAGTTATTTTTTCCATTTTATTTTGTAGATTTATTTTAAGGGTAATCTTTTGAATTTGACAAATTTTATACAAACCCATTATTAATTATAGAGAGGTTGCCCAAAAGGAGGCGAGATGAGCCAATGGCTCTCAAATCATCCGGAGGTCTGGGTGCCCGTGATCGCGGTTTTGCTGGTCGTATCAATGGTGTTTATGATACGTCGCGGCAACTCCAAACGTTCAGAGCCGCCCAACCCCTTTCGTTCTTAGGGGGTCAGCTCAAAGAGGGTCGTCTTAACTACAAGCCGACCCTCTCAAATTTTTAATAAGGCATAAACAGCAACACCAAAAGCGACAGCGACATTGAGAGATTCCTTTTTACCTCTCATTGGGATTTTTAATATTTTATCGGCTTTTTTAATAATTTCTTTTGAGATTCCTTTTACCTCGGAACCAACAACAAGCGCAATATTTTTCTTTTTAATAGTTGTTTTAAAAATATTACCAGCTTTATTTTTGGTCTCCAAGGCAATGATGTAAAACCCTTTGTCTTTTAAATTTTTTATGACCCGCGAGATTTGTTTTTGATATTCCCACTCAATAAAATTCTCGGCACCAAGGGCCGTCTTTGATATCTTTTCATGAGGTGGTCTTGGGGTTATGCCGCAAAGAAAAAGTTTTAAAACGCCAGTCGCATCTGCCGTTCTGAAAATAGAGCCAACGTTTTCGCGACTACGGATGTTGTTTAGGATTGCTATTAAGGTTGGGCTTTTTTTCATACTAAAATCTACATTTTTGGGGCTGTGTTTGACAAGAAAGGCAACCCTCCTATAATAGACCCCATCAGGTGTCCAATCCAAGTCCCCAAACAGGACAAGTTCTTTCAGGAGGAAGGATGGCAACAACCGTGTTTAATCCATTTGGTGTGGTAACCGGGTCGCGGAGCATCGCGATCCTCAACGAACCGATCACGATCAAGAGCGACAATCCAGATCCTCGCCATCACGAGTATCTGGCACGAATGGAAGCGACCAGGCGGCTGCAAGGGCTGATCAGCGAACGGCCAACCAGCATCGAGTTCACCTTTTCTTCTTGTTCAAACAAGGAGGGAAGGGCGCTCGTTTTCGAGCTGACCTCGGGGCGACTGGCAAAGCTGGAGCTGGATCCCCAGAATCAGCAGGCAGCCAAGCGCATGGCTTTGCAGGCTCAGGAACACCTGCGTCATTGCGAGCGGTGTCGCCTGGAAGTGAAGGCTCAAGACGTGGAACGCCTCCGTTCCAACAATGCCGGTGCCAAGACGCCATCCAAAACCCTCCTGCAATAGCAGGAGAGCGGTCCTTTCTTCAGTCCCTGTCTGTTACCTCCATAACAGGCAGCGGTCAAACCCAATTTCGTCCCCGCGTCGAGTTCACAAAACCCGGCGCGGTCTCTTTTTTTGGGGACAAATTTCCAAAATTTATATATTCAAAATTAACATTACGCTGTAGCGATCGGCGTGCTTGATTACCTCGGCTTTATGGTGGGAGACAGATTTTACATCTTCATCAAATATATCAACCCTTGTTCCGAGAAGTTTTCCTTCCAGATCTGTTTGGGTCAGGCTTGAAAAAATACAATCAAAATAAAACTCGTTGTTTAAATGGGCCATTGAGAGGATTTCGTTAAGAAAATCAACAAGTAAAGAGTCAACATTCTCAGAGGAAATTTTTATTTCTCTTTGGCTTGTTGCTGTCCGAGAGTTTTCAGCGCGACTTAGTAATGAATTGATTCCTAAAAGGGCGTTACGGAAAAGCTCTCTCTGATTTTTTCCGGCTGCTTTAAGGCAAAGATCTCCTTCGTGAGGAATTATTTCAAAAGGTTTCATTGTTTTGTATTTTTCATTTTGGCGAGGAGCTGTTTAACAACCAGCCTGTCGTCCCAGGGTATTTTTTTGCCCTGGGCCACAACCATCCAAGGCTCCGCTCCCTTGCCGGTTATTATTATTGTGTCTGTTTTTTCTGCCAATGTCAGGGCCAGTTTTACAGCTTCTTTTCTGTCTAAGACTTTCTCGGCTCTTTTTCCGAATGATTCGGCCCCTTTAGCCACCTCATCTATTATATCGCTTGGATTTTCGTCGTAGGGGTCTTCGTTTGTGACAATGATCTGGCGGCAATATTGCGCCGCGATCTTTCCAAGTTCTTTTCGCTTCCATTTATCGCGGCCGCCTCCGGCAGAGCCAAGTACGCAAACAAGAGAACCACCAGATGCTTTCAATGTTGAGTAAACTTTCTCCAGGGCGTCTGGAGTGTGCGCGTAGTCAACCACTACTTTGTAGGGTTTTTCAGAAACAACTTCGAGGCGCCCGGGTGCGCCAATAAATTTTTCGACAGCGGTTTTTAATGTTTTTTGATCGATCCCAATAATTTCAGCCGTAGATATTGCCGCAAGAACGTTGGAAACATTATAGTGGCCAAGAAGGTTGGTTTGAAACTTTATGCCAGAAACTTCAAATAATGTCTTTGAACCGACCTGTTTTATGTTCTCGGCTTTCTGAAGGATAAAGTCGGGAAAACTTTTTGTTTCTTTGTTTATACTATAACCAATCTTTTGCTTTACTTTTACATTCATAAATTCTTTCCCGGCCGGGTCATCCAGGTTAACAACGACAAAATTATTTTCAACAGCAGATTTTTCCACCGCCTTAAATAATTTAAACTTGGCCATTTTATAATTTTCGAATCCTCCATGGGCTTCCAAATGCTCCTTGGTTATGTTGGTCAAGACAGCTCCGGCAAAAGGTATGAATTCGTGGCGATGTTGTTTTATTCCCTCCGAGGTGACCTCTAAGATTATGTGGGTAATTTTTTCTTTTACGGCTTCATATAAAAAACGCTGAACATTCATCCGACCGGGCATTGTCATTTTTAGTTCGTTTATCCATTCGCGCGACCCCAACTTGAATCTAAGGGAAGACAAAGAAGCAACTTTGTATCCGGCGGTTTCCAGTATATGAGTAAGAAGATGGGTTGTTGTTGTTTTACCGTTGGTTCCGGTTATGCCTATTATTTTCAACTTTTTTCCTGGAAATCCATAAATCAAGGCTCCAACAAAAGCCCATAAAAAATGATAGATCTCTAAGATCCAGGGAGGTGTAAGTTTTTTTATGAATTCTTTTAACGACGCCACAGTTTTCTAAGCGAACTAATTGTTTTATAGGCCTGCCACCAACTTTTATCCAAAACAAGATCAAAGCTTCCGGCCAAGTTTGAGATTGTACCTCCAAAACCTTCTTTAAATCTTGTTACGCCTGGCCAGCGTTTTTCATCTATCCCCCAAAGATCATAGTTTTTGAAACCAAGGGAGCGTGATTTTTCCATAACGTGGCGGTGTAGGAGGTGGGGGCTCATTAGAGATCTATGTTCATAGCTGAAAGCTCCGTGGAGATAATAAACATTGGGGTAATGAAACATTATTAAGATTGCTCCTACCAGTTCTTTATTTTTTTCCGCAAAGAAGATTTTTGTAAAAGGTTGTTTTTTTTCTTTTTTATCTTCTTGAAAACATTCCATCAGGTTTAAATAATGATTTTTGGAGTGGGTTTTGAACCCGTCACGAGAGGCTGTTTTTTGAAGGAGTCCAAAAAAACTATCAATATCTTTAGTTTCTTTTATATTTAACCCATGTTTTTGCGCGAGACGGATGTTATAACGAGTTTTTGGTTTAAACGAAGCTTCAAGTTCAAGGTCGGATTTTGTTATATCAACAACCCTCGTCGTTTTAGGCTGGATGTTTTTGTCAGAAGCATGGAAGTTTGATTCTTTCAATAAATCAAGCAAATCTTTTTGTTCTGGTGAAATCCAGGGCGGCTCTACTTTTAAGAAAACAGATCCTGTTTGTCTGGAAAGCAGGTGAATTTTTTCAACAAAATCCAAAAGATACTCTTTGATACTTTCTTTATTTACTTCGGAAGCAATCACAGGACCCCTGGGGCAGTAAAGATAGGATTTCCCCATGGGTAGTTCATGTTGAATAATAAGAGCCTGCAACTTGGAGTTTTTAGAAGCTTTTATCTGAAACCTGAAAGTTTTATGACCAATTTTGTTTTGAAACTCGCCCCATCTCCAGCTTTGTAGGAATAAGCCTTTTGGAAAAGTATTTTCAAGGACGATAAGTTCGTCCCAGTCTTTTTGCCCGGTTTGTCCGTCTGTTTTCACTATCTCTTGGATTTGCTTAAAGTTTTTAAAGCCTCTCTTATCCTTTCTTCCTCGTTTTTTACAGAGGGGTTTACGTGAGATAGAGCTTCGGCGCTTTCTTTTACGCCATACCCCATTCTGGTCAAGGCTTCGATTAAATCGGTGTCGTGAGAGCTGGTTGTTGATGCGAAATTTAACTCTTGGAGTTTATCTTTTAATTCAACCACGACAAGCTCGGCTGTCTTTTTGCCTATACCGGGAACTTTGGTAAGAAAAGTTGTGTCTTTATTTATAATTGCCGAGGCCAGGATTTTTACCGGAGCCAGAGATAAAATTCCAATAGCTGATTTTGGTCCTATTCCAGAAACAGTGCGCAGCGTTTCATAAAATTCAAGCTCTTCGTTGGTTAGAAATCCATAAAGTTCGTGGGCATTTTCTCTTACTTCAAGCGTAGTAAAAAGTCTCGCAATTCCTCCTGCGGCAGGAAGTTTAGACAAAGTCTCCGGGGAAGTAAAAACCTTGTATCCGACCCCATCGACTTTAACAACAACGTATTTTTTTGTTTTTAACTGAACCGATCCTTCTAAAGATGCAATCATGGTCTTTTTATTGATAATTATGGTATATAGTTATATTCAGCGCTACAATCTTAAATAAGCACTTTTTTTGCCTTCTATCAACGACAGATGTTTATATCATATAGGCAAAAGGCCACCGTTGTTTTGGTGGCCCCTTGGAAAGGAGAAAAGAGAACTACCGCCGACAGAAGAAGCGCTCGTAGAGAAGAACCGCCGCTCCCAATAAAACACCGAACCATTTTGTGGCGACATCAAGATGCGGGTTTTGGAAAAATTGAAACAAGACGGCGTTATCGGAATTTTTCCAAAAATCGTACGTGACGTAGCTCACAAAGGCAAGGTTAATTATCGAAAGGCAGGCGCCGCTCCTCCCGGTGAACAGGAAGAAAGCAACCAGGCGCAGTTTTTGGGTCATGTGCGGGGACACTCCTTCGCTTTTTCAGGAACTCAGAAATTTTATATAATATTTTCGGCTTAAAGTCAAGCAACAAAAGTTAACAAAAGTCAAATGGATAAATTTGTTTTAAAATCAAAGTTTAATCCCAGAGGAGACCAACCAAAGGCCATAGAAAACTTGGTTGGCGGTATAAATTTGGGACTTGAACATCAGACACTCCTTGGGGTTACCGGTTCTGGAAAAACCTACACAATGGCAAAGGTGATTGAATCAATCCAGCGTCCGACCCTGATTATTTCTCCGAACAAAACTTTAGCCGCGCAACTTTATCAGGAGTTTAAAGATTTTTTTCCAAAAAACGAAGTTCACTATTTCGTAAGTTATTACGATTACTATCAACCGGAAGCTTATATTCCTCAAACCGATACTTATATAGCTAAAGATGCGAAGATAGATGAGGATTTAGATAAATACCGACACGGAGCAACTCAGGCTTTGCTTACAAAAAGAAGCGTTATTGTAATCGCTTCTGTTTCTTGTATTTACAATATTGGTTCGCCGGCCGAATATCACAATTTAAGCCTACTTTTTTCTTTGGGTCAGAAAATCGGGCTAAAAAATTTATTATCTAATCTTGTTAGTCTTCAGTATTCTCGCAATGAGGTTGAAAAATTACACGGAACCTTCAGGGTTAGAGGTTCTCTGGTTGAAATTTATCCGGCTACGGGTGGTAAAATTTTTCGTATCGAGATAGGTCAAAATAAAATCATGAGAATTTTGGCGGCAGAAGATTCTCCCCAACCTTCTTTTTCGGAAATAAAGGAAATCAGAATATTTCCCGCAAAATATTGGGTCGCTCCATCGGACACTCTGAAAGTTGCCCTCAATAACATAAGGGCAGAATTATCTTCAAGATTAAGAGAGTTGAAAGCTGCCAAAAAACTTCTCGAAGCCGAGAGGTTGGAATGGAGAACCAATAATGATCTTGCCATGCTCGAAAAGACCGGTTATTGCGCCGGAGTGGAAAACTACTCCTCTCATTTGGAATTTCGTAAAACCGGCAGCCCCCCCTTTACCCTCATTGATTATTTTCTTTATGCGCAGAAACTTCGCAAGGAAAAAGATCCTTTTTTGTGCATTTTAGATGAGTCTCATCTTGCCATTCCTCAAATTCGGGGAATGTGGCACGGAGAAAGAGCAAGAAAAGAGGTTTTGATAAATTACGGCTGGAGGTTGCCTTCGGCCATAGATAATCGCCCCCTAACTTTTGAAGAATTCGATAAGAAAGCAAGTTTAAGAATTTATGCTTCAGCTACCCCCGGTCCCTATGAATACAAACATTCAGAAAAAATAGTTGAGCAATTTGTGCGCCCGACAGGTCTTCTCGATCCCACAATGGAAGTCAGGCCAACCGAAGGACAGATTAACGATTTAATAGAAGAAATAAAAAAGAGAGTCATAAAAAAACAAAGAGTTTTGGTTTCGGCTCTGACCAAAAGATTATCTGAAGAGCTGACGGATTATCTTAAAGAAGAAAAAATAAAAGTTCAGTATCTTCATTCGGAAGTTAAAACTCTGGAGCGGCCGGAGATACTGAAAGATTTAAGGGAAGGCAAATACGATGTTTTGGTTGGTGTCAATCTTTTGAGAGAGGGGCTTGATTTGCCAGAAGTTTCTCTTGTGGCTATTTTGGATGCCGATAAGGAGGGTTTTTTGCGCAACTCAACAACTTTAATTCAGATGGCCGGCAGGGCTGCCCGTCACGTCGAGGGTGCGGTTATAATGTATGCCGATACAATAACCGGTTCTATAAAAGCAGCCCTGGAAGAGACTAGGCGCAGGAGAAAAATACAGGAAAAGTTTAATAAACAGGAAGGCATTATTCCAAGAAGTATTATTAAACAAGTTTCTGCCCCTCTGGTAAGAAAAAAAGAAATAAAGGAGGAAACAGACTTTTCTTTACCCGGACACTTGCTATTACAAGCCCAAGATGGTAAAAAAATATTGCGTCATCTTAGGTCCGAGATGAAAAAGGCCGCTTCCGAGCTCGATTTTGAAAAAGCGGTCAAATTAAGAGACCAGATAAGAAAATTAGAAGGTAAAAGTTAGCCAAAATGCCAGTAACAAGATCTGCTAAAATAGCTTTACGTAAGAGCAAAAGATACCAGTCTCATAACAGAATTCACAAAGCCCGGATCAAAAAAGCCAACAAGGAAATCCGCAAATTGATTTCTTCGGGTAAACCAAAAGAAGCAGAGGCCAAGCTGAAGGAGTTTTACAAGTTTGTCGATAAAGCAGCCAAGGAAAAGGTTATAAAGAAAAACACAGCCGGGCGTCTCAAATCACGTCTTACTAAGGCGATTAAGAAAGCAGCCAAATAGAAGCATTCAAAACTCCCCCAAAAGGGGAGTTCTTGGTGTAATGAGTTTTGCCAAATTAGCGTCAAAATAGACATGGGTTCTGTTTTGGCAAAAAGAGCGTCAATGGAAAAAGCCGATAATAAAAGTCAGGCGGAAAAATTTTTAAGAGCCTACGATCAACTTGTAGAAGGACTTTTTCGTTTTGCTGCTTTTCGGGTTTCAAACAAAGAAACAGCCGAGGATCTGGTTTCTCAGGTTTTTCTGCGGACTTGGGAGTATGTCCAAAAAGGCAACGAAGTTCAGCACTGGAAAGTTTTTTTGTACAGAACCCTTTCCAACCTAGTAGTTGATCATTATCGTTCCAAAAAATACGAAACAAAAAGCCTTGATGGTTTGGGAGATGAAAACAAGTTTGAAATAGTTGACGAGGCACAACTTCCTTCGGTAATTCAACAAAACAGCGAAGCCCGTTTGATTGTCGCTTCCTTCGCAAAATTACCGAGCGAGCAGCGCGATATTTTATGGTGGCGTTATGTCGAAGATCTTGATGTTTTTGAGATAGCTTCTTTAACAGGTAAGAAACCAGCCAGCGTTTATGTCTCTATACACAGAGCCTTAAAAAAGGCGAGGGCTATAAATAGTAAGAAATAGGTTTTTAATTAATATGGATTTCTTAAAAAATCTAAAAATAAAAAAGGTTTTGAGATTGCTGCGGGGTATTAAACCTTCTCCTCAATGGGTTTTAATGACTAGGGGTCGTCTTGAAAAACTCGCTGGTTTTGAGGTTAAGCCAAAACGGGAAATTTTTATAGTCAGAAATTTTGTTTTAAAAGCCGGGGTTGCCTTTGTTGCTTTTGCAATCGCCCTAGTCGGGACTTTTGCGAGTGCCAAGGAGAGTCTTCCAACAGATACTCTTTATCCTTTGAAATTATGGGGAGAAAGGGTCCAGAAAACCTTGATTTTGGGAGAGCAAAGCAAAGTTGAGTTCGCTTTAAGTTTGGCCGAAAGGCGTTTGAATGAAGCAGAAGAACTGGCTGCTTTGAAGGATGAAATTTTTGCCAACGAGGAAATAAAAGGAAAGGCTTTGGCAGTCATTGCTCCTTCTGATTCCGATCGAGGGGTTCTTTTAGCTGTTGAAAATTTTGAAAAACACCTTGGAGATGCCGAAGAGAGATTGGCTAAAATTGTAGACAGGGGAAACATTAACCAAATTTCTAAGATAGCGAAAAAGTTAGAACAAATTCAGGAGAGACAGCAACGCCTTCAGGAAAAATTAATCGTCCATCTCCCAGAGCTTGCACAGGCCCTTGAAGGAGCCCAAGTTGCATCTATTGAGGTTCAGAGAAACATAGACCGAGTTATTTTTACAATCAACACAACCGCTTCTTCCGGAGCGACTTCAAGCACGACAACGACGATTAGTTTGCAGAACAAAAACGCCGATAAAGCCGCTAAGGCCATTGAAAGGGCTGAACATAAAATATCAATCGTTGAAGATAAGCTGGAAAGATTTATTAACTCAACATCATCTGCTTTTTTCAGATTCAACGACGATGACGATGAAGATGATGATAAAAAATCTTTTGTACCACCGGGCCTTTTGAAGAAATTAAACTTTGAGCCAAATATTGCATTTGCCAAGAGCAAGGGCAAAGATAAAATTGAAATAAAGTTCATAGAAAAAGATGATGTTTTTGAAAAACTGGAAGGAGCGAAAGAAAAAATTCTTGAGGCTAAAGAAAAATTAAACGAAGCCAAGTCTGCTTTTGCAGAAGGGGATTACGTAGAAGCTTATGAGAAGGCAATTGAGGCCTTTAAAAAAGCTGTTGAAGCCGAAGGAAAAATCAATAAAGGAGTTGGTTTTGGGGTGATTATTTCTCCCGATACCTCGGCGCCGTTAATAACCTCAATTTCGGTTCAGAGCGTCGGGACATCTTCTGCGGTTATAAAATGGAGTACCAACGAACTTAGTGATTCGAGGGTTATGTATGGGACAAGCACAAGCTATGGGCTTGTGTCGGAAAATGGCGCTTTTGTCTTCACTCATTCGCTTTCATTATCTGGTCTTCAACCAAGTACGACATACCATTATAGAGTTATTTCCAATGATAAGTCCGGAAATACGGCGACTTCTTCTGATCATACATTTACAACAACATCGGCTGCTACAAGTGATACAACGGCGCCAGTGATTTCTTCTGTGGTTGTGAGTGCCGTTGGAACTTCTTCTGCAACAATAAGTTGGTTTACAAATGAACCAGCAACTTCTCGCGTAAATTATGGGACAACTTCTTTGTACGGTCTCTTTGCGGTTAAAGACATTCTTGCAACATCCCACAGTATTACTCTGAATGGACTGCAGGCTTCGACCTCATATCATTTTCAGGCTCGATCCGTTGATGGTTCGGGCAACATCGCGATTTCTTCAGACGGAGTGTTTATAACTTCTGGCTTGCCGGATACAACCGCGCCCGTGATTTCTGGAATTTCCGTAAGCGCAGTCTCGACAAGCTCGGCGACGATAAATTGGACAACCAATGAGCCGGCCGATTCCTGGGTTGAGTTTGGCACGAGTTCAAGTTACGGCTTGGGTTCCTCAACCTCGGCTCTAGTCACGAATCACTCCATTGGTTTGTCGGGATTGTTTGAAAACACAATGTATCATTTCAGAATTTCCTCGGCAGACGCTTCCAGCAATACATCTGTTTCTTCAGACAACTCTTTTACCACAGCTTCAAGTTCAGCAGAGTAAACAAAAGAAAGTAAACAAAAGAGCCCAAAACCAAAAGGGCTTTTTGTTTTACCATTTTCTTTATTAGCTTTTAGAGTTATTGTTTAAGAAATGAAAGATATAACATATCGTTTATCTCCCTCAAGTCTTAACTTGCTGCGGGATTGCCCGAGGTGTTTTTGGCTTAAATATCGTCTCAAGATTGATCGGCCTTCTTCTCCTTTGGCCAGTATTGCTACAGGTTTGGATTTGAATATAAAAAATTATTTTGGTAAATACCGAGTGAAAGGTTTGTTGCCTCCGATACTTGAAAAAAAGGTTTCAGGGCGCAACCTCAAGTTGGTTCCAAGGCCCATATCTTTTCTTAAATTCATAGACGAAGAGGGGGTTGTGTTTGTCGGAAAACTGGATGAAGCTCTTATTTTGGATGACAAATTTTATGCTCCGCTTGACCATAAAACAAGAGCTTCTCCTACTCAAAATGTTCACCAGGCTTATCAGTTGCAGATGGATGCATACGATCTACTCTTAGAAAAAAATGGTTATAAAACCAAAAACGTTGCCTTTTTGGCATACTTTACACCGCGTTCCGGGGAGCTTCATCTGGGTTTTCCTTTTGATTTAGATTTGAAAGAAATAAAAACTTCGCCTCAGCGCGCTCAAGATTTCATAAATAAAGCTAAAGATACGCTTCTTTCAGAAGACATTCCGGTTGCAAGCCCGACTTGCCAATTTTGCGGGTACATTAACAGACTTAGCGAAACTCTTTAAGATAAATCTGTCTATAGTTATTAACATTGCTTGGTTGCAATAGATTTTAGTTGAGCTAAAATTAAATCAGAGGGAAAGGCCAAATGAGGAAAACTTAATCGTCAAAAAGCTCCGGACCCTCGGTAGTTCTTCTCGCTGGATATCCAGCATTCTCATAGCTCTTTTCTTTTTCAATATAGTTCTTTTCCTGTCGCCACGAGCGGCAGACCCACTCACTTTTTCAACACGAGCGGCATCTGCCCTCGTGGTCTTTTTTACCCATAAAAACTTGACAAATATAAGATTATGTATTATTAGTTAGGTTGGTTCTCAATGGTAAAAACATTCAAGGAGAAAGAGCATGACAAAACTTGCGAAGTTTTTTTTATTGCTTTTGATTCTGACGGTCGTTGCCGGGCTCGTGGGCTGGCAGCAGTACGTCGTGCCAGTCAAAGACTCGTTGCATTTTTACCAGACCCAACTTCGCAATGAGCAATGTCTTCGACTCGCCCAGTTCAGGCTTGTTGAAGCCTACGCTGCAAACCCTGCCCGTCTGCCAAGCGGGGTTTTCGACGAGAACGCTTACGTCGTAGAGCTGCCGTGGGGTTCAAGGTACACCTATTCCCAACTCCAAGAGGAGGCCTACGCTCCTTTTTTGAGAGACAAATCGCGGCCTTGGCCCCTGGTCAAGGACAACCAGGGGAATGTCGCGGTTTCACCCCAAAGCTCCAAACAGGAATTTGGTGTGAACCAAGGAATTTTTCCTCGGTCGGACTCGAATGGATTACGGCAAGGGAAAGTCTATCCGACCCTGAATGATGTTCCAGAAGAACTTAGGGCCAAAGCGGTGTATCTGACAAACCTTGGTTGGTTTGTGCCATAGGACGCTTGCCCCGACAATAGAGAAATCTGTTGTCGGGGCAGCTTTGTTTACGGCGCTATCAATACTATTGACTTTTAGTTATTTATATAGTATAATATATTTGTTATTTATAATTATTTAATTCGTGTTCAGGCAGCTTTAGGGGAAGCACCTTAAAAATATTTTAAAACCCCTGAAGCTGGCTGGACAGGAAAGCGTTCAGCAAGTAAACGAACCTTACAAAAAAACAAACGGGCCAAAAAACCAACGAGGAGGAGTGAATGAAAAAAGCTTTGTTGTTGGTTGTGGTTGTGCTGTTGGCTGCAGGGTTGAGTTTTGCGAGCCAACGGCAAGACGCCAAAGTCATTGATTTGGCCGGCGTCGATGTCCCGCCCAACGCCGAGGTTGAAAAATACCCGGTTTTCGGAGGGCGGTTGAGCGAACGCCAGGAAGCCGAGCTGAAATTAAGGCCGGTTTACCTGGAGAGGGAATTTTCCGGTCATAACTGGCATCAGTCCCGGCGGCAATTCGTCTTTGACGTGTTGCCAGCCGGCACAATGGTTCTGGTTGATTTGGCTGGAGTTCCCCGCTACAAAATGGATTGTGGAAACCGGCTGGTTGCTTGGGAGCAGTCTTGCCCTAAGTGTCCAGAACCGGTTCCTGCAGCCAAAACGGCAGGTCAGGAACAATCTTCCAAGAGCTTCACGGATCGTCTCAAGGATTTTATCAGCGCTCTGTGGAGGTTTCTTGGTTGGCTTCTTGCCTTGCTTGCCGCGCTTGCGCTGGTCGGTCTGTTGCTGTGGTTGTTCTGGCAGTTGATCCGGCGCCTCTTGCGAGCATTTCGCAGCAACAGGGGCGGTGGAGGAGTCAGGACTCCTTTGCGGCCTGTTGCTCCAACGCCTGTTTCTTCGCTGGCCGCTACTCCCGGCCAAGATTCTGCGGCTGCCTTACCGGCTGAACCAGCCTCGCCTGCTACCGGAGAAGAGCGCAAATATGGACCAACCGGACCACCCTCTGGTCCTGTTGTGCCGCAAAAGCGATTCTTTTCTTTTCACGCCGGCTCTGGAGGACAAGACCCCGATAAGGTTAAGTTCTCCGGTTATCGGAGCGTGAGTGTTACCATCGACGAGTCCGCCGGCGAGACGACCATCACGGCCCGCGTCTAGTAGTTCCACCAGCCCTGGTGATTGAAGTTCAAACCTTCAGTTGCCAGGGCATTTTCTTTTTGCTATTTTTATATGGCTTTCACATGCGTATTCCATTTAAAAGGAAAATTCAAAGGTTTGGGAGAATAGTCGTTCATAATCTTGAATCGATTGTCGGCATTGTTCTTATTTGGCGAGGAACCTGGTATCTTCTTGACAATATTGATGAATGGCTTTTTGGTGGTTCTCATTTTTGGACTGCAATTTTAGGAATTATTCTTGGTCTTGTTATTTTATTCATTCCGGAACACGATCATAAAGACATCGACAGACGTTTTGTATGAAACAAAAACTAACGATAGTTTTGTTAATTATTATTTTTGGCGTCGGCCTTTATTTTTTAATCAGGCCAAAAGACGAAACTAAAGAAAATATGGATTTACAAAATACCCAGCCGGTCGGTCGTAGTGCGGCAACTCTTAACACCACAATGGGAGAAATAAAGATCGTGTTTTACAACGAAGATGCTCCTCAAACGGTGGCTAACTTTATTTCTTTGGCCAGTAAGGATTTTTATAACGGTCTGCCTTTTCACAGAGTGGTTGAGGGGTTTGTGGTACAGGCTGGAGATCCTTTCTGCGCAGAGCCTCCGCGAGGAACAGGCAGGTGCGGGACAGGAGGGCCTGGGTATAGGTTTGAAGACGAACTTAACCCAAACACCCCTTCTTACAGGGAAGGTTATAAAAAAGGGGTTGTGGCCATGGCTAATTCCGGTCCCGATACAAACGGTTCCCAGTTTTTTATACTTTTGGAAGACGCGCCTTACCTTCCACACGATTACACTATTTTTGGCCGAGTTGTTGAAGGACAAGATGTTGTTGACGCAATGGGCCGTGTTGAAGTCGATGAATCAGAAAGGCCAAAGACGCCCATAGTCATTGAATCGATTAGAATTGAAAATTGAGTATAGGGGTTTTATTTTTCTTTAAATTTTGTATTATTGGGGTAGTTTGGTTTCTTTCGGAGGCCAACAATGCTCATTAAGTTGAAAAGCGAAACAGGAGAGTTAGTCCCATTAAGCAGTCCCGTGAAGGAGCTTCTTGGGGTTAACGACGGCGTGGTTCGTCTTCGTTTCACGAACGGAAGGACCGCCGGTGTTAGGGTTGAACACATCGCAGAGGTTCATGGCCCGGCTCGCCAAGAAGTCTCTGTGTTGGAAGATCTTCCCGGCGTTCGTTTCGTTCCCACAGACTAGGGGTCGGTTTTTTACAACCGACCCCAGACCCTTTATGACCCTTGCAACACACTCGGTTATAGGAGCTTCGCTTGCAAATATAATCACAATAAACCCATGGCTTGGGTTTATAGTCGGTTTTGTAAGTCATTTCTTGCTTGATGCCATTCCTCATTGGGATTACCACTTGGGTTCAATGCAAGAAGACAAATCTAATAAGCTTAACAATGACATGAAAATAAATAAAAGTTTCTTTTTTGATTTGATCAAAATCGGCACAGATATGTTTATTGGTCTTTTAATAATTTTTGTTTTACATGGAGTGCCGAGAGAAACTTTATTCACACCGTTGATTTTTGGAGCCGTTGGAGGCGTGATGCCAGATGCTTTGCAGTTTTTTTATTTTAAATTAAGAATTGAGCCTCTTATATCAATACAAAAGTTTCATATCTGGATTCATACCAAAGTGAGGCTTAAGAGAGCATTATCTGGAGTTTTGTTGCAAATCCTTTTTATTTTTTTGGTTTTGTCGGTGATAAAATTTTTTGGTTGATACCAAAAATGAAGCAACACCGTTTTATAGGGAATTTTGATTTATCGGAAAATAAGATAAATCTTTCTGATCGAGCTTTAATTCATCAAATAAAGGATGTTTTGAGGATTGGGATTGGCGATAAAATTGTTTTGGCCGATGGGAATTTAAACGAAGCTCTGGTGGAGATAACCAATATGGTAGCTAATAGATTGAGTGTTGAGGTTATTTCAAGAAACAAAAACAACAACGAAAGCCTAAAGGACGTAAGTTTATATTGCTCTATATTAAAGCGAGAGAATTTTGAGTTAGTCGTTCAAAAAACGACCGAAGTTGGTATAAAAAAAATAATCCCGATAATAACCGAAAGAACCGTAAAACTTAACTTTAACCAGGGGCGTTTGGAAAAGATAATCAAGGAAGCTTCTGAACAATCCGGAAGAGGGATTATTCCAACGTTGACACAACCGGTTAAATTTGAGGATAGCCTTAAAGAAAGTGAAGAAAATAAGGCCAATATTTTATTTCATGAAGAGGGTGATTTTTTTTCGCAAAAAAATTTGGATCGGTTTTCCAAAATCGGAATCTGGATAGGACCAGAAGGGGGGTGGACAACCAAAGAAATAAAAAAGGCCCAAGAAAATAAATTTCTCGTATTTGGCCTTGGCAAACTTACTCTTCGCGCAGAAACCGCAGCAATAGTGGCTTCTTATCTTGTGTGTAAAAATTAATAATGACAATACGTCTTGGTTGGTGTAGGGTATAGTTAGGTTAACTATTAACTCAAAAATTTAAATTAAAAGCCTATGAAATATTTTTTCGGGATTTTAGGAATTTTGAGTTTATGGGCGGGAGTTGTTTTTGCGCAAACCCCAACGGCCCCAGCGGCTCCTTCGGCGGAGCTTTTGCGTCAACTCGAACAGCAACGAGAAGCTTTGGAGCAGCAAAGAATGGAAGCTCAAAAACGTCTTGAGGAGTTGAGAATGCAACAGAGGCAAAACGTTGAAGTTATTACAAATGAAGCTCGTGATCGTTTGCGAATGACCCGCGAAGAATTTGAACAAAGACGCGAACAAATTAAAGAGGAGATGGAGGATCGTCGCGAAGCTTTCAGGGAAGAATTTGAAAAAAGACGCGAGGAAGCCAGGCGTCGTTTTGAAACACAGCGCGATCAGTTAAAACAAAGAATAGAGGGTATAAGAGACGACAGGAAGGAACAGATACTTGAGCGCGTTCACAATCAGATGAACGAGTTAAATAAGAGATTGACGGAACATTTTTCAAAAGTTGCCGATCAGCTTGAAGACGTTTTGAGCAGAATTTTGAGCCGCATTGATAAGGCCGAAGCCAATGGGCTTGATGTTGCAGAACCTAAAGCCAAGCACGAGGTTGCCAAGAATGCGATTAGTAATTTAAGAACTAAAATAGCTGAACAAGCTCTCAAAACATATACCTTTACGGCCTCAACTTCTTCCAGCGAAGCCCTAAGAGGAGATGTTGGGAATGCGCGCAACTTAATTCACAGGGATTTAAGCGCCTTGCGCGATGTTGCCAAGTCGGCCCGCGATGCAGTTCATGATGTTGCCAGGGCTTTAGCTCAAATTCCAAGGGTTGACGAACTTGAATTGCCGGACACAAGCACGACATCTACCACTTCTCAAACTCAACAGTAAACTAAATTAAAACTATGAATAAAACATTTATTATTATCCTTATTGTCGTTGTTATTTTGATAGGCTTGTGGTGGTGGATGACTCAAAGACCGGCCGTTGCTCCAACAACCCAGGACTCTTCTAACAGCGATACAACATCTGATATAAATCAGTCTTTGGAAAACGTTGATCTCGGAGATTTAGACAGGGAATTTCAGGAAGTTGATAGCCAAATAAATCAACTATAGAAAATTACAGAATATTCAAAAACGAGCAAGCTCCTCGTAAAAACGAGGAGCTTTGCCTTTTGCGGTTATGGTTTTGGAACTGTTGAGTTTTGGAACATGAGCGCGCCTCTCGTGATGGAAGTTATGGGCGGATAGATCGCTCTTATTTCTTGCTCGAGAGGATTAAGTTCCTTGTCGCCCTGCCCGAAGACGAAGTAGCAGGCGTCTTGGCCAAAAGAGATCGGAAAATTGTTGTATTTCTCCGACCAGTCTTTGTCTACGACGCCGATTTTACCGGCGAGTTTGATGGTTGGTCTGTCAACAAAACGATTGCATTCGCGCATCCTCCGGTATTGCAGATCGTGCAGAAGCTCGTGGTTTAAGCAGTAGTCGGCGATTTCTTTGATTGATCCGTCGCAGACACCCCTGCGCAGAAAGTTTGTGCCAAAAGAGTTGTAAGCTCCGGCTTGAAGACTCGGAGTATGTCTGGTTGTAAAGATTGGCGTTCCGAACCGGAATGATTTTCCGATTTGGAAAGAATCTCCCCGGGCTGCGGCTTGAATGCTTGTAATGCTGCGTCCGGCCAGGATCTGCCAGCCGAAATCTTTCTTGCAAAAATCGTAGCTGACAGAAGCCCAGAGGTAGAAAGTGCGGTAGTTGCAGAAGGTTTGTTTTCCTCTCATGCCATCAAGGCGGTTTTCCTTGATGGAAACAAAAAAGGAATGCATGGCTTTTGCCGCTGGGTAGTAATCAATATCTTTTGCGGCAAGTCCCATGGAAAACTGCTCTCCAGTCCCGGCGGCAGCCCGCCAGGAACCTTCAACCGCGCATCCTTTCCAACCCCGTTTTTGGAGATGACCCCAAAGACAGCCAACACTCCATTCGGCTGCCGCTCTTAGTCCCATCGATTTCCAGAAGCTGTGGTCGTAGGATTGGCGCTGGTTTTGCTGGTGTGTAAACGGAGATGGATTTTGAGCCAGAACTCCGGAAGCGCCCGACCCAATCAAAAACAACACAAACAGATATACGCAAAGACGCCGTTTCATCGGGCGCCTCCTTTCGTGTAAAGATCAAAGATACGTAAGCTATATTAAAAAATCCTACACGTGTCAAATTTTTACTTTGTTATATAATAAAAAGGTATGTGGTTGGTTTATGCTTTTTTAGCAGCTTTATCTGCGGCTTCAGTAGCGATTTTCGGCAAACTTGGTTTAAAGACAATTGACAGCACCGTTGCCACAACGATTCGCTCGATCATAATGAGCGGATTTTTGGTTATTGTCAGTCTTGCTCTAAAAAAACTCCAAGGTTTTTCTTTGGGCGAATTTTCTTCAAGGGAGTGGTTGTTTATTGTTGCTGCCGGTGTATCGGGGGCTTTATCTTGGCTTTTTTATTTTGCGGCTTTAAAAACCGGACTTGCTTCAAGGGTTGTTGCTATTGATCGTTTAAGCATTGTTTTTGTTGTTGTTTTTGGAGCTTTGTTTTTGGGCGAGGCTCTTGGTTGGAAAGTTGCACTCGGAGCTGCATTAATGGTCGTTGGCGCAGTGCTCATTTCTTTATAAAGATTTATGGATTTACAACAACAAAGTTCTTTTCCTAACCTGAAGGGAGCCAAGGATTTACTTTCGGAATCTCTTTTGAGATATAAGGGTTATTGGAGGATTATTCTTTTGAGCGGAGCGGTACCGAGCCTCTTATATTTGCCGGTTACTTTTGGTTCCTTTGGAAAAATTCCTTTTTTAATTTTTTCTCTTTTGGGAGTTATATTTTTACTGCTTTTCAGGTTGGCTCTTATAGAGCTCGCCGTTTCTCAAGATTCGTCTACTCCAAGTTTTGGGTTTATATGGAAAGAAGGTTTAAAGAGGTTTTTCCCGATAATATGGATTTCTACCATAACTGCCTTTGCTGTTTTTGGTGGTTTTTTTCTTTTTGTTATTCCGGCCATTTTTTTGGCCATAATTTTAAGCCTTGGTAGTTATATCCTTTTTGCCGAAAAAGCATCACCGATAATTTCTTTGGCTAGAAGCTGGCATTATGTGAGGGGATATTGGTGGGGAATTGTCTTACGCTATGTATATTTTGGGATTATTGTTGTCTTGATAGCTTTGGCGGTTGGATTTTTGGCTGGCCTTGGCTTTTCTGCTTCAAGAGACGCTTTTAGCATGAAATTTTTTATCGGAGAGAAGGGGTCAAATCCTATTTTTGAGTATATAAATCTTCTTTTGAATAACTTTATTTTTGCCCCTCTAAGCACTCTTTATGTCGTTGGGATTTACAGATCGCTCAAAAATTCAAAGGCTCCACCAACCATGGACGAAGAAATTATTTATAAGAAAAAAATAGCCGCTTTTGTGATTGTTGGCGGAATTGCTGTTTTACTTTTGGTCGTTTTTGCCGGTGTTGTTATTAAAGCTTTATTTTTTGCCGAACCACTTCTACCTTTTAATGATTTAAGACCGGTTAACCAAGTTTTTCCTTCGGTTAACTCAACGGCCTTGGGCCTTATGCCCTTGTTTGAATTTTTGAAACTGTTTCCATAAAAAGCAGAGCGGCTGACTATGGGTCAGCCGCGACTGGTTTGGGGGTAAAATCAAAAAGAGCCGTGAACTTGGCAGATTTTTGGATCTGTTGGTTTTTCCACACGATAGGTTACCTGGTTGTCGCCACATTCCGGGCACACCGGAAAGGAGGCGTCATCATCCGGTTTTATTTTCTTGCCCAGCCACCATGTGGTTGCCAAGACAACAATGCCGGCGACAATTCCTCCTACGAGATGTTGTTCCATTTCGTATCTCCTTGGGTTGAAAAATCTAATATCTATTAATACTTTTTGTTTACTAAATTGTCAAACTTAAAGTTGACCCCTCATTTTTTAAGCCCTCCCGTCAAACTTTTTAAGTTTGACGCTTTTTTAACAGATATGTATTATTTGCCCATCGCTGGAAGCTAGCGAAGAGAGGAGGGCCGATGTCGTCGCGCCCAGCAAGCGTTCTTTTACAGCAACTCGAAATTAGGCTCATTCATCCCGACCCCAATCAACCGCGCAAGGCTTTCAGTGATCAAGAGATGGAAGAACTCGCTTCTTCTATTAGAGCTGAAGGCGTAATTCATCCGATCATTGTGCGTCCTCACCCAGAAATCCGCGGACACTATATGATTATGGATGGAGAGCGTCGTTGGAGGGCCTCGGCGATGGCAGGAAAACTAGTCATCCCTTGTATTGCCAAGGAAGGTTTGCTAAGCAATCTTGACATCCTGAAACTTCAAGTGATGGCAAACCTTCACCAAAAAAGGCTTAACCCCATTGAGGAGGCCAGGTCTTTCAAGAGATTTCTGGAAGACGGGATGTCATTGAGCCAGCTCAGTGAGTTGATGAGCTTAAACTCTCAAACCATCAAAATAAAGATGGAGCTGCTTAATCTTCCCGACGAGATCCAGCAGATGATCGTAGATGGGAAGTTGAGCCAGGGCCGTGCCTCAAACCTCAATCAGTTTCGTGGTCCCAAAGCTCGATTGATTTTTCTGGCACAAGCTCTGTTGCGGGGGGAAAAGCCTTTTGAACTGGAAACCTCCCAACTTCATGATACCGATCGAGGTGACGAAATTATCCGTGGTCGGCTGGCCTACTCTGACCCGATTAAGATTTTTAGACGCCTGATGCAGTTTCTTTGGCGAAGTCGGGCAGGAGTTGAGGTTCTCTCTTTATTTTTATCTTTTTCAAACGAACAGTCTCGTCAGCTGCTCAACCGTATTCCTCGTAAGAACAAGGAGGGTTGGATTGAGTTGCTTGAGCGGATGTCTTCGGTCTGTGCCCGGTTGGCAGGTTTTCTCAAGGAAGTTCTTGAGGAGGATGCCAAGTTGGTTACAGAAAGAAATTCTGCCGTTGAGACAAAACCAAAAGGTAAAAATGGAGAGGCATCTATAGTTGTTGCAGACTCTAAGGTGGTCGAACTTCCAAAGCCGGCCCCAAAACCGACGGCTCCGACCACTAGGACTCTAAGCTCAAAGCCAGCCGCAAAAGCGCAACCGGCCGCACCCGTTGTTTCACAAGCAGAGTGGGCAACTCGCCACGCTCAAACGGCAACCCCTCGCAGGAAGGGTCCCGAACCTCTTCCACCTCCCAAGCCAATTGCCAAAGCCGGTGAGGCGCTGGAGGTTCTTACGGCGATGTTTTACTACAACTCGCCTGCTCGTTTGCAGGTTTGCCTGAGCCAACAAGTTTTGCGTCAGCGTCTAAGGATTAACGGCGCCGATGGCCAGCTTGTTGTTCGGGTAAAAGAGGCTTTCAAGGTGGCGAGAGAGAATTGGAAGAGGCCTCTCAACACCAAAGATCCTCAAGAGAAGGCTCTTGTTCAGCTGATTTCTTCCTTGAGGTTTGACTCGGGCGACACAACCTTTGAGCAATTTGTTGAGTCTATCCCGAGGAACGATCACTCTTTAGATCCAATCGACATTAAGTCCTTTACCTGAAGGCTCCCTGGCTAATTTAGCAGGGGGCCTTTTGTTTTTATTATTAAAGTTGACGGGTATGATAAAGTGAAAATATGCAGGTTTTTACTTGTCCGATGCATCCAAATATACAGCGTGAAAAATCCGGACTTTGTCCCGAGTGTGGGATGAATTTAGTTCAGGCACCAGGCACCAGGCACCAGGAACCAGGGCGATTTGATAAACACGCTGGGCATAGCACTAATATATTCAAAGCCAAGTTTTGGGTAAGTTTAATTCTATCCATCCCAATAGTTGCATATTCCGACATCGCGCAAAGCCTTGTTGGTTATGAAGCGCCGATATTTTCCGGCTCCTTGTATATGCCCTTTGTGCTCGCTTCCATAATCTTTTTTTACGGCGGCTGGGTTTTTGTGGCCTCGGCCTATCGCGAGCTTAGGGCTAGGTTGCCAGGGATGATGACCCTCATTGCGCTTGCAATATCGGTGGCTTATTTTTACAGCGTTGCGGTTGTTTTTCTTGGCAATGGAGAGACCCTATTTTGGGAATTGGCCACATTGATAACTATAATGTTACTCGGTCATTGGATGGAAATGCGGGCGGTATCTGGCGCTCAAGGCGCCCTCAAGGAATTATCTAACTTGATTCCAGACGAGGCAGAAGTTTTAAGAAACGGCACGACGGCAACAGTTTTGCTTTCTGATCTAAAAAAAGGAGATTTGGCGTTTGTAAGACCAGGCGCACGCGTGCCGGCCGACGGGATTATAAAACAGGGCAATTCAGACATTAACGAATCAATCGTTACCGGAGAATCAAAGCCCGTGAATAAAAAAATAGGGGATGGAGTTATTGCCGGTGCAACAAATGGCGACGGTTCACTTACTATTGAGATTACAAAAGTCGGTGAGGAAACATTTCTGGCCGGAGTGATGCGTTTGGTGGCAGAGGCACAAAGTTCAAAATCCCGTTTGCAGATGTTTTCTGACAGGGCGGCCTTTTACCTCACTATTATCGCTGTTTCAACCGGAGCAATAACGCTTGCAATATGGCTTGCCCTAGCCGATGCGCCTTTTGCTATCAATCGTATGGTGGCGGTTTTGGTGATTGCCTGCCCGCATGCTCTTGGTCTTGCGATTCCCCTTGTCGCTTCTATATCTACAACCAAGGCCGCGAAGAACGGATTTTTAGTAAAACAGCGTTTGGCTCTTGAAGCTGCACGAAGGGTTGATGTTGTGCTGTTTGATAAAACAGGCACTCTTACTGAAGGAAAATTTAAAGTAGTAAAATCAAGTTCGGATGAGGTTTTGATCTTGGCCGCATCAGTTAATTTTCATTCCGAGCATCCCATTGCAAAAGCGATGGTGGAGGAAGCGAAGAAAAAACGTTTGCCCTTGCAGGAGGCAACCGGGTTTAAGCGTGTGCCCGGTCTTGGGGCTGAAGCGCTTATTGGTGGCAAGCGAACATTTGTAGGCACAAAAGGGGGAGACAATATTGTGGTTGAAAGCAATGGAGAAATAATCGGGACAATAGATGTTGTTGATGCCATTCGCCCCGAGTCAAAAGAAGGGATTAAAAAGCTTAAGGAGGCGGGTGTTAAGGTTTTGATGATAACAGGAGATGGTGAATCAACGGCAAAGAAAGTTGCTCAAGAACTTGGGCTTGATGAATATTTTGCTCGTGTGCTTCCGGAAGATAAGGTACACAAAGTCAGAGATTTACAAAATCGCGGATTGAAAGTTGCCATGGTTGGTGATGGGGTTAACGACGCTCCGGCTCTCACGCAAGCGGACTTGGGCATTGCCATTGGAGCCGGCACCAATGTTGCGATTGAATCTGCGGGTATTATTTTAGTAAAGGATGATCCGAGGGATATTCCTAAAATTATAAAGCTTTCCCGTATGACTTATACAAAAATGATTCAAAATCTCTTTTGGGCAACCGGATATAATATTGTGGCCATACCTTTGGCAGCCGGCGTGTTGGCATTTAAAGGTATATTTTTGCAACCGGCTCTTGCCGCGGTATTTATGTCGCTTTCAACGGTTATTGTTGCCGTAAACGCCTTGCTTTTGAAAAACAAAAGATTATAATTTTGGGTGTAACGTTT
Source organism: Candidatus Parcubacteria bacterium (assembly GCA_003599335.1). Taxonomy (GTDB): domain Bacteria; phylum Patescibacteriota; class Minisyncoccia; order SURF-38; family SURF-38; genus SURF-38. Next base: position 45,957 of record QZJN01000005.1, read on the forward strand.
AAGAAAATGAATCAAGAACCAAAAAGATTATATAAAAGCAATAAAAACAAGATATTTTGGGGCGTGATAGGAGGCATTGGAGAGTATTTTAATATTGATCCAACGCTTTTGCGTTTGGCCTGGATTTTGGTTGTTGTGCTCACAGCTTTTTTTCCGGGAGTGATAGCCTATATTCTTGCGGCAATGGTTGTGCCAAAGCACGCTTAAGTGAAAATTTTTGTTAAGGCTAAACCGAATTCAAAAACGGAAAAAGTAGAACAAATCAACGAAGCCAATTTTAATGTTTTCGTAAAAGAGCCGCCGGTTCAGGGTAAAGCAAATAAAGCTATTATTTTGGCACTGGCGCGTCACTTTAATACTTCTCCATCAAAAATTTCTATTATCTCCGGCCATAACTCAAGGCAAAAAGTTATTAAGATCATTGAGTAAAAAAACGCGCCCACCAGTAATCTTCTACCGATGGGCGGATGCGGCCACTTGGGCCTGTTTTTGTTCTTGTGCCAAAGCTTTCATTAGCAACTTGGTGATCTTTGGGTAACCACCGTCGCTGCCAACATACCTGGCAAAGGCTCTGTGTTTGTTTTTGTGCCAGCCGTGTTTTACGAGAAAGTTAGCTGCCGAAAAAATTGCATCGGCATTATTGGAAAGATCAATCTTACCGTCTCCATCGCCATCATAGCCATAAAGGCGGATGGAGATTGGCATAAACTGAACGATGCTTAAGGCCCCGCTTCTTGAGCCCAAGATTGTGAAGCAATCAACCCCCAAGTTTTTACAGTAAAGCGTAAGCTCCACAAATTCGTGAGCCCATCGGCGCCACCTTTTCTCGGGAGCGCGGGCCAAGAGGCTGTAGAGTGTGAGAATTGCCGGGTCTTTGCCAAGGTTTTCGCCCCACAAAGACTCAATTCCGACAAGGGCGACAATTGCTTCTTTTTGAACCCCAAACTGCTTTTCGGCTTTTTCAAGAACGGAGGAGTTATTTTTCAAAAACTCCTTTGCGTTCGCCAGGCCCTCTTTGCCGAGAAGTTTTTCTTCAAGTTCAGCCCAGGTAAGTTCTGGCTTGCGAATTGGAATCACCTTGAGTCGGGGATCTTCAAAAAGAGCCACGGTCTCTTGTTTGGAAAGACCACCTTTGAGAAGGTCGGCCTTTACATGATTGATCCTATCGGGCGAAGGCGAAACGAGCAGGCTTGCTGTCAGAAGCGCGGCTGTAAAGAACATGTTTTTCTCCTTAAGGAACAGATTTAAAGTTATTATACTTTAGATTTTATTTTGGCAAAATATTGATTTAAGATAATCTTAATTTATGAGCTCAAAAGATTTTCACGACTATATTATTAAGGATGTATTTTTGGATATACCCGGTATTACTTCAAAGCGGATGTTTGGCGGATACGGTTTATACAAAGACGGAATATTTTTTGCAATAATTTCCGACGACGCGATTTATTTTAAAGTCGGTCCAAACAATCAAGCAGATTTTGAAAAGAAAGGCAGTAAGCCTTTTACTTACGCGAAGAAAGACGGAAAACAAGTTGTAATGTCTTTTTGGGAATTTCCTCCAGACGTGATGGAAGATAAAGAAGAGTTGAAAGATTGGGTTGAAAAATCGGTTGAAGCGGCGAGAAACAAATAAACTCGCAAGGGTTTTGTATTTTGATCATTTGTGCGAGCGTGTTATCATCAATATAGTTGTTTCCATCTTCTCGAAAGGGGGTTTGCGTTTAACGCGCCATGAGCACAACAACTTTCGTTTTATGTGTCGTTGGACACTTCTTCTTTTCGCTGTTCATGCATAGTTTCTTTTTGCATCGTTACGTCACGCACGAGCAGTTCACGATGAGTCGCTTTTGGGAGAGGGTGTTTTACTTTCTCACCTGGTTCTCCCAAGGGCCTGCGTTTTTGCATCCCAAAGCGTACGCGATGATGCATCTTGAACATCACGAACACAGCGATACGAAAAAAGATCCTCACTCGCCGCTCAACTTCTCAAGATCCAGGCTTGGTCTTGATTTTGCCGTTGCGGCACCGCGCATGATGCTCGCCACCAAGAGGTTGTACTTTCAAATCAAGCAAGAGGCCCACGCGATCGTCGAGCTGTATCGGCAAAGAAAGTTTCCAGAGTGGAGGTGGTTTGAGGGATTTGCGAGCAGTAGATCCATTATGATTGTGATGGGCGGTCTGTTTGCCTCGTTTTTCCTGTTTTTTGCGCCAACCTGGTGGTGCTGGCTATTGCTCCCGATTTCGATCTTGAGCGGGCCAATTCAGGGTGGCATTGTGAATTGGTGCGGCCATATGTGGGGATATAGAAACCACATCCTTCCCGACAACTCCCGCAACACTTGGGCGCTCTCGACTTTAACTCTTGGAGAGTTGTTCCAAAATAACCATCATCACGATCCGAAGCGAATCAACTTCGGAGAGCGGTGGTTCGAAATCGACCCTATTTACTGGATGATTTTGCTGTTCAGTAAACTCGGGATCGTTCGTTTGAAACCCGGCCTAGAAGTTAGTGTCCGGATTTGAAGGCCTGCTTGCATTCGCGAGCAGGCCTGCTGTTTTATTTGCAGGCTTTAATAAATAATGTTTATACTCTGGGCAGATCCAAGGAGGTGGGCCATGGAAGAAACCTTGAATTTTGAAGTTGGAGACCGGGTTTGTTGGAGACCTGAAGTTTCTCCGTTTACGAAGGGCAATCTTGGCGAAGGGCCTTTTATTGTTTCGGAAACAAGACCCGTGCCGGACAATCCTCGTCTGGGGGTTGGACACCACCAATGGCTTGTACTAAAGAGGCTCGATGGTAGCATCATCACCGAGTCTCGAAGAGAGCCGGCGACTTTTTCGGGCGCTTTGTTTCAAAAGGCGAGCCTCATTGTCGCGGCTAAAGCATAGCCTCTGTTTTTGACAGGAAGAATAACCCAGCTATACTTTTGGCAAGGAGGAAACACCATGCGTTCTTTGAGGCAGTGGAATCCGATAGAGTGCGTTCAGCGGGGTGCGAGGATCCTCGATATTTCGAGCCCGGGTTGGGCCGTAAAGATTGACCCAGCCATTCTCAATCTCGAGAGCGGGGAAACCTGCATCCTCGGGCAGATCCACGGTTCGTTTGCTGATGGGAGCAGGCAACTTTTTCCGGACAGCGACGTTCAGTTGTTGTATGGCCATGGCTTTGTGGCTCCGGCCATCGAAGGCGCCCGTCAACAACTGGAAGTGGCCTGGAAGAAAGAGATTGCTAAGAGGCTTCCGGTCAGATCGGACATCGGCGACCCCGACGCGCCGGTTCCGAGAGATCCGACAAAGCCGGTGGAAGAACCGGAGCTCGTCGCGGCCTGAAGATTCTGCAACTTTGTGACTGGGGTGTGCTTACGTGCGCCCCAGTTTGTTTTTTGAAAATAATTTTTATCGTGCTATAGTTTCAAAGTATGGTAAATAAAAAAATTATTTTATCAGTAATAATAGTTGCAGCTGTTTTTGTAGGCTGGCAGATTTTGAACAAACAAACAAAAGAAATGAAAAACGTTGATATGCTTTCAAATGGAGATGAGGCCTCGGTTTTAAGCGATGAAGTTTCTTATTTTGGAGGGATTAAAGGATATTTTGTAAAACCAAAAGAGAGTGGTAATTACCCCGGAGTCGTGATGATTCATGAATGGTGGGGATTAAATGAAAATATAAAACAAATGGCACGCCAGCTTGCATCGGAGGGCTACAATGTTTTAGCAGTTGATTTACATAAAGGAAAGGTGGCGGCAACGGCCGAAGAGGCCAGGGCTTTGGTTTCTTCTTTAGATCAGCAAGAGGCTTTACGCAATTTAAGGGCGGCTGTTTCTTTTCTTCGTAACCAAGATTCAACCAAAATTGCCTCTTTGGGTTGGTGTTTTGGCGGGGGGCAATCGTTGCAACTTGCCCTTTCGGGCGAAGATCTTGATGCCACGGTGATTTATTACGGTCAGTTAATTTCGGATAAAACCCGGCTCAGTAATATCAAATGGCCAGTTTTGGGAATCTTTGGAGATAAAGATAGCTCAATTCCTGTTTCTAGCGTTTACGATTTTCGTGATGCTCTAACGTTCCTTAGTATTCCAAACGAAGTCCATATTTACCCCGGGGTTGGACATGCTTTTGCCAATCCTTCTGGCGCAAATTACGCTCCGCAAGAAACAACGGATGCCTGGACAAAAACCCTGACTTTTTTGGCGGAAAACCTTAAATAAATATTTTCAAAGCAATGCCCAAATTTTTAATTTACGGAGCTTTTATAGCTTTATTTTTGGGATTTATTGCTTTTGCTTATGCCTATCAGGCTCAACGTTTTACTGATACCGAGGTTGGTTTTGAAGAAATAACCCAAACAGAAATAAATGGTCTGCCTTTGGAATTTCAAAACTGGGAAAGGCCAGAAGGCCCTTTGAGGGTTGGCGTCCAAGTTGGTCATTGGCAGCTTGAAAACGTTCCGGAAGAGTTAAGTGGTTTGAGACGAACCGCAGGTACCCAGGGCGGCGGTAAAAAAGAGTGGGAGGTTGCTTTGGCAATTGCCCAAGAACTTCAAGCCTTGCTTGAGAGCAAGGGTGTTGTCGTTGATCTTTTGCCGGCAACAATACCGCCAAGGTATTTTGCCGATGTTTTTGTTTCAATACATGCCGATGGCAGCACTGACACTCGGGTTTCCGGATTTAAAGCCGCGGCTCCTTGGAGGGATTATACTGGTAAATCCCAGGAGCTGGTTTCGATTTTCAACGAAGAGTATGCCAAAACTACAGGAATGAAACAGGATTCAAATATTAGTAGAAGAATGAGGGGGTATTATGCTTTTAATTGGCGAAGGTACGAACACTCTATTCATCCGATGACCGTGGCGATGATTGTTGAAACCGGTTTTTTGACTAATCCCCAAGATCAAAGGATTCTTATAAATACTCCTGAGCGTCCGGCTCAAGGAATTGCCAACACGATTTTTAAGTTTTTAGATATTAATAACTAAACAAAAAAAGAAACAGGCGACCCTTTCATAAATTCAGGGTCGCCCGTTGGCTTTTGCCGCTGGTCAGGGCTGGTTGACGATGGCGAGGTTATAGAGCTTGACAAAGTGAGGATTCTGGCTCTCGTGGATGATGGCGCGGGCGCCCTCATAATCCAGATCGCCATGAATGATCGCCACGACGAGCATCAGCGCTTCGTCCAGCAACTGGGGCAGGCCGGAGAAAGAAAATAGATACTCGCATCCTCGGATTGCCCCGCCGTACTGGCCGGCTTCCTCGTTGCGCGACTGCCAGCTTGATTTGTGTTCGCGGTTCAAAAGCAGTCGGTCTGCCTTTTCCCGCGCAAAGAGGCGGTATTTTTCCTCTTTGTCTTTTGGCACCTCGCCGACCATAAAATACTGGATCGGGTTGTGGCTCACAGGAGAAAGAAGGCAGAAGCAACCACCCCTTCTCCCGCCAAGCTCGGTTGCGAAATTGGCTTCAAGAATCGCAAGTACCATTTTGAGGGTGTCTTCGGTCTTGCCTCTGCGTTGCACTGCTTTGTCTCCTTTGCGGCAGAAATTAAGTCCGTAGGAACCGAAATTAAAGTAATATAATAGTATATTTTTGTCAACTTTATAATTTTACATATTTAAAGATTTGGTATATAAAGTTTGCAGAACGTCCAAGGAGGGAATCATGGAAAATCCGATCAGGGAAGCAATTCTGGAGGCGCTCAAATCCTCTGAAGGTATGGAGATTGGAGAATTGCTTGCTTTAACCAAGCAATTCTCACCGGGAGATGTGAGGGCCGAGGCCTGGCGAATGATTGACCAAGGAGAGCTTGAGTTGACATCAGAGGAGAGGCTTCTCCGGCTGAAAAACGGTAGTTCCAGGCCGGCCAGCGGCGCCGCCTAAAGGATACGAACTTTTGGAAAGCCCGACGCTTCTTAGAGGCGGCGGGCTTTTTCATTAGACTTAATTAAGATAAAATAAGTTATATATGAAAAGTTTTTCCATTACCTTTATTTTAAGTCTTTTAGTTTTGGTTCTTGGCTGGTTTATTTTTTGGAATTTTAGGACGCCAAAATCTGCCCTGCCCGATTTTTCCGGATGGAATACTTATGTCAGCGAAAAATTCGGATTTGAAATACAATATCCCCCCGATTGGGAAGTTCAGGAGTTCGATAACAGCCCTTATATTTACGGAGTTAATTTCTATAAACCAAGCCCAAATCTAATTTTCCCTTTAACGCATCATTCCGATGTCACCCACGTTTCTGTTTTTCCGCAAGGGATTCCGACAGAGGGTGTTTTTGGAAAATTTAAAGAATCAGCGCGTCAATATCCGATCCAAGCCAAAAACAAAATTGATTTTTTACTTGAAGACCAAAGCGTCTGGGGGATGATGAGCGCCAACTTTACTCAAAAACCGGCAAGCTGGGACGATTTTGGTTTTGTTTGGTCAGGTCTTAAGGTTGAAAACTTAAGAGTAAAATGTTTTCGTGAAGGAAAGGAGGTTGATGCCGCCGGGTGCGATCCTTTGATGGGGGATGAGGTGGTTAGGACAGGAGTTGTTAGTGAAGAAGACAGAGAAATTGAAGAACAAATGCTTTCAACTCTACGGCTCATTAATCCTTAAAGCGTTGCTTTTTAGCCAAGGTTCAATATAATAAAGGTAAAGTTGACTTTACATTGTTATGAAGGATAAAAATTTAAAAACGGAAAAAGCCACTTTTGGAGCCGGTTGTTTCTGGGGGGTTGAGGATGCTTTTCATCAGTTAAAAGGGGTTGTTGACACTAAGGTTGGTTATATGGGCGGAACTTTGGAAAACCCAAGCTATGAAGAGGTTTGTACAAATACAACCGGTCATGCCGAAGTTGTTCAGGTTGAATATGACCCCAAGTCGATCTCTTACGATCAACTGCTTGAAACGTTTTGGAAAATTCACGATCCAACCCAATTTAATCGTCAGGGAGCTGATGTTGGCACGCAGTATCGTTCTGTAATTTTTTATCATACGCAAGAGCAAAAAAACTTGGCCGAAGCTTCAAAGAGCAAACTTGAAGAATCAAAAACTTACCGTAAGCAGATTGCAACCGCGATTGAACCAGCAAAAACTTTTTATAAGGCAGAAGAATATCACCAGAGATATTTTGAAAAACAAGGGATTTCGACGTGCCGGATATAGCCAAGTATTTTGTATTTAGTATTAAGTGTTATACAAAAAGAAGATAAAAAATTTTAAAAATTATGGAAAGAAGTGAACAAGAGTGGAAGCAGCTTTTAACGGAAGAGCAGTACCGTGTTTTACGGGAGAAAGGGACCGAAGCTCCATTTTCCGGCAAGTATTATAAAATTAAGGATAAGGGGATGTATGTTTGCTCGGCCTGCGGTGCAGAGCTTTTTTCTTCAGATACAAAATTTGATTCTGGCACAGGCTGGCCGAGTTTTACCGAGCCGGCCAATTTTGAGAATGTTGAACTTGAAGATGATTTTAGCCACGGCATGCATCGCACTGAAGTTAGATGTAAACGATGCGGTTCTCATCTTGGCCATGTTTTTGACGACGGGCCAGAGGAAAAAGGGGGAAAGCGTTATTGTATAAATTCTGTTTGTCTTGATCTAAAGAAAAAAAGCGATGAATAAGAGGGATGTTTTTTATCTGGTTTTAACCGTTATAGTTATCGGGGTTTTTGCTTCATCGCTTTACCTGCAAACCGTTGTCTATAAATACGTTGATGTTTTGGTCAGATACATGGAGACGTATCGTATCTTTGGCATTGCCATAGTAGTTTTTGGCGCGACGCTCTCTTCTATGCTTGCGCCTTTTACAATAGCTCCCATTCTTCTTCCGCCAGCCATAGTTACCCACGGGGCTTTTATCACCTTTTTATATTTTTTAAGCGGATGGGTTTTGGGCGGAATTATAAGTTTTTATATATCGAGGCTGTGGGGCAGGCCGGCTTTGGAGAGACTTAGATTGGCCCACAAGGTTGATTATTACGAAAAGCTTGTGCCCAGGGAGCATCATTTTTTTGTTTTGCTTTTATTCAGATTGGCCATGCCTTCAGAAATTCCCGGTTATATATTGGGACTCACTAACATCGGATTTTTAAGATATTTTTGGGCGACTCTTTTGGCAGAGATTCCTATTGGTCTGATACTCGTTTATGCCGGGGGTGCTTTTGTGGAAAAAGAATTTATAACTTTAGCGGTTTTGGTAGGCCTTGCCGTATTTATAACGGTGACAACTTTTTTGATTTTTATTCACAGGACTAAAAGACAAAATTAGTTGTATAATATTATTAATGACTCCAAATAAAGAACTTAAGGCCGGGTTTTTTACAAGAATTTTGATTAAATTCTGGCCAGCTATGGCTGTTAAACAAATGGCTAGACAGATGGGTATAAACAACCCTTTGTTTGATAAAGCTCATTATCTTTTCACCAAAGTTAAAAGAGTTGATCTTGTTCCTCTAAAAAGTGGCTTGAGGGGTTTTATGGTCGTCCTTGATAGAAGAACGGCCTTGTATTTTTATCAGAACAATGACCATTTTGTTTACGACGGATATGAGATGGGGATGTATAATAAAGGGGATGTTACTATTTTTGATCAAACTAAAGGATAGGTTTATTGTTTGAAACCAAAAATTTTAGCCCCGCACTAAGCGGGGTTTTATGTTAAAATCAGTTCAAAAGATGACTTTCTTTGTAAGAAAAGCCCTTATTTTTGGGGTTGTGGGAGCAATCTTTATTTTTGGATTATATTTTCTGTTGAAAGAAGAAAAATTTATAGATAGGCCCAAGACAGGAAAAAATATAATTGTTTTTGGTGATAGTTTAGTCGAGGGCATCGGTTCTTCTCAAAATAATAATTTTGTCTCTTTATTATCCGATCGTCTTGGTCTTAATATTATTAATGCCGGTAAGAGCGGTGATACGACCGGTTCTGCTTTGGCTCGTTTAGAAACAGATGTTTTAATGAAAAATCCGAGGGTGGTTATTGTTTTGCTCGGTGGGAACGATGCCTTAAGAAGAATTTCTCCGGAAGAAACTTTTAATAACTTGGCTTTAATTATTGATCAAATACATTCAAGGGGCGCAGGCGTTATTTTGCTTGGGGTTAGGGGCGGTTTGTTTAAAGATAAATACGAAGACGAGTTTATTCGTTTGGTAAAAGAGAAAAAGGTTTCTTTTGTGCCGGATGTTTTGGAGGGAATTTTTGGTCATCCAGAGTTTATGTATGACGCTATACACCCAAACGATGCTGGTCATCGATTAATAGCCGATAAAGTTGAGCCTGCTTTGCGTGCGGTTGTTGGTGATTTATAATTACAACATTGAAGTAAAAACTTTTATGAACCCAGAATCAGGGTCAGCCCCAAGAGAAATAAAAGAGAATGCCGTTTTTGAGGCAAATCACGACCTTACATTGAGAGAGGCGGATCAAGTTTCCGAACAGCCGGTTGTGGCCGAAACAATGCCGAGAGGACATCTCTCGTCTCTTAGAGAGCATATCTTACATTTGCCGGAGTATGAAAATTATAAAAACCAACCAATAAAATTAGAGAATTTCGATAGCGTCTTGGAAGAATTTTGGAAACATGTTGGCCAAAGTCCAAAACCGGAAGAGGTTAAGACCGGTGAGGTTTTAGATTCCCTCGTAAAAGGGATAAGGGGCGGGGTGAGCGACTATTATAAGTCTCTTTTGAGTTTACAGAGGGTCGGTAAAAAAGAGTTTTTGGTTGATAGGGAGGCTTATAAAGAAGAAACTCAATATCGCGATCAGAGAAGAAAAATCGTACACGACGCTCTGATCTCGGACCTAAAAGCTTTTCATAGATATTGTTATCAGGTTCTACCAAAGAAGTTCGGGATTTCGGTTGCAACAGAAAATTTTTTTAAAGGACCCGAGCTTAACAATAGGGATTTTATTGGAAACTGGGCTTTTGAAACAGAACAGGGTAGGAGGTTGGAAGATGCCGTGAGGGTTATAGATAGTAAACTTTCTGGTAAAAAAGAAGAAGCGGAGTCAACTCACTAAAGAGTCAACTCCGCTGGTTTCAGGATTTGAGCAGGGTTTGGCGGAAGAGCTTCTGGACCAGAAGTTCGGTCCAAAGGAGAAGTTGCAGATTGTCTTCCCAGGTTGGTTTCAACTCCGGAGGAAGCTTTTCCAGCTTTTCGGCGAGCAGCTTAAGCTCGGCCGAATCAGCCAGCCGCAAAGTCAGGCCTAGGCGCTCGCTGGCCGGAACTTCTGCCGATGGCCAAAGCTCGCTGATTCCGATGCAATCCCGCTTGATTTCTTCAATCAGGGGAGCAAAGAAGCCGGATTCGGCCTTAAAGAACTTGTCAAAGTTGTAGTCGGCGAAGCGCAAGACCTCACCCCTTTCATTAGAAGTTAGGAACAATTGCGAATTTAATCTTAACATATATTAGAGTTTTGTCAATAGCTTTAGGGATATTAAGAAAATTAATCAGGATATTTGCGGTTTTAACGATAGCCACAAGCCTTTTATATTTATGGAAAGTTTATTTTGTTAATTTTGGAGCGATTGAGGAATTTAAGAATCAGATCAATGAATTTTCTTTGGAGGAAGTTCAAAAAGAGATTCTCGCACCGCCTCCCCTTAGGGGTTCTGTTCAGACTCAAAAATCTTTTCTTACTCGTTCTGGGGTAATTTCGGAAACAAATAATCAAAGAATTAATAACGGACTTTTTGTTCTAAGAGAGAATGAATCTTTGAATTTGGCATCTCAAAAGAAGCTTCAGGATATGTTTTCGAATCAGTATTTTGCGCATGTTTCTCCTTCCGGCGCCGGGCCTTCATTTTGGATTGAAAGCGTTGGTTATGAATACGTTACTGTTGGTGAAAATTTGGCGCTTGGTAATTTTTCAGACGATTTTGATTTGGTTTTGGCCTGGATGAACTCGCCGGGTCATAGAGCAAATATTTTACACGAACGTTTTCAGGAAATTGGAGTTGCTGTTGGCAGAGGAGTTTTTGAAGGCAGAGAAACTTGGCTTGCGGTTCAAATGTTTGGTTTGCCGCTTAGCGTCTGCCCAAAACCCGATGAATCTTTGAAAATATCTATTGAAGCTAATCAAGTTCAGATTGACCAATTATTTATTAACCTTGAATCAAAACGAGAAGAACTTGAGAATACAAGACCAAAGAGGGGTTCTGTATATGAACAAAAAGTTGAAGAATATAATCAGTTAGTTGTTTTTTATAACGATCTGATAAGACAAACTAAATTACTAATTGAAAGGTATAATCGGCAAGTTAAGAGCTTTAATGCCTGCGTTGAGGGGTGAAGCTTTAGTTTTTTACGATTTGATTTAGAATATGTCTATGAACGAAAACTTTAGAAATTTAAAACAAAGAAGCGGTGAGCTTAGTAAAGAAATAAAACAGCGCACGGTTGGTTATATTGTTGCGGCTTTTGGGTTTGTCGCGGGTTTAGCTTGGAACGAAGCCATTAAGGCTTTAATAGAAAGCTTTTTTCCTTTAGCCAAAAATACTCTTACCGCTAAATTTGGCTACGCCGTTATCGTAACGATCGTCGTTGTTGTTTTGACAATGTATCTTTTCAGGCTTGCCCGGAAAGAAGAATAAAGAATACTTGACCCGTGATTGAATTTAAAATACTAAAAAACTCAAAAAAGAGTAAGGCTCGTTTGGGAGTGCTTAAAACCCTTCACGGCGAGATCGAGACTCCAAGTTTAGTTCCCGTTGCCACTCAAGCTGTTGTTAAGACTCTATCAAGCGATGAAGTTTTGGAATCCAAAACTCAAATTTTAATTTCCAACACATATCATTTACATTTAAAACCCGGCGAAAAAATTATTAAATCGGCCGGCGGACTTCATGAATTCATGAATTGGCGTAAACCCCTAATGACTGATTCGGGGGGGTTTCAAGTTTTTAGCCTTGGGTTCGGGAGAGATTTTGGTATGGGTAAAATTTTGAAAGAAAAATCGGAGGTTGAGATAAAGAAAGGACAACAGCCTAAGCTTTTACGAATTTCGGATGACGGCGTTACATTCACATCCTTTTTGGACGGTTCAAGGTTATTTATAGGCCCTAGAGAATCAATAAAGATTCAAGAAGATCTTGGCGCGGATATAATTTTTGCTTTTGATGAATGCACTTCTCCAGCTGCAGATTTTGAATATACAAGGCGGTCGTTGAGGCGGACGCATCGTTGGGCAAAAATTTGTCTTGATGTTCACAAAACAGACCAGGCTCTTTATGGAATTGTTCAGGGTGGCAAGTTCAAAGAATTACGTAAGGAAAGCGCTCGTTTTATTGGCGGATTGCCATTTGATGGCTTTGGGATTGGCGGGGAGTTTGGAGACAATAAAAAAATAATGTCTAGGATGCTTTCTTGGGTTAACAACGAACTTCCAAAAAAGAAACCTCGTCATTTGCTTGGGATAGGGTATCTGGAAGATATACCTAAAGTAATAAAAGAG
>QZJN01000010.1 GCA_003599335.1 Candidatus Parcubacteria bacterium
AGTATAAAAAAGGTGGGGTGGCTGAGCGGTTGAAGGCGGCGGTCTTGAAAACCGTTAGAGGAGCAATCCTCTCGTGAGTTCGAATCTCACCCCCACCGCAGGGAGCAAGCCAACTGCTTGGCTTGCGTGTGAGATGAGAATGCCACAGCGATGCGCGAGTTTTCCCGGCCGGAAAGGCGAGCGCCGCGAGGCGGGGCCGAGAGAAATTTCCGTCAGAAAATTTACTCGTGGCCGAATCTCACCCCCACCGCCAGTTGGGGAAAAATGGCTAAAAAATTAACCAAATGGAAAACCAAGAAGGAGAAAAAGAAACCGAGATTGCTAAAGTGCTTGTGAGCTGGAGGGCTCAAGAATTTGCTCATTATGAAAGAGATAAAAACTGGTATGCCCTTTGGCTTATAACATCTCTTACCGGAATAATTCTTGCTATTATTTTTAAAAATTTCCTGTTTGCCATTTTTATCTTTTTTGCTGCTTTGGCTATTTTTGTACACGCCCTTCAAGAACCAAGGGTTATCTCTTTTAAAATAACTGCCCGGGGCATAGTAATTTCAGACAGGCTTTATCCATTTGAAGAGCTTGAATCTTTCTGGATAATCTACGAACCACCTCATATAAAAGAACTCATTATAAAAAGTAAAAGAATCCTGATGCCCCAAATAAATATTCCGATCGGAGATGAAAACCCTGTAAAAATACGCCAGGCCTTGCTTGAGTTTTTGACGGAAAAAGAACAAAAACATTCTCTAATCGATTCCATAAGTCGCTGGCTTAGGCTATAATGTTTCTAAATTATGTAAATTTTTTGTAAAAATTTACTCTTCTCATTTCAAGCGATTTCCTTTAGTTTTATGCTTGCCGTAATATCGCTTATAATAAACTTATGAATAAAAATCCCGAAGCTGGAGGTCTACCGCCAGAAGAAATCAAGAAACAACCCGAACAAACTGGGCAAGAAATACAACCGCCAACACAACAACCAGAAAAAGAAAAAACAGAAACCGAAATAGGGAAATTTGAAGCTTCGTTTCTCGAAAATCTTCGCCAGGCCACTCTAAAAAACTTTGCCCCTCACCCTTCACTTAAGGAAAGGTATGACAGAGAACGTCGGCCATTTGTCGAGGGAGCAAAAAGCGTAGTGCCAAAACTTGAGCTAAACGAGGATAACGACCAAGACCCTCATTTTTACTTCGCTCTAAGATATACCGACGAAGAAGGTCAGGATGTAGATTTTGTTCCAAGAACAGAAAAAGGAAACTTAGACGACAATGCCATATGGGGCGCTTTTTCCGAAGCAGCAAAAAACTATCCACCAGAGCTCGTTGAAGGTTTTTACAAAAAATGCCTCAACGAAGCTTTACTTCCTATAAAACAGAGGGTTTCTTTGTTAGAAAGCCAAGTTTCTGACTTTGAACAAAAATTCCAACGCACAAAAAATCAGTGGAATAAAGACGATCTCCAAAGAAAACGAAAAAATGCCAAAGACAAATTGGACAGACTAAACATTAAACTTACCGCTGCGCGTCTAAAATATAGGGAACAAAAACCTTTTGAAGTAAAAAAACCTCACGAAGAAGCGGATCAAGAAGTCTTATTGAAAACCCTCAAAGAACTGCCGCCACAAGTAAGTGTTGCCCAAGCGCTTGAAAGATCTGAAGAAGCAACGATCAAGCCAGATGAAATTGAGGTAATTCCTCCGCCAAAGAAGGTGCCGGAATCTAAACAGGAAAAATCAGCGGTTGTGATAGAAGTCTTGCCAGAAAAAAGTGGGGAAGAAACCATAATCACAAAAAGAAGTCCCGAAGAAATAAATAAAGAAATAGCCACAGAAGAAAAAAGATTCATAGATAACTTTAATGAAGGTAGTTTAAGTCTCGAAAAAGTCAGGGAGACAATGATGAAATTAGCAGCGCTGCATAGGGAAAAAGGAGATATTGAACTTGCAGAAAATCTAGAAAAAGAAGCTGCAGAATTAAACGAAGAAACCTACGCGAAGGCTATCGAGCTTCTCAAACAAGAAAAAAATGAGTTGCCCCCTCCAGAAAAACCGCCACTCACATACCCGGAATCTGGAGGTAACAACAACGAAGGTTGGTGGAATCGTGTTCCTCCAAAAGTAAAAAAATATGTTAAAGTCGGGGTTATTGCCGGCGGAATTGGAGCTGGCATAGGCATAGGCCTCTCTGCTACGAGCGGAATTGGAGTTGGGCTTGGCACCGGCTTAGCTCTGGGTGTTGGTGGCACGGTTGGCATCGGAGCATTACCGTTTATTATATGGTACTTGTTAAAAGGCTGGGGTAAACTTTTTAACTGGTCCTGGGAGAAAATAACTGGTGATAAATTTTACGAAGGAAAGAAAAAAGAGTAGATTTGTTTTTTACCTAGAACTTGTTTAAAATATTTATCTGAATTGTAATTAGCCGTTGCCCTCGTCGTTCAATGGATAGGACGCAAGCTTGCGGAGCTTGTAATAGGGGTTCGAATCCTCTCGAGGGCGCAAAGTTTTCTCTCAAAAAGTTCTCAATACAAAACTTTGCACTTTAATAATATATTCGCTTGGGTTGACAAAAAATCCTAATGTGATAAGATTTGCGTGCTTGGAAAGTCTGTCGGCTTTCTGACATCCTTAACAATTAAAGATGTAAAAACCATGAACGAACAGAAGAATCCCCAAGCACCTCAACAGCCAAAGCCGCAAGGCGAAGAAAAAAAGGCTGAAGGGGAACAAAATCAATAACGTCACTGAATCAAAGCCCGTCCAATAAGGACGGGTTTTGATATATAATAAAAGATATATTTTTAATGACTCCAAGCCACTAATATTGACAAAATCATAATTTTACATTAAAATATAATCATTAAACTTATGAGTGTTTTTCAACCAGGTATGGGACCAACACCAGAACAAATGGGCTTTAATCAAGAATCAACAAAAACTCCGGAAACAAAAGAAACATCCGGAGAAAAATTTGAACAAGCCCTTCTTGAAACTTTAAAAAACTCAGCAATCGGAGCAAGACTTGAAAAAGAAGAAGGCAAAGAAGTTAAGGCGAAAACAAACCCGGATCAGGTTCAACTGTTAAACCTGCAAGAACTTGGAAAAGAAAAGGCTGGAGAGATTGAAGCCAAAGAAAAACTCAAAAGAGATTTAGATTCTATCACATCGGCATCTGGCGTGGAAGCGATTTTTGATTTTGATAAATCCGGGAAACTAAATGAGATATCTTTCGGGTTGGTAATAAAAAAAGCCGAGGGTAAAAAGCCGGCAGAAATATTGAAATTAGACGATGAAGAAAGAGCCAAAGAAGCAATCGAGGCCGCAAAAGCCCTGTCTTCAGAAAAAGAGGAAGGTAAATTCATGAATAGAATCCTTGATAAAAAAATTGAAGCTTTAAACGGAGAATATACAGAACTTGTAAACCAGCTTGATGCTTTATTTAAATCCCAGAAAGTTGGGGAAGAACTGCCGGCTCCCATACGCAGCGCCCTAAAACAGGAAAAATCAAGACAACGAATGCTTGAGGCTCAAATTGAAAGCCTGCAGCAAACAAAAAAGATGTTTGAAAAAAAAGAAGGTTCCGACCAAAAACAATAAATCTATCGTATTTAAAAAGTCGTTAATCTAATAAAATATTAACGGATTTAAAAATAAAATAATGAGCGTACATCAACCAGGCCAAGGCCCATCGCCAGAAGCAAGCGAAGAACAACCAGAAACCACGCTTGAAGCCGAATTCGTCGATTTAAGCGAAGAGGCCAAAACAGAGGAAACTGAAAAACCAGATCAAAAACCAAAAGGTTCTGGTCAGATAAAATTGGCTCCTGACTTTAAAGTAACTTATAAAGAAAAAGATAAGAGACCAGAACAGAAAGAAAAGTAATCTAAACAAAGAAACCCCGCCGCTGGCGGGGTTTCTTGTTTATTCCCACACATCTAGGATAGAGTAAAAGATAGAATTATGACTACTAATTTATCTTTCTCTCTAAATACTCCCCTTTCTGAACTTAAACGAATAACCCCGGCGTATATTAAAAATCTCAAAAAACTCAAAATAAAAACGCTGGGCGATTTGATTTATCATTTTCCCAACCGCTATGAAGATTTCTCAAAAATTCTGCCAATAAAAGATGTCTTCGTCGGCGAAGTCGTAACAATCCAAGGAAAAATAACCGATATAAATCTCACCCGCACGTGGAAAAGAAAAATATACATAACAGAAATAGAGATAAAAGACGAAACCGGTTCAATCTCGGCCATTTGGTACAACCAACCATACCTCGCTCAAACTTTTAAACCCGGTCTTACTATAAGCCTTTCTGGCAAGACTTCCAAAGAAGGTAAAAGGGTTTATCTTCAAAATCCCTCTTACGAACTAGTCAGAAAAGAAAATCAGTTTTTGGCTCACACCGCAAGATTGGTGGCTATTTATCCCGAAACAAAAGGGGTGACTAGCCGCTGGTTAAGATTTCAACTAAAACAGCTTTTACCTTTTATTAAAGAAATTCCCGAGTTTCTTCCCCAAAACATAATAAGAAAAAATGGGCTTATGCCTTTAGCTCTTGCCTTAAACGAAATCCATTTTCCAAATTCTAGAGAAAAGATTGAACATGCCAAAAAAAGACTTGGTTTTGACGAAATTTTTTTCATTCAGCTTTTTCTTGCAACCCAAAGAGCGAACTTAAAGAAAGAAACTTCTCCAGCTATTAGCTTTAATCAAAAAATTGTAAAAAAATTTGTGGATTCTTTGCCTTTTAAATTAACCCAGGCCCAACGCAAAGCCGCTTGGGAAATTCTGCAGGATTTAGAAAAATCTCACCCGATGAACAGGCTTTTAAACGGCGATGTCGGCACCGGCAAAACCCTTGTCGCTTCAATCGCTTCCCTGCAGGTTGCGGAAAAAAATCACCAGGTGGCCTTTATGGCCCCAACCGAAGTTTTGGCATGGCAACATTTTAATACCTTTTACTCGTTGTTCCAAGAAAACAATTTTGGAATCGTCTTGGCGACCGGCTCTCAAAACAAATTTTTCAACCCAACCACAAAAGAAATAAAAGAAGTTACAAAAAAACAAATAAAAGAGATTGTCGGCAACGGGAGAGCTCAAATTATCATCGGCACACACGCCCTCATCCAGGAAGACTCTGTATTTAAAAATCTGGCATTGGCCATAATTGATGAACAACATCGTTTCGGCGTTGCACAAAGGGCAAAATTGGCTTCCGGTCAAAAACTTACGCCTCACCTTTTAACAATGACGGCAACTCCAATCCCCCGCACGCTTACGCTTGCAATCTACGGGGATCTGGATATTTCAATCTTAAACGAGATGCCGCGCGGATTAAGAACTGTGAATACAAAAATTATCCTCCCCCAACAAGCTAATCAAATTTATCGCTTTGTTGCAGAACAAATAATAAAAGGCCAGCAGGTCTTTGTTGTTTGTCCAAGAATTGAAGAGGTTAAAGAAGAAAAAATTGAAAGTGAGGCAATAATTAAAAAGCTGGATATGAAAGCCGTTGATACCGAATTTGAAAAACTAAAAAAGATCTTTCCAAAATTCAATATCGCCAAGCTCCATGGAAAAATGAAATCCCAAGAAAAAACTGAAGTTTTAGAAAAGATGCAACGGGGAAAAATTGATATTTTAGTTGCAACATCTGTGATTGAAGTTGGTATTGATGTTCCTAAAGCAAGCATTTTATGGATAGAAAACGCCGAACGTTTCGGTCTTGCGCAATTGCATCAATTTCGTGGGCGCATAGGCCGTAAAGGACAACAAGCTTGGTGTTTTTTGTTTTCAAATAAAGATAGTTCCGAGCGACTAAAAGCCATGGTTGCGACAAACGACGGGTTTAAATTGGCTAAAAAAGACCTGGAAATAAGGGGACCGGGAGAATTTTACGGAGTCCAACAATGGGGATTCCCGGATCTAACAATCGGCTCTCTGGCTGATTACGAAACAGTAAAGCTTGCGCGCGACGAAGCCTTAAACCTCTTAAAGGAAGATTCTGAGTTAAAAAAATATCCAGCGCTCAAAGCAAAGTTTTCGGATTTTACCAAGAAAATACACTTAGAATAATCATTTCCGTGACTTCTCAGTCACCCAAAAACCCATATATTTTCCTAGCATCAGACGAGTTTGAGCCTCAAGAGCCGGGATTGAAGAAAAAATCATCAAGGCAAACGGGGTAAGAAACCACTGCAAAACAAGCCAAGCATTATGAAACAAGGATTTCCCTTTAGGCGGGGGCGGCATTAAAGCAATACTTAAAGTTGCCGATGTAACTATTCCTATCATTGAAATTGTAAGCAATATCTGGGTCAGCTTTGGAAGATTATAAGAAAGAACGGTGGAACGAAAAGCCTGCCCTCCTATCGCTATTGGCAACCAGCCCATCAAAAAAATAATCAGTGAGCTTGTCGCCCAGGTATGAAAGCCTTCAACAAGCAGCCAAAGATATTTAATTTTTATTTTTAAAGCAACGGCCTTATTTTTCAGAAAACCAAAAGCAAGATATGGCAAGTTTTCAACTCCCCAGGCCCAACGACGCTGTTGCTTATAAATATTGATCATTGTACGACCGAAACTTTCGGCAACGTTGGCATCCATAGAAACCGGATAATATAAAGATACAACTTTATAATCGCCATCGTAACGAAGCAGCGACTGAAAAAATATTCTTGAATCTTCAGAAACCATATTGTTTTGCCAGAAACCAACATCTTCAAGAGCTTTAAAGCTCATTGAATGAGAAGAAAAGGTTGTTTGTTTGTGAGGCCTTTCTTGCTGCATCATATGCCAGAAGGTTGAAGAATAACTCAAGACTCTGGCCAAAGCCGGGGCCTCCCAAATATTGTTGTGATAAAAAGGTATTGGCTGGTAAGAAGCCCTGGCTGGATTTTTTGTTTTTAAATAATGATACGTAAGGCAGCCAAAATAACCTCTTGGAACCTGGGTATCAACATCAAAAGCAGAAACAATAATTCGCTCGTAAGGAATCCCCTTCTCATTTATCATTGTTTTTATTTGCCCGGCGGCGAAGTGTAGATTTGAACCCTTGCCGGCGACTTCACCCGATATATTATTCGGATGAACCGTAACTATAAAATCTCCAAAGGCTTCTTTGAACTTTTCTTTCATTTTTACAGCTATATTTTTGGCTTCTTCACCGGCTCTTTCTTCAATAGCCAAAACAACAACCATTCTTTCTTTCGGATAATCAGCCGCTTTTATCGCCTCTATTGTTTGTTCGACTATCTTTTTATCCTCTTTGTACATCGGCAAAAAAACTACGTGCCAAAGATCGCGCCAGCTTGAGAGAGGCAGAGAATATTTTTTGGGAGGAAATTTTTCAAGTTTTTTAAGCCAATCTGTATGTAATCTTTTTTTCATTTTGTCGTAAGTGGCCTTAAGAAAAAAGAAAAGATATAGAGTTCTTACAAACCAATAGAAATCAAATATTATTATGAATAGCGCAACAAAAACCGGAATTTTGTAGGATAGAAATATCAATAAAGCAAGCGTTGACCAAGCCAAGACTCCAGGAAGTATCTCAAAAAATCTGTATAAAATTTTATCTTTGCGGCTTTCAAGCTCGGCTGCTCTTCCAAGACGGGTATAAAAATAAGCCTCTGGTAAAGGCATGGTGAGTTTCAATTATACTCTAAACTTTAAATAGAAACAAATGTGATAGGCAGTTTTAAGATAAAGCCGACAACAACGGCGCCAATACAAATCGCTAAAATAAAAAATCTTCTATTTTGGTATTTATCGAAAAAATATTTTATTAAAATTGCCGAAAGCATAATCCCAAACAAAAGAGCCGGAATATAATGATACAAAAACATGGGCCTTGAGATTGCTGCAAACGGCGCCCAATTAATAAGCCAGCCGATGGTAAATATTAAGCTTAACTTGCCATAATTACTCTTACGAAAATCACTTTTTAATACCAGAAGAAAAGAAGAAACAAAAACAGACAATAGCACTATCCACCAAACGCCAAGGTTTGCGTCAAAAACAACTAAATTTTGATTATTATCAAAATGATACGGAAACGGCTTTTGTCCAAGGGGCCACAACCAAAAGGGGCTTGCCGAGGGATGAACTGCACTGCCTATATTACCCCCAAACATATAAAAATTAGTTTCCAAGAAACGTCCGATAATTGTGTTTGAACGAGGAGAATTTAAAAATTCAATATCTGTATAAATAGGGCTTCCCGCAGCCGCAACATAATTCAAACTAAACCAACGATTACCTTCGTCTGTTTTTACGATGCCAAAATAAATAGTGAAAATTAAAAAATAAACAGCAAGAGGAATACTTACCAAAGAAAACCAATTAAACCCTTTGGGCTGTGAAGTGAGTTTAACATTGCTATTAAAAAGCTTCTGTGCCAAAGGATGAATCCAAATAATCATCAGTAATGCGCTCCAACCAGTCCATTTAACAGAGCCGGCCATACCAGCCGCTATTAAAGAAAAAACTAAAAGCTCTTTTTTGTATTTTTCAGATTTAAATGATTTCACAAATAACCAAAAACTTAACAGTATAAAAAACCAGAGCATCGAATCCAACAAAATAAGTTTGGATTGAACTATTGCCGAATTATCAAAAGCAATAAAAAATCCTCCCAAAAACGAGGCTAAACGCGAACCGGAAAGTTCAAAAACCAAAGACCACAAAAGCAAAACAACCATCACTCCAAAAAAAGCTGGAACAATCCGAAGGGCTAAAAATTTATCAGAAGGATAGGCCTTGCCAACTTCAATTTTCCCGTCAGTCGGGATACCAATGACGCTAGCGGCGCCAGAAATAATTAATTTTCCAAGTGGCGGATGAATATCAAAAGAATACCTTCCTTTTAGATAATCTTGGGTAAAACCAGAAAAATGATATTCATCGGTTACAACTATTGCCGGATTAAAAATAAACAAAAATCTGGTCAGAACAGCTATGGCCAATATTACCCAAACTTCCGGATGAGTTGATCTAAAAAATTCTTTCATTAAACACTTCAATTATACCAAATTTATAAATATAGACTTTGTTATAGAAAGCCTGCATTAAAAATTTGTGCTCCCATCGGGATTCGAACCCGAGTTTCAGCCGTGAAAGGGCCGCGTCCTGGACCAGGCTAGACGATGGGAGCAATTTATCTACAACATATTACAACACTTTTTTTATTTTGTATACTCATTAAAGCTTATTTTTTACTTCATTATCAAGACTCCCCGCTCCCATAAATACAAAGGTTGTTTTTTGAGGGTAGCCCGAATTTTTAATATGTTTTAAAACTTGTTCAAATTTTTTAAAATAAAAAATCTTTTTCAATCTGCTTTTTTTGGAAATAATTTTTCTTACCGCAACGGCAAGTTCTTTGCTTGTTTTATTGTGCTTTAAAAGCTTATCCCGACCAAGAACTATATATTCGGGCAGTAAAATAAGTTCGTCTGCTTCAATAAAAGATGCCGGGTATTCTTTAAACAACCTTGTTAATCTATCCTGCTGATGGGGTTGGAAAACACATATTAATTTTTGCCCAGGGTATCTTTCTCTAAGACCTTGCAGTGTCGCGGCAATTTCAGTTGGGTGATGAGCGTAATCACTGAAGATTAAAAATTTCTTCAGAGCCTTGTGCCTTGGCTTGACCAATTCCATCCTTCTCCAAGCGCCATTATATTCTTGCAATGATGCCCTTATCAGTTCTTTTGAAATTCCCAAATACAAAGCTGCTTTGGAGGCCGCTTCAGCATTAAGCTGATTATGCAACCCCAAAATTTTCAAAGGATACTTTCCCCCGGATGACGTACCAAAAAAAATTAACTTCCTCTTCAAACCAACCAGGGCCTTTAAAACGTTCTTATCTTTGCCATTGGCAATAATTTTTCCATCAGGAGAAACGTTTAACAAAAATTTCTTAAAGGCGCTGATAACCCAGTTTATATTTTTATATATATCAAGATGTTCGCTATCAATATTGGTAACGACTGCGATATTAGAAAAGTAATTATGAAAGGCTCTCGCATATTCATCGGCTTCAACCACTAAATATTTGCTTTTACCAAGACGAAAATTGTTGTTTCCAAATTCCCTAAGCTTTGTGCCGACTATAACCGTCGGGTCAAAGCCGGCTTTAACCAGAATTAAGGCCACCATCGCCGTCGTGGTGCTTTTTCCGTGGGATCCCGAAACCGCAATTGTAAAATATTTTTTTGTCAACTCTCCAAGAGCTTGAGCGTAAGTTTTGATTATGATTTTTGAATCTTTGGCTCTTTTTAATTCCGGGTTTGAAGAACCAATAGCGGCTGAATAAATGATAAGTTTGGTTTTGAGAGAGATGTTTTTAGCTTTATGGCCCAAAAAAATCTTTACTCCCATTTTTCTGAGCCTCTCCAAAACTTCGGAAAATGTTGCATCAGACCCAGATACCTGATAACCTTGATGCACAAAATACTGCGCCAAAGCGCTCATTCCTATACCACCGATACCAATAAAATGGATTTTCATAACCCATTAATTGTATGAAAATTTTAGCCATAGAAACAAGCTGTGACGAAACTTCAATAGCCATTGTTGAGGCTTGGATGGTTGCCAAAAACACCCCAAAATTTAAAATCGTAGCAAATACAATATCATCCCAGGTTAAACTTCATGCCCAATACGGCGGCGTCGTTCCAAATCTGGCCTCAAGAGAACACCTTAAAAATTTAATACCTGTTTTTGAAGAGACGCTTAAAAAGGCTTCGATAAAAAAGCAGGATATTCCAAAAAAAATACAGCTTCTGGCCGTAACTGTTGGCCCGGGACTTATTCCATCGCTTATTGTCGGGGTTAACTTTGCAAAAACACTCGGGCTTATAACAAATTTGCCTATTGTCGGAACGAATCATCTTGAAGGACATATCTATTCTAATTGGCTTGATCATTCTCAAGAAATAAACTTTCCGGCCCTGAATTTAATTGTTTCTGGCGGCCATACTCAACTTGTCCTAATGAAAGATTGTTTTAAGTATAGGCTACTTGGCGAAACAAGAGACGATGCAGCTGGAGAAGCTTTTGATAAAATTGCAAGATTGCTTGGCCTTGGATACCCCGGCGGTCCGGCAATAGATAAAGCTTCTCAAAATGGCAACCCTGAAGCTTTCAAACTGCCGCGACCAATGATTGATTCAAAAGATTTTGAATTCAGCTTTGCCGGTCTTAAAACGGCTGTTTTGTATATGACTAGAACCATGACCAGCGAAGAAATTTCCCAAAAAACGCCGGGTATAGCCGCAAGCGCCCAACAAGCCATAGTTGATGTTTTGATCTCAAAAACATTGGGAGCGGCCCAACAATATAAGGCCAAAACAATTATGGTTTCTGGCGGTGTTGCGGCAAATAAAAAACTGCGGGAAATTTTGACAAAAAAATCTACGGTGCCAGCATTTTTTCCTCCGATTGAGCTGGCCACCGACAACGCAGCAATGATAGCTATGGCCGCTTATTTTAATTTTCTCAATAAAAAATCTCCTTCTGTGCAAGCGGGTTGGCCCTGGGAACAAATAGAAGCCGATTCAAACTTGCAGCTTAAAACGTCTTAGAGTTTCTGGATGGGTTATAATTAGACCATGAATAAGACAGAGGCCGAGTACAAACCCTACGATCCAAAGGAAACCGAGCCAAGAATATACAAATTGTGGGAAGACTCGGGATTTTTCAATCCCGACAACCTGCCCGGAAAAAGGGATAAAAACTTTGTAATAATGTTACCTCCTCCAAACGTAACTGGTTCTTTGCATATGGGACATGCTCTTGAACACTCTCTGTCTGATGCAATTATTCGTTGGAAAAGAATGAAGGGATTTAAAACTTTGTGGCTGCCGGGAACCGATCATGCCGGAATTGCAACCCAAAATGTTGTTGAAAAAGAGATCAAAAAAGAAGGCTTATCGCGACACAAACTCGGTAGGGATAAATTTCTTGAGAGAGTCTGGGCTTGGAAAGAAAAATACGGAAACGCCATAGTGGAGCAAATGAAAAAGCTTGGCAACTCCCTTGATTGGTCCAGAATCCGCTTCACAATGGATGAAAATTATCAAAAAGCCGTCAAAGAAGCTTTCTTGCACTACCATAAAAAAGGACTGATATATCAGGGAGAAAGAACTGTTAATTGGTGCACGCGTTGCGGCACTTCCCTTTCGGATCTCGAACTTAACTATTCGGATGAAAAAGCAATCTTATATCATATAAAATACGGGCCGTTAACTTTAGCAACTGTTCGCCCAGAAACAAAGCTCGGCGACACCGGAGTGGCCGTGCATCCGGAAGACAAACGTTATCAAAAATATATAGGCAAAGAAATTGAAATCGAATCGGTCGAAGGTAAAGCAAAAATGAAGGTTGTTGCAGACGAAAGAGTTGATCCGGAATTTGGCACCGGCGTTATTAAAGTTACGCCGGCTCATGATATTTTGGATTTTGAGATCGGACAAAAAAATAATTTACCCGTAAAATCGGTTATAGGACCTGATGGAAAAATGAATGAAAACGCCGGACCGTATAAAGGACTGTCGGTGATCGAGGCCAGAAAAAAAATCGTTGAGGATATGAAACTAAAAGGTCTTATTGTAAAAGAAGAGGAATACCAACACAGAGTCGCGAAATGCTATCGCTGCGACACGATCATCGAACCCCTGCCTTCAAAACAATGGTTTTTGAAAATATCTGATGAAAAACATTCCCTGGCCAAAACAGCTATCGAGGCTGTAAAAAAAGGAAGGATTAAAATAAGCCCGAAAAAATGGGAGAAAGTTTATTTTGATTGGCTTGAGAATATAAAAGACTGGAACATATCTCGCCAAATCTGGTGGGGACATAAAATCCCCATAGATGGGGTTGATGATGTTCTTGATACCTGGTTTTCCTCGGCTTTATGGCCTTTTGCAACCCTTGGCTGGCCCGAAAAAACCTCTGATTTAAAAACTTTTTATCCAACAACCTTTATGACTTCTGCCCGAGATATACTTCACCTTTGGATCACAAGAATGATTTTTTCCGGCCTTGAATTTATGAATAAAGAACCTTTTGGAGAAGTTTACATACACCCGACAGTTCTTACAAAGACTGGCAAACGAATGAGTAAATCCTTAGGAACGGGCATAGACCCGCTTGAATTGATTGAAAAATACGGAGCTGACGCAACAAGATTCGGTTTGTTATGGCAAGTGCTTGGCGGACAAGATATAAGGTTTGGGGAAGAATCGGCAGTGGCCGGTAAAAAATTTGCCAACAAAATATGGAATGCAGGAAGATTTTTAATACCGCAACTAAACCCCAACATTAAATACAATCTAAAATGGCCGAAAAATAACGAGACCGAGCTTGATAAACAAATGAGGTCTGATTTGGCCGGACTTATAAGCAAGGTTGATAAAGGACTTTCAGACTTTGAATTTGGTGATGCCTTGCATGAGTTATACGAATATTTCTGGAAGAAATTCGCCGACGTTTATATAGAAGACATAAAAAAACGAAAAGATCAGGATGCCACGCATCGCGCATTTATTATATATGCAACATTGCTTAAACTTTTGCATCCGTTTATGCCGTTTGTGACAGAGGCTATTTATGATAAACTTCCTATAGAGAATAAACTTCTCCTTGTGGTTGAAAATTGGCCGCAGGCCGAGGAGCTTAAATGACTGGCACAACACTCTTATATATAATCGTTGGTTTTCTGCCATCAATAGTCTGGCTGTTTTTTTATTTAAGAGAAGACGCACATCCGGAGCCAAACAGGCTTGTTGTTTTGGTTTTTTTTCTGGGGATGCTGACTGCTCCCATTGCCGTTGGAGCAGAGTATCTTTTTGTGAAAGCCTTAAATCTTCTTAACATATCAACCGCTGTCCAGGTTTCCGATTTAATAAGGGTGCCAACATTAATTGTTTTGCTTGGCATAAGCGCAATTGAAGAACTTCTTAAATATTCTGTCGTCAAGCTAAGAATTTTGCACGACAAAGAGTTTGACGAGCCGGTTGATGCCATGATATATATGGTGATAGCTGCGCTTGGTTTTGCTGCTGTTGAAAACATTTTATTTATTGCCGGTCCGTTTCAACAATCTCTCGCTCAAGGCTTCACGGTAATTTTGGCAAGATTTTTAGGAGCAACTTTCTTGCATGCCCTTGCTTCGGCGATGATAGGATTTTATATAGCTCTTGCTATTTTACATAAAGTCAAACACCATCACGGACATCTTGTGCAAGGCCTCATGCTTGCAGTCGCATTCCACACACTTTACAATTGGTTAATCCTTCAGAATCAACCTCTTCTTGTCGGAATGCTCCTGCTTTTGGTTGCATTCCTTATAGGAAAAGCCTTCCAAAACTTACGTAGAAAAGTCTTTAAACCAACAAACTATTATTCTAACTTCCAAACATGGCAAAAAAATCCTTTTTAGAAAAATTCGCAGGCTCTCAATCGGAGGAAATATCATATAACGATGAGGCCGCGGAACTGGCTCTGGCTTCTCGCGTAAAAACGCCGAGGGTCCAGGAAGACGTCTTGGCCGAAGAAGAAGGCCAATTAACTTTGGATGTTTACCAGACGCCATCTGAAGTAATAATCAAATCAACCATAGCCGGAGTTGATCCAAATGATCTTGATATTTCTATAAACAACGATATGGTCACAATCCGCGGCACAAGACATAAAGACGAAGAAGTCGATTCGGAAGAATATTATTACCAGGAACTTTATTGGGGCTCTTTTTCAAGATCTGTCATTCTGCCGGTTGAAGTTGATGCCGATGAAGCCGAGGCTTCAATGAAAAACGGAATTTTAACCATAAAATTGCCGAAGCTTGATAAAGAAAAACATAGAAAACTAAAGGTAAAAAACCAAGGTTAATTAAACCAAAAACCTCCGAATTATCGGAGGTTTTTGGTTTTTAGTGGGCTGGGAGAGATTTGGTCACAACTCTTTTGTTTTAACAAAAGGTCGCGACCCCGCCTCGTCTGCAAAGCATGACTCCGGCATTCAAATCCCTACGCAAGCCAAGCAGTTGGCTTGCTCCAGATTGTGGGCGGGGAGAGATTTGAACTCTCACGAGATTACTCTCACTAGCTCCTAAGGCTAGCGCGTCTGCCGTTCCGCCACCCGCCCGTATAAATCATTATTACAGCTTAAATAAAGGCTGACAAATACTTGACTTTTTAGTATTTCTATGATAATATCATAACTGTTCATTTCGCTCTTTTCAAGTTCAAAATCCAAACACAAGAGAGGTGAAAAATGGAGTCACTGATTTTGCTGCTCGTGATTATCGGGGTTGGCATGCTCGTGTTGGCGTGGTCAGCGCCGATCCCGACAAATTACGTCGGGGTTGAAACTATCTTCGGCAACCGGTTCTTCTTTGGCCGGGCCAAGATACGGGTCCTGCCGGAAGGCTTGGGGTGGCGAACATTTCCAAGACCAATTTCCACAATTCTTCGGATTCCTCTGTTACAGGAACTCGATGAAGAAGTTTCTGTCGAGGCTTACACAGCCTATGCAGAAGTAACAGAGCCTGGTAAAGAAAGTCCTGCCGGCGAATTGGCGTTAGTAACGTGGGAGCTTGCTTTTAAGTGGCGGGCTTCGCGTTACCCATCGCGTCTGCGTCGCTTTGTAGAGCTCTCAACGGATGCATTGATGGAAGGCAAAGATGTCAAAACCTTTACCATCAATGCCGCCATCGTTGATCTCAAAAACCTCCTTCTCAGCCTGACCAGTCAAGTTGGCCCAGCCCACGTCCTTGATTGTATCGAGGAATTCGGGCTGATCCTAAACCTTTTTTCAAGAGGGAAAGTGAAGGACGAGGAGCTTGAGAATTGGCTAGACTATTTTCGTAAAACTCCGACCGACCGCGAGGAACTCCGCAAAGATCTTCGCAAGAAAGTCGGGGAAATCGACAAACAGGACAGACTGGAGGGGAAGTGGACTCAGGCCGACTTTGCCAGAGCTGAAACCGAGGAAGAAACTGGCCAGCGAGAACTACACATTTCCCCCATCGAGGACGGCGTAGGCATCTCAATCGAGAAGGTCAGTATCAAGAAACGGAAGTTCGACAAAAAAACTGACGATGCCTTCCATGCCAAAGTGCGCCAGAGCCGCAAAGCACAAGGGGCCGCGGCGACTGTCGACGCCATGAAAAAATTGGCGGAACAACTCCCAGCCGGCCTCACCCCTGCAGAGCGTGCTCGCTATGCTGCAATGGCCCTCGAGCTGCCTGTTTCAACTATCGCCATCGACACTCGAGAAGGTGGCTCTCCCCCATTCGTGATAGTTCAAACCCCAACCTCCCAACCGTCCCAACAACCACCGACCAAAGCAAAAAAGGGTAGGAGCGGTAAGGTCGGAGAGGAGGAGAACTGACCATGGCACAGCAAGCACAACGCTTCAACGAAGACACGGTTCTATTTGAGGGTTGGTTCAAAACTCTCAAAGTTCTGTTCTTCATTCTTCTCGTGATTACACTTGTCGCTTCGGCTATCCTCAAAGCCTGCCCGGGTAAATCTCCCGAGCAGACCAGGAACGAGACGACAAAACAGCAGGTCGCCCAAGCCGCAACCAGCGAGCTTGCCTACCAGCAACTCGTTGCCGATGCAACAAAGATGAACAGCGCCAAGACTTACCCACAAGGGAACGCCCTGGAGCCGCCGACCATCATTCATGAGCGCAACTCTCGCGAGGTGGAAATCTCAATCAACGGAACCAACGAATACTTCGTTGACCCGAAGATTCGCTTTCACCAAACAGGTATGAGCTTTAGGCTTGAAGCCGGCCAACAACTCGCCATCATGGCGCGTTGCCTCAACGACCAAGAGCTGGATTACAACGCTTGGGGCAATGGCACCAAAGTCTGGGGCCTACCTAGAGGGCTTTACCGCCTCATGACCAAAGAAGATCAAATTGCTTTTTTTGAACGCGAGGTGGTCCGGCCTTGGGTGAAATACCCTGGACGATTCTTTGGTGCTGCGGTTTTGGCCCTGATCGATCGCTCAAACAACCAGGCTTTTCCCGGCAATGTCGTTGCCTGGAAGGCTTTCCAGAGGGGAGAAACCCTGATTCATCTTAACTACACGGCTCAAAAAGCCGTTGAAGTTGAGGTGGTCATTCACAGAAATTTGCATCTGCAAGCTCCCTCATCTTCGGAGCCCGGGGTGTTGGAAAACCAAAACCAATACTCCGGTTGGCGAGGCGCGCAATATTGGCGCTTCACCATCAATGTGCTGAACGGCCCCGAAGCTAAACCTCTCAACGGTGTAGTTCTTCTTTCGCCCCAAAAGCCAGAAACAAAAGGCTTTTGGGCAACGAAAACCCGAAGCTCTCCGAGCGATATTGCCCGGAGAGCTTCTTCCTTTTTAAAAACCAGTGAAACTAACGTTTACTGACCCAAGAGGACGTTTTCAACAATCGGAATAATTGAGCCTGCAATAATCGCAACAACAACACCGACAATTCCCCATTTGAGCCATGCACCCGCTTTCTTTCTTTGATCCTCGTTGCCACCAGCTGTCAGATACATAATGGCCGCGATCAAAATTGCAACAACAGCCAAAATACCAACAAGAATGAATATCCAGTTCAACAAAACCTGCAACCAGTTTATGAAGTCTCCAATTCCGGTAATAGGCGCTGTGCCTGTTGGTATAGTAGTTACCTGAGCAGAAGCAACGGCTGGCGCAAACAAAACTGCAAGCGCAAGCAAGGATAATAACTTATACATTTTTTATTTTAAATAAAGTTTTTTGGATTGTCTCTCCTTGCAATATTTTGCAAAGAGAGAAAACGACCTTTTTCTATCTTTTTTAAGTTTCCTCCTACATAAGCATTATAAGTGATATTAATGGAAAAAGGAAACTAAAAAAATTGGTCAAAATTTATGAAATAAATGTTTGTAAAAAGCTTATCAATTATATAAGAATTATGAGGTTTTTCTGGTTTTCATACAAAAGAAGGTTATCCCCACTCGAATATCGATTTATTGACCGAGTAAAATATTCTGAACAATTGTGATTATTGAACCGGCAAGAATGGCAACCGCTATACCGACAACGCCCCAGAACAAAAAACCTTTGGCTTTGCGACGCGCCTCCTCGTTATCTCCAGACATCATAAATAATACCGCCGAATACAATATAACCATCACGGCTAGAATGCCAATTATCTGAAAAGCAAAAGTAACTATTTTACCAAGAGAAGTAACAACATCTCCGGTGCTTGTGATATTAACAGTTGGAATCTGCTGTTGGGCTTGCGCTAAACTACCAACCAGAAAGAAACTGAAAATAACCACCATTGCCAAAAAAACAACTAATCTTCCCTTTATGTAATATTTCATACTTAATACTAAATACTAATTACTAACTAATGATTGACTGAATGAGCAAAACTATGCCTTTTGAAATCATTAGGATGATAATCCCGACAATTGCCCAAAGCAAAGCTTTATTTGCAGTTTTGATTTTCTCGGGGTTTCCTCCTGCGGTAAGATATAAAAACCCGGCCCAAAGCACAACCAATGTTGCCAATGGCAAACCAATAAAAAGCAAAAAATCAATAATATTATTTACAACATCAGGAATGCCAAGCTGACAATTTGGCTGTCCAGATGGGCACAAAGGATTTGGAATGGTTACCGAAACTTGACTTGGAGGTTGGGCTTGAGCCAAAGCAACGGCTGGGATAAAAAGAACCGCCAAAAAGATAATGATTAAAAATCTATTCATAAAAGTTCGTAAATGGTTAATTTCCTGTTATGTTTCTTATTTGCCATCTGGAACCGTTATCGCATGATGCGCTTGCCGAACTTCTATTTGCCTGGTCGCACTCATAAGATATGTTAGCTCTCGGATATAAATTGTTGTTTAAGGTTGAAATCGTACCAAGGGCGGGAGAGGAAACCCTAACATGATACTTGCAATCCGGATTAAAAGCATTATAAACACACGCGTCTTCTCCTGCAAACAAATCATATGTATAACTTGTATAACCTGTGCCCCACACAAAAGAACTGTTATTTAATGCCGGGACAACCTGATTTGTATTTGATTGAATAAGACTGACCTGCATATTTTGACCAGCACAATTTGTGTTTCCGACAATCACTAAAAGCACGGGGAATGGTCGTGATTGAGTGAAAAACCCAGAGCCCTGATAGCCTCCGGGAAACATTTCTATGCGGGTCAACTGACAAACCTGAACTTGACTAGTCGGAGCCCCAGAGCCAGTTGGACTACTAAGATGAATATTATCACCGGTTGTTGTGTTAAATCTTCTGCTAGGACCGCAATATTGAGTACAAATTGGAGTATTGCACGCCGAATATTCATTAATAATGTCGCTTGAGTTTGGCGGCAGTCCTAATCTGTAGCCAACCTGTTGCAGGGCCCAACAAACTTTTCCAATATTTTGAGGTGTCGGATTGTTAACCACAATATCAACCGAAGCACCCGTGCAATGCCCAGGATCTGAATGAGGGACAAATGGAGGGCACCCTTCTGAAAGGCTAAAAGTGGAACCTGTTGCCGAAGCTATCTGATATGCCTGATCAAGCTTGCTTACAACTAATGGCAAGGCATACGGATTAACCCTACTTGTGTTATATGGCTGGACAGTTCTGAATTGCTGCAACGGGCCATTGCAAACCTGTTGAGCCGTTGTCAGCGACACCACTACAGGCCGGACACAAGTTGTATTTGCTCCCGGCGGCAAGGTCGAGGTACTACTTGTGGGGACAGTCAGAACTCCCGGCTGAAGCTGACCTCCTTGTTGCACCTGACAACTAACTTGATTCCAGGGCCAAGGAAAACCTTGGGGTTGAGCCGTTGCCGTGCTTGAACCAAGCCCAGACATCACATTAATTACTGTATTTACTATTAAATAAGAACCGAGTCCGATCAAAAGTCCAATTAAGGCCGCTGATAAAACTTCTTTGGCTTTTCGAACCCTTCCCTCTGAACCTCCTGCAGTCAAATAAATAAATCCGCCATAAGCAACCATGGCTATAACTATCGCATAAACAATTCCTCCCGGTGGCGGACCAATAAGCAAGTTGATTATGCGTTGAACCACAACGAGGGTGTGACAAACAGTACAAGGATCTTTTACAAGATTTCCCGAAGCATCAAAATAATCTCCACAGGGAACTATTCCTGTTTGTTGGGCAAAAATAAAGTTCGGCGCAAAGAGAGCGCTTAATAAGACGGTGACAAAAACAATCGCGCCTAATAAAGTAGCTTTAAAAATATTTTTTTTGATTTTTAATAGCTCCATCTATTGAACAATTCTTGAAACTTGAAACGCGGCTTCTTGCAGAGCGCGTCTTGCATCAAGCCTTCCTTCTAAGAGAGAGTTTACCATGTTGGCAAAGATTCGGCTAACAGCTTCTTCGTCCCGCTGAAACCATGATTTTGCTGTTAAATTTTGTTCTGAATAAATGCCAACAATCGGAGCGGCCTGAAATTGAGGAATAAAACGACGCTGGGCCGGCGCCATTTCCGAATTTAAAAGATATTCAAACAACACCTCATCGTTTTCTCTCAAAAGATTTAAAAGTTGCCAAGACTGATCAGCATTTTGAGACTGATTTGAAACAACCCACGTCCAGTAAGAAGCGTGTGTTACATTTGCGGCGGAGCCTTGCTGTTGCGGCGCTTTGGCAACCCCAAAATTAAGCTGTGGCGAACGGGCCCTTATAAAATCCAGATCCGAGTTATAACCAAGCACCATGGCGACTTTCCCGGTTGCAAATGCCTCAAGAGAATTTGGCATGCTGGCATCC
Organism: Candidatus Parcubacteria bacterium; assembly: GCA_003599335.1. GTDB lineage: Bacteria > Patescibacteriota > Minisyncoccia > SURF-38 > SURF-38 > SURF-38. Next base: position 20,812 of record QZJN01000010.1, read on the forward strand.
CAACTTTGATTTACATTCCCTTGCTTGGAAAAACTTACATAAAAATCAAGGGCTGAAGGGCCTCCGACCCTATCAAAAGAAACCCGCTTCGCTTCATCAACCATTTTTTCTCCAGCCTGCATCATCATGAGAGAAATGATGTCCTTAAAATTCGCTACATTGTCTCCCCTGCCAAGAGCAGCACCCGAACGCTCTATTGTTCCAAATATTCCAGATTTTTGAGTTAGACGCTGAGAAAGAATGGCAAACTCCTGCCAGGTTTTTGGCGGAGCTGCAACCCCGGCGGCGTTAAACATATCTTTATTGTAAAAAAGAGCGAGCGTATCAACCGAAACAGGCAAAGAATAAATCCTGTCGCCGATTATAATATCTGAAGAAACAACTTCAACATATTCTTCCTCTAGCTGCCTAAGGTTGAGAAGATTTATCGGTGCCGGCGTTATTTTATCTTGATATCTTGGTATCCAGGTATTTTTTATTGCATAAATATCAGGCCCCTTACCGGCGGCAAGCGCCTCAAGAAGCCTACGCTCATAATCAACTTGAGAAAATTGCTGGTATTTAACTTCCGAGCCGAAAGCATTACGATAAGCCTCAATAAAAGGACCAAATTCATTCGGTGTATCCACTATGCCCCAAATCGAAAGTTGAACCCTCGTGGGAGTAACGGTCCTATCCCCGCCGACCCCGGATCCAAAAATAACAACGAAAACAATTATAAAAAATATTAATACGCCGCCGCCTATAAGAAGAGTTCGTTTGTCAAAATTCATGTTTACTGTTTTTTAAAAATAAGACCCCAGTGGTACGCTCCTGCATCTATTTTCTTATCAAATTTCATTCCGGCTTTTTCGCAAAACTTCTTTGCGTCTTCTTCGTTAAACGGCCAACCGCCATGCGAATATGGAAAGTTTTCTTTATGCCAATCAATAAGAACCAAAAAACCTCCTGTCTTTAACATACGCGACGCCTCTTTTAAAACCTCATCCTTCTTTTGAGATTGAAACAAAACGTTTGCTATTAAAACCATGTCAATGCTGCCATCTGCAATTCCTGTTGAGCCATAAACCTCCAAATCCGCCCTCTTGGTTTCGATATTTGCTACTCCTATCATTTTTGCCCTTGAACGCACAGCCTCAAGAGCTTCACTTAAAACATCCACGGCATAAATCTTTCCTTCGGGACCAACTCTTTGGGCCATCAAAATCGTGAAATAACCAGAACCCGCCCCAAAATCGGCAACTGAAAAACCATTCTGCAAAGGTAGTTGCGGTAAAACAAGTTCGGGCCGCAAAAAAGCCCCTGTTGGTTTTACCTCTGACTTGTCTTTATTCATAAATTATTTCTTTCAAAGAAGAGTTGCCGAGGCTACTTTATCGTCTGCAGCCAAGCGCATAACTCTTACACCCTGAGTAGCCCTGCCAAGCTCTGAAATTTCAGATAACTTTACCCTAACAACCTGACCTTTTTGAGATATCGCAACCAAATCCGTTTCTGTAGCAATAACAAAAGCTATAACCAAAGGCCCTGTTTTATCTGTGATTTTGGCTGTTAAAATCCCTGAACCGCCCCGCTTTTGTATTCTGTATTCTTCAAGAGAAGTCCTCTTGCCAAAACCGTTTGCCGTAAGGGTAAGCAAAGCCGTTGGCGGATTCTTAACGACAATCACATCCATCCCAACCACTTCATCGTCTTTTTTAAGCCTCATCGCAGTAACACCTCCGGCAGTTCTCCCCATTGGCCGGACATCTTTTTCAGGAAATCTTATTGAAAGACCTTCTTTCGTTGTCAGTATAACTTCTTCAGAACCACTTGTCGCTTTAACCCAGCGCAGAGAATCTCCTTTGGCAATTTTTATGGCCAAGAGCCCGCTTTTTCTATTTGAACGAAATTCATCAACCGATGTCTTTTTTATTTTACCATTTTTGGTAACCATCATAAAATAAGTTTTTTTCTCAAGCTTTGGTTCCGGCTTTTCTTTTAGGGTCAAAATGGCCGAGACCCTCTCTGTCTGGGCAAGATTCAAGAAATTAACAAGGGCTTTGCCGCGGCTAACCCTTGAGCCCTCGGGAATATCAAAGGCTCTGGCCTGAAAAAGCCTGCCGGTCGTTGTAAAAAACAAAAGGTAATCATGAGTGTTGGCGGTAACAAAATGTTCAACCGGATCAGCCTCTTTTGATTGAGCACCAAGAACACCTTTACCGCCCCTCTTTTGAACCCTATAAACTTCCGGATCCGTTCTTTTAATAAAACCCCCGAAACTAAGAGTTATAAGAACTTCTTCTTGGGGCACAAGATCTTCTGTTTTGAGCTCGCTAACCGCTCCTTTTATAACCTGGGTGCGCCGTTTATCGGCGTAGGTATTTTTAACTTCCGTAAGTTCCCCCTTTATGACTTCTGAAATTTTATGCTCGTCTTTCAATAAAGCCGTCAGTTCTTTAATTAATTTTTGTTTTTCTTTCAGCTCGTCTTCTATTTTTTGCCGTTCAAGCGCCGCCAATGTAGCCAGTCTCATATCTAAAATCGCCTGGGCCTGAATTTGAGTAAGATCAAATTTCTTTATTAAGTTTAAAGCCGCCTGTTCACGGGTCGGAGAAGCCTTGATTGTTTTTATAACAGCATCAATATCGGCCAGGGCTTTATGCAAACCCTCAAGTATGTGAACTCTTTCTTTTGCCCTTTCTAAATCAAATTGGGTTCGCCTGCGAACAACGACATGGCGATGCAATAAAAATTGTTCAAGGGCATTTTTTAAAGACAAAATCTGCGGCTGCAATCCATCAATAAGAGCCAACATATTTAGATGGAATGTTTTTTGGAGATCGGTGTATTTATAAAGACTGTTTAAAACTTTTTGGGGTATCGCATCTCCCTTCAAATCAATGACAATTCTCAAACCGTCTTTATCGGATTCATCGCGGATATCTCTTATACCATCAAGTTTTTTGTCCTTAACCAACTCAGCCATCTTTTCTATAAGAGCCGCTTTTGAAACCTGGTATGGTATTTCTGTGATAATTATCTGATATTTATCCTTCTTACCTTCAACAACTTCGGCTTTACCTCTAACCACCATTGGCCCCTTGCCGGTTGAATAAGCCTCAAGAATATCTTTTTGGTTATAAACTATGCCGCCCGTTGGAAAATCTGGCCCCTGAATAAATTGAAGCAAATCTTGGCTGGTTGCGTCTGGGTTTTCAATCAAATATGTAAGCGCGTCGGCCAACTCACCTAAATTATGAGGCGGTATGTTTGTGGCCATGCCAACAGCTATACCCAAGCTTCCGTTTAGTAGAAGTTGTGGAATTTTTGAAGGCAAAACCCTTGGTTCTTTCCTTGTGCCATCGTAATTATCAACGAAATCAACTGTATTTTTATCAATATCGGCAAGCATCTCTGAACTTAAAGCGGTCATTTTTGCTTCTGTATAACGCATGGCTGCTGGCGCATCACCGTCTATAGAACCAAAATTTCCCTGCCCCTTTATCAACAAATAACGCATCGAAAAATCCTGAGCCATACGCACAAGCGCGTCATAAACAGGGACATCTCCGTGAGGATGATACCTTCCAAGAACATCTCCGACGATACGGGCCGATTTTACGGTTTTACCATTATATCTGAATCCCGCTTCGTTCATTGAATATAAAATTCTTCTATGAACCGGCTTTAAACCATCCCTGACGTCCGGTAGGGCGCGGGAAACTATTACGCTCATGGCATAATCAAGATAAGATTCCCGCATTTCTACGGAAATATCTCTTTTTTGTATTTCTCCAAATTCGCTTGTTTGGTTATTCATCAGCTAAAGAATTAGAAAATTCTCCAAATAAACCCTTGGCCGATTTTTTCAAGTCAGAAAGCCTTGAAACATCTATATCTATGTCTTCAAAAAATCCGGATAAGGAACCGAAAAAACTCTTTTCGTATTTCTGACTCTCAATTTGTTGTGAGACGTTTGCTTGATTTTTAACTTCAAAGGAACCAGAGAGTGAATTTCTGAAAGAATTAAACCAGATGTATAAAATTGCGGTCATTATCAAAACGGTCATCGCGACGGCGATAAAAAATCTTGCACGAGGAGATTTATTTTGTAGCCCCGAAATAAAGTTGGACATATTTAAGAAGACCCTGCCTTCAGAACAATTACTTTTGTTTCTTCAGGATTTATGTCTTTTTTCTTTATTGTTAATTTATCAAGTTCTTCTGGTTTACTTGCACCCATTGCTTTCAAAAATTTTTCCGGACCATCCATATCTATAGAAACTCCTTCAAGCTTATAATGTATGGGTATAACTATTGATGGCTCTATTTGATTGATAACCTTCTGAGCTGTTTGAGCATCCAAAACAGAAAGTTTTTCTTTCCCGAGAGAATAACTTCCGCCGATCGGAACGAATAATATATCAACGCCGCCAAGCTCTTCAACCTGTTCATCTGTAAGCGCTTCTTGACCAAGATCAGAAAGATGAGCCAGAGAAATGCCTTCTGATTCCAAACGATACATTGTAATGGGTTGAGATTTTTTAAAATCATGCCAACCCAAAATCCCCTTTATAAAGACTTCCCTTAATTCATGCTCACCTGGACCTTTTATCAAAAAGGCTCCTTCAAAGGAACTTGCATTGTTATGATCCGGATGTTCGTGGGTTGTTAAAACAACATCTGCCTTACCTCTCGGAGGGTTAAGACCGACAACCGAACGCTCAAAAGGATCAATAATAACAGTTGTTTCTTGAGCCGCCTTGGTTACAATTTTAAGGCAAGATTGACCGTACCAATTTATGACCATTACTTAAAATAATACCAAAAAATGAGGTTAAATTCAAAGAAAAAACTTCTTATAAAAAAGGAAAACTTATTCCGCCAATGCAAGATTAAGGTGTTCCTTGAGGGGTTGACCAGATTGGTTTTTTTAACTAAAATAGGCACACTGTGTTTGAGCAAAAAGAGCACAAACCCAGCCAAACTTTCCCATATATGGAGACTTTATTGAAACAACAAGGGCTACAATTGCCTAAAGTTGGCGAAATAATAAAAGGCAACATAATAACCAAAAAGGGCAATACCCTTTATATTGACTTGGGTAATTTTCGTACTGGCATTGTCTATGGCCAGGAATTTTATTTGGCTAAAGAATTCATAAAAAGCCTTAAAGAACAAGATCCCGTTTCGATAAAAGTTTTAGATCTTGAAAACGAAGATGGCTATGTTGAACTTTCACTGGCCCAAGCTGGCCTTAGCCTCGGATGGCAAAAACTTGCCCAGATCAAAGATGAAAAAACAACCGTATCGGTAAAAATCGAGGAAGCCAACAGGGGCGGTCTAATAGCCGCCCTCGAAGGACAAAAGGCTTTCTTACCGGTTTCCCAACTTTCGAATGAACATTATCCTCGCATTGAAGAAGGGCAAAAAGATAAAATACTTGAAGAATTACAAAAGCTTGTTGGAGTTGATTTAGAAGTAAGAATAATTGACGTTGATCCTTCAACAAATAAATTAATTATATCCGAAAGGGCTTCCCAAAACGAAGTTATGCAGGAAGTTCTATCACATTATAAAGTCGGGGATGTTGTTGATGGAGAAATTTCTGGCGTTACTGACTTTGGGGCTTTCATTAAATTCTTTTACCGAGGCTTAAAAACTGGGCAAGAAAACATGCCGCTCGAAGGCCTTGTTCATATTTCAGAGCTCGACTGGCAGCTAATAGAGGATCCACGAAGCGTTGCTAAAGTTGGCGATCAGGTGCAAGCAAAAATAATAAGCATCGAAGATGGCAGACTTTCATTATCAATAAAGGCTCTAAAGAAAAATCCTTGGACCGGAGTTGAAGAAAAATATAAAAAAGGCGATGTCGTTTCCGGAAAACTGATGAAATTCAACCCTTTTGGAGCTTTTATAAAACTTGATGAAAATATTCACGGACTTGCGCATATTTCTGAATTTGGGTCTGAAAAGAAAATGAAAGAATTAATACAACCAGAAACGTCTTATGAATTCAAAGTTCTTTCTGTTGAACCTAAAGAACACAGAATGAGCCTTAAATTCTTGGGCGAAAAGGGTAAGGAAGAAAAAACATCTCAATAACACATCGAGTAATGGGCTTGGGAACTTAAGGCTAAAGTTTGTTATAGTATAAAAAGCCAAGCCTTAAAACACATTCAATGAAAAATCTTGCAAAAAATATACTTTGGGTTGTAGTAGCGTTTTTTTTAATAACGTCGGTTTTTAGTCTGCTCACCCAATCTTTCAAAAAACCGGAGTCAATTTCCCTCTCCCAACTGGTTGGTCTTATTAATGACGGCAGCGTTAAGAAAATTTCAGTTTCTCAAAATGATCTTGAAGTTGAACTTGCCTCTGGCGAAGTTCGTCATGCAAAAAAAGAGGCTGAGGCGTCTTTAACCCAAACTCTTGCCAACTTTAACGTTGATCAGAAAAAATTTGAGACGGTTACTCTTGAAGTTAAAGAACCTTCAGGATTTACTTTTTGGCTAATAACATTATTGCCCTTCATTTTACCAGTTATCTTAATAGCTTTGTTTTTCTGGCTGATGTTTCGCCAGGTTCAACGCGGCTCCTCCCAGCCTTTTACATTCGTAAAATCACTTGCCCGCATAGCAACCTTCAAAGAAAAGGTTACATTTAAAGATGTAGCGGGATTGCAGGAAGCTAAAGAAGAGCTTGGCGAAATTGTCGAATTCTTGCGCAACCCCAAGAAATTTTTAGACTTGGGAGCAAAAATTCCAAGAGGAGTTTTGCTTGTGGGTTCTCCTGGCACCGGAAAAACCCTTTTGGCAAGAGCTGTGGCTGGAGAAGCCAACGTTCCGTTTTTCCACATGTCTGGTTCCGAATTTGTCGAAATGTTTGTTGGAGTTGGAGCCTCAAGAGTAAGAGATCTGTTTACAACCGCCAAAAGACATGCCCCTTCCATAATTTTTATTGACGAAATCGATGCTGTCGGGCGTCACAGAGGAGCCGGCCTTGGAGGAGGGCACGACGAACGCGAACAAACTTTAAATCAAATATTGGTTGAGCTTGATGGTTTTGACCGAGACACAAATATCATAATTATGGCTGCAACAAACCGCCCAGATATTTTAGATCCGGCCCTACTAAGACCGGGCAGATTTGACCGAAGGGCCATTCTTGATCTCCCAGATATCAAAGATAGAGAAGCTATTCTCAGGATTCATTCTAAAGGCAAGCCGATCGCAAAAGACGTCAATTTCAGAAAAATAGCCGAGAGAACTCCGGGATTTTCTGGAGCCGATTTGGCAAACATAATAAACGAAGCTGCAATTTTAGCCGCAAGAGAAGGTAAAAAAGAAGTAAATCAACTGCATCTTATTAATTCAATCGAAAAAGTTTTACTCGGGCCGGAAAGAAAAAGTCATATTCTTTCAGAACGAGAGAAAAAAATCGCCGCATATCATGAAGCCGGCCATGCTCTTGTCGCCGCTTCATTGCCTCATGCCGATCCTGTTCATAAAGTTTCTATTGTATCTCGTGGTCGTGCAGCTGGGTACACGCTTAAATTGCCAACCGAGGATAAACATCTTCGTTCATTTTCAGAATTTGTTGCCGACTTAGCAGTTGCTCTTGGAGGTTATGCAACAGAAAAAATAGTTTTCAACGAACTTACAACCGGAGCCTCAAATGATCTGGAGCAAGCAACCGAGCTTGCCAGAAGATTAGTTACTCGCTATGGCATGTCTTCAAAACTTGGCCCAAGAACTTATGGAGAATCGCATGAGTTAGTTTTTCTTGGCAAAGAAATCGCCGAACAAAGAAACTATTCAGAAAACGTTGCCTATCAGATTGATCAAGAAGTAAACAAACTTATAAAGTCTTCTTATAATGTCGCTGTAAACATAATTAAAAAATACAGAAAGAAACTTGATAAAATTGCTTCTGTGTTAATGAAACAAGAAGTGATAGAACAAGAACAATTCAATCAATTGATGGCTTAGAACTTTAAAATCCCGCCCAAAGCGGGATTTTAAAGTGATGTTGAAAGAATCTGAAGATTTGGATAAACTATCTCTACGTCTTTTTTGCCGCGGTAGCTCAGTGGTAGAGCGCATGCCTGAAGAGCATGGCGTCGGGTGTTCGATTCACCCCCGCGGCACAAAAATCCGCCCGTAGCTCAATGGTAGAGCAGTTGCCTCTTAAGCAAACGGTTGTAGGTTCGAATCCTACCGGGCGGACCGATTTTTAAGATTTGAAAGGGCAGGTGGTGGAATCGGCAGACACGTACGTTTGAGGGGCGTATGCCGCAAGGCGTGGGGGTTCAAATCCCCCCCTGCCCACCAAGGAGAGTCACGGACGGTTAGCTCAGTTGGCTAGAGCGTCTCGTTTACACCGAGAAGGTCGTAGGTTCGAGTCCTACACCGTCCACCAAGATTAAAAAGCGCCGAGTGGCGCTTTTTTGATTTCGTATTTTTATGAAACTACCTCTGCTTTTTTCTCTTCCGGTTTTTCTTCAACCACGAGAGTTTCAAATTTCTTCTCTTTTATCTTTTTGCGAGCCTTTCTACCCTGCATGTTTCTAAGATAATAAAGTTTTGCCCGCCTCACCTTTGCCTGTCTGACAACTTCTATTTTTTCAATATAAGGAGACAGAAACGGAAAAACTTTTTCAACGCCAACACCAGCGGCAATTTTTCTAACGGTAAATGTGGCGTCAGGCCCTTGCCCGTTTCTTTTGGCAATAACAACTCCTTCAAAAATCTGAATTCTCTCAATGGCGCCTCCTTTGGCCCCTTCGCCACGAGCCTCAATTGCTTTTTTGGCCGTTTTTGAAACCTTTTTGGCGGCAGAAACTATTGTTTCTTTTACCTTCTGATAAACCTTAATAGTATCTCCAGCTCTAAAATCGGGCCATTTCTTTTGGCCGATTTCTTGGGCTTTAAAAACTTCCAATAAATTAGTTCCCATATTTTTTATTCGCAGTGGCTATACTACCCCAAAATCAAAGACTAAGCAACCCCCCTACCTTAACTTCTTCAATATCGCCTCTAAACTTTCTGGCAAGTCAGCCTCGAAAATTTTGTCCTTATTAGAAGGTACTTCAAGCTCAAGATAATGAGCATGCAAAAAATGCCTTATCAAATTCGTTCGTAATGTTTCCTGCAAAGATTTTGAAGTGTACTTTTCATCGCCAACAACTGGATGCCCAATATAAGCGCAGTGAACTCTTATTTGATGTTTTCTGCCGGTACGTGGCTGAAGTTCAAGAAATGTAAATTCTTTATAGCGTTTACGGACTTTATAAAAAGTTGTGGCGTTTTTTGTTCCGCCTATAGTTTGTTTAACGCCTGTTGTTTCGCTTCTCATTATGGGCGCCTCAATTACGCCAAAATCATCCTTAATAATCCCGTGAACTAAAGCCAGATACCGCTTTACGACAAGACGATTTTGAAACTGAAATTTTAAATGCTCGTACGCTTGTTGGATTTTTGCAATAATCAAAAGACCGGATGTTTCTTTATCAAGCCGATGAACAATCCCGGGCCTCAAAGGATCTTCTCCAACTCCTTCGATTTGTGGCCAACGAGCAAGCAGGCCGTTAACAAGGGTCTTGTTTTTTGTAGTTTCTGAAGGATGAACAACAAGTCCAGCCGGTTTATTTATGACAATACAATCTTTATCTTCATAGATTATTTCAAACCGTATCTTTTGATCAGCCTCAAGTGAAATTGGCTGGGGAGATCTTAAAACTATATGAATAACATCCTGATTTCTCAAAATATAACTCGGTTCTGTTTTTCGACCGTTCACCAAAACAAATTGCTCTCTGATTAAGTTTTGCAGCCAATGCCTAGAAAACTCCGAAAATTTTTCCCGGAGAAACTTATCAAGCCTTGAACCGCTTTCTTGATCTGTGATTGTAAGGGTAAATTCGCCCATTTTGTGGGCAGGGAGGGACTCGGACCCTCAAGCCCTTTCGGGCACATGATTTTAAGTCATGCGCGTATACCATTCCGCCACCTGCCCAAGTTAGAAAAATATATCACGAAACAAACTCTCTTGAAAAGAAACAGCCTCGAGCAAGCATGAAAGCTAACACGAGGCTGTTCAACCGCTCCAAAGATCCTTCTCCCTCATGAGTTGGTTATCAGCTATTTGGGCAACCAGACGGCCGGTTCGGGGCTCACAAAAAATCATAAATCTTTGTGTATCAACCTCCAAGCCAAGCCCAGGAGGCATACCTGCAAACTGGTAGTGACCGGGCATTCCTGGATAACTCAAAGTGACCGTTCACCCGCCGCGAAACCAGCGTAGAGTCAACCCAGATAACTGGCGCCGCAATTGAGGGCGGAGGTTCTCTGCCAAGAAGGTTTATCCTGACCATAAGGCACCTCCGGAACTATTTGTTATTTTAGCTCCATGCTAAAACTTTTTCATTGTGGATATTTGAGGCCGAGGCGGGAATTGAACCCGCGTATAAGGGTTTTGCAGACCCTTGCCTTACCACTTGGCTACTCGGCCGTATTCATTCTGTATTATGGATGTTTTCAATAATCTCTTCAACTTTATCAGCGCTGACTTGCCCTTTATCAATCTGGAAAGAAATTTTTGGCACAACTCTCATCTGAAGCTTTTTGATCAAAAGATGTTGTATTTCTCCTCTTGCCTCTTTTAAAGTTTCGAAAACTTCATTCATGGCGGTGCTTGGCAAGCAAGTTATAAAAACAAAAGCCTCGGAGTTATCTTGGGAAACTTCAACATGGGTAACAGTAACAAGCACACCTTTTCCAAAACTAACCTCTCTGCTTATGAGGCCGGCAACTTCTTCGTGTAATAATTTATTAAGTTTTTCAGTTCGCCTGCTCACTAAATATTTCTATGTCCTAAAACTATCAGAGGCTTGGCTTTTCAAACCTTTCCTCAAAGGCTTCAAGAATATCTCCAACTTCAACTTTAACATTGCTGTTTTCTGCAGTAAATAATAGCCCGCACTCCATTCCTTCTTTTATCTGGTCGGCCTCAATTTTATTTTGTTGAAGCTGAGCAATACTTCCCAACCCAACTTCATTTTTATTGCGAGTTATAACAGCCTTCTCTCCCCGCTTTATAAATCCGCTTGTAACTTTCCCGCCAATAATCTGCCCCCTGGGTGTCTCTTTGAAAGTCGCCAAAACCTTTAAGCGCCCGGTGTTTTCTTTTTGCGCTTTTGGCTCAAGTAAAGCCACCATCGTTTTTTTAACCTCTTCAACCAAATCGTAAATAACCTCAAAAACAAAAATGCCAACACTAAACTGATCGGCCAAATTTTGCATTTCCGAAGATACCCTCACTTTAAAAGCGAAAATTGGAGCATTGGCAGAGCTTGCAAGTTTTATATCAGCTTCGGAAACATCGCCAATCTTGGCGTCTAATATTTCAAGCCTAACTTCTTGCGTTGAAATTTCAACCAAAGTTTTCTCAATCGCCTCAAGGGTTCCTTGGGTGTCGGCTTTAAGAACTATTTTAAGGGTCTTAATGGTTTCTCCTTCTTGAGATTTTTGACGCTGAACTTTTTTGTTTGCTTCAGAGTGTTTACTGACGTATTCTTCAAGTTCCTTTTTGTTCTCAAATACTCTAAACTCCGCGCCAAGCGCAGGCAAACCCTCAAAACCAGCGACCAACACTGCCGGCGCGAGGAAGTTTGCTTCTTTAAGAGCGTGCCCATCAGCATCTTCCAAAGCCTTAATCTTGCCCGAAACATTTTCAGCCGCAATATAATCTCCGGTTCTCATTCTCCCGCTTTTTATAATCAGCGTAGCCACAACGCCTCTCTTGGAACCGGTGTGAGATTCTATAACTATTCCCGAAGCGTTTTCATTGGGTTTAGCCTTTAAATCCTCCAAGTCGGCCACGAGCAAAACAAGATCAAGCAACTCATCAATACCCTTACCTGTTTTGGCCGAAATTTCCTGCACGGGGATTTTCCCGCCCCAATCTTCAACCTGCACATCCGCTTCAGCTAGCTGCTGTTTTACCCTTTGCAAGTTTGCTTCTCCTTTGTCTATTTTGTTTATCGCCACTACAAAAGGAATTTTCGCCTGCCTGATTATTTTAATAGCCTCTATTGTCTGGGGCTTCACGCCATCGTCTGCCGCAACAACCAAAATAGCCACATCGGCAACCTGTGTGCCTCTTGAGCGCATTTTTGTAAAAGCTTCATGCCCGGGAGTATCAATAAAAGCCACAACCCGATCTTTATGTTTAATATGATAAGCACCGGTATGCTGAGTAATGCCTCCTGATTCGCCGGCCGCAACTTCAGTTTTACGAATAGTATCAAGCAAAGTCGTTTTTCCATGGTCAATATGCCCCAAAACAACCACGATAGGTGGCCTTGTTACTAAATCTGATTTTGTTTTTGTTGCGCTCGTAGTCATATCACTAATACCTAATTCCTGTTTATTGAATACTATTATTATAGTTTTGGCGTTTTAATCTTTTGAGCTTCTTTGACGGCTTCTTTTTCTTCTTCCGTTAAAGGTTGCGGCGAGTGCCCGCCCTTAACGTTTTTTATGTAAACCCTTGAACGTTCCGAGGTAAACAAGGCACTCAAAACAAATCCGTTGTCTGAATTATCAAGCACTGCGAGTGAAAAACTCTGGTTTCCGCCAGTCTCCCTAAACGGGTTATATCTGACAATGCCGATTTTCTGGGAAGCCTTGGATGCTGTGTCGGCCACTTCTCCCAGTCTTTTTTCCAAATCTTCGCTTTTAAATTTTAAACGCTTAATGTCTTTGGCATACTCTTTCAGCATTGCCTCAAGGTTTTCTCCGCTTGGGCCAGTCAAAAATATCTTCAGTCTTTTATGAAGCTTTGAAGTGATAATTATAAGAACCACAACGGCAATAGCCAAAGCTCCAAGAATATACCAAAGATATGAAAAAAGTAGCGTACCCATGATAAAAAGCCTCATTTGAGGCTCTAACATTGTACGCAATTATTGCAGATTTAGCAATCTAATGAGTATAATTTAATTATTATGCTGACCACAAAAAGAATTACAACTTGGTCTGGCTTTTCTAATAAAACCTCTTTTTTACGCCAAAGGGGTTAGCTTAATTTACGATTAGAGTTTGAAATTTGAGATAATCTGCCCCTCTGGCAGATTTTTTAACTCTTAAATTCAAATCAATGACGAACCAAATTATTTCCATCAAAAATTTAGTCTTTAGAGGCATACATGGAATAACTCAAAAAGAAAAAAATAAAAGTCAACGCTTATTAATTAATATAGAGGTTGAATCAAGTTTTCCAGATCTTTCATCTGATGAAATAAGCAAAACAATCGACTATCGCATGATCAAAGAGATAGCAAAAAAATCCGTTGAACAAAAAAGTTTTGGCCTGATAGAAACTTTAGCTCAAAACATAGCCGATGAAATAAGCTTTGACTTGCTGGTAAAAAAAGTTGTTGTTTCGGTCTCAAAGCCAGACATTTGGCAAAACGGAATTCCTTCCGTGACAATAACCAAAGAATGTTTGCCGCCAAGACTTAATCTTTTTGATTTTAACTGGAGTGAGTTTATTGAAGATATTTGTGATAAAGGAGGCATCTCTTTGCCAATTTTACCGCTAGGCAGACGTCTTAAGCTTCTTGAGGAAGCGGAAAAATATAATTATATAGTCCAACCGGAAATTGTCGGCCCAGCCAAGGTGCGCGAACAGATATCCTCGGTTTCAGATTTTGAAGAAACCAGTCTGTTTTTGAAACTTCGTGATGATTTTACAGAGCTTTTATTGCGAAAAATCCCGTCCGAAGAACTTACTAAACTTTTTCCAAATCCTCTTTGTTTCAACGAATTCTCTCTACAAAAATATCAAAAAGGCTCAATTGGTATAACTCCTCATAAAGATGGGGCTTCAAGGCATAATTTGATTTGTGTGTTCATTCTTAAAGGAAAGGCCGATTTCGCTTTATGCGATGATAGATCCGGTTCAAATCCGAAATATCTCGATACTTCTCCCGGAAATATGATTGTGCTTCGCGGCCCTGGCTTTTTTGGCGGCCAGCACAGACCCTTTCATTTTGTGACGAACATAACAGAGGAAAGAATAGTTTTCGGTTTACGCCAAAGAGTAAAACAATCCACATTGATATAACTTTTTCAAACTGCTTTAATGTCTTTAGCAAAGGAGGATATATGCCCGACTTCTCTCTGCGTTTGTGGGAATTTTGGCGCCTACGCTCCAACAATATCCAGGAAGGCCGGGAGCATGGCATAAAATGGGTTGTTGCGATTATGCCCGGCGCCGATCGCAGCAAAATGCCCGAAGAACTCTCAAAAGAAGTTGCGCATCTCATGATTGACGACGGAATAATTTTCGATGTAGTTCGTGAAGTCAAAGACATCGATATTTCCGATCTCAATCCGGGTCAACGTCAGCTTCTTGAACAAGCCATCTCCTCTCGGGAGATAACACATCTCCCAAAAGACAGGATGACTTTCATTACAGTCGCCGCCTAAAAGATTCAGTTCTCCAACCAAAGACCGCGGTTCGCCCAGCGGTCTTTCTCTTTTTATTTATCAACTATCACCTTAAACCCGCCGTAAACAAAACGCTTCATATCAAACGGCATTGGTTTGCCTTAACTTTAAATTGATTAAATTTCATTTCCGTCTTTACTCTCTTCTGCGTGGTCTATAATTTCTAAATTACAACTTTTATGTTTTTTGCACCACTTTTCGCATTTTTCCGCCCATTCTTTATCCTTATAGTGGAGCCTGCACTCTGCGCATATATATAGATTTTTATCTTGATTACTTGTATTCATACTGCTAATTCTTTTAACGATGAGGACACCCGGCCCAGCAACACGGCCGACGTTTTCCTTCAATAAGCTCTGTACGTGTCCTCTCAATATGTAATTTTCTCGTCTCCGGTTTTTTAACAGACACAACCCAACAAATCCATTCATTGCGCGCAAGCGGCGTAATATCCTCCCATGCTGCTAGCGCCGCTGTGGAAGAACTAAGGATTTTTCGTAAATCCGCTGGCACCTTATGCACTGTACCGGCAGAAATTTCTTTAGTCATAAGATTGTTTTATTAACTCCTCTATTGGCGGAAGCGGGAGGATTCGAACCTCCGAGGGGATTGCTCCCCAACCGGTTTTCGAGACCGGCGCATTAGACCGCTCTGCCACGCTTCCAAAAATTTGTTTTTTCTAAAACCTATACTACACTATACTAGATACTTAATACAAAATACTTTTTTATGGCAAAATTTATCGTAACCGGAGGAAAAAAACTAAAAGGAGAAATTGCCGCTTCTGGCTCTAAAAACGCCGCTTTGCCTATTATTGCCGCATCTTTGCTTTCTTCGCAACGCTCCATCATCCGCAACGTCCCTCTCATTAAGGATGTTTTAACTTTGGTTGAACTTATTAAATCTCTCGGAGCCAAAGTAATTTTTGAAAGCCACAATCTTTATATTGAGCCTGGCTCTATAAATTCTCACACCCCAAATCCGCAGCTTGCGGGCAAACTTCGCGGATCAATTTTGCTTTTGGGACCGATGCTCGCGCATTTTGGAAAAATCCATATTCCTTATCCGGGCGGAGATTTAATAGGCCCAAGGCCGATTGATACTCATCTTAAAGCCCTGAAACAGCTTGGCGCAGAAGTTGAAGAGGGCGATATTTTAAAACTTGAAGCAAAAAGACTAAAAGGAACAAGAATTATTTTAAGCGAAGCTTCTGTTACGGCAACGGAAAATTTGCTTATGGCCGCAACCTTAGCCCAGGGCGAAACTATTATAAGACTTGCCGCAATGGAACCTCACGTTGTTGAGCTTGCAAAAATCTTAAAAGACATGGGTGCAAAAATTGAAGGCATCGGCACGCCAACACTTACCATAAAAGGAGTTAAAGAACTTCACGGTTTTATTCATACCCTTGAGCCAGACCCCATTGAGGTTGGCTCTTTTGCAATTTTAGCGGCGACAACTAAAAGCCCTATAACTATAAAAGGTGTAAATCCAGAAAACCTTGATGCAGTTTTAATAAAACTTTCAGAGATAGGGGTAAATTGGAAATTGAACGACAATAATCTTTTAATAGAACCACCGCCAAAGCCATATCAGGCTGCCAAAATCCAAACCGGTCTTTATCCGGCTTTACCCACAGACTTGCAATCGCCTTTTGGAGTTTTAGCCACGCAAGCCCAAGGCACTTCTTTGATACACGATTGGATGTATGAGGGACGCTTGGCTTATATTAATGAGCTTCGTAAAATGGGTGCTAATGCTTTTATTTTAGACCCGCACCGAGCCATTATTCATGGTCCAACCCCGCTTTATGGCAAAGAAATCCATTCGCTTGATATACGTTCGGGTATAACAATGATTATCGCTTCACTTGCCGCTTCAGGCCAAAGCATTATCAATGATGCTGAAATTATCGATAGAGGCTATGAAAATATTGAAGCTCGTTTGCAAAATTTGGGAGCTCAAATTGAAAGAATCAACTAAAAACAGATGAGCCCGGGCGTTTTGAAACACCAGGGCTCATTAGATAACCTCCACAGAATTCGGAAGGTTCAAAACGAGGTTGATTACGAAATCGTGCCGGAGCTCTTTTGGTACAAGCACGGTTATCGTCTTGTCTTGGGGAAGGCTGATGCTCGCCCAGTTATAGACGTTGAGATGCGGATTCCAACGAAGCAGGTTGCCGACTTTGCCATAGCCTGTCAGGCGAGGGATTGTCACCCGATCGCCTTTTATTTTCAACTTCACTTCAGCCAGCTCTTCTCCAATCTTAAAACTTGAAGGAAGCTGAAACGAAGGCACATAGGCCAAGGATGGAACCGATAAATCGCCAAGTAGGTTCTGTGTGTCAACAATGAAGTACGCAAGAACCTTTGGCACGAAATCCATAGTTTCTGGATGCAACTGCAGCCTCCAAAAATTGGTTGTGCCGGCCCGAGCGATTGCCTTATCCACGTTGTCTTCCCCGGTGTTCCAGGCGGCGATGACCAAAAGAGGATCACCGTTGAACTTATCAATCAGAAATCGCAGATACTTCGCCGCGACTTGTGAGTTTTGCGCCGGATCAAACATCGCGCTTGGAGTTGAACCAAAACGTAAAGCGGTAGCCGGCATTGTCTGCCACAATCCAAGCGCCCCTTTGTAAGAAACTGCCTGGATATTGCCGGTTGATTCTGGAACAGTTATGTAGGCATATTGCGCCGGCACTCCCTGCTCCAGAAGTTTTTCCTGGGCTGTGGCAAAGTGAAACTTTGCGCCGCTCAAATGCAAGGCGGCGCTGCGCGGGGAAGCCAAAAGCTGGTTTATGGCCGCGTTCAGCCTCCAATATGCCGCTCTGTCCGACGCATCAATTACCTTATCGGCAAATTGAAATTGCATCGGGATGTCTGCCGCTCCCAAAACGGAGGCAATAAGCAGACACAAACCAAACAGAAAAAACCTCGTAAGTTTCATTTCGTAAAACCTCCGTTGAAAAGATCAAAAAAACACGCCAATGGCGTTCTAATACTATAAACTATATTGTATAAAAGTCAACCTTATGAATAAACGACTTTTCCGGTCGTATGTTAACAATTGTTAACATACGAAAAACGATTTCTAAAGACAATCCTTAACTAACCGTCGAAGCCGAGGAGATTACCCAAAAGTAAAAGTAAAGGCTTTTAGTCCTGGATCTTCTATAATAATTTCCAAAGTGTGTTCCCCTAAACCCGAAGAATCTTCGATTAATCTATATAGACCTTCCTCTTTAATAAAAACGGTTCCGTCTTGAACAACATCCTGACCAGCCACACTACCAACTGGCTTTCCGTCTATCAAAACCCTTACCAGCACTCCATTTTCGGAGCTGGCCACAAAATAAACGTCTTGGGCTTTGTATTTAAAGATTATTTTTGATTGAGCAGAAGTATTTTGCGCGAATTCTTCGGCAACATCCCAATCTCCAACCAAATACAAAGTGTTTAGCTTAGTTTCTTTTGGCTGGCTTAATTTTTGAATACCAACAGATCCTCTTTGGCCATTACCCAAGTATTCGTTACGCAAAGCTCCAAAATAAACCTCGGGGCTTTGGACTAAAATATTTTCATCAACTCCCGCTGGTTTGCTTATGTCGCCGGCGATAGAGGCCTGTTCTCCCAACACTTTGGCTCGCTCGGCTAAAGCTTCCTGGATTTTCCGTTCGGTTTCTTCATAGGCCCCCTCGCCAATATGATCATAAATAATAAAGCCATCAATATCTATCAGATACTTACGGGGCCAATAGCGATTTTTGTAAGCTGTCCAGGTTGAATAATCGTTGTCCAAAACAATCGGATATTTAATGGCAAATTTTTGTACTGCCCGCTGAACGTTTTCATATTTTTCTTCAAATTCAAACTCCGGAGTATGCACGCCGATTATAACCAGCCCTTTGTCTGAATATTTCTCGTGCCAGGCGTTAAGATACGGAATCGTTCGCTGACAATTTATGCAAGAATATGTCCAAAAATCAACCAGCACTACTTTTTTGCCTACCTGATCGGCAATTGAAATTTCATCAATATTTATAAAACCATCCGGCGTGGTTATCTCTTTGGCCGGTTCGTAACGTTTGGCTTTTTCGGTTTTGCTTAAAACAACCCCGGGGACAACCGAACCGGCATCTTGCCTGCCGACACGCGAAGCTTTTTGAGACTGTAGAAAAATTATCGTTCCTCCAATAATAACAATCACAACCCAAAGGATTGTTTTGCGAGCTTCAATTTTCATTGCAGCAAAAATCTGTTTAGTATTTCAAAATTAGCTATGCGAGATAAATTTTGAGTGAAAATTAAAATTCCAAGCCCGATGAGAATTATTCCAAAAACAACGTTTACGTAAGAAAGTGCCTTGCCATAACGGGCAATAAATGTAGAGGCCGGAGCGGCAAAAAGCCCGACTACCAAAAACGGCAGCCCAAGCCCCAAAGAATAACTTACAAGCAAAGAAAATGCAGAACCAGGAGCTGTTGCCGCTAAACCCAAAATTCCTCCAAGCACAGCGCCAACGCAAGGCGTCCAGCCGGCCGCAAACGCAGCGCCAAACACAAATGATGTTAAATAACGGGAAGAAAATTTAGTCTTAACGGAAAGCTTATATTCTCTTTCCAAAAAAGGAAGCTTAATAAGCCCCACTAAGTAAAGACCGAAAAATATAATCAGCACTCCGCCGATTCGCGAAAGCCAGATCTGAACATCGTAAGCCACGGCTTCAAGTAATGAATTTAAAAGCACCCCTAAAGCAGAAAATACAGCCGAGAAACCGAGAACAAAAAAGATGCTGTTTAGAAATATTTCTTTTCTTTTCCTTGCGGCTTCTTCAACGCTTGTACCGGCAAGGTAAGCCAAAAACCCCGGGATAATCGGCAAAATGCAGGGCGCAAGAAAAGATACAATGCCAGCGACAAAAGAAACACCTAAAGTAAACTCCATAACTAAATTTTATTGAGTAAGGACTTTGTTTATTTCCTCAAAATATCTTGTTTTGCTCCAGCTTTCAGGAGATTTGAAAATTCTCTGGCCATTTTGAACAAAAACTTTCGTGTGCTGGTATGCAACTCCGTGCTGGCGAGCCAAGTCTTTTTCATCATTGTCGGTATCGCTGTCGTTGTAATTTACCCGAAAACCGACCACCTTGTCGGTTTTTAAATCGTTGAAAGCCGGATAAAGTGCTGTTGATACCTCCGCCCGACAAATCGGACACCAGGTTGCATAGAAATAAAGCACAATAAGTTTATTGGAAGCTAAAGCTTTTTCGTAGTCAGCCTTGTTAAAATCTATGAGTGGCGCCATATTTCCTGCTATAACATTTCCCGAGAAAACGAGTTTTTCCATCATACTATCGGTCGCTTCAACGCCAGACATCGCTTCACCTTCTTTTTTCATCATTGTCTCGCCTTCTTTTTCGGCCATCATCTCACCCCCTTCTTTGTCCATCATTGCATTTTCTTCCCCAACCAATGCAGGAAAATCTTCGGCGCTGGGTCTAGCGCTTAAATACCAACCAACACCGCCGACTGCCACAACCGCCAAAACCATGATTATAACCAATGGCGCTATTCCTTTTTTGTAAGTCATTTTATTTTATTGAACAACAATCTGACCCCTTACTAAAGATTGCAGATGATCATGATACCCCCAACTGCCAACTTCGTTAAAAGTAAACGACCAGGAAGCTCCCGGAGCAATACCCATGCAGGCATCAAAAATCTTTGATTGTTCCGAAGTTCCGCATTTATCTATATCCGAACCGGGATAAACCTCGTGGGTTGGGTGCAATCCGGTTGCCGGCCAGCGTTCTTTTGTGCCTCTGTTGGTAAATTGCACGGCATCACCCTTCTTGATCATGAGGGTTGATGGTATAAAACCCGCAGCCGTCATTTCAACCGTATGTGTTTTTCCTTTTTCCATCATCGCCCCGCTTTCTTTATTCATCATTGAATCGCCTTCTTTTTTCATCATCATTGATTCAGCGTCCAAAGCTTCAAATTGCTGCATTGGCAAATCGCCACAAGAAACGTAAGTGCTTACTTCGCTCGCAGATTTATGAACATTTATGGCTGAGGGCAACTCATCGCCAAGCTTGAGCAAAGAAATATCGAGTGTTGTTTCCGAACGTCCGTTAACAACATTATTTAATGGATATTTAACGGCTCCGGGCGTTGGGCAAGAACCGATATGAATATGGGCAGGTTGAGCAACCCCGACAGCTCCGGTTGAAACAACAAGAGTTACTTTGGTTTTTTGCCCATCAATGTCCGTTAAAACAGCTGTGCCTGTCTGACCAGAATTATTTTGTTCATTCATTACTACAACAACTTGGTTTTTCTTCATCATTGCATCCTCCTTTTTTTCCATCGCAACTTCCTGGCCCGGAGCCTGAAGAGACTTGCCTCTTTGTTTAACATAAAAAGTCGCGCCTCCGGCCAAAAGGCCCAGGGCTATAAGAAGAATTATTATGGGAGCAACTCCTTTTTTGTATGTAATCATATTTTGGTTTTTTAATTCTTAAATTATCAACTTTAATTTTACTTTGCCAAAAAGTTATGTCAAGTTGACTTTACATAACTTGTGGATATCTAATTTTTTATCTTGTTATAAGCGAGCGCAATTAGCTTACCGGCAATCATTGCAATTAGGGCAACCACAAGCCATAAATCAATCTTGTGCGATACGCTTTGAATAACAATACCCAAAACAAGCACAGCCGAACCAACAAGAAATCCAACCCTGCCTGCAATCATTAAATGCAACTGTTCGCGTTCGTCTTGTGCCTTTTCTCGCCAAATGAAACTCGCAAAGACAGCAAAAACAACCACAAGCGCTCCAACCGTCGCCATCAAAGCCTGATCTGGCATTTTGC
Organism: Candidatus Parcubacteria bacterium; assembly: GCA_003599335.1. Lineage (GTDB taxonomy): Bacteria > Patescibacteriota > Minisyncoccia > SURF-38 > SURF-38 > SURF-38. The sequence goes on from QZJN01000010.1 coordinate 42,186, forward strand.
CCGAAAATGTATCGAGTAAAAGCACCGAAAGAATTATCAGAATTAAAGCAACGATAATTTCACTAATAAAACCTTTCATCTATATCAAGTTAATTTGAACAAATCCTCTACCGACTTTTTAAAAACCCTGGCAATTTTTAAAGCCAAAAGAACGGAGGGTGTATAATTTCCTCTTTCCAAAGCAATAATTGTCTGACGAGTAACACCAACGGCGTGCGCAAGGCCTTCTTGGGTAATGCCGGCCTTGGTGCGTACTTCATAAACTTTGTTTTTTACCACATCCGACTCGTGCATTGATTTTATGTTATCGCCTATCTTGCAAATGTCAACCCAACTTTACACAGAAAAGAGGCTGACAGAAATTTTTGTCAGCCCCTTTGAACTACCGAACTTTGCCGGTTTTTTGGTAACGGCGCCAAACTTTGAGCCAATCCTGCTTGAAAATGGCAAGCATAACTTGGTCAAAGTAGCGCCCCTTCCTAAAATGGTGTTTGCGAAGTCTGCCTTCAATTTTGTAGCCGCATCGTAGCGAATAACGGATGCTGCGCTCGTTGAAAGCAATTGCCGCAGAGCAAACTTTGTGCATATTGAGCGTGTTGAAGGCATACTCAAGCAAAATCATCTTGGCGTCTGTGCCATAACCCTTACCCCAGTACTCCTTTTCACCGATCAAGGCTCCGGTTACAGCCACCCTATCTTTCCACTGTATGAAATTGAAACCCATCGTGCCGATAAATACTCCTTCGTGAGTTTCAATTCCAAAAACAACGTGGCTGTCGTTATCTTCCTTTGCAAGAGATTCAAGCCACTTTTCTTCGCGCTGTTCCATCACCGGCCAGTACGTTGCCACGTACTGGTTTACCTCTGGATCATTAATCCAGCGAAGCAAAGTCGGAATATCAGCTTTGCTTAGCGGCCTAAGGATCACTTTTTTACCCTTCAGAAACACCACCTTGTTTTCCTGCGACATTGTCGCCTCCTTTGTGAAAGAACAAACCGAGCCTGCCAAAAACTAAAATCGCCTTGGCGTTGACTCGCCAAGGCGATTTTTGCGATATCAAAAAGTAAATTAAGTATTACAAATACGCATATGCAAACATTGCCCAGGCAAACCAATACCAAAAACCCAGAGGGTACCCGCAGAGAGCACCGGGGTTTGGTAACGAATATTCATTTTGTGCAACATTTCACATTGCATATTTTTGTAGCCCAAAGCATAACATAACAGCTAAATATTGACAATAGTTTAATTTTATGAGATAAAAAGTTTGGTTCCAAATTAACACAACGTCGCGATAAGGAGACATCCATGAAATGCTTTTTCTGCCATCGCGACATTGAAAGTGTTGTGATGGTCATTTTTGAGGGCTTTGCTCATAAAACATGCGCAATCAAGGCTGGCCGGTATTGTGAGAAACACGACGTACCAAAAACCAGCTTTCAAGAAAACACCTGCCACGCCTGCATCCGCTGCATCGACGAGGATGTAGTCAATCTAGAACTTCAAGACCGATCATGCGTGAAGTTTCTTGAAGAGAATCTGCCTCGGCCGGAATTTAACGCTTTAATGCGCTGGGCAGAAGTGATAAGCAGAATAACTCACTCTGAACCAGAAACTTCTGTTTTGCGCGGACTTGTAACAAGAGCGCACTACACCAACAAAAAAGTTTCAGAAGTCCTCACTGAACTCGCCTTTGCTCAAAGCATCACCAAACTCATTCCGCCAGACCTGCAAGAAATCGTTGACGATCATTACAGAGGGCTTATGGCTCTCAAGGCTCCTTTCAACTGAACGCCGCGCCAAGAAGTTTTTGGTGCGGCGTCTTCTTTTTAAATCACTAATTAATAACTATATCTTTCCGCCTTTAGCGTCCACGCTGTGCCATAAATAAAGCGAAGCTAAGGTGCGATAGGGTTTCCATTTTTCTGAAATTTCCTTAAGTTGTTTTGGAGCTGGCTCTTTTTTCATTTTATAAAGCCTTTGTATTGCCCGGCGAAGCCCCAAATCCCCCGGAGAAAAAACATCCGGCCGGGAAAGCGCAAACATTAAAAACATCTCAGCTGTCCATCGGCCAACGCCATGAATTCTCACAAGATGCTCAACCACTTCCTCGTCTGACCAATGACGTAATTTTTTAACATTGATAAATCCTTTATCAAAATGTCTGGCAACGTCTTTAATAAATTCAACTTTTGAACCAGACATGCCACAGCTTCGCAATTTTCGCGTAGGCATTTTTAGAACCGTCTTGGGAGTTGGGAACTTTTTGCCCGGAAATAAAGCTTCAAAACGTTTAACAATGGTAGCCGCAGCTTTGCTTGAAAGCTGTTGGTTGATAATTGCGGCAACTAAAAACTGAAAAAAGTTGCGATAGGGCTTTGGTATATTTATTTTCTGCTTTTTTATCAGCGTGCCAAGCCTTTTATCACGCGAAGCGAGGTATTTAGCCGGAGTCATTTATAACTTTCTTGATTAAGCAAAACTTGTTTTCGGGTAACCAGCTTATTTATAACCAGAAAAGATAAAAAACTAACAACTATTCCTGGTATAAACGCTTCTACTGGCGATATAAACAGAAATACTACGATGGTTAAAAAACCAAGAACCGCGCTCCAAAATGCCGCGGTCTCGGTTGCTCTTTTCCAATAAAAACCAAAAACAACCGCAGGCAATAAAGCAGCAAAGAAACTAATCGCGTCAATTGCCAAATGAACAACATTAAAGACCGCTACCGCAATCACAACTGCAAGCGCCCCTAAGATGAAAGTTGTCCATCTGCTGGCTGACAAAACTTGCTTTGAGCTCAATTCATTATTAAAGGTCTTTTGATAAAGGTCATGAACAAGTGTCATGCTCATAATTAATAACACCGTATCGGCAGAAGACATTATTGCTGCAAAAAATCCAGCAAGTACAACGCCAAAAAAAACTGGTGGTAAATACAGCTTTAAAAGCTCTGGCACAATTGTATTTGCCGTGGCATCAGGAACAACGATTTTTCCGAAAACACCAAATAATGTTCCCATAATAAGAAAGAGAAGCACAATTATTCCAGCGTATTTCATAACCCATCGTGCATTTTGGACACTATCAGCTGCGTACGAACGTTGCCATAAATCAGCTGCAACTATATTACTTGCCCCTAAAAACAAGAAACCAAAAAGAAATACATACCAAGGAGCAAATTCCTGACCGCTAAGGAAAGAAAAAGGAAGCTGAGCAATAGCCTCAAAGCCCCCGCTCTTGTCTATAACCACTGGTAAAAAAATAAAAGTAAGTGAAAGCATGACAAGAAACTGAAAAACGTCGGTGCGAATATCAGCCCTGAGCCCACCAATGGTCGTATATGCAACAACGATTGCTCCACCAATAATTGTTGCTAAGTTTGGATCAACGCCCCCAATTATCGATACAAATATACCTATGCCTAGAATTTGTAAAGCAAGCCACAGTCCATAACTTATGAGGTTAAGCACGACACCAACTACCCTAGTTCGTTTAGAATACCTGTATTCAAGAAAATCTGGCATCGTATAAGCGCCGGTTGTATCACCAAATTCTTTAATTTTTGGAGCAAAATATTTCCCAAAAATAATAAATGCGACAAAAAAGGAACTCAACAAAATAAGCGTCGCCAGTCCACCGCCAGAAAATGCCACGCCAGCATTACTTATTAGAGAACCAACTCCTAAAAACGTGGAAGTTATAGTCGCTATAAGAAGGAATTTATTTGTTTTTCTACTATTAACCCAATAATCATCGATGGTAATTTTCTTACGTTCAAAAACACCGATAACAAAAATTATGATAAAAAATATCGCAACTATAACAAAATCTATTGAAAGGCTCATGGGTATCTTATGGTGGACCGGATGGGATTTGAACCCACGACCTCTTGTATGCCATACAAGCGCTCTGCCGCTGAGCTACCGGCCCGTTGATGGCTTGCACTATCAAATATTATCTTCCGGCCCTTCAATAGATTTTCCCTTTTTTGAAAAAACGTACAGATACAAAATTTCAAGAATCCCGACTGTATTAATAACAAGCAAAGCAACAAACCATTCTTTTGAGCCTGATCTGGCGGCTTTCCATAAAGCAAGCCCTTTCCAAACTAAAGACCAGATAAGTAAAGCCCAAAAGCCAAACCAGCCCCAAGGAGTAAACCAATTCATCATCCAGGGACCCATAAAGCCCTCTCCAAAATTTTGCCAATAGTGCATCATGCTTTAGTATTTAGTATTTTGTATTATGTATTTAAGAAACAACCTTTTGGTTTGCCAACCTTTTGTCTGTCGCGTATAGTTTAATTGAAAGAATAAAAATTGGCAATTAATCAGCCTGGGGGCTGATCCGCCTTGGGTGGACAACTCCCCCTGTAGCTCAATGGACAGAGCAGATCCGTCCTAAGGATAAGATGGGGGTTCGATTCCTCCCGGGGGGACAAGAATGTTAAAATTTAATCAATGAAAGATAATCTTTACTTTCAGATTTTTAAGCAATTAATTCCTGTTTTCTTTGGACTTTTATTTGGATCTTTTCTTTGGCAAAACAACTTACTTCTTACACTGGTTTTTGTGGGAATAATTGCCGCTATGCTCCTTATTGAACATTATCCAGGAGATATTATTGCTTTATTGCTCGGGATTATAATGGGCTTCATCATAGAAATTATAGGCACCTCGGTTGTAGGATACCAAAGTTTTACAAATCCAGACTTTCTTGGTATTCCCATGTGGCTGCCTTTCGCTTGGGGTTATGCTCTAATGGTAATGAAACGCATTGGTGTTATCATTTATGAAAATCACAAACACATTATATGAAAGAACAATCTCCAATTATTGAAACCATAAAAAAAGTGATGCCAGCTGTTGTGAGCGTTATGATTTCCAAGCATCTTTCCGAGCAAGATTTGGAACAAATTATTGCTTATGGTAAATCCTTTGGCCTGCCTTTTGGAATGAAAGAGTTAAAATCTTTGCAAGGAAAAAGAGTCCGTGTCGGCGGGGGCTCTGGATTTTTTGTTTCTCCCGATGGGCTGATTTTAACTAACAAACACGTTGTTGCCGACCCCGATGCGGAATACGCGATAACAACAACCGATCATAAACGTTTCAAGGGTTTAGTTTTAGCCCGCGATCCAATTAACGACGTCGCCATTTTAAAAATCCAAGACGCAAATCAACAATTTCCGTATCTTGAACTTGGCAACTCTACCGACCTTGAACTTGGCCAAACTGTTGTTGCTGTTGGCAATGCCTTGGGAGAATTTCAAAATACGGTTTCAACCGGAATTGTTTCTGGCCTTTCGCGCTACATTATGGCTCAAGATTCTGCAACCGGACACGAACAAAAATTACGTGGCTTGATCCAAACCGATGCTGCCATAAACCCTGGGAATTCTGGCGGGCCGCTGACAGACTTGGAAGCAAAAGTTATCGGCATTAACACCGCTGTAATTTTTGGGGCTCAAAATATCGGTTTTGCCATACCTGTTAACACTGCTAAAAAAGACTTGGAATCGGTAAAGCAATTTGGCAGATTGAGGGTGCCATTTTTTGGAGTTCGTCACATAACAATCACTCCGGCCATTCAAAAAGAATTTAAGCTGCCAATAAGCAGCGGTGCATTTGTAATATCCGAACACGTGCCCGGAGATTTTGCGGTTGTACCAGATTCCCCCGCAGAGCGAGCCGGCGTTGAGGAAGGCGATGTTATTTTGGAATTTAACGGCCAAAAAATAAGCAAAGAAAACCCCTTGGAATATTGCCTTGCACAATGTGATGTAAATCAACAGGTTAATTTAAAAATCTGGCACGCCGGGCAAGAAAAAGTTGTTACGGCAGTACTTACTGAAAGGAAATAAGAATTTAGAATAAGGGATTAGGAACAAAAACCGCAAGTTAATACATATTAACTTGCGATTTTTAGTTTGTATCAATTCTTGATTATGTAAAAGACATTTGTTATACCATAGGCAGCCTGAAAGGAGGTGTTCATCTTGTTCTCTTCATTTGTAAAAGGACTTCCCGGAAGAGAAGCTCCTGGTTTCAAATTCTTCTTCCTGCAGGACAGAAATCCTCTTGCAAGAAGGAGAAAAAGAAGACACGTAGGCGCTCCAAATGAAGCTATGTGGCGTTTGCACTGGCGATTGATCCAGTGGCTTCGCAGCCCTGGTCTCAACCGAGGACGGCGCTATTCAACCGGATGCGGCCATCTCGATTCCCCAAGACGCAACATCTTGAGACATAGAGGCAACCGATTCCTATACTTGCTCGATATCAAAGATGCTTACCCAAACGTAAACCTAGATAAGCTTGCAAAAATCCTCTACGAACTTGCAATACATCTCGTTCCCGAGGATAAAATCAAGCTCTTCCTCAAGCTTTTCTGTTTTTCCCCAAATGGCGGCCTGGTTGTTGGAGGGCCTGCCTCTCCCGAGCTTTTCAACCTTTATGCCGAGTCCTTGCTTGATCATCCTCTCGGCGTTTTCTGCCACAAGCACGGCATAACTTTCTCCAGATACCTTGATGATCTGACTTTTTCCTGCTCAACACCAATCGGCAAAAGAAAACGGCTGGAAATAAGAAAGATCATTCTCAAGGCTGGTTTCAATATCAACCACAGCAAAGCCAAGGTGGTTGATCTTCGCAAGGGTCCGGTGGTGATAACCGGGATAGGGCTAAACCTAAACGGAAAGCTTTTTGTCCCTGGGCATTATCGCCGCAGAATTGACGCCGTGTTTCACAAAGCAGCCAAAAATCCTAAAGACCTGAAATATCTGGCCATTGGGATGCACGGCCTGTTTCGATCGGTCATACCCCGCGGCGAGCTAAACTCTCGCAGCGAACTTCGCACCATAAACCGGTTCAGGAGCTTTCTCTCTGCAAACCGCAACAAAGAGGCATTAACACGATGAACAAAAATGTTGGTGCCTCTTTTTCATTTGCAAAAATTTCTCATTTTTAATATATTAGCGCCAGCAGGCTCCGAATATCTCAGTGGCCCCATCGCCAACAGCGGTGGGGACAGCCGGAGGTTAGGGCTGGTTTCGGGTTTGTCGGACCTGCTGAGAGGAAGTAAAAACTCTGCCATTCAGATGACAGAGAGGGATTCTCGGGAACGAGATACCCCATCAGATTCAGGCACGCGTCCGCTCTCGCAGACGTCGCGACGTTCCATGCGCCACCAGGCCATCGGACGTCGGAACCGCGCTCGCGCCGCCACGACATCTGGGCGGCCTCGCACGTGGCACACGTCTTTGAAGGGGGGAGCTGCTGCCGAATCTCAGCGGAAAGCTTTCAAACCCGGATACTTAACCTCTGGCCCGCTGCAATCGTACCAATTGATAAGCCGTAGCCGTTTTTTGGCTACGGCTTTCTTTATTATTGACAAAAACTAATTTTTAGTGTAATATATAAATTGGATTTTTAAGTTCCCTGTCTCAAAATTCGAACCTAAGGAGGCCTATGGCAACTCGGGATAACATTCTGATCGAACGGGTGTTAACGGAGTTCAACAGCGCCCACGTTGAACACCCCGGGACGGTAGACGCGGTGGTCACGCAAGCGGTATCGCGAGCCGTCTCTGCCCTCAAAGAAGTGCGCCCCGAGGGCATGACCATCGCCGAGACTTCGGAGATGCTGTATGCGCTCTCTATACTGGCCCTCAAGCTTCAAAACGAACTCCTGAAGGCCAACAGCGCAACCTAACAACAAAGCCTCCCTCGCCGCGAGCCAGAGAATGAACCTATTCTCTGGCTCTGTTTTTTTATTAAAAAGGAAGGGCGCGCGAGGACAAAAGTCTTCGTGCGCCCAAAAACGCCTAGTTGATTCAAGGCCCAGGAGGCCTGGTGTGGCGGATGGAAACGATCGTTCCGAAGGTCGCCGAAAGGATTCGCCGCCCACGAACCTTTCGGGTTAGAAGAAGAGGTTCGCCAAGGACAACCCAATTCAGGGTTCCGGGAATACCGTCAACCACATCCTCGCCCTCAGCGATACCGAAGGTAACGCTATGACGAGTCGTCTTTTGGCCATTCCAAGAAGTCCTGGTTTCGACAACAACGGTGTTATTCATGACCACCTCCTCAAAAATGTTGCTTGGCTCGTTCAAGACGAAGAAAATGCTGAAGCTCGTCCCACTGCTCTTTGGCCGAGCCGAGGCTGTATAAACCAATCATCGCCCCGATCGTGAAAAAAACAACGGCCACCCAGAAATCACCCGAGCTATCGATGAAAAATCTGCCCGGATCTTGGGAGACTTTCCAGAAATAGCCGGCGATCAGGAAAAATACCGCCACAACCGCCAACCTCGAAAGAACAAACCTCCAAAAACTCCGCTTCATCGGCCCCTCCTTGGAGTTTAGACTTGCATAAAAACTATCCTAACACAAAACTTAGATTTTGTAAATACAGCTTTATTAAAACGGAATCTTTTCCGGACCCTGATCAATGAATCTATTTATAAAATCAACGAGTCTTTTTTCTGTAAACTCCGATGCTGAAAATTTATCAACCCATCCCCAAGCCACAAGGGCAATATCGGAATCATTGGCAGCTCTTGGCTCCATTATGATGCGTCGTTTGAAATACTCTGCTGTTTTTTTGATTTGCTCAACAAGATTTTTATCAAGATCTGGCCTATAAGCTATCCAGATGCCGCCGTGTTCAAGATTATGGACAAGCTGTTCGTCTGGTAATTCTTTGTCATAAAAACCCCAAGGAGCCGGATCTTCATAATGCCAGCCGCTGGATGGCGGGTTTGAGTTATAAGGAGGATGTTCAGAACCAATATTAATGTGAGCCTGACCCTGAATTTCAAACTGTTCTGCAAAAATTACCGGCTCACCGTAATCCGGAGCGCCCGAAAACCAGCCGGAACGAAAACCAAGATAACCAATTCCAGCAACAACTAATATAACAACAAGCCATTTTAAGCCTTTCTTGAAATTGGTTCTACGTTCATTTGAGGCCTGGAATTTTTGCTTTTCAAGCCTTTTGATTTCTCTCCTTTCTTTCTTACTCAAACCTTCCTGCGCTGGTTGTCCTTGATCGCTCATTGTTTGACTGAAAGCTTATTAATGTAATCAATGGAGGAAAGAACAGCTGTGATGCCCTGCCCGACGGCGACACCGATTTGTTTGTACGGCACGTCTGTCACATCTCCTGCTGCAAAAAGCCCAGGGATATTTGTTTTGCAAAATTTATCTACTTTTATTTCACCAAAGTCGTTTTTTTCAAGCTCCTTTACCAATTCGCTGTTTGGAACCATACCAATGTGAACCAAAATTCCATCAAGCTTAAGATCCTGAACCTTACCTTCTTTGTCTTGATATTTTAAACCCGTTACAAATTTGTCTCCGGTTATTTCTTTTGTACCTGCTTCATAAATAACTGTTATCTTTGGATCTTTTGTCACCTTATCGATAAGCACAGCGTCTCCCTTAAAGCCGGGGTTTTTATTAATGACGTACACCTTACTAGCAATACCAGACATCATAATCGCCGATTCAAGGGCAGAATTTCCTCCACCAATGGTTGCCGTAATCTTCCCGCCAAAAAGCGGGCCATCGCAAGTTGTGCAATAAGTTACTCCCTTTCCCCGAAACTCTTTTTCTCCCGGAACATTAAGTTCTCTTGGATGAACACCAGTAGTAACTATTATTGCCTTGGCCTCATAATCACATTTTTTGCCATCTTCCATTCCTTTTTTAAGTTTATCGGCAGCCGCTTTTGGTTGACCATCCTTTTTTGCGGAAATACAAAACAAATCTCCTTTCTTTGAAATGTCGGCAACTTCAACGCCTTCTTCTATTTCAGCTCCGTATTTTTCCAGATGTTTTCTGAAAGCTCCAGAAAGCGCAATGCCATCTGTGTCTGGCACGCCCGGGTAATTATCGATCTCTCCCGAAGTTGCCACCTCCCCGCCAAATTCTTTGGTTATGATTTTAAAATTCAATTTTCTCCTTGCGGCATAAATTCCGGCAGCCGTTGCTGCGGCCGACCCGCCGATAATAATCAAATCGTATGGTTTTTGCATAAATTATCAGTTAATTACCTTTATCTTAATGGTTATATAAAAATATGTCGAGGAAAAACTTATTTTGACAACCTAAAGCTTGTATTACAAAATAAGGACACGCCCTCGTAGTTCAATGGACAGAACAGCGCTCTTCTAAGGCGCGAATGTGGGTTCGATTCCTACCGAGGGCGCAAAGTTTACATTAATTATTTCCTCCAATAGAACTTTGCGCTTAAAAAAGAAAGCTGCCAAATCTAAACCATCCATCTCTGTAGTTGATAAGTTTCTAAAAGACAAAAAGTCTCTTGTAATGGGCTTTGGCTTGCTTGGCGGAGGCTTGGCTACAACTAAATGGTTGGTTAAACATGGAGCTAAAATTACGGTCACGGATCTTAAAAATAAAAAGCAACTTGAACCAACAATTAAAGAGCTTGGGCATTTCGCTAAAAAAATAAAATTTGTTTTGGGTAAACATCAAAAAAAAGATTTCATTAAAAATGATTTAATAATAGTAAACCCGGCCGTTCCCAAAGAAAGCTCTTTTTTGGTTTTGGCAAAAAAACACCAAAAAGATATACAAAACGAGGCAAGTTTGTTTTTCAGATTTTGCAAGAATCCAATCATCGCAATAACAGGCACAAGGGGCAAAACAACAACAACAACCTGGACGCATCATTTTTTAAAGGCTCAACACCCTAAAGCTGTGTTGACCGGCAATTCTTCGGATAACCCGATGCTTAATGCTTTGGATAAACTCGATGGAAAAAGCCCGGTTAGCGTTGAACTTTCGTCCTGGCATCTTGAAATGCTGCCTGCTGGCAAAAAGGGGCCGTCGGTCGCAATTATCACAAATATTTATCCTGATCATTTGAATCGCTATAGAAATATAAAAGAATACGCTCAAGCCAAGGCTAATATTTTTCTAACCCAAACTCCAACAAGACCGCTGGTGCTTAACGCCGATAATGAATGGACTAAGTTTTTCCTTAAGCTTGCGCCAAAAAATAAAAAGGTTTATTTATTTTCTCTAAAAAGATTACCCAAAAATACTAAGGGTCTCTTTTATTACCGCAATTTTATATATTTTCAGAACGAATCAGGATCACAAAAAGTTGCGAATGCCAAAAAATTTCTGGAAGAAAAAGGCGAACATAATCTTTCAAACCTACTTTCTGCCATACTTGGAGCACATCTTGCTGGTATACCACTAAATCTTCTTGCGAAAAAATTTTCCTCCTTGCCCCAAGTGCCTTTTCGTCAAGAAATAATACACAAAAACAAAAAACTTATTGTAATCAACGACACAACAGCGACAACTCCCGAAGCCTGCATCGCAGCAGTTAATCGCTTTGCTAAGCAAAGCCTAAACTTTATTTTAATAAGCGGCGGAACGGATAAAAAACTAAATTTTTCAGGCTGGGCCAGAGTTATAAAAAAATCCGTAAGGCCTGCTAATCTTTTTTTGCTAAACGGGTCCGCAACTCAAAAAATTGTTAAAGAGTTAAAAAAAGTTCGATACTTTAAAAACAACCTATCGCTGTATCCAAACCTAAAAACGGCTGTCAAAGCCGCACTTGAAAAAACCTTGCTATCAAAGCAAAAAAGTGTAATATTATTTTCTCCTGCCGGCACAAGCTTTGAGCTTTTCAAAAACGAGTTTGACCGCGGCAGGCAGTTCAACCAATTTATCAAAAGTTCCTTAAGGAGGCGTTGATGCAAAATATGGTTCTTGTTGAAGGATGGCTCGTGCTTTTTAACGAGCTCCCGTCGCTTGAAACCCCAAACTGGCGGCTGGCCGAAACTATCCTTGATAACTTCAATATCCAGAGACTTGGCGAGGAGCTGGCTCGGGAAGTTCTTTTTGCGACAATCCTTTGGATTCCCGAGTTTCCTGATCAGAATACAACAACCAAAATCGTCGGCAGGGCTGAAGATTTGTTAGCCGAACTGATCCCCGGAATGCCAGACGAACCTCATCAGGATCTAGTGGAACGCCTTGCCAGGAGGCAACCAAATTAAAGGGCTTTGCGTATTTTTTGCGAAGCCCTTTAAATCTATTTAACACTTATAGTATTGTTTACTTATGCTTTATACGCGTTCGGGAGATTCTGGATCTTCAAATCTTTGGGGCAACAGACTGCCTAAAAGCAGTTTGATTTTTGAAGCACTAGGCGCACTAGATGAGTTAAACTCTTTCATCGGTCTTGCAGTTGCTTCAATTAACGATGAAGAAATTAAAAAACAGCTTATCTGGGTCCAACAGAAACTTTTCATAATTCAGGCCGAGGTTTCGGGAGCAAGGGGAGAGTTAAAAAAAGAGTTTTCTTCTCAAGAAACTTTAAAGCTCGAACAATATATAGATAAATTAGAGGAAGAAATCGGCCAACTAAAACATTTCGTGCTACCAGGAGGTATAAAAGAAGCAGCCTTGTTTGATGTTATCCGAACTGTTGCCAGACGTGCCGAGCGGTCACTTGTCGAGTTAAATCAACAAAGCCAGATAAATCCTGCGGTCTTAACATACATTAACAGGCTTTCAAGTTTGTTTTTTGCCCTGGCTCGTGTCATAAATAAAAGGGCAGGCATAAAAGAACAAAAACCAACGTACGAATGACCTTACAACCTTTATTTAAAATATTTCTTGTGATTTTTATCGTCGTTGTTGCGGCCGGAGCTTACCTTTCGTTTTCAAACAAGACGGCTGACGCACCCCAACAACCGACAGGAGAAAGCCAAATACCGCCACAGACTCAAGAACCGACTTCAAATGTTACGGTTGATTCTCCAAAGCCAGGCGAAACGATTACCTCCCCTGTTGTTATAAAAGGCCAAGCCAGGGTTTTTGAAAACAATGTAAGTTTGCGTGTTAAATATGCGGATGGCCGTCACATCCTTACAGATTTCACAACCGCCCTCGCACCCGACATTGGACAATTCGGCCCTTACGAAACAACTTTGTTTTTGCCCAAACTTGATAATCAAAATGTCATTCTTGAAGTTTATTGGGGCTCGCCAAAAGACGGCTCTGATTTGGATGTTGTAAGCATTCCTCTTAAAGTTGCCTCGCTTGAAACAACAAAAGTAAAAGTATATTTCAACAACGACAGGCTTGATCCTGAAGCTTTTGATTGCATCGAGGTTTTTCCTGTTACAAGAGAAATGTCCAAAACCCAATCCGTTGCCGAGCTTGCGGTTATTGAACTTTTAAAAGGCCCAAATACAGGCGAACGAGCCCAAAATTATTTCACGAGCATACCGGCTTTTGCCGTGAGGTTGAACAGCCTAAAGATTCAAAAAGGGACGGCGTTTGCGGATTTTAACGAATGGCTTGATTATGAAGTTGCCGGCTCTTGCCGCGTGCAGGCAATTCGTTCTCAAATCGAACAAACCTTAAAACAGTTTCCTTCTATACGCAATGTAATTATTTCGATCAATGGTCGAATCGATGATATTTTACAACCATAAAACTATAATGGATTCAAAAAAACTTTTTACAACAAGTTTCCGCAATGCTCTTGCAACGGCGTTGTATATCGTCCTTATTGCATTATTTTTTTCAAACGTAGAAACAATTTTCTCCGAACCCAAGGATAATTTTCTCGCGCCAACCTTTATGCTTTTGTTGTTTGTTATTTCTGCGGCCGTTACAGGATTTCTCGTTATTGGAAAACCGGCGATGATGTATGTTAATGGAGAAAAAACAGAAGCAGTAAAACTTTTTCTTTACACAATCGGTTGGTTGGCTATAATGGCTCTGATTGTGATAGTATCTATTACAATCTTATAAATTATTGGTGGGCGTAGCTCAACTGGTTAGAGCGTCAGGTTGTGGCCCTGAAGGTTGGCGGTTCAAGTCCGCTCGCTCACCCAAGATTTGACAAAAAAGCACTGAAGTGCTTTTTTGATTTTGAAGGGGGTGCTCTTTGACTTCAAGTTATCTTACGACCACAACATCTGTTCCGCTTGAATCGCTGGGTATATGCGAACACTGCGGAACTTTGATGACCATGGCAACATTACCCTCGGAAGCAATTGACGCAACCTGGCGTTGTCCAAATTGCAGGAAAAAACTAACCCATAAATCTTTTGGCTTTGAAAACCCTCAAAGCGAACAGACAAAATGGGTTGGCTCTGACGGCAAATGGACAACCAAAAAACCAACCGAAGATTTTACCATCGGCTCCTGGTATGTCTATATAAGGCTGCCAGCCCCTCTTTGGTAAAGGAGATTCCAATGCCCAGGATTAACATTGCTGTTGCCGGAGGCCAATGCACAGGTAAATCAACCTTGGCAGCATACCTGTTCGCCAAACTCAAAGAACAAAGTTGTGATTTTGACCTCATCACCGAACAGGCCCGCCAGCTCAAAAAAGAGTTTGGCGGATGCCGCAATGCTTTTGACCGATTCTATCTTTGGCGCCAACAGGAACGAGAAGAACTTCGTTCCATGGCCGAAGAGGGATTCATCACCGACACTCCGCTTTTCTACCTGTATGTGAGCGCGCGCCAGTTTGCCCAAGAACCAAGAGATAACCTCGCCATTCGCGAACTTTTCCGGATGTGCCTGGAAATCAAAGACCGCTACCAGCTCATCGTGATGGCCAAGAATCCCGACGAAATCCCCTACCAAAACGATGCCTGCCGCGTGCGGGAAAAAGAACTGGCTAGGACGTGCCACAAACTCACCAGAAGCTTCGTGGAACACTTCTGGCCTGAAAGACTACTTCTTGTAAAAGGAAGCGTTGAGGCTAGGGCCGCAACCGTTCTAAAAAGATTGGAGGAAATGAAAAAAGCCTCGTAGCAAAACATTGCTGCGAGGCTTCATCTTTTATTGACAGACTAATATATTTATGCTATAATTTATTTACTCTATCTGTTCGTTTCAATTCAATCTACGGAAAGGAGTCAAATGAACCGCAAGCCGTGGTGGTTGATGTACTCTCTCGTGCTTGTTGGGTACTTGTATGTTTCGTGGCCGGTATTGCAATACACAACCACGAACTACCAGTTCCTCGAGTACGAACACATCCCGGTGATGACCGTCCCGCAAATGAAGTCTGAGCTTGAACGCCTTGAACATCGGGTAAACAATCCTGGAGATCCAACCCAGTATTGCGAAAAC
>QZJN01000009.1 GCA_003599335.1 Candidatus Parcubacteria bacterium
GCGGTGGGGGTGAGATTCGAACTCACGAGAGGATTGCTCCTCTAACGGTTTTCAAGACCGCCGCCTTCAACCGCTCAGCCACCCCACCTTTTTTATACTCCCAGGCGGAGGCGAGAGGATTCGAACCTCTGTGGGGCTTTTGAGGCCCCCGCAGTTTAGCAAACTGCTGCCTTAAGCCACTCGGCCACGCCTCCGTTAATACACACTATATATATTATTGATTTATCTAGCAAATACGACAGCCCCAATAATTTTTACCCCATATTGTTTTAGAGTTTTGGCGCATTCCTCAAGCGTTGCGCCTGTTGTAAAGACATCATCGACAAGAATTATATTTTTACCCCTAATTCTTTCTGGAGCAAAACACAAAAAAGCATCTTTGGGATTTAGTTTTCTTTCTTTTGAGCTTAGTTCTGTTTGAGATGGGGTTGATTTAATCTTTTGTAAAACGTTTTCCATGGGCAAATCTAAAGATGAGGAAATATCTTTGGCTAAAAGTTCGGCTTGATTAAAACCACGCTCGTTTAATTTTTTGGGGTACAGCGGTACCGGGACAATAATAAAACCTTCGAGTTTGTATTGCTTTAAATTTTCCGCCATAAGTTTGCTTAAAATTGAAGATATTTCCTGAATATACCTGTATTTAAAAGACGAAACCAATTTTCGAACCAGGGGATTTTCGTAAAAAGTTGTATAGGCTAGGAACTTAATTTTTGTTTTCTTGAAATGAGTGTTGCATTTAGCTTGGGATAGGTCCGTTGTCGGCAGGCCTTTCAGACAAACCGGACATACAAGTCTTGAGAGGCTTGAGATTTTTACAATGCAATCTTGGCAAAGAAAAAATCCTTCTTTTTTGCAGCCCAGACATTGTTTTGGGAATAAAACATCAAGAAGGTAATTTTTAATTGACAGAATTAAGGATTTACTTTTCATTTTTTGGTAAAAAGTAGGTTTTTGTGTGGAGATCTGCCGGCATTCTTATAAAAAGATTCTTTTCAAGTATGGTACAATACATATCAGAAATAAAACAATGGGTTTTTTTGGAGGCGACACAAAAAGAGCGGTTGGCGTTGATATTGGAACCGGCTCTATTAAACTAGTCCAATTATTTCTTGACGGTCCCAAAATGAAACTTGAGACCTATGGAGAAGTTTGGGCCACAAGTTCGGGCGAGGAAGGTTCGGTGCCTATTTTTTCCTTGAGCAACGATGAAATAGGGTCGATGATTTTGGAGCTTATAAAAGCCACAAAGGCTAAACCAGAAAATGTTACTATCGCCGTTCCAATATTTTCTTCTTTTGTTACCTTGATGGAACTGCCAGTTATGAGTGATAAAGAACTCGCAGATGCAGTTCCTTTTCAGGCGCGCAAGTACGTTCCTGTCCCCATTGAAGATGTAACTTTGGATTTCAGTATATCTGGTCGCAAGAAGATAGATAAAGATGCCGAAATGCTGGAAGTTTTGTTGGTTGCTATACCAAATGAGGTTGTTGCTCGCTATTTAAACATTGCCAAGGCTGCTCAGTTGGAACTTAAAGCTCTTGAGAGCGAAAGTTTCGGGTTGGCGCGAAGTATTGTCGGAAAAGATAAAAATTCTTTCTGCCTCGTTGATATTGGTTCAAGTTCAACTGATATTACCGTTGTTGATGATGGTACGGTAAAAATAGCTCATAATTTTGATGTTGCCGGTTCGCGTTTAAGTGGTGCGATTTCGCGTAGCCTGCAGATATCTTATGATCGGGCCGAGGCATTAAAACAGGAAAGAGGATTAAACCCGAGAGCTGGAGAAAAAAATATATCAGAGATTCTCGTACCATTGGTGGATCTGATAACAGACGAGGTTTCAAGAGTAATGAACGACTATGCGGGGCGCACTAATCGCCGTATCGCTAAGGTTGTTTTATCGGGCGGAAATTCTCGCATACCTGGTATGGCCGAGTATTTTGCCAAAAAACTTTCAGTTCCGACTCTTGTGGCTCAACCTTTTGCTAATTTGAATTACCCTCCTTCTCTGGATCAGAAATTAAAAGTCCTTGGCCCTTCTTATACCGTTACGATCGGAACGGCAATGCGACATTTTACTTAATGAATATGTGGTTTTTGTGTCTTTTGGGTTATAATAAATACATGAATTGTCTTTTGATTTTTACTTAATTATGGCTATAACAGTAGATCAGAAAGGATATGGTTTGGCTGGCCAGAAATTCAGTCTAAGTTCAGGAACTCCCGGGCGTCTCGGGGTTTTATTGTTCAGGGTTACTATCATTTGTTTAGTTGTTGTCATAATTGGAACGGGGTGGCTATTTTTTTCCTGGCGGGGGTTAAATAAAGATGTTACAGCAACTAAAAAAGCCATTGAAGAAGTTCAGGCCAATCAACGTACCGCCGATGCTCAAAAATTTGTTGTTGTGCAGTCGCAACTGAGAGCCTTAAAAGGAATTCTTGAAAATCACGTTTATGGTTCGCAAGTTATAGAATTTGTTGAATCTATAGCGCATCCAAGAGTTCGCTTTGATGGTTTTGGAGTTAATTTGTCAGACAGAAAAGTTTCTGTAAGCGTTACGGCGGCAAATTACACCGCAGTTGCAGAGCAGCTTAAAATTTTGGACGCCGACAGCAGGGTTAGTGAATTTACGACCGGCAGTTTTAAGAATTCCCAAACCGGAACCGTTTCTTTCAGCTTGAGCATAGGATTTAAAGACGAGGTCTTGCGTAAAAAATGATAAAGCCATGAAAAGCCCGATTGTTTTAATAGTTTTGATACTGATTCTGGCCGGAATGATTTTTTTTATGACAATGCCTTTATACAGAAATGTCAGATCTCTTAAGGCTCAACTTGAACAGCAAGAGCAGGCATTAGAGAATGCCCAAAATCTGGCTGATGTTCTAGATCAGCTTTCACGTCAATTTGGTTCTCAAATATCAGAATTGTCGAAGGTTGAGGTGGCCGTTCCGAAAGAAGACGATTTGCCGCGTCTCTTGGTTGAAATTACAACTTTAGCAAGTCAGAATGGGTTGAGTGTTAGCGAAGTTAGTTTTGGAGAAAAGAAACAAGGTCAGGGTGTTAATTTTATTCCGATAGCTCTGAAAGCATCGGGAAATTATCTAAACCTGAAATCTTTTTTGATTGCCACTGAACAAAATCTTAGAATACTTGATCTTACTCAATTGGGTTTTGGAGCCAGTGAAGGCGGGCAATATTCTTTTGATTTTGCGATTCAAACCTATACCCAATAAATTTATGGCTGTTCAACCAAAGCTTCAGCAACAACAAGGCAAGGATCAAAAGAAAGAGCTTTCACCAACCCGAAAAAAGGTTTATATCGGGATTATAATAGTAGGCAACATAATCGCTTTTTACCTTATTTTTAGGTCTTTTTCTTCGCCAAGTTCGCCTTCTTTGCCGCCGCCCCTCATTGAAGAACCGGTCGGTTCTGTTACAAACCAACCCAACGTTTCTGGCTCGGAGGGCCTCGGCGGATTTATTGATCAGTTAAAGCAAGATTTGTCTATTCTTAGCGATGCTAGATTTAAAGTTTTAAAATCTTTGGGGATTGAAGTTAAGGCTCCTCCGGCCGGCAGAGAAAATCCTTTTGTCCCTTACTGATTTATTTTCGTTTTTATACAAGATTTAAAGCATGGTAAAAACTTTTCTTGATTTTTTGGTAGAACAAGCTTTTGTTCCAAAGGATAAAATTAATCAGCTGAAAGAAGCTGTGCGTAAAGGAAGTTCTCTTGAGGAATTGCTGATAGAACAAAAAATTGTTCCCGAAGGAAAACTCTTTAAAGCAAAATCTGATTTCCTGCAGATGCCGCTTAGGAGTGTTGTTGAGGGAGAGGGCCCCCAGACCGAAGTTTTAAATAAAGTTCCGGAAGAAGCTGCTGAATACTACAAGATGGTTCCGCTGGCTTTTTTGAACGGAGAGTTGATGGTCGGTATGGTTTATCCGGAAGATGTCAAAGCTCAAGAGGCTCTTAAATTTTTAAGTCTGATGGGAGGTTTTCACACGACCGTTAATTTAATAACTCTAACTGATTACAACAGAATACTTGGTACGTATCGTTCTTTGAGAGGCGAGGTTAATAAAGCGCTTGAGGAATTAAGTGAATCTCTTAAAAAAGACGAGACAATCGAAGAAGTTAGCACTTATGACGAAAAAATAACAAGCGAAACGGCTCCAATCAGCAAAACCGTGGCTGTTGTTATACGCCACGCTGTCGATGGAAGAGCTTCCGATATTCATATTGAGCCTCAAGAAAAAGAATTAAGGGTTAGGTTCAGAGTTGATGGCGTTTTGCACACAAGCTTGATTTTGCCTAAAGACGTTCATCCCCAAATCGCTTCTCGTATCAAGATTCTCTCAAACTTGAGGATTGACGAAAGAAGAGTTCCTCAAGACGGACGTTTCAGGTTAAAGATAGATCAAAAAAATGTTGATTTTCGTGTTTCAACTTTTCCCACCTCCCAAGGAGAAAAAGTCGTGATGCGTATTTTGGATCCCTCGATTGGAATCAAAACCTTGCCAGAACTTGGCTTGCAGGGAGTTAATCTTCAGAAATTGGAAAAAGGAATTCGCCGGCCATTCGGCATGACTTTAATCACAGGCCCGACTGGCTCCGGTAAATCAACAACATTGGCGGCCCTTTTGAGCATTCTAAATAGAGAGGGGGTAAACGTCGTTTCTCTCGAAGATCCTATAGAATACTATCTTGAAGGCGCAAACCAATCCCAAGTAAGGCCGGAACTTCAATATACATTTGCCTCCGGTTTGCGTTCAATATTGCGTCAGGATCCGGACGTTGTTATGGTCGGTGAGATTCGCGACACCGAGACAGCCGAATTAACCGTTCACGCCGCTTTAACGGGTCATGTTGTACTTTCTACTCTACACACTAATGATGCCATAGGCGTTGTACCAAGAATGGCGGATATGGGTATTGCCCAATTTTTAATACCATCAACGTTGAACGTAGCCTTGGCTCAAAGATTGGTGCGAAAATTGTGTCCCGATTGTAAGCGTAAAGTAAAACCAAGCTCAACGATTCAGCAATTTATAGAAGAGACCATTAAGGGGCTTAGTCCTGAAGTCCGCAAGGTTTCAAATATAAACCCTCCTTATTTTGTTTATGAAGCCCCGGGTTGTCCTCGCTGTGGCCATAAGGGTACGAGGGGACGCATCGGTGTTTTTGAGGTTATGGAGATGACGCCCGAGTTTGAAAAGCTAATTTTAAAACGCCCGACAGAATCGGAAGTCAGAGCCGAAGCCCAAAGGCAAGGAATGATAACTATGTTGCAGGACGCCATTATTAAGGCAGTGCAGGGAGAGGTTAGTTTCCAGGAGGCCGTGAGAGTCGCCAAGGAATTCTCTTTGGCCGAAGTTGGCGAAGGAGGTATACAGCTTGGCGGTAAATAAGAAAATGAATAAAGATACAAAAAAAAGAATTCTGGTGGTTGAGGACGACAGATTTTTAATGGAAATATACGCCCATAAATTTTTTGAGGGCGGGTTTGATGTTTTAACGGCTCTTGATGGTGAGGAGGCTTTGGAAAAAGCCGGCAAAGAAAAACCCGACGTTATACTCTTAGATTTGGTTTTACCCAAAATCGACGGGTTGGAGGTTTTAAGATTGCTAAGAAAAAACAAAGATCTTTCCAAAACACCGGTTGTGGTTTTGACTAATCGCGGTGAAAAATCAACCGTTGAAAAAGCCGTAAAGCTTGGAGCAACGGCTTACATAACCAAAATCATTTATACCCCAACAGAGGTTGTTACTAAGGTAAAATCAGTGATGGGAGCGGTGAATCGTTCAAAGAAGTAGATTATTTCTGATAAAATAAAATAATGGTAAGATAATATAGTTAATCTTTGATAAAAATTTATGAGCAACGCATTAAACGAAATTGAAGAATATCTACACGAGACTGTTCAGCTTAACGCCTCTGATCTTCATATAACAGTTGGCAAGCCGCCAAACGTGAGGGTTGACGGGGCCTTGGTGTCTCTTCCGAATAAGGCGGTTGTTACTCCGGCAAAAGCCTCGGAGTTGGTTGAGAGTCTTTTAACCGAGGAACAGCTGGCGATTTTTAAAAAAGAAAAAGAGCTTGATTTTGCCTATAACTTTCGCGATAAGGCAAGATTTAGAGTAAATGTTTATATTCAAAAAAGCTATTCAGCAGCGGCCCTTAGAGTTATTCCGAGTAAAATAAAAACGGTAGAGGAATTGAATTTACCCGAGGCCCTCCACGAGTTTGCCCGTCCCTCACAGGGGCTTGTTCTTGTTGTCGGTCCTTCTGGTCATGGAAAATCAACAACCCTCGCTGGGTTGATTGATGAAATCAATCACACTCGGGCCGTTCACATTGTTACAATTGAAGATCCCATTGAGTATGTTTTTACTCAAGATCGCGCGGTGGTTGATCAAAGAGAGGTTGGCAAAGACACATACAGCTTTGCAAGGGCGCTAAGATCTGTTTTTAGGCAGGATCCAGATGTGATTATGGTCGGTGAAATGCGCGACTTGGAAACAATCGCCACGGCTTTAACAGCGGCAGAAACTGGGCATCTTGTTTTTGGAACATTGCATACAAATAACGCCGCTCAGACTATTGATAGAATTATTGATAGCTTTCCTGCCTCCCAGCAAAATCAAATCCGCACTCAATTGGCCGGAACTTTACTTGGCGTTGTTTCCCAGCGTTTGGTGCCCGCTATAAAAGGAGGTCGTTATCCGGCAATTGAACTAATGGTCGCCAATGCCGCAGTGAGAAATCTGATTCGCGAAAACAAAGTTCATCAGATTGATTTGGTTATCGAAACGCATCGGGAAGAAGGCATGATTGCTCTCAATACTTCTTTGGCAAATCTGATTAAGAAAAGAATAGTTACGCTTGAGAACGCCGAAATTTACTCTCCAAACCCGGCTTCTTTGCGAAAGCTCGTATAATAAAAAATCAGGCATGGAATTTTCTTTCAAAGCCCGCACTCGCACAGGAACAATTCAAGAGGGAGTCATTGACGCCATATCTTTGAGCGCGGCCATTGAATCTTTACAAGGGAATGATCTCATTATTATTTCAATTGAGCCTGCCAAAAAGAGATTTAAGTTTGCAATTCCTTTTCTTCGGAGGGTAAAAACTCAGGATTTAGTTAGTTTTTCAAGACAGCTCGCTGTTATGTTTTCTGCCAAATCTCCGCTAGTTGATGCTTTAAGGGCAATTGGGGAAGAAACGGAAAACGAGACGTTTCATAACGTTATTTTGGATGTTGCCAAGGATGTTGAGGCTGGATTGAGCCTTTCAAGGGCTCTGGGTCGCTACCCTAATATTTTTGATGACTTTTTTGTGAACCTTGTGAGAGCCGGAGAAAATGTCGGCAAACTTGAAGACACCTTAAATTACATAGCCGATTACCTTGAGCGCCAATATGATCTTATAAAAAAAGCCAAAGGCGCCTTGACTTATCCGATCTTCATAGTCATTGGTCTTATTATTGCCGGAGCAGTTCTTTTGACTTTTGTTATTCCACAGATAACTTCTATTCTTGAAGAAACTGGTCAAGAGCTTCCGTTTCTAACCTTGGTTATAATTGGCCTTAGCAATTTTGTAAGAGATTTTTGGTACTTAGTTTTTAGTTTTTTGATTTTCTTTCTTTTTGGGGTTTGGTATTATTTTGCAAGGACTCAAAGAGGCCAAATTCAGTGGGATCATTTGCAAATCAAGATTCCAATCCTCAAGGATATTTTTAAGAAGATATATTTGACTCGTATAGCCGAATCTTTAAACACCCTGATTGTTGGAGGTTTGCCAATCTTACAGGCCCTTGATGTCACGGCAGATGTTGTTGGCAACGTTGTTTATCGGGAAGTTCTTCATGAAGCTGCAGAGACAACCAAACGAGGAGGATCTATAAGCACCGTTTTGAAAAGATACCCGGATGTCATACCTCATCTTTTTTCACAAATGGTTGCCGTTGGGGAAACTTCGGGAAAGCTTGATTTTGTCCTTGAAAAAACCGGGAGTTTTTATCAAAAGGAAGTAACGTCAATAATGGATAACCTAGTTAATCTTATTGAACCTATACTTATTTTGGTTCTTGGTGCCGGGGTAGGTGTTTTGATCGTGGCTATTTTGTTGCCGATTTATAGCATATCCACAGCCTTTTAATCATAGATCGGTTGTTGTGGTATAATCAGAATTAGCAAAAACTTAATTAGCAATTAATTATAAAGGGTCGAAATAAATTATTATATATAATTAATAGAATAATTTTCTTTTAGAAATTAAATATTATGTCCAGAAAATCTTTTACCCTGATTGAATTGCTGGTTGTTATCGCCATCATCGGTGTTTTGGCATCAATAGTCTTGGTGTCATTAAACTCCGCCCGAGAAAGAGCTCGCGATGCGCGAAGGTTGGCCGATGTAAGACAGCTTCAGACAGTTCTTGAGCTGCACTTCGACAGAAATTCCAGCTATCCTTCACAATTGGGTCAATTAGTGACGGCTCAGCTTATTCCTGCAGTTCCGATTGCGCCTCCAGGTACAGCGGCAACATGTCCAAGCGCAGCCGGTCAGGGAGGATATTGTTATACAGCTTTTGGTTCAGCTACTCAGTGCACCTCTTATCATTTGGGAACTCGTCTAGAAGATTCATCCAACTCGGCGCTTAACACAGATCTTGATGTCGAGCTTGGTACACAGGGGTCTGTCTGTACCTTCTCTGGTACGGCAAGTGCTGCTGATTTTGACGGAAACTCGCCATTATGCAATAACGCTCAAACAGCGCCAAACACTCCCAATACCGGCACGGAAAACTGCTACGATATAAGACCATAACGCTGAAATTTTCAACAAGCGCCCCTTAAAAGGGCGCTTGTTTTGTTTTTGGATGGGGCTTAATATTTATTTATACTCAAAAACATGGTTTCAATTTTAGCCTTTCTTTTAGGATTGATTGTCGGTAGCTTTTTGAACGTTTTGATTTTACGGACATGGCGTCAGGAAGAAGTTGTTAGTAAGCCTTCTTATTGTTATCACTGCAACCATCCTCTGGGGGTTTTGGATCTTGTTCCTTTATTTTCTTTTTTGATAAATAAAGGGACCTGCCGTTATTGTCATCAAAAAATTTCCTGGCAATATCCTTTAGTCGAATTAGCTACTGCTGTCCTTTTTGTCTTTGTTGCCCAAAAGTTTATAGTTCCTTTTGTATTTACCCCCATGCCTATGATTTTGACAATATTATATTTTGCTTTGGGGTCGTTGCTCATCGCGATGTTCACTTTTGATTTTAAATATCTTGTTATACCAGATAGATTTTTATATCCGGCCGTTATTCTCTCAGTTATCGGCGTTTTGCTTGAAGGGGAAATTATAAACAGGCTTTTAACCGGCCTCGTGCTTGGAGGTCTTTTCGCCATATTGGTTTACGGGTCAAAAGAAAGGGCAATGGGCTCTGGCGATATTTATCTTGCTTTGATTATGGGTCTTGTTCTTGGTTTTCCGGCTGTCTTGGTGGGGGTCATACTCGCTTTTCTTGGAGGTTCTGTTTTTGGAATTTGGTGGGTTTTTAAAAAACAACAAAGTTTTAAAACCCACATTCCTTTTGGACCCTTCCTAATAGGCGCCCTTTTGGTCGTGTGGTTGTGGGGCTCTTGGCTGGTCGCTTTTTACGCAGATTCTCTGGGACTTTAAGTGGTGATTGTTAGAAATATTAACATCGCCTATAATATATAGTATTGAGCAGCATTACGGGTATGAATTTTTCTAAAAATAAAGCTCTGAAATTTATTGTTGGGGTTATTATAGTTTTGGCATTATTCCAGATTTATACTTTGTGGTTTACGCCGAGAGATTCCCAAAAAGATCGTCAATCTTCTGAAACCGTTGCGCGATTGGTTTTAGATTTGGGTAACGGCTCGCGCCGAAGTTTTGAGGGAGGAACGGTTGCCGGGATGAGCGTTTGGCATGCGCTTGTCCAATCTGCAAACGCGGGAGGCTTTGATGTCGATTATCGCACTCAAGGCGAAAAAGTTATGGTAAGTGAAATTGCCGGGGCAGGAGAAGCGGCGGGCAGATGGATTTTTTATCTCAACGGCAAACAAATTGATTCTCAGGCTATTGCCCTTGAACCAATAAATGGAGGAGATGTTATAGAGGTAAAGTTTGTTTCAAGGTAGGTTTATAACACTTGCTAAGTAATTTTCTTCGTACTTCAACGCTGGATTTCAATGCAGCGATGGTTAAATTTTTAGTCTATCAATCGAGTGAAAAAAACTTCGGTATTTAAGAAGAGTATCGCATTAAAAAAACAAAAAGGTTTCCGTTTCGGGTTTACTTTAACGGAAATGATGATTGTTTTGTTTATTGTTATAACAATTTCAACGGTTTCCATAATAAGTTTTAGAGGCGGTTCAATTCAGGGTGCTTTGCATCGTTCAGCCGCCAGAGTTGTTCTTGACTTACGTCGAGCACAAAATTTGGCCTTAACTTCTCTTGCATATCAGGGCGGTCCGGTTTTTGGTTTTGGGGTTTATTTTACGACAAGCACTCCGGGCGAATACATAATTTTTGCCGATGTTAATGGAGACAGTATAAGGGATCCTTCGGGTGCGGAAGATTTTGAAAATGTTAAACTTGAGTCTGGTGTTCAGATAAGCTCATTAACTCCAAACTCTCCTTTGAGTATTATTTATCGCTCGCCAGAGCCTACGGTATACATTTGTACGACCAGTCCTTGTCTTGCGACACAATCGACGATAGGAACGGTTGAATTAACCGCTCCCTCAAACCCTTCTTTGGGTGTTGAAACTATCACTGTTAACGATTTTGGACTAGTTGAAAGATAGTTTTATGTTTAAACACGAAAGATTTTTAAACAAAATATCAGGCCATAAAAAATCATTTTCTCTGGTTGAAGTTTTGGTAGCCGTTTCCGTTTTGTTGCTCGGCACTGTTGGAGTTATGTCGCTTTTGGCCACGGCCATAACCACGGCGGCTTCGGCCCAATCCAATTTAATCGCGGCGTATCTGGCCCAAGAGGGTATTGAAATAATTCGCAAAATCAGGGACGAAAACTTTATAGCTAACAAAAATATGGATCAGCAGATACCCGGCGGCGGTTCAAGAAGAGTCGATTGGATTCAAGCCGGCGCGTCTCCGGGCAACCAGCTTCTTGGCGGAGATCCTCAGCAAAATAAAACCACCCCAAATTACGGCAGTTGCACAAAGCTTAAATACGACCCGATTTATGGATACAACTATTCGTTTGGTACGGACAGTGTTTTTTGCAGAAATATTTACATAACCAAAAATACAGTTGTTAGCACATCCAGCACCGACGAATTAATTATTGAAGCTCAAGTTGTTTGGTCACAGCGCGGTTTTGTTAAACACTTCATAGCCGAGAACCACCTTATAGATTGGCGATAGAATGAGTATATGAAAAATACTAAACACAAGATACCAACTACAAGATACAGGACCGCTTTTACTTTGATAGAAACCCTTGTTTCCCTTACCGTTTTCGTTACCGTTGTAACCATTGCAACCGGAGCTTTTACCTCGGTTTTAAAAGGACAAAGACACGCTTTTGCCGTTCAAAATGTTCAGGACAACACGTCTGTTTTAATCGAATCAATGGCAAGGGAAGTCAGAACCGGTACGAATTTTTCTGTTTCTGGAGGTTCCGGTTCACAATCATCCGACCCTTCCGGAAGTTCGGCCGGGACCGAACTTAATTTCACGAATGCAAAAGGAGAAAGCGTTTCTTATAGAGTTAATAATACCAGGCTTGAGAGAATGGTTGTTGGCGGGTGTCCTTCTTGTAATGTTTTTCAGCCGATAAGTTCTTTTGATCTTCAAATTACAAATTTTAGATTTGTTATACAAGGAGACGGGAGTTCCGATACAAGACAACCAATGATCACGATTATCGGTCGTTTTGAAAACATAGGCGTGAGACCCGAAGAGCAGGTAAGTATAAACGTTTCAACTTCAATTACCCAAAGAGAGCTTGATGGCTAAAAATAATATGAAAAAATCGGCATCTTTAATAATAACAGTTTTAATAACAAGCATTGTTTTGGGCACTGGTCTTGCCGTTGTCAGTATTTTTGTTCTTGAGCTGCGAACTTCCGGTCTTGCCACCGAATCGGTCAGGGCGCTTTATGCTGCCGATACGGGAGCAGAATGGATGATTTATAAAGTTAGAAAAGGGGATTTTCCTCAACCGACGATGTTTAATAGCGAAATAAGCTTTATTGCGGTAACAACCACGCCAACGACAATCAAATCAATAGGAACATACAGCAGGGCCGGAGTTGATAGAGCCAAAAGAGCCTTTGAGCTTAAAATTGAGTAAGGCAGGACATGACTAAACGGGAAGTCAAAGAAAGAATTGAGGCCCTGAAAAAAGAGATAGATAAGTACCGTTATCAGTATCACGTTTTGAATAAACTTGATATTTCCGAGGCGGCTTTGGATTCTTTAAAGCACGAACTTAAAAAATTAGAAGATCAACATCCTGATTTAATAACTCCGGATTCGCCAACTCAAAGAGTGGCCGGCGAGGCTTTAAAGGGTTTTAAAAAGGTTCACCGTAAAAATCCAATGCTTTCTTTGGAGGATGTTTTTAGTCCGGAAGAATTTAAAGATTGGCTTTTAAGAATTCAGAAATTGGTTCCGGGTAAAAGATTGAATTTTTATTGCGAATTAAAAATTGATGGTTTTGCCGTATCTTTGATTTATAAAAAAGGTTTTTTGGAAACAGGTGCAACTAGAGGGGATGGAAAAATTGGAGAGGATGTAACTCAAAATTTAAGGACAATAGAAGCTATTCCATTAAAATTAGCAATAGAGAATGAACTTCCAGAGGGTATAAATGAAAAAAAAGTCAAAGAAATTTTTGACAAAGGAGAATTTGAAGTCCGCGGCGAGGTTTTTATGACAAAAAAAGTTTTTGAGAAAGTAAACAAAGAACAAAGCAAGAGGGGTCTTCAGATGTATGCCAATCCTCGCAACACGGCAGCCGGATCTGTTCGTCAGTTAAATCCTAAAATAACGGCTTCCAGAGAACTTAGTTTTTTGGCCTATGATCTTGTTACGGATGTTGGGCAGATAAAACACTCTCAAGAACATGAACTGTTAGCTGCGCTTGGTTTCAAAACCGACGAGTTAGCAAAAGAATGTTCAAGCGTCGAAGACGTTGTTTCTTTCTGGCAACACGTTCAGAAAATAAGAGAAAAACTGCCTTATCACATAGACGGAGTCGTTGTTAATGTGAACGATAATAGGCTTTTTGAACAGCTTGGAGTTGTCGGAAAAACACCAAGGGGCGCTGTGGCATTTAAATTTCCGGCGGAGCAATCCACAAGCGTTATTAAAGACATTATTGTGGGCGTCGGTAGGACCGGCACCCTAACGCCAATCGCCATTTTGGATCCTGTAAATATAGGAGGGGTCATTGTTAAGAGAGCTTCATTGCACAACATGGACGAAATTGAAAGATTGGGTTTAAAAATTGGCGATACAGTTATTGTTGAACGGGCCGGAGATGTAATACCGGATGTTGTTTCTGTTTTACCTAAATTAAGACCACACAATGCGAAGGTTTTTCATATGCCTAAAAATTGTCCGATTTGCGGTCATGCCGTTTCGCGCGACGGAGTTGCCTATAAATGCGTTAATAAAAATTGTCCGGCCATCAAAAGGGAGGGGCTTTATCATTTTGTATCAAGGTCGGCTTTTAATATTGTCGGTCTTGGACCAAAAATTTTAGATAGGTTTTACGAAGAAGGTTTTATTAAAGACGCCGCCGACATTTTTAAATTAAAAGAAGAAGACATTGTTCAGCTTGAGAGATTCGGGGAAAAATCGGCCGAGAACATAATCAACTCAATCCGTAGTAGGAAAAAAGTTCCGCTTGAGCGCTTGATATATAGTCTCGGAATTTTACATGTCGGCTCTGAAACCGCCCATGATCTTGCCAGACATTTTAAAAGCATAGAGAAAATATCAAAAGCAAATCTTGATGACTTGCGCGCCGTGCCAAATATCGGCGAAATTGTTGCTAAAAGCATCCATGAGTGGTTTAATGATGTAAACAATAAAAAGTTTTTGGAAAAGCTTTTGAATGTTGGGGTTGAGATTGAAAATCCGAAAATTAGCGCCGGTTCAGAAAAATTAAAAGGTAAAAGCTTTGTTTTTACAGGAGAGCTCGAATCAATGAGCAGGGAAGAGGCCGAAAGCAAGGTTAGGCAATTGGGAGGCGATCCCTCGGGTTCTGTTTCCAAAAAAACGAGATATGTTGTAGCTGGTTCAAATCCCGGATCAAAATATGAGAAGGCCAAAAAGCTTGGTGTAAAAATAATAGAAGAAAAGGATTTTTTAAAGTTGATTAAATAAATTATATGGAATTTAACGTCGAACACGTTGCTAAATTAGCCAGAATCGGCATGACCAAGGCCGATAAGGAAAAATTCAGCCAAGAGCTGAAGAAAATCTTAGATTTTGTCGCCGAACTAAATAAGGTTGATACTTCAAATATTGAGCCTATTGCTCATGCCACGGGCATTACCGATTCCACAAGGGAAGATAAAGAAAATCAATCGTGGGATAAATCAACAAAAGAATTGATTTTAAATCAGGTCCCAGAAACAAAAGACGGATTTATAAAAGTAAAGGCTATTTTTGATAGATGAATCTTTCCGAGCTTACAATCCACCGGGCGCATCATAGTCTTCTTAAAAAAGAAATTTCCGCAGTTGAGCTGGCTAAGTCTTTTTTTGAACATATTAAAAATTCAGAGAAAACAATCAAAGCTTATCTTAAACTTACGCCGGATTCAGCTTTGGATTCTGCCAAGCAGGTTGATGATTGGATAAGCCAGGGTAAGGAAATTCACCCGCTTGCCGGCATACCGATTGCGATAAAAGACAATATTTTGGTAAAAGGTTTTCAGGCAACGGCCGCTTCAAAAATATTAGAAAACTACACAGCTTCTTATGATGCGACGGTTGTCAAAAAACTAAAAGCTGTAGGTGCCCTTATTATCGGCAAAACAAATCTTGATGAATTTGCCATGGGTGCTTCAACAGAAAATTCGGCTTTTCAGCTTACTCACAATCCGCATGATAATTCGAAAGTTCCCGGAGGTTCTTCGGGTGGTTCGGCAGCAGCCGTTGCAGCCTTTGAGGCTATCGGAGCTTTAGGATCAGATACCGGAGGTTCGGTTCGCCAACCGGCATCTTTTTGTGGGGTTGTTGGTTTAAGACCAACGTATGGAGCCGTTTCGCGATTTGGTCTTATTGCCATGGCTTCTTCTTTGGACCAAATAGGTCCTCTTGCAAGAAATACGGAAGATGCAGCGATTTTGTTTGAAACAATATCTGGTAATGATAATTTTGATTCAACAAGCTATCCTGGAGAGCAGGATTTTTTCAGGCCAAGCAAACAGGAAGATTTGAGGGGTTTAAAGATCGGTTTGCCCAAGGAGTATTTTATTGAAGGCCTTGATGGGGGCGTTGCCAAAGTTATTGAGCAGGCGGCAGAAAATTTCAAAAAACTTGGAGCAGAAATTAAACAAGTGAGTTTGCCTCATACAAAATATTCCTTGAGTGCATACTATGTGATAGTTCCATCTGAAGTTTCGGCGAACCTGGCGCGTTTTGACGGCATTCGTTATGGCCTTTCAATTCACCAAGGGAACGATTTAATGGAAGTTTATCTAAACAGCAGGGAGCAGGGTTTAGGAGCAGAACCAAAGCGGCGCGTAATGCTTGGAACGTTCGCATTGTCGGCGGGTTATTACGATGCTTATTATAAAAAAGCTCAAAAAGTGCGGGCCAAGATAAAAGAAGACTTTGAAAGGGTTTTTAAAGAAGTTGATATTTTGCTTTCTCCGACAGCTCCGACAACGGCTTTTAAACTCGGCGAAAAATCACAAGATCCATTAAGTATGTATCTGGCAGATGTTTTTACTGCGCCTCAACCCTTGGCCGGAATACCGGCAATTTCAGTGCCGGCCGGCAATGCCAACGGTCTTCCTGTTGGCATGCAGCTTATGGGGCCGCATTTTAGCGAAGCGCTTTTATTTAAGGCCGCCTATGCTTTCGAAAAATTTACAGTTTAAGACATGTCTCCTGCCGAACAAATCATAGGGCCTTTTTGGGATGCTGTTTTTGGATTTTTTGGTGATTTAACTCTGGCCGGTTTTATTTCTTTTTTGCGTATTACAGCGATTGTTCTATCTGTGATTTTTTTCTTCGGAATTTTTATTGTTGAGAGTAAATTTAAGAAGCTGAAAATTGCCATGGAAGGCAAAATTGACGAAGAGGGTTTACCGTCAAAGATGCCGCCAAAAGGGGCTTTTCAGAAAGGCTGGGATGAAATTGAAAAATTGGTCCAATTCAAAAGAGAAGCCGATTATAAACAGGCCGTTGTTAAGGCCGATGCGTTACTGGAAGATGTTATAAAGCGAATGGGTCTGCCTAACTTGGAGGTTGCTTTAAATCAAAACAAATTAACCGAAAATCATTTAACCAATATCAACGACATAAAGTTGGCACATAATGTTAAAAGTAAAATAACCTCAAGTCCAAATTTCCATTTAACCCAAGAAGAAGCTAAAAATTGGGTGGAAGTTTACAGGACCGCTTTCGTTGAGTGGGGAATATTGGAATAGTATTTTGTAGTTAGTATTTGGTATTTAGTATGAAAATAGTTGGTTTACAATTGTAAACCAACTATTTTTTAAACTAAGGCTTGTAAGTTTTTCTTTCAAGAGTATAATAATCACTACGTTTATAGCGGGGTGGAGGAGTAGTACCTCGGGGGTCTCATAAGCCCCAGACGCCGGTGCAATTCCGGCCCCCGCAACAAATGAAAATTTAGCACCCAAGGGGTGCTAAATTTGTTATTGAATTAATTCCTTAATTAATCTCTCGGTTTTATAAACTTTTTTAAGAACCTCCAAGATTCCTTGCGAATGCACTGATACGCTTCGGGCTTTTTCATCGGTGTACATAAAATGATTTGCAAAATCATAAGCATTGCCGTCAAAAAGTAAGCCAACTATATTTAAATCTTTATCAAAAATCGGGCTGCCGGAATTTCCGCCATGAGCTTCGTTTGTTGAAACAAAATTAAATATAACTTTGCTTTTTGCAAGCTTATTTTTATTTTTCAGCCAAGATTCTGGAAGCTTCCACGGTTCTATATTTTTGTGCAAGTTTGCATGATTGAAGGTTTCACCGATCGTTGTTTTAAAATTTATCTTTTTACCAGCATCTACGTAGCCTTTTGGCCGTCCGTATGCAAAGCGTAAGGTAAATGTGGCGTCTGGATATGTGGCGCTTCCGTAAAGCGCAAATAAGGCTTCGGCTATTTTTGAATAAGCTTGCTCGCGAACCTCTTTTATTGAGGTTTCAAAAACTTTGCGTACCGCGCGGGATCTTTTATCAGCCAATCTGGCAAGTAAAATCATTGGGTCTTTTGATTTCATTACTCCTTTCATTCCGGAATTTACAAGTCGTTTTCTTGCGCTAACTTTATTAAGTTTTGTCTCCGATATAATTTGAGAGGCAGTTTCCGAAGGACTTTTTTTAGAAAGTATTTGTTTTACCATTGAATCTTCGGTTCCAACAATTTCTGTCATAAAAGCCAAAGAGTCTTCAAACAAGGCAACTTCCAAATCTTTGTATATTGGGGCTGGAGAAAACAAGGAATGCAAAAGGGATTCCCGGTTTGAATCGCGAAATTCGCTCAGGCGTTTATGATTGGGCTTTTTGTCTTCAGCGGTTAGGCGCACGATCGTCCTTGCTATATCAAAAAGTTCGCAGTTGAAAGCAAAAGCGTTTTCAAAAAGATATAATTCGTCCCTGATTGATTTTAGTTTTTCCTCTGCTTTTTCAAGTATATCCCAAGCGTTGCCAAAATTTTTCCGGAGAGGTTTACTCTTTCTTATTTTTGCCCGCAGATCTTCTTCGCTTAATTCTTTTTGGGCGATAAATTTTTGATCTTGAAGAGCTTTAAGTTGGCCGAGAAAGCGTTTTCTGGCGTTTTGAATCGAATGGAGTTCGTGTTTTGCTTTTCTTTGGTTTTCCAAGCTTTTTCCCGAGAATTGTTGTAGCAGGATTTCTCTTCTTCTCATCCAGTCAAGCAAATAGGGGAATTGGAAATCTCTTAAGGATTTTAGACGGCTTAGAGTGCTTAGTCTTTCGGTATTGCCGGGATGTCCTGAAATGAAAAGAATTTCGTTTTCTTTGGAAGGCTTATCTGACCACTTGAAAAAATAAGGAGTTTTTAGAGGTTTGTCGTTTTCGTATACACGAAAAAAAGAAACATCAAGGCAATAACGGGGGAACTCATAATTGTCAAAGTCTCCTCCAAGGGCAGCAATTGCAGATTCGGGAGCAAAAACAAGGCGAACGTCGGTGTATTTCTTGTAACAATAAAGATGATACAAACCCCCGCGATATAAAGTTACGACATTGCTGCGTAAACCTGTTTTTTCGTATGATTCTTTTTCAATGCGGGCTATTTCTGATCTTTTAGCCCCGGAGGCTTGTTTGGCATTTTTATATTTTCTTGTGATTGCCTTTATTCTTTCGGTAACGTCTTTGATCGTCCATAAAATATTAATCTCGAGTTCCTTGGCTTTCACTTCATTCTTATCTTTTTTGGCATAAAATCCGTCGTTGACATAATCTTTTTTAGCCGAGCTTAAATCGTGCAAAATGCTTTCTGCCACATGATGATTTGTAACTAAAAGTCCGTTGGGGGAAACAAAAGAAGCCGAGCCTCCATTGTTCATGCGTACAGAAGCTTTCTGAATGTGTTCGGCCCATTTTTTTGATGGGGTAAATCCGTAAAGTTTTTTTAACCTTTCAAGAGGAAGGGCATTTGGCAGCCACATTCCTTCATCGCCATTCAGGGGCTCTTTCATTGTTGTTTTGATTTATTTTGCGCGGCCGATGGGATTTGAACCCACGACTTCCTGCGTGACAGGCAGGCGTTCTAACCGGGCTGAACTACGGCCGCATTATTTTTTAAAAAACTGGTGTCAGGGGTGGGACTCGAACCCACGGCCTAGCGCTTATGAAACGCTCGCTCTAACCGGCTGAGCTACCCTGACACATAAAGAATGCCGTCTAAATATACATTACATTAAATGTCCTTTGCAAGAAAAGTTTAAATGGTTTATAACAGAATCGGAAGCTTTAAAGGCCGAATCTTAAACAATTTTTAAATTATGATTATTGCCTATTGGAAGCTTATGCTCTTAACTTTAGCAATTACAGAGCTTGCTAAAGACGAGCTTATTACCGAAAGGCATGCAATGCCATGGGTGGCTATCGGAGTATCAATTTTGGTTTCGTTGATCTACGTTAATTTTTCAGAAGCGCTCATATTTGCAGCTATTGTTCGCGGTTTTACGGTTGGGTTAATAACCACAGGAATGTATAAATTGGTAAAAGATTACGTTCGGGCAATGCGAAGAGGCTAAAGAATTCAAACAAAAGCCGAGCTTAAAAAGCTCGGCTTTTTTGTTTACACAAACCTTCGTAGCTTGTAATAAAGGTGCTAAAATTAAATTAATGGTTGTTTCCATAGCCTCACTTTTTATACGTTGGTATCTTTTTGACGCTCCCGGAAGCATTTTGCGTATCTGGCGAAATTATTTGATTTGGGCAGGAAATTTATTTTCGATTGATTCTCACCTTGGACACCTTTTTAGCCCATGGCGTAAAACAGTTGAGCTATACAGAACCAAAGGGTTGGATGTTGGCGCTTGGGTTGACTCGGTTTTGATGACAAATTTTTCTAGGCTTTTGGGATTTATTGTCCGTTTGGTAACGATAGGCATCGGTCTTGGCTGGACGTTTATAATTTTTGTTATTGGGGCTGTGATTTTTATCGGGTGGTATTTACTACCCTTATTCATTATTTACAACTTTTCGAGATTTTAGATAGCAATGGAAGCTAATATTCAAAGTTCAATAAATTTCAGGCTGGCGTTGGCCGAGAAGATTATTCCTTATGGGTTTTTGAAATTTCTCTTCAGGCTAACTTTGATTTTACTGGTCGCCGCTATTGCGGCAAAGATTTTATCGTATATTGATATTTATCTTTTTAGCCTTTCTGTTAACGCATTTTTGATTGTTTTTATACTTTTACTTTTTAATAGATTTTCTTTAAGGGTTCAGGGTGCAAGTCTCCAAAAATATATAGATGAACGGGGCAGTTTCAATCCGACAATCGGTTTAGCAGAATTTTTGAGTTTTGATTCCGCATCTTTGCTCGTTGGCGTAATTAAGGACGATTCTATTAAATTAAGAAAGTTGTTTTTAAATATTGGCAGATATTGGAGATTTGATTTTATTTTTTTGCGTCTTGGGATTTCAAGCAAATCTTTTATTGATTATGTTTCAAAGGCCGTTGGCTCTGAAGATTTGTTCAGTCAGTCAGAACTTTTAAGAAATTCAGCCATAGAGGCTTTAAAAAGAGGTCATAGTAAAATTTTACCTCACGATCTATTTTTATCGGCTTATCGCGAGTCTGAATCTTTGGCTCAAGCTCTTTTTGAAATTGGCATTGAGGAGGCTGACATTGCCGGTGTTCTTGCTTGGGAAGAATGGGTATGGCTGCACGAAGAAGAGCGCAGGCATTTTTGGGACTTATCGAGATTATTGAGATCAAGGGGTATAGGAAAGCTCTGGGCATATGGGTATACCTCAAACCTTGATGATTTTTCTCAAGATCTTACAAGAACACTCCAAATTTCGGGGGCTCACCTCCATGTTATAGGACATATAAAAGAAATAAATTCTCTCGAACAAACTCTTTCTCGCGATGGTAGAAATAACGCTTTGATTCTTGGAGATCCTGGTGTTGGGCGCTCAACCGTTATTCTTGGTTTTGCCAAGCGTATTCTTGAGGCAAGGTCTCCAAAAAATTTATTGTATAAAAGGGTTGTTGAACTCGATATTTCAAGGGCTTTGTCCGGTCTTACAGAAGCGGGGGCAATTCAGGAACGAATAGAGCAGATACTTTTTGAATCAACCAAAGCTGGTAACGTTATTTTGGTTATAGATAATTTTCCGGATTTCATAGGTTCAAGCGGTAAAGTTGGCACGGCAAACTTAGTGCCGATTTTTATGAAATACCTTGAATCGGCTAATTTTCAACTTATAGCCATTGCCGATAGGGAAGGTTTTCATAAGCACATTGAAACAAACCCGGGCCTTGCGAGGCTTTTTGATATCGTTGAAATTCAGGAGCCGGACGAACAAAGAACGCTACTTATTTTAGAGGAACTTATTCCTTCTTTGGAAAAAGAGTATAAGAAATTAATATTATTTCAATCGCTTCGTAAGATTGTTGAGTTATCCGGCTCTCTTATTCAAGAGATTCCCTATCCGGAAAAGGCCATAAACGTTTTGCGGGAAGTTTTTACGGCCTCAGCCCGCTTCAAAAATGATAATGTTATTACCCCGGATAATGTCGCTGAATTTTTAACCCAAAGAACGGGAATCCCTCTCAAGCAAGCCCAGGCTCAAGAAGAAAAAGAAAAGCTTCTCAATCTTGAGCAGCTTGTTCACGAAAGACTAATCAATCAGGAAGAAGCTGTCAGAAACATAGCCGAAGCCCTGCGTCGTTCAAGGGCCGGACTTGGTAAAAAATCAAGACCGATAGGAAATTTTCTTTTTTTGGGGCCAACCGGAGTCGGAAAAACAGAAACCGCAAAAGCTTTGAGCGCTATTTATTTTGGTTCTGAAGAAAAAATCATACGTCTTGATATGTCGGAATATCAGGGTGCCGATGCAGTTGAGAGATTGATCGGCTCAAAGAATCAGGGAGGCGAGTCGGTCTTTCTAAATAAAATCAGGGAGAAACCTTTTTCTTTATTACTTTTGGATGAAATTGAAAAAGCCAATCCTAAGGTTTTGGATCTTTTTTTACAGATGCTGGATGAAGCCAGACTAACGGATGTTTTTGGGCGAAGAGTTTCTTTTACTCATACGCTTATAATCGCCACTTCAAACGCCGGAGCGGAGTTCATAAGAGAAAAAATTTCTCAGGGTGACGATCCCAGAGAGCTTAGCAAACAACTTATAGATTATGTTTTGCGTAAGGGGTTGTTTAAGCCGGAATTTTTGAATCGCTTTGACGCCGTTGTTGTTTATAGGCCCTTGCTTAAAGAAGAAATGCAGAAAGTTGCAAGATTAATGCTTGAAGATTTAGGTAAGCGGGTTAATGAGCAGGGTTATAAATTTGCCTATGATGATAATTTGGTTTCTTATCTTGGCGAAGTTGGTTTTGATCCTGTTTTTGGGGCGAGGGCCATGCGCAGGGCATTAAACGAAAAGGTGGAAAGTTCTGTTGCAAAACAAATACTATCCGGGCGTTATCGCAGAGGAGACACGATTAATCTCAAGGTTGGCGATATTCGCTAAGTTTTTAAGCCTCAAAAAAGCCAATTTTTCTTTGATTTTTGGTGGTTTTTTTGGTACAATTTAGTTAAGAAAAGTGATTTAAAATGCTTATTTTACTAAGGTTTTTTGCTTAATCCAAAGTCCTAAAAAGGCAATTTTTTTATTTATGGCAAACCAAGAGGAAATAAAAAAGGTAGAATTACAATTCAATCAGGAAATTGAGAAAATCGGTCAAGAAAGCGATCTTGAACAACTGCGTATAAAATACCTAGGGCGCAAGGGGTTGTTAACTATGATGCTGCGATCCTTGAAAGATATGCCGCTTGAGCAGCGTAAAGTGATTGGCCCTATGGCAAATAAATTGAAAGAGACTTTTGAGCATCATCTTCAGATAAAAAAAGAAGAATTAAAAGCTGGCGGCGAAATCAAACAATCAATTGACGTTACAAGGCCTGGCAAAAAAATCAACCTTGGACATCTTCACCCACTATCGATTGTTTTAAGGCAGGTGGTAGATATTTTTAATGGTCTTGGTTTTGCCGTTGCCGAGGGGCCGGAGATAGAAACAGAGTACTATAACTTTGATGCCCTTAATCTTCCCGCAGAACATCCAGCCAGAGATATGTGGAATACGATATGGCTTGATGGTTCAAAAAGTCAGAACCAAAAAGAAAGGCTTCTTTTAAGAACTCACACAAGTCCGGTTCAGATAAGATATATGCAATCACACAAACCGCCGGTGAGAATCATTTCTCCGGGTCAGGTTTTTCGTTTTGAAGCGACAGATCAGACTCATCATTTCCAATTTTGGCAACTCGAGGGCTTGATGATCGATGAAGATATTAACCTTGGCCATCTGCGTTATATAATCGAAGCTTTTTTGAGCAGGTTTTTTGGAAGAAAGATTCAATCTCGTTTTGAGCCGAGCTTTTTTCCTTTTGTCGAGCCGGGCCTGCAATTTTCTATAAGTTGTCCTTTCTGTAAATCAAAAGGATGTTCGAGTTGTCAAAAATTAGGGTGGCTTGAAATGGGCGGTGCGGGGATGGTTCACCCCCAAGTTTTGAGGAATGTCGGTTATGATCCCAAAAAATTTCAGGGGTTTGCTTTTGGTCTTGGTTTGGATAGATTGGCGATGCATAAATACCACATACCAGATATCAGATTATTTTATAACGGCGATTTGAGATTTATCCGTCAGTTTAAACTATGAAGTTTTCTTATAATTGGCTGAAAGAATTATCGGGATCAAAGGCCAGCTCTCACAAGATGGCGGAGCTTTTGACTTTGCATAGTTTTGAGGCAAAAGTTTCCGAAAAGAAGGGTAAAGATGAAATTTTAGAAATTGATATTTTACCCAACAGATCTCACGAAGGATTTTCTCATTGGGGAGTTGCCAGGGAGTTAGAGGTTCTTACAAATTCAAAATCAAAAAACTCCCAACTTAAATTTAAAGAAAGCAATCGTTTTAATGCAAAAGATTTTGTTTCGGTAAAAATTCAAAATCCCGAGGGGTGCCCTCGTTACAGCGCGGCTATGATTGATAATGTTAAGGTTGGTCCATCACCAAAGTGGCTGAAAGACAGGCTCGAAAATTTGGGTTTAAACTCAGTCAATAACATTGTTGATATTACGAATTACGTGATGCTTGAAATGGGGCAGCCGCTTCATGCCTTTGATGCCGATAGGATCGCCTTAGACGGTAATAAACCAACAATAGTTATTAGAAATTCAAAGCAAGGAGAAATAATAACAACACTCGATGGCATAAAGAGAGAGTTGCCGGCAGGAGTTTTGCTCATCAGTGATGTTAAAAAACCACTGGCTATAGGTGGTATAAAAGGTGGGGCTGGATCTGAAATAAAAGAAAAAACCAAAACAATTATTATTGAAGCGGCAAATTTTAATTCCAATTTAATACGCAAAGAAGAAAAGATGCTTGGTTTAAAAACCGATGCTTCGTTGAGATTTGGCCAAGGCCTGAGCCCGGATTTAACAGACAAGGCTCTTAAGAGAGCGGTTTGCTTAATTCAAAAGGTTGCGGGGGGAGAGGCCTATAAGGATTTTGTCGATGTTTATCCTAAAAAGTTGCAGCCATTCAGGATTTTATTTGATGTTGCTAAAGTTGAAAAATTTTCAGGCTTAGGAATTAGCAAAGAAGAAATTTCAAAATTACTTATCAAGCTTGGTTTTGAGGTTTACAATATCAATCCATATGCAAATATTCAAACCCTTGTCGAGCTTGCTAAAAAATTAGTTGGCTCTAAATACAAATATGGAGCTTCGACTATGTTTGACGCGCCATTTATTTTTGATTGTTCAAGTCTTGTAAGATATCTTTTTCGCCAGATCGGCATTGAGGTTCCTCCAACGCCACCAAACGTTGCCGTAAGACGGACTCTTGAACAAGCAGAAATGGGTAAAATTGTTAAGATTAAAGATATAGAGCCGGGGGACTTGGTTTTTGCAAAAGGAAGCAAGCCGGCATTCAACGAGAAGTTTCCAAAAGGAATTGGCCATGTAGGTTTGTATATAGGAAATGGAGAAGTTGTTCACGCGGCCGGAGAAAAAATTAATAAAGTTGTAAGGGAATCGCTAAAAAGTTTTCTCAGGCGATATCAATTAAGATTGGTAAAGCGAATCATAGATAAAGACATGGACAAGGAGTTTTTACTTGTTATTTCACCGACAACAAGGACGGATGTTTCTGCCGATGTTGATCTTGTTGAAGAAATAGTCAGAGTCAAAGGCTATAACAATCTGAAAGCGCAGATTCCAAAACATTGGTTGTTTAGCCCCGAGATTAACGAAAACTTCTCTTGGCAAACCCTTTTTGGGGATATTCTTACGGGTATTGGTTTTGATGAGGTTTATAATTACGCTTTTATAGGCTCCAGTGAGGCAAATACATTTTTTGGAGGCAATTCTCTTAACCCGATTGTTCTGGCCAACCCTCTTAGCGCTCAGCATTCTCATTTGCGGCCGACCTTGCTCGTTGGGCTTCTAAAAAACGCAAAGGACAACCTTCGTTTCTATGATAATTTTCGCATTTTTGAGATTGGGAAGGTTTATAACCAGAAAACAAAAACCCCTAGCTTAGGAGAGAATTTATCTTTGGCCGGAGTTTATGTAAGCCAATCAAAAAAGGAATCTGACGGCTTTTACGAGCTTAAGGGGTTTTTAGATACTTTTTTTGAAAAGCTCGGTATTACCGGTTTGTGGTACGACGATTTCGAACCGCATCCCTCAAAAGCATCAAGATTATTTTGGGGGCAGGGTTTTTCAGCTGAAATAAAAATTGGCAACGTCGGCATTGGATTTATGGGTAAAATTGATAAATGGATTGTTGGTAAATTTGATATTTCAAAACCCGTTTTTGCTTTTGAGATCGATATGCCGGAGTTGTTGAAAAAAATTAGAGCCGATTACAGATATCAAGAAATTCCAAAATATCCGGCGGTTGAAAGAGATATATCGCTTCTCGTGCCTTTATACACTAAGGTTGATGACATTCAGCAAGTAATTGAAAATTCCGGAGGTAGGTTGCTTGCTAATTCTGATTTGATCGATATGTACGTCGGTGACGATATGGCGGAAGGAAAAGAGAGTATGACTTTCAGATTGGTCTTCCAGTCGAAAGAAAGGACGCTTCGTGATGAGGAAATAACTAAAATAATGAATAAAATCATAAAGGCCATTAAACAAAAAGATTGGGAAGTTAGATAAAATATGGCAAAAGAAGAAAAGAAAAATCAGGCTAAAGACAATCAGGCTTTATCTCAAAACAGCAATTCAAGCTATGAAGCCAAAGACATCTATGTTTTGGAAGGTTTAGAGCCGGTCAGAAGAAGGCCTGGAATGTATATAGGCTCAACGGGGATTGACGGGCTGCACCATCTTATTTGGGAGGTTGTCGATAACTCAATAGATGAAGCAATGGCGGGTTTTGCCAAAAATATTGAGGTTGTTTTGTTGCCTAACGGAAAGGTGCGCGTGGCTGATAACGGTCGGGGCATTCCGGTTGATATTCATAAACAAACAAAAAAGTCAGCACTGGAAACGGTAATGACAACACTTCATGCCGGCGGTAAATTTGGCGGAGAGTCTTATAAAGTTGCCGGCGGTCTGCATGGAGTTGGTGTTTCGGTTGTAAACGCTTTATCAAAAAGACTCAAGGCCGAGGTTCATCGCAATAACTCAATATATTATCAGGAGTATGAGAAGGGGGCCGCAAAAAACAAAGTTCAGCAAAATGGAAAGACCAACGACACCGGTACTGTTGTTACTTTTGAGCCAGACGCAGAGATCTTTAAGACGATAAGTTTTGATTGGACAAGAATCCTGCAGCACTTGCGGCAGCAGGCTTATTTAACCAAGGGTGTTTTGATCAGAGTTGTTGATTTGAGAGAGGGTGGATTTGAAGATAAAAAGCTCGAGGCGGTTAAAAATTTATTTATCACAGATGCTTTTGATGTTTGGTCAAAATCACATACATTTTACTTTGAAGGAGGAATTGTTTCGTTTGTAAAATATCTGAATGAAGATGCAGAGCAGCTTCACGACAATGTTTTTTATGTGAATAAGGAAGAAGAAGGAATTCTGGTTGAAATTGCTTTTCAATATA
Source organism: Candidatus Parcubacteria bacterium (assembly GCA_003599335.1). Classification (GTDB taxonomy): domain Bacteria; phylum Patescibacteriota; class Minisyncoccia; order SURF-38; family SURF-38; genus SURF-38. Next base: position 27,052 of record QZJN01000009.1, read on the forward strand.
CAAATGACGTTCAGGTAAAAGAGTTAAGTTTTGCCAACAACATCCACACTCCCGAGGGTGGGATGCATCTTACAGGATTTCGAACCGCACTTACAAGAACTATAAATGATTACGCGAGCAAAAACGGATATTTAAAAGACGCCGATGAAAATTTAAGCGGTGATGATGTGAGAGAGGGGCTCACGGCTGTAATTTCTCTTAAAATAAGAAATTCTGAGTTGCAATTTGAAGGTCAGACAAAAGCAAAGCTGGGCAACCCAGAGGCGCGTTCTGCGGTTGAGGCTGTTTTTGGGCCCGCCTTTGGAGAATATCTCGAAAAAAATCCCCAGGATGGCCGTAAAATCATTGAAAAAGCCATTCTGACCCAAAAGGCAAGAATTGCAGCCAAGGCGGCTAGAGAAACCGTTTTGCGAAAAGGTATTTTGGACGGGCTTACTCTGCCAGGCAAACTTGCCGATTGTTCTGAAAAAGATCCTGAAAAATCGGAAATATTCATAGTTGAAGGAGATTCTGCCGGCGGATCTGCCAAACAAGGCAGAGACAGAAGATTTCAGGCCATACTGCCTCTATTTGGTAAGGTTCTTAATGTTGAGAGAGCAAGATTGGATAAATTATTATCTTCGGAAAAAATAAGGAATCTCATCATTGCGCTTGGCGCCGGGATTGGCGATGAATTTGATATTAGCAAGTTGCGTTATCACAGAATTATTATAATGACCGACGCCGATATCGACGGATCACACATTAGAACTTTATATCTAACTTTATTTTTCAGATATCTCCGCGAAATTGTTGAGAGGGGATACGTTTATGTTGCACAACCGCCGCTTTTTAGAATTTCAAAGGGAAAAGAAGTCCGTTATGCTTATTCCGATGAAGAGCGCGATAAGATAGTTAAAGAATTGGAAAAAACCAAACTTCAGAAGGAAAGTAAAGCAAAAGGCGGTAAGGGTAAAGTCAAAGAGGAAGAAGCAGAAGAATTATCGGAAGAAGCCTTGGATCGGGGGGAAGGAGACGAAAAGGATTCTAAGCCGGAAAGAAAATCTGGCATAAATATACAGCGATACAAAGGCCTTGGGGAAATGAACGCCGAGCAGCTTTGGGAGACGACCATGAATCCAGCAAAAAGAATCTTGAAACAAGTAACAATCGAAGATGCGGCTGAGGCTAACAAAATCTTCGATATTTTGATGGGTTCGGAAGTCGCTCCCCGCAAGCGTTTTATTCAGACGCATGCCAAGGCGGTTAAAAATTTAGATATCTAGCTAAAAATAAAAAAAGAAGCGGTTGCTCTGGTGGGGTGGAGACAGAGCAACCGCTTCGGGGCGGCCATGGGCGATGGGGTTGTGGCCCGGCGGACGTCTTTGAAGACGCATGATGCCAAAAAACAACTATTTGTATTATACCACCAAAAACTTGATTTTTTTTGTGGATTATTTAAAATACAAACCAAGCGGCCCCAAAGGGCCTTTTTAGATAGATTTAAAATATGTGGAATCGTTTCGTTAATTACCTTAGGGACGTAAAGATAGAGCTTAAAAAAGTTAACTGGCCATCTAGGTCAGAAACTCTTCGCTATACGTTTATTGTTGTTGGCATCAGTTTGGCAACCGCTTTGTTTTTGGGAGCGTTGGATTTTGTTTTCATAAGGGTTTTGAATAAATTTATTTTGTAAAAAATGCCTCGGCAAAAATCAAATTTAGGCAGAAATTGGTATGCGGTTCATACCTATTCTGGTTATGAAGATGCGGTTGCGAGAAACCTTAAACAAAGGATTGAATCTTTGGGCATGGAAGATAAAATCTTCAACGTTATAGTTCCGAAAGAAAAAAAGATAAAAATGAAGGCCGGTAAACGCAATGTTATTGAAGAAAAAATTTACCCCGGTTATGTGTTGGTGGAGATGGTTGTTACCGATGATTCTTGGTACGTTGTTCGCAACACACCAAGAGTTACTGGTTTTGTCGGCGCAGGAACGGATCCGATTCCGATTTCAAACGAAGAAATCGGCGAACTTCAACGCCGTATGGGAGCCGAAGAACCTCGACATAAAATTGAGTTTGCCGTTTCTGACCTTGTAAAAATAACTGACGGGCCTTTTAAGGATTTCGACGGCAAGATTGCCGAGATTGACGAAGCCCGAGGAAAAATAAAGGTTCTCGTTTCGATGTTTGGTCGCGATACACCCGTCGAGCTCGATTACTTGCAGATTAAGAAAGTTTAGTGCTAAATAAAAATCTATGGCAAAAAAAGTAAAAACAATAGTGAAGCTTCAGGTGGCAGCGGCAGCCGCAACTCCGGCTCCTCCGGTTGGAACGGCTCTCGGGCCACATGGTCTTAACATTCAGGATTTTGTTAAACGTTTTAACGATGCAACCGCTCAAATGAAAGGAGACATTATTCCTGTCGAGATAACGATTTACGAAGACAGAACATTTGATTTTAAATTGAAAAGCCCCCCAGCGTCTGATTTGCTTCGCAAAGCCGCGGGCATTGAGAAAGGATCAGGCTCTCCTTTAAAGCAGAAAGTTGGGAAAGTAACCAAAGCTCAAATCCGGCAAATCGCTGAAAGAAAGATGGTTGATTTGAACGCTAACGATATTGATGCCGCCGCAAAAATTATAGAAGGTACGGCCCGCTCTATGGGCATAGAAGTTTTAGAAAAGTAACAGAGTGACTTGAAGGTTTTAAAATTGCCAGTTATCAACCGATAACTGGCAATTTTTTGATTGGCTAAAAAAGGAAAGGGCGGAGTAGCCATGCGAAACTCCGCCCTGTTGCTGGACAAACCGAGGTTGGTACCCCTCGAAGAGACTCGAAGGAGAGTGTTTGTGCCTCGGCCGGCCAGCTGATCCCGCTCTCAGAGAGGGATCTGAAGTGGAGGCTCTCCGGCCCCCAACGGTTTGTGCTACTGAGGACCTGTGCGGTTCCTCAAAACCCTTCCGTTCCGTACGGGCATTGAATCCCTCCAGAAACGACAAGGTAATATAATTGTACCTTTTGGATGGGGTTTTAACAGGTCTTGCTATCCACAGACCTTAAAAAAGTTGCAAAAAAGAGTCCAATTTTGTTAAGGTTGCTGCAGCAATCGTAGTTGTTTAAATCAAAACGGAAAGGAGATCGTCGTGTCCTTGAATCGAGAGTCAAATATAGACCCCGATCTTGCAAAAAGGATTGTGCCTAATTTTGAGACGATGAGGAGGATTGTGCGGGCATACCGTACGCTAGGCAAACTCATCGTTTTGACTTCTGGCACATTCGATCTTGTTCATATCGGCCACGCCAGATATCTCAAATATGGCCGGGGGCTTGGCGACGTTCTAATCGTTGGTATTGATTCCGACGATAAAGTCCGCCGCCGCAAGGGTCCGCACAGACCCGTGGTTCCCCAAGAGGAGCGAGTCGAAATCCTGCTTCATCTGCCGTATGTGGATCATGTTTTTCTGAAGGAGGACAGTCATCCGCACTGGCGCCTGATCGAAACGGTCAGGCCGGATGTATTGCTGGCCACCGAGGAGACCTACACCAAGGCAGAATTGAAAAGGCTCAAGAAGTTTTGCAAAAAAGTTGTTGTTCTTGAACCTCAAGCCACAACCACCACCACCGCAAGGCTCCGGCTGTTGCTCGTCCGTCCCACGGAGGAAGTTCTCAAACGCCTGGTTTCTTCCAGGGAGGGGATGAACGGTATCTTCGCCGAGCTGGAAAGTTTTATCCGTCAGATCGGGGGTAAGAAATGAAGAAAGTCATCATTGCTTACATCCCCGCTTTGCATGCCGGCTACCTCAAACTTTTCGAAAACCACCGCGATGCACAGGCTCTGTATATACTCGGACCGGAATTAATTCAGGGTTTTGATTGGCTCCGAAAGGATATCAGAGCCCTGGATCCTCAGTTGGTGGCGCAAGCTATTTCCAGCTGGGGTCTTTTCAGCAACGTTTCGGTCGTCGATAAAGCGGCGCTTGCAAAGGTGGGTTCTCAAAGTGAGCTTTTCAGCTCTGAACCAATCTGCATCGTGATGCCAGACGAAGATGTTTGCCGGGAGCTGGCCCAAAACCACCTTCAGGGGCACAAGATTGAGTTTGATTCTATTTTCCTGCGCTGGGACAAACAAAGGGTTCTAGCAAGGGAGGAAATCGTTTTTGACGACTCAATCTTGGCCGACGAATTTATTCGGGATGTCTTTGGGATTGCATTGTCGGAGGCAAAGAAGAGTCCCGATTGGTGGCGCCAAGTCGGTGGGGTTTTGGTGAAAGACGGAGAAGTCATCTTTGCGGGATTCAACCGACATACTCCGTCTGCCAATGCCGTGCTCGCTTTTGGCGACCCCAGAGCCAACTTCAAAAAGGGTCTGCACTTTGAGCTTTCTTCTGCCTTGCATGTTGAGGCGGCCATGGTTGCAAGAGCGGCCAAGGAAGGGATTTCGCTTGAAGGCGCAGATCTTTTCGTAACAACGTTCCCTTGCCCGCCTTGTGCCAGGGTTGTCGCTTACTCTGGCATAAAGCGGGTGTATTATCTGGAGGGATACTCGATCTTTGACGCTGCGCAGTTGTTGAAAGAATGCGGCGTGAAGATTGTTCATGTACAAATGAAAAGCCCCCCTGCATAGTATTTTTGCAGGAGGGGCTTTTTGTTTCCTCCTTTCTTTTATGGTGAAATTGAAAAACGAACTTTTTTGTAGTTGGGATCTGTTTTGTCGGTGATGTTTGCCGTTGCGAGCTGGAAGTGAAGATGATTGACAGTCGCTCCATTTACAAAGGTGTTGCCGAAGCGAAGGTTAAAACCCCCTCCTTCAATCCCGTATTCTCGCTCAGCCCATTGGGCAAGTTCCAGGACCTCGCGCCATGTGTCGGCGTCGATATCCGACAGGCCCTCCAGGTGCTTTTTGGTTATGATCATCAAGTGAACCCTGGTATTTTCGTACGGCCACTGATTCTCCGTAAGAATGCAACGCAGCGATTCCTTAATGATCGGTTTCTTATGGAAGCGAGGCAGATGCTCTGGGCAAAAGGGGCAGATGCCCCTGGCAAGGATGTTTGCCATGACGAGTTTCTGTTCCTCGTCCCGGGCGTTGGAAAGGTTGACGAAGATCGGGAGAGGACTCTTGCGTTCAAGGTCGAGAAATCTGTGAGGGTGAGAATTGTTTTCGTCCCCCCCGCAAAGTTTGTCGCCAACTACCCCCCAGTCTTGCAGGTTGAATTCCGGGAAGAACGCGTCGGCCGAAAATTGACCATCGACCATCGTAAAATACATCTTGCTTGTCAGCGGTAAGGCTAGGGAGTAAATCTCCACGCCGCCGATGACAAAGACTTCTCCTTGTCCCCAAGCCCCGACCAGAGCCTCTGGCCAGGAAGAAGCAAGGATGCACCCTTCGCCGGGCCGATAATTTGGTTGCCGGGAAACAACGATTGTCTTCCTGTCTTTTAGGGGATGGCCGAGTTTTTCAAGGATAGAGTCGTGGGTTTTTCTTCCAACGACGAGAGTGTGATGCTTTGTGAGGTTAACGAATCTACCCAGATCGTTCTTGAGTCTCCAGGAGGGGAGTTTGCCATTAAGGCCAATGGCGCGATCGTTCTTGCCCATAGCGGCAATGATGGAAAGTTTCAGACCGGTGTCCATATTACCCTCGCTTCAAGCTGCGGTTTGTAGTCAGAAACCTTGAAATGTTCCTGACGAAAATCGAGGATGTCGGTGATTGTTGAATCGAGTTCGACGGTCGGGAATGGCTGCGGATCCGTATCCAGCATATCCTGGACATCCTTCATCTGTCCCAAGTAGATGTGCGCATCAGAGATGGTGTAGACAAGCTCAACTGGTTTATAGCCGGTTACTTGTGCCATCATCATCGTCAGCGCAGCATATTGGATCAAGTTGGCCGCAACACCAACGGGGACATCTCCGCTGCGCTGGAAGTGATGCAGCTTCATTTCGTTGGTGCGGGGGTTGATGAAAATGTGAACCCACCCATGGCATGGGCAGACAACAACTTTCTGTTGGCGGCCTTTGATGCGGATGGTGTATTGCGGTATCCATGGGCTGATGAAATGTGTCCGCAGATGAGGTTTTTCTTTGATCTGTTGGATGATGCTGGTTATCTGGTCAAACGGTTCTCCTTCGGCGGTTGGAAATGCCCGCCAGGCAGCTCCGTAAGAACCAGGACCAAGATCTCCCGGTTGCAGGCCCCTCTTTTCGCATTTTTCAGGAGTGACCCACTTTTTCCACCAAGGCGCGCCCCACCTTACGAGTTCTTCCTGGGTTCTTGCGCCATGGAGAAAAGCGAAGAGTTCTCCAAGGGCCATGTGAAAGAGGGTTTTCCTCCCCTCTTTTGTCGGTGAACACAGGTCTCTTTCGGTGACGATTGGAAATCCATCATCAAGCCGAAAGCGCCATTGATGGCCAACAATCATTCTCGCCGGATGTTCCTGTTGAGGATCAATGTCTTCCCCAAAATCAACGATCCGTCGGAGAAGCTGGCTATACTGCATCGCTTTTGGGCGATGTTCGAGCCGCTTATACTCTACGATCATATTGCTCCTTTCCTTTTATTTTTTTGTCTTAGGAACTTACTAGTGCCAAAACTATTATTAATTAATAAAGATGACATGTCAAATTAGGAGATTCTGCTACAATAAAAGGCATGACTAAAAAGTTTATCGTTTTTGAAGGAATATCGGGTTCTGGTAAAAGCACGCAGGTAAAAATGCTTGCCCAATGGTTTGAAACCGAGAAAATTCCTTTTGTTCAGACGCACGAACCAACCAAGGGTGAGCTTGGCGAGAAAATCCGCGAATTAGCTTTTACTCCAGATTTAAAAGGTGAAACCGTTGAACGGGTGCAGATGCTTTATATTTTGGACAGAAAAGACGATATAGAAAAAAATATTACCCTGGCACTTAAGGCCGGGAAGGTTGTTATTGCTGACAGGTATTTTTTATCAACTCTCGCGTATGGAGAGGCATTTGGGGTCTCTTGGCATAGATTATTAGATGCTCACAAAATGCTCCTTGGCAACGAATTTCCACAGCCGGATATAACTTTCATTTTGGATATTGATCCCATGATTGCTTTTGAACGCTCAAAACAGAAAGAAGCGCCGACCGACTATTTCGAAACCCTTGAGCGAATGAGAAAAATTAGGGAGGCTTATCTTAAAGCCGGCAAACATTTTAAAGACATTCATATTTTGGATGCTTCTCAAAAGCCGGAAAGTATTCACAAGCAAGTTTCGGCTTTTTTAAAATAAATAACTTACCGGGTGGTAAAATCTCAAAATAGGGCTTGAGTTATTTTTTAATAAGGGATATGCTTGGCAAAAGAAAGTAAAGCCATCAAGGAGGGGATATGGCCTCAACCGGTTCTTTTCAGAGCATAAACGGAACTGTTGGGGTTATTATGGACCCCGAGCATTCCGACTACGGAGAAGTTGTTCATTTTTTGGGAGACTACAATTCCCAAAACGATGATCATTCTGTTTTGACTCCAAGAGGAGTTGAAACTCTTCGGAACAGCCAAGTCTTCTTTATGCAGATTGATCGCGACGTTGATGGCGTTTGCCGGCGACTCAAGGCTAATAAAGAAGACATGATCGCAATCCGTAAAATATTCACCAACGAAGCATCTTCCCCAAAGGATCGGACTTGGGCCCGTAACAGGCTCACCGAGATTCTCAACGGTCAGGCTAGTTCATGTTCGTAAACTCACCAACACCGATAGCTCTCGTGTTTTTCAGCGGGGGCTATTTGTTTTTATACCAGCTTTTTTATATGCTTTAGGTATTATGTTAAAACCAACAATTGGTCTTGAAATACATTCGGAGCTTAAAACAAAAACAAAAATGTTTTGCGGTTGTTTAAATGACCCAGACGAAAAACATCCAAATACGAATATTTGTCCAATATGTATGGCTCATCCCGGGACTTTGCCGGTTGCCAATCAGACGGCGATTGAATCTGTCGTCCGAGTTGGCCTGGCATTAAATTGCGAGATTGCGCAATTTTCCAAATTCGACAGAAAAAACTATTTTTATCCGGATTTACCAAAAGGTTATCAAATAAGCCAATATGATCTACCTTTTTGTAAAAGAGGGTATCTTAAAATAGGGGAAAACAAAATAAATATTACCAGGGTTCACCTTGAAGAAGACACGGCCAGACTTCAGCACGATCCAAAAGGTAACGCCGCTTTGGTTGATTTTAATAGAGCAGGCGTTCCTTTAATGGAGCTTGTAACAGAGCCTGACATTGTCTCTGGAAAGCAGGCGCGTGAATTTGCTCAAGAACTTCAGCTTATTTTGCGTTATCTTGGGGTTTCGGACGCTGATATGGAAAAGGGGCAAATGAGGGTTGAGGTAAACATATCCTTGGCTAAAGGGGGTGAGCGTGGCACAAAAGTTGAAATAAAAAATCTTAACTCGCTGCGTTCGGTTGAGAAATCCGTTGATTATGAAATAAGACGTCAAAGCGAGCTGATTGGAGAAGGCAAAAAAATAAATCAAGAGACGCGGGGGTGGGATGAAAGTAAACAAGAGACAATTTCTCAAAGAAGCAAAGAAGAAGCCCAGGATTACCGATATTTTCCAGAACCGGATTTACCGCCGGTAACTTTTACTCAAGAACAAATTGAGAAACTAAAATCAACAATTCCGGAATTACCTCAACAAAAACGAACCCGTTTTAGCAAAGAATATAATTTACCCGAAAACGATATTACTGTTTTGGTTTCCGATAAAGAACTTTCCGGTTACTTTGAAGATGTTGTTTCAGAACTCCTGGGGTGGTTTAAAGATGAAAACAAGAAAGTTTCAGAAGAAGAGCGGTTAAAGGCTTTTAAGTTGACGGCAAATTATCTTATTTCTGATTTGCAAAGCCTTTTAAGCGCTGGAGGATTTTTGATGAAAGATTTAAAAATAACGGCAGAAAACTTTGCAGAGTTTATCAAACTGATTTTTGAAGGAAAGATAACATCTCGCGTTGCCAAAGATATTCTTGCCGAAATGTTTAATTCCGGCGCAGACCCAAGTGTTCTTATCGAAAAAGGGGGCTTGAGTCAGGTTTCTGATGAAACAGAGCTTGAAAAGATAATAAAAGATGTAATTTTACAAAATCCAAAGCCGGCAGAAGATTACAAAAAAGGAAAAGAGGAGTCTTTGCAATTTTTGGTTGGTCAGGTAATGAAAGCCACAAAAGGCAAGGCTAATCCTGAAAAAACAGCCTCTATCTTGAAAAATATAATTTAATATGGTATAATATATCTGTATAATAATTAAAGTTTAACTTTAATTTTATGGAAGGAAATTTTAGTCCAGAAAGAAGACAGGCCGCAAAAGCGGCTTCGGAAGCCGCAGCCGCAAAGCGAGCTGAAATAACAGGGGTAGAAGCTCAAAAAACAAAAGAAGAAACTAAAGAACCGACGACCCAAGAAAAAGTTGAGGCTGGAAAGGTTGCTGAACAATTTTTACGAGAATTAGAAGATAATAATAAATAAAAATATGCCAGGTATTGAATCGCAACCAGGAAGTATTGATCCGCGAGAGCAGGCTGCTGCTGATTTTGCAAAGCAGCAAGCCGCCGCAGCAGAGACTGCCCGCGGCGCTTCTTCTCAAGAAGCGAACCCGTCAGTAAAAGCCGAACGTGAGCCAACACCTCAGGAAATTTTGCGCTCCTTGCCTAAAGAACAACGGCGAGAAGCCGGTAGATTACAGGTTGCGGCCGAAGTTTTGGGGAATGCTTTAAGCGGTGGAACAGAAAAGCCCGAAGATTTTTTGAAGAGCAACGCTTGGTTTGAAAAAAGGGATGAAATGAGCCAAAGGTTAAAAGCAGAACAGCTAGATAAGATGTTTGAAGGTTTAAAACCGGAACAAATCCGTCAGGCTTTCCACAATGCCGAACGGACAACCACAAACCCCATAGTAAGGGAACTGCTGAGGGGCGCGAGAGAAAAATATTTTATCCCCATTGAATCAGAAGAAAAGTAATAAATCACTTCTGCAAAAACGCTCTAACGAGCGTTTTTGCTTTTGAAACAGAGTTAACCCAGTTTATTCTTTTATCTTTTTTAAACCAAGTTAGTTGGCGTTTAGCATAGTTTCTCGTATTTTTTTTCATTAATTCAAGCCCAAGCCCAATATTTTTTTGGCTTCTAATATAAGGTATGAGTTCTCTGTAGCCTATTGCGTCAAACGCCTGTCTTTTTTCTCCGTATGTTTGTATCAACATCTTGACCTCTTTAAGCAATCCTTTTTGCATCATTACATCTATCCTTTTATCAATACGGGTAAAAAGCTTTTCTTTTGGTATAGCAATGCCTATTTCCAATGCATCAAAAAGTTGTCGCCCAGATTTTCGCTGTGAAGAGAAGGGTTTGTTTGTAACAAGTATTATCTCAAGGGCGCGTATAACTCGACGAGGATTTTTAGGATCAATAATGTAAGCGGCCTCGGGATCTAAAGAGATGAGTTTGTTAAAAAGATAATCAATGCCTTTTTGTTTTAATTTTTTTTCCAATTTTGCTCTAAGGTTTGGTTGTGGAGGAATTTCTGGGATATCAAGGTTATCAACCACAGCTTTAATGTAAAGGCCGGTGCCGCCAATAAGAACTGCAATTTTTTTACGTTTTGCAATTTCTTTTATTTTTTTGATTGCCAAGTTTTTGTATTGGGCAACTGTAAAATTACAACTTGGCTCAAGAAAATCAATCAGATGATGAGGTATTCCTTTATAGATAAATTTTCCATTTATCCATTTTCCATTGGGTTTTGCCGTGCCGAGATTCATCCCTTTATAAATTTGTCTTGAATCTGCGCTCACAATCTCACCATTGAATTTCTTGGCAATTTCAACGGCATACTCTGTTTTGCCAGAGGCTGTTGGCCCGACAATAACTATAAGCTTTTGTTTTTTAGTTGATTGTTTTATTTTCAATTTCTTTGAGTGCTCGCTGCAAAAATACCTCTTGCTTCATTGTTCCAAGATCCCCCTTTTTGTATGACCTAACGCTTACTAAGTTTTTTGAATTTTCTTTAGGCCCTACAACTAACATATACGGCACTTTTTGAACTTCGGCGTCTCTGATTTTTTTACCAACGGTTTCATTTTGGTTTAAAAGCCAAGTTCGGATACCTTGTTGTCTTAGTTTTTGTTCGAATTTTTCAATAGTTTTAACTTGGGCTTTGGCAACATTTATAAGAGCAACTTGAATCGGGGCAAGCCATAATGGTAAGGCTCCGGCAAAATGTTCAATAATGACTCCAATAAATCGTTCAAACGATCCGAAGATTGCCCTGTGTATTACAACCGGCCTGACTTTGCTGCCGTCTTTCTCTGTGTAAGTTATATCAAAACGATCAGGGATCATTACGAGGTCTGCCTGGATGGTGCAGAGTTGCCAGTCTCGGCCAAGAGAGTCTTGGACATGAACATCTATTTTTGGAGCATAAAAAGTTCCATCTTTAGGTTTTATGTCATAATCTAGCTTGTTTTTTTTGAGAGCGTATTCAAGAGCAGCTTCTGCTTTTGTCCAGAGTTTGGGATCACCCATGGCGTTATCGGGTCTTGTCGCAAGATAGAAAGTTGTTTTCAAATTGAATAAAGAATAAATCTCTTTTGAGAGCCCGAGTATTTTTGTTACTTCTTCCTGCAATTGATCCGGCCGAAGATAAATATGGCCATCGTCTTGGGTGATTTGCCTGACCCTAAAAAGTCCTCCCAAAGTCCCAGAAAGTTCATTGCGGTGAATCCTACCAATTTCCATAAGGCGTATTGGCAAATCGCGATAACTTCGCACCGAGCTTTTATAAATATAAGTTGATTCTGGGCAGTTCATCGGTTTCAGATAGAATTCTTCATCCGCATCTTTTCCGGTAACATGGAACATATTTTCTTTGTAATGAGAAAGATGCCCCGACTGAGCAAAAACATCGGGCTTTACCATTAGGGGAGTCTGGACTTCTTGATAGCCGTTTTCAATTAGTTTTTTTCTTAGAAACTGTTCAAGTTCATTCCAGATAACCATTCCTTTCGGATGCCAAAAAACAGCTCCTGGAGCAACATCTTGAAATGAATATAAATCAAGCTGCGTGCCGATTTTTCTGTGGTCTCTTTTGGCGGCTTCTTCTTGTTGTTTGAGATATTCGGCCAGATCTTTTTGATTCCTGAAGGCAACTGCGTAAATTCTTTGCATTTGAGGATTATGTTGATCTGCCCTCCAGTAAGCCCCGGAAACAGAAGTTATTTTAAAAGCCTCGGGGTTTAGCTCTTTTGTAGACATTACATGTCCGCCCTTGCATAAATCAATGAAGGGGCCGGTTTTATAAAGAGTGATGTTTGGCGAAGCCTTGGCCTTTATCTGACCAGCCTTAATTTTTTGTATTTCTTCAAAACTAGTCGTCCCATATTTACTAAGATCTTCAACCAGCTCAACTTTAAATGGTTGCTCAAACTTTTTGAATAGTTTTTTTGCTTCAGGCGCGCTTAATTGTTGTCTTTCGAAAGGATGACCCTGTTTGATGAAAGCTTTCATTTTTTGTTCGATTTTATCAAGATCGTTTGGTTGAAGATTTTTTGGCAAAATAAAATCATAAAAGAAGCCATCTTCGATAACTGGCCCTACGCCAAGTTTTGCCCGGGGATATAATTCCAAAACAGCGGCAGCCAAAACATGCGCAAAGGAATGCCTTACGTGTTCTATGGGTATATTCTCCTTTTTAGGTTTTTTAGAAACCATACCAGAATCAAAAATTAGGATTATTTCTTTAAATCAGACTATTTCAATGGCTTCGTCGCAAAGCACTTTAAGTGAGCCATCGCGCTCATTTAGCTTGCCCCTTACCATAACCGCTTTTTCCTCTTGCCACAAGGTTGGGTTTTTTTGAAGAGCGGAAGCAAAAACAACAACCTCTGTTTTTTTGGTTAAATCTTCAAGCTGGACAAAAAGCATGGGATGGCCGTTTTTTGTAATCACTTTTTGTATCTGTGATATTATCCCGCCGATTTTTATTGTTTTTCCAACAAGGTTTTTAGTGAGAGTGGCTATTGGGATAACGACCGACTTAAGCCTTTCCTGATAGTCGTTAAAAGGATGATCCGTTATATAAAGACCGAGCAATTCTTTTTCCCAGGTTAATTTTTCTTTTTTTCCCGCCGGAGGATTTTGGGCCAAGCGCAGTTGGTTTGTTGCAAAACCAATGTCGGCAAACAAGCTATCCTGAAGCTGACCGGCATTTTTGTGGCTATTTCTCGCATACTCAAGCAGGTTTTCAAGGTTAGATAGCAACAAGCCTCTTTCGCCAAGCGAATCAAGTGCGCCGCATTTTATGAGACTCTCAAGAGATTTTTTGTTTAAGTCTTTGTGTTGGACTCTTTCTAAAAAATCGGAAACGTCTTTGAAGCCTCCGCCTTCTTTGCGGGCGTTGATTATCGCTGAAATAATGTTTGTGCCGACGTTTTTGATCGCGCCAAGACCGAAGCGTATCGGCCACGGTTCTTCCTCGGTTTTAACGACGGTGAAATCTCTGAAAGATTCGTTAATATCTGGCGGTAGAACTTTTATTTCCATGGCTTTGCACTCGTCTATCAAAGTTGCAGTTCGCTCAACGTCGGTGCCTTCTGCAGTCATCAGCGCAGCCATAAACTCGGAAGGAAAGTGGGTCTTTAAATAAGCTGTTTGATAGCCAATCATTGCATAGCAAGCGGCATGAGCTCGAGGGAAACCATATCGTGCAAAAGGAGGAAAGAGGTCCCAAATTTCCTTGGCAGTTTCAGGATCAATTCCATTTCGAAGCATCCCTTTAATGAGTTTTTCTTGTTGTTCATCAAGTAGTTTTTTTATTTTTTTTCCGATCGCCTTACGTAATATATCCGCTTCTGGTAGCGTAAATCCAGCCAAATCTCTGGCTATTTGCATCATCTGTTCTTGGTATACTCCTATACCATAGGTTTTTTCTAAGACTGGTTTTAACTTTGGATGTAAGTATAAAACTTCTTCTTTGCCATACTTTCTTTTAATGTAGGATGGTATGTATTCCATGGGGCCCGGTCGATATAAAGCAACCATTGCTATTATATCTTCTAGGCTTGTCGGTTTGAGTTCCATTAGGTACCTTGTCATGCCCGAACTTTCTAATTGGAATATGCCGACTGTCTGGCCGCGCTGAAACAATTTGAAAACTTTTTTGTCTTCAAGAGGGATTGATTCGATATCTATGTTCTGGTTCCTTGTGTGTTTTATTATATTGAGAGCATTTTCTATTATTGTTAGGTTGCGCAAACCAAGGATATCCATCTTCAAAAGTCCGAGATCCTGAATTGACCACATTTCATATTGTGTCACGATAGCTTTTTCATCTGCAGAGCCATTATTCTTTTTCGTGCCCGAACGGGCGGCGTATTGCAGAGGTACCAAATTTGTAAGAGGCTCGGATGCTATCACGACTCCGCAAGCGTGGGTCGAGGCGTGTCTCGCAACCCCCTCAAGTTTTTTGGCCGCGTCTATAAGCCTTTTTGCTTCAGGGTCGTTGTGATAAATCTCTTTGAGTTCCTGAACTGTCTTTACGGCATTTTCCAGGCTTATGTTGAAAGGTATCATTTTTGCAATCTGATCGCAGAAAGCATAGCTCATGCCAAGCGCTCGTCCCGTGTCTCTTATGGCTGCCCTGGCAGCCATAGTTCCGAATGTGATTATTTGAGCTACTTTGTCGCGTCCGTATTTTTGAGCCACGTATTCAATAACCTCGTCTCTCCTAGTATCTGCGAAATCAAGATCAATATCTGGCATTTCTATTCTTTCGGGATTTAAAAATCTTTCAAATAAAAGATTGTATTTTAAAGGATCAATATTTGTGATGTTTAAAAGATACGAAACTATTGAGCCAGCGGCAGAACCTCGGCCAGGACCGACGACTATGCCATTCTTTTTCGCCCAATTAACAAAATCCTGGACAATTAAGAAATATGACGCAAAACCTGTATTTTTTATAACATCAAGCTCATAGTGCAATCTATCCAAAATTTCTTTGGGCGCATTATTTTTATTGACCCTGTATCTTTTTTCAAGGCCCACATAAGAAAGTTCTTTAAGGTAACTATCTGGCGTGTGTCCGTTTGGAACTTCAAAGTGGGGCAATTTAATCTTGCCGATTTCAAATTTAAAGTTGCAGCGTTGGGCTATTTCGACAGTGTTGTCTAAGGCTTCTCGGATATTTTTAAAATCGTTGAACATTTCTTCTGGCGGTCGGAGAGAAAAATCACTTTCTTTTAAAGTAAGCCTGTCTCCTTCGCCAAGTCTTGCTCCGGTTTGAACAGCCATTAAAATATCTTGAGCTTCGGCGTCGTCTTTATTTAAATAGTGAACATCGTTAGTGGCAACCGTTTTTATGCTAAATTTTTTTGCAAAAGTTATTAGATGTTCATTTACTGTTTCGCGACCATTTATTTGTGGATGATGGGCGAGTTCAAGGAAAAAATTATTTTTCCCGAAAATTCCGATATACTCTTCAATAAGATTTTCCGCCCTTGCTAAATCATTTGAAAGGATCGCTCTTGGTATTTCTCCTTGCAGGCAGCCGGAAAGAACGATTAATCCTTCGGAGTGTTCTCTAAGAAGGTTTTTGTCAGCGCGAGGTTTGTAATAAAACCCTTCCAAATGAGCCTTAGTTACAATCTGCACTAGGTTTTTATAGCCAGTCTCATTTTCTACCAAAATTGTAAGATGATAGCGTCTCTCGTTGGGTAATTTTTCAAAGCGACTTCCGGCAGTAAGATAGATTTCACAACCAATTATTGGTTTTAAGCCGGCCCTGCTCGCTTTTTTAAAAAATTCAACAGCCCCATACAAAGAACCATGGTCGGTCAGGGCAACCGAGTTCATTTCCAGCTCTTTTGTTCTGTTTATTAAGCGGTCTATTTGGGTGAGTCCGTCGAGTAATGAGTAGTGAGAGTGGACGTGCAGGTGGACAAAGCTATTTTTCTCTAACATAACAATTTTCTATAATTAAAACGAAACGTTACGGTAAAATTATATCAAACAAATTCATTTAACCCAACTTTATGAAAGACCCAACTTTAAGATACGAACGTAATCTATGGAATAGGGGATTTCGTTTTGTCGCCGGGCTCGATGAGGTTGGGGTTGGCTGTTTGGCTGGTCCGGTTGTTGTTGGGTGTGTTGTCTGTAAAAAAGGCTTCAGGATTGGAAAGTTTTCAGGATTACGAGATTCCAAAGCCCTAACTCCTATAGCCCGTGAAAAATTTGCAAAGATGCTCAAATCTTCCCCGGATATCGCATGGGCTGTAGCCAAAGTTTATCCAAAAGTTATCGATAGGGTAAATATTTTTCAGGCGACCCGCCTAGCAATGGTAAGGTTAGCTAAAAAAATAGATCCAAATCCGGATTTTCTTTTGATTGATGGGGCGGCGATTTTACGTTCGGTAGGTATCCCCCAGAAAGCCGTTGTTAAAGGGGATAAAAAAATATTTTCTGTGGCCGCAGCCTCTGTTTTGGCTAAAGTAACGAGGGATAAAATAATGAAACGATGGGCTTTAAGATTACCAGGCTACGGCTTTGAGAAACATAAAGGTTACGGAACAAAACTTCACTATAAAGCTTTGAAGAGGCTCGGGGCTTCAGATATTCATCGCAACAGTTTTCTTAAAAATGTTTAGTTGAAAGAAGCTTTCAAATATGATTTAATTGAAAAGGATTATAGATTTATGGTTGTAAGAAGAGGAAGGCATACAAAAACGCGTCAGCGCACAAGGCGCTCGATGTTAAAGCTTGAATCGCACTCATTCGCGCGCTGCACAAATTGTAATGCGGTCAATTTACCGCATCAAATTTGTTCAAACTGCGGCTATTACAATGGGCGTCAGGTGATTGATGTTTTGGCCAAGCTTGAGAAAAAGGAACGTAAACAAAAAGAAAAAGAATTGGCCGCGGCTCAACAGGAAAAAGAAGGATAGATAAAAAATTAGTTCTTTAATTAGTATGGCTTCCAGACATTTAGCAAGATCAATCGCGATGCAGTCACTCTACGAGTGGGATTTTTGGGGTGGAGATCAGGCTAGATTGGAAGAGACAATAAATCGTAATTTAGCCGAGTTTGGGCCGGGGCTTGACGAGGTTGCTTTTGTAAAACGCCTTATTAGTGGGGTTACCGAGCATTTAAAAGAACTTGATAATATAATAGAAAAAGCTGCTCCAGAGTGGCCTTTAAGTCAGATAACAGTTGTTGATAGAAATATTTTGAGACTCGGTTTATATGAGCTTTTGTTTTCCGATCGTTCGGAGGTTCCTCCCAAAGTTGCGATTAACGAGGCGATTGAACTTGCTAAAACTTTTGGCGGTGAATCTTCTGGAAAATTTATAAACGGAGTTTTGGGGACTGTTTATAGAGAAATAGGAGAGCCGGGCAAAAATGAAGGGGGGCCACGCAAAGGAAAAGCAGAGCTAGAAAATGTTAAAGAAAAACAAAAGGGCGGTTAATTAATTTTTTATGAGCAGCCAATAGTTAGAAGTGAGTTTTCTCACTGCTGGCCACTGGCTACTGATTGTAATGTGAAAAATTTATCTCAACTCGAGGAAATACTTAATCTAAAATTTAAAAACCAGAATCTTTTACGCCAGGCCTTGGTGCATCGTTCCTATCTCAACGAGAATCCTGGTTCTTTTTCAGAGCACAATGAAAGGCTGGAATTTTTGGGAGATGCGGTCTTGGAATTGGTTGTCACGGATCACTTGTATAAAACATATCAGAAGCCAGAAGGAGAGCTTACTGCTTTGCGCGCTTCTTTGGTAAATGCCAACGCGCTTTCTGATGTTGCCAAAAATATTGGGCTTAATGATTTTTTACTCCTTTCACGAGGTGAACAAAAAGATATAGGCAAAGCTCGTCAATACATTCTCGCTAACGCGGTTGAGGCTGTCATTGGGGCTTTATATATAGATCAAGGTTACGATTCTGTTAAAAAATTTGTTTCCGATAAAATATTAAAAATTTTACCACTTATTATTGATAAAAAATTATATCGCGACGCCAAGAGTCTTTTCCAAGAGGAATCCCAGGGTAGGGTCGGCATAACGCCGACTTACGAAGTCTTAAAAGAGTGGGGTCCTGATCACGCTAAGCATTTTACGGTTGGTGTCTTTTTGGGTGAGGAATTAGTTGCCGAAGGAGAAGGAACTTCAAAACAAGAAGCTCAACAAGCGGCCGCAGAAGAAGGTCTTAAGGCTAAGGGGTGGAATAGTTTTTAGTTATGTATCTCAAAAGGCTTGAAATAAGCGGTTTTAAATCTTTTCCTCATAAAACAGAACTTCAATTCCCGACAGGAGTAAGCGTTGTTGTTGGGCCGAACGGTTCTGGTAAATCAAATATTGTTGATGCGCTACGCTGGGTTTTGGGAGAGCAGGGCATGCAAAAACTCCGTTCTAAAAAAGGAGAAGACCTGATATTTAACGGTTCGGGTTCCAGGGCGAGACTTTCTAAGGCCGGAGTGACTCTTATTTTTGATAACAAAGATAAGCGTTTGCCTTTTGAATTTGAAGAGGTAAGTGTTGGCAGAAAAGTTTATCGCGACGGACAAAATCAATATTTTATCAATAATTCAGAGGTGAGGTTGAAAGATGTTGCCGAGGTAATAGCCAAAGCCAGACTCGGGCTGAAGGGATATACAATAATAAATCAAGGCATGGGCGACATTATTCTTAACTCTTCTCCTTTGGAGCGCAGGGAAATTTTTGAAGACGCCCTAGGCCTTAAAGAATATCAGCTTAAAAAGAAGGAAGCTCTTGATAAATTAAATCAGACTAGATTAAATCTTCAGAATGCCAAAAATCTCATTGATGAAATAGAGCCTCATCTTAAATTTCTAAAAAAACAGGTTGCAAAGATCGAAAAGCGGGAAGAGTTTCTTAATAAGCTGGAAGAACTTGAGGGAGTCTATTTTTCGAGCCAATACGGAAATATTATTCAACAAAAAAATACTCTTGATAACATTTTGAAGGAGTTGGAAGAAGGAATCAAAAAAACCAAATCGGAATTTGATGGAATTAATCTTTCCATAAAGGCTCAGGAAGAAGAGTGGAAAAAAACTTCCAACAAAGATGAAGAAGGTGTAGATATTGTCAGGCTTGAAACAAAGCAAATGGAGATATCAAAAGAACTGGGGAAGATAGAGGGTTTGATTGAAGCTGGATTATCCGTCGCAAGAGAAAAATTATTTAATAAAGATAGGCTTGTTGGTTCTCTCAAGGAAATAAAAAATTTTTTGGATGGTTTTGAGAATCGCCAGGAGGCAGATCTAAAAGAGATGATTCTTTCTGTTTCCCAAAAAATAGACAATCTGCTCTCTGATATCCAGGGAGAAAAAAATCATTCTCAGGATGCGGATCTTGAAAGTAAAAGACGGGATTTGAGGCAACAACTCGAAGAAATTCAAAAACAACTTGAATCCGCAAAGGATAATTACCGTCGCAGCGCCGGGGCAGAGCATGAAAGGCGTCAGGAATTTACGAGGCTTCATGGCGAATTAAGATCAAAAGAGCAGGAAATGTCTCAGCTTGAAACAAAGTATCATCGTTTAAGACTTGAAAAAGAGCAGCTACTGGTTAAAGAGGGAGAGTTAAAACAGTTTTTTGGAGAACGTTTTGAGGGGCTTCTTAGAGTTTACAATACTTCTAATAAAGTGAGTTTAGATGCAAGCCCGGAAGGTTTGAGAAAAGACATTGAGAGATTAAGGGTTAGGCTGGAGATGACTTCAGAGATTGACCCTGAAACCGAAAAAGAGCACGAGAAGCTTAATAAAAGACATATTTTTTTGGTTCAGGAATCTTCCGATCTTGAAAAATCGATTTCAGACCTGGGGCAAGTTGTGGCAGAGCTTGAATCTAAAATTGAGGATATTTTTACCAATGCTTTTGATAAAATCAGCGAATCTTTTAATCACTATTTTGAAACGTTATTTAACGGCGGTAAAGCCAGTCTGAATATAATTACAGCCAAGAAAAAAATAAAAAAATCAGAAGAGTTTGAAGAAGAAGAAACAGAAACTCCAGAAGTCGGAGGTATAGAGGTTAAAGTTGATTTACCCGGTAAAAAAGTCAGGGGACTTCACATGCTTTCCGGAGGGGAAAGAGCCTTAACTTCTGTTGCTCTTTTATTGGCCCTCGTTTCGACATCACCGCCTCCTTTTATGGTTCTGGATGAAATTGATGCTTCGCTTGACGAATCAAATTCGCAGAGATTTGGGAGAATCTTGCAGGAGTTGAAAAAAAACACCCAATTTGTTATCGTTACGCACAATCGTGAAGTTATGAAAGAGGCAGACGTACTTTATGGAGTAACGATGGAAGAGGAGGGTGTTTCAAAATTGATATCTCTTCAACTTGTTAAAGCGGAACAATTTGCTTACTAAATAAAATGTTAAAAATAAGATTTCAAAGAGTCGGAAGGAAAAATCAACCTCATTTCAGGTTGGTTTTGACCGAATCAACATCTTCGGCAAAAAAGAAGGCAAAAGAAATTCTTGGCTTTTACGATCCGGTTAAAAAGACTTCCAATGTTGATCCGGACAGGGTTAAATATTGGATCGATCGTGGCGCGCAGCCCTCAAGCACGGCGCATAATTTTTTAGTGACCAAAAAAGTCATTGAAGCTAAAAAAATTCCGGTTCACAAGAAAGCAAAGCCAAAAGAGCAAGTATCAACCCATAATCCCCAAGCAGCTCAGCCGGCAACCCCATCCCCAACAGCATAAGCAGTTTATTGACAATCCTGTTTAAGGACATTATTATTTTTATTACTGATAAAAGGTCGTTGAAGAAATGATTAAGCTGATATTACAGCATGTCTAAATTTCAAGACCAGGAGTTTCTTGAATTTATAGTTAAGAACCTGGTTGATAATCCGAATTCTGTGAGAGCCGACCGCAAGGTTGATGAAATGGGAGTGTTGCTGACGTTGCACCTTCCAAAAGAAGAAATCGGAAAAATCATTGGTCGAGGTGGCTCGACCGCGCGGGCAATCCGTACGCTCTTGCGAATTGTTGGCCTAAAGAACCATGCAAGGGTTAACCTCAAAATCGAGGAACCAGAAGGTTCTTCTGCTCCGCGAAAGGGCAAAACGCTGGACGAAGCTGTTGGAGACTTAAAACTCTAAAACAGAATCTCTCCGGCTAATACATGAAATTTATAAAATTGTATTAACATAGGGACCTTCGTGTTATTGCGCGGAGGTCTTTGTGTTTATTTATTTTATGCTACGAATTGATGTTATAACTTTGTTTCCTAAGATCTTTGAGAAATATTTACATTCTTCAATAATTAAAAGGGCCCAACAAAAAAGGCTGGTTGTTTTAGAGGTTCACAATTTAAGAAATTATGTTAAAACCAGACATAAAATTGTTGATGAAAAGCCATACGGCGGAGGGGCCGGAATGATTTTAATGGCCGATCCAATTTTAAAAGCAGTTGATTCAATAAAATCAAAATTCAAATTAAAGAAATCTAAAACTGTTGTCTTATCGGCTAAAGGAAGACAATTCGATCAGAAAAAGGCTCTTGATTGGGCCAAGACGAAAGGGCAAATTATTCTAATAAGCGGTCGCTATGAAGGCATTGACGAAAGGGTTAAAAAAGCTCTTGGTGCAGAGGAGATTTCAATCGGGCCTTACGTTCTTACGGATGGAGATGTGGCGGCGATGACCTTAATTTCGGCCATTACACGTCTGATACCAGGAGTGATAAGAAAAGAAAGCTTAAAGGAAGAAAGTTTTTCATCATCAGAAGGAGAGTATCCTCAATATACCAGGCCTGAGACTCTTATATATAAAGGAAAAAAATATAAAGTTCCGGAAGTTTTGTTGACGGGCAATCATAAAAAAATAAAAGAGTGGCGTAATAAAAATTCCCGTTAGATATATGGATAATGGAGGATTGTGGAAAAGCAAAGGCAAGAAACTAATTTTACTCCTTATAGGTTGGGGAATTTTTGGAGTTTTAATGATATTTTTTATTCGTGAGTTGCCGGAGATTTATAAAACTTTAAGACAGGCTCGGCCAAGCTGGCTTTTAGCCGCAGTTGTCATTCAAGTCGGAACTTATTGGGTTGGGGCTTATATTTTTGAAAACCTTCTTAAATTTTTTGGACATCATGTTCCTTTCAAAGTTTTGTTCAGACAATCTTTCATGACAAGTTATTTGAATCAAAATATTCCTTCTTGGGGAATGGCCGGAATCGCTTTTATAATTTTTGATATGAAAAAATACAATATACCAGCGGCAAAAAGCATGACCGTTGGAATTATGTTTTATGCGCTTACTTTTTTTACTTTTTTCCTCGTTTTAACTGCAAGCCTTGTTGATTTGTTTTTTGCCAATCAGCTAACAAGTATTCATGTATTGGCTTCAATTTTTGCTTTTCTTTTTGTCGTTGGAATAAGTTTATTTTTGGTTTTTACCTTTTTCAACAGAGATAAATTTAAAAAGATATTATCTTTTATTTTAAGGCCGGTTGACGGCATAATTAAACGTTTTGGGGCAAGATCTCAAAACGGAGAAAGTGCAAGATCGGTTTTGCAAACAGAGGTTTTATCTCACGAATTGCAGGAAACTTTTCGGATGCTGCCAAGAGCCGGAAAATATATGTGGGTCGCGACGGGCTGGTCCCTCGCAGCCCATCTCCTTGATATTTTGAGCATTTATTTTTTATTTTTAGCTTTTAACTTTAACGCAAGTCTCGGCATTGTTGTTGGTGGTTTTGTTTTAGCTTCTGTTTTTGGATTTGTTTCTTTTATCCCCTCGGCTGTCGGTGTTTTTGAAACATCCATGAGTTTGGTTTATACGAGCCTTGGCATACCTTTTAATGTTTCTGTTTTGGTTTCGCTCGCCTTCAGATCTTTAGCCTTTTGGTTGCCGATTCCGCTTGGAGTTTGGGTTTACAAACATATTTTTCATAGCGCCCCTCCGGGTTTGGCTGAATTTAAGACTTCTAATAGTTCTCAAGAGCGTGTACAATAAAATTGATAAGAGGTTTTATGTCTGGCCCTAATTTTTTAAAAAATTTTAACAAAAAACCAAAAACAAAACTTGGGTTTACTTTAATTGAGCTTCTTGTTGTTATAACAATAATAAATGTCTTGGCTTCAACGATTCTTGTAAGCGCCAACCAGGGCCGTTTTCGAGCAAGGCAAAGCCGGCGAGTGAGCGATATGCGTGAATTACAAAAAGCAATTGAGCTTTATAATTTAAGAAACAATTCATATCCAAATACTGGCGGAGCCTGGTACACAGCCTGCAACAGCTGCACACTTTTTGGAGGTTGTAATCAACCTCGAGACGCTTGGATACCTGGCCTTGCCCCGACTTTTATCAGAAGCACTCCAGTTGATCCTTTGATGCCAAATCCCGCCTCCAACAACGCCCAGGGTGATTATTGTTATGTTTACAGATCTGATACGACAGGAAGAGAATATAAATTAATGGCTCATCGTATCTTAGAGTTTACAGGTAGTGATTATACAAGCCAGCAACAAATGATTGATCCTCGTCGTGACGGGACGGTTGATTGCACTGTCCAGACAAATAACCCAAATAACATCTTTGCTTGGGCTATTTATACGCCCGGAGGCTGCGCAGCGGGTTGGTAAGGCTTGACTTTATATATAAGGCAGAGTTATAATGAGTTTTAGAAAGGACAAAAATATGTTTGGTGGAGATGATTAGTTGAAAACTTAATAAGTAAATGACGGCTTTAAGTGGTTTCGCGCTTGGGCGCGATTTTTTTGTCCCAAAGAACCTTTAAAAGTTAATAAATTAATAAAATATATAAACAACCAAGTTGTCAGGAGCGACTCTGTAAAATTAGGGTTCGTCGGATGAATATTCTCCGATGAGCTCATTTGTGAGAGTTTGATCCTGGCTCAGGGTGAACGCTGGCGGCGTGGATAAGGCATGCAAGTCGAACGGAATTAATTTGCGATTATATCAATGATTAATTTAGTGGCGAACGAGTTAGTAACACCTTGGTACGTACCCCAAAGTCAGGCACAACCAGCCGAAAGGTTGGCTAATACCTGATAGTCTCGTGAGAGTAAAGCAGCAATGCGCTTTGGGAGCGGCCTAGGTCCTATCAGCTTGTTGGTGAGGTAACGGCTCACCAAGGCTATGACGGGTAGGGGGTGTGAGAGCATGGCCCCCAACGATGGAACTGAGACACGGTCCTTACACCTACGGGTGGCTGCAGTCGAGAATCTTCGACAATGGGCGAAAGCCTGATCGAGCGACGCCGCGTGGAGGATGAAGCCCTTCGGGGTGTAAACTCCTTTTCACTGGGAGGAACTTTTGTGACTGTACCAGTGGAATAAGAGGGTCCTAATTCTGTGCCAGCAGGAGCGGTAAGACAGAACCCTCAAGCGTTACCCGGAATTATTGGGCGTAAAGCGTCCGTAGGTGGTTTGATTAGTCTCCTGTTAAAGCTCGGGGCTCAACCCCGAAAGAGCGGGGGAAACGGTCAAACTTTGAGGGCGGCAGAGGTTACTGGAACGGTCGGTGTAGGGGTGAAATCCGTTGATATCGACCGGAACGCCAAAGGTGAAGACATGTAACTGGGCCGACCCTGACACTCAGTGGACGAAAGCGTGGGGAGCAAAAAGGATTAGATACCCTTGTAGTCCACGCTGTAAACGTTGATCACTAGCTGTCTGAAGTATCGACCCTTCAGGTGGCGAAGCTAACGCGTTAAGTGATCCGCCTGGGGAGTACGGCCGCAAGGCTAAAACTCAAAGGAATAGACGGGGACTCGCACAAGCGGTGGAGCATGTGGTTCAATTCGACAGTAAGCGAGGAACCTTACCAGGGCTTGACATGACAGCGAAACAGAGCCGAAAGGTTTTGTGTCTCACAAGGACGCTGTCACAGGTGCTGCATGGTTGTCGTCAGCTCGTGGCGTGAGCCGTTCCCTTAAGTGGGGAAACGAGCGCAACCCCTACTGTGTGTTATACATGTCACACAGAACTGCCCACGTTCAGTGGGAGGAAGGCGGGGATGACGTCAAATCCGCATGGCCCTTATGCCCTGGGCGACACACGTGCTACAATGGGACCGACAACGCGTCGCGAAGCCGTAAGGCGGAGCCAATCGCATCAAACGGTCTCTCAGTTCGGATTGAGGTCTGCAACTCGACCTCATGAAGCTGGAATCGCTAGTAATCGCGGATCAGCCATGCCGCGGTGAATACGTTCTCGAGTCTTGTACTCACCGCCCGTCACGTCAAGGGAGCCGGGAATGCCCCAAGCTCATGCTTTGCATGGTCCAAGGCAGGCTCGGTGACAGGGACGAAGTCGTAACAAGGCACCGGTAGCGGAAGCTGTCGGTGGATCAATCTTTTTAGAGATTCGTAGAATCTTTAGGTTGATAATGCTCAACTTGAGCTTTTCAAGCGTTGGTCTCGGGCTTTTAACCGAGGCAACTGGTCCTTGAGGCTGGGTTTTGCAGAGTCGCTTTTGATAGCTTGGTAAATAAATTGCAAAAAGCCCTTTTAAGGGGCTTTTTGTGTTTAATTTATACTTTTTTTATTCCAATCGTGAGGTAGCTCGACAAAAATTTTAACCCTCATTTTATGAGCGAGCGGCAGTAGGGCTTGCTCAGCGTGAGCGAATAAAATGAAACAGTTTGTTTCTTTAGGTTTAACCCTTTCTTTTGTAAAGAAAGGAGTTGAGTAATACAAAGGACCGCCCCCCTAAAGGGGCGGTCCTCGCTCTACATACCTTGTCATAGTATGAATTGCCACCTGCCAAATTTTTCTGCTTAAGCAAGGGTCGAAAGCCTTTTAAATCAATTGGGGATTTGAAGAACAAATTTGTTAATGTTTAATTTCTATCCCCGCTGGATATTGTTGCATTGCTTTGTTTGGTTAAGAGACAACTTGACAGGGCCTTTTAAAATTTTAAACGAACCTTTACTTATGGCAGTGACTCGAGTCGGATTTTCGCGCCCAGCGCTTCTGCGCTTTGAGTGCCTGCCTCATTTAATACTACAAAACCAAAAAACCTATGTTCCTTTTTTGTTTGTGATAAAATTAAAAGTCAAACGTCTTTACTTATGAGGGAACTATCTTGGAAAGAAATTTGTATAGCTATGTTAAGAAGCGCAGTATGATTTTTTGTAAATAATAATGTTTAGCATAGTTAGGTAGTAATCTTTAATATGCTTAGCAAAGCGCAGGAAATTTTCCAAAACCGTTCTGATCAGAAGATAATCCGTATGGTCAGGGACGGACACAAGGAACTATTTGAGATTTTGCTGCTTAGATATCAACGTAAGTTGCTTAATTTCCTAACGCGTTTTACCGGATCTTTGGAAGATGCCAAGGATTTAACCCAAGAAGCCTTTTTAAACGCCTATTTTAATCTTGATAAGTTTGATACCAAGAAGAATTTTTCTCCTTGGCTTTTCACAATTGGGCATCATTTGGCAGTTAATCATCATCATAAATCCGGGCGCTTGAGGATAATAGATATAGAAAAAGCCCCGGAGTTTGTTGATAACAGCCTGGATATATTGGATAAGGCCCTTAAAAACGAACATTTGGATATGGTGCGGGCTAATTTGGCATCAATAGATCTTAAATACCGAACGGTTCTTGAATTACGATACTTGGAAGATAAATCATATGAAGAAATTTCCAGAATCTTAAATATACCTATCAATACGGTAAAAAGCAGGCTTTTTAGGGCAAAAAACGTTTTAGCTGAAAAAATAGGAACACCGGGATAGAAAAATTGGTATATATAGCAATGAGCATATGGGGTCTTTAACCTCTGAAGACAATCATTTTTTGAATAATAATTGCGGTAAAAATAAGGGCACAGCCTTTGCGCGCCGTACAATGAATCTTATTTTTGCCGTAGAGAGGAGGAAGCGTCACCTCTCTTTTTTTGGGCCAATGATAGCAATCTGGTTTGTTTTGGTTGTTCCAATTTGGTGCCACTATGTAACGTATAATCTTGATGCTTTTGGCCGCGATGCTTTAAAAACAATGGCGATTAAGATAGAGTCTTTGGAGGGAAATTTTTTTGACAAAGATTTTCTCTTAAATACCAACCGCTCCCTTGTTTCTTATATGCGCGCCTGGGATCAGGAATTTTACGAATATCATATTGGGCAAGGCTTAAAAAATTCAAGCTTAATGTGGTTTGGAACCATTGGTTTACTTGGCGCAATTTTGGGTTCAAGGATGCTTAAGTTTTACGGAATTCACAATCAAAGTCCGGAATCGGAAGAAGCTAAAGCATAAACAAAAAGAAGGAGGGGAATTCCTCTGCCAAAAGGTAGAGGAATTTTGGTTTGCGGAAAAAACAAAATCCGTTATATAATGTTTTCACGATAAATTTCGGGCATGTAGCTCAGTTGGTTAGAGCGCGTCACTGATAATGACGAGGTCCCTGGTTCGAGTCCAGGCATGCCCACAACTTTTATGATTTTGCAATTAAAAAATAATCGTCTGTTAACTTTTTATCTTTTATGGGCGATTACTGTTTTTATCTTTTCTTTTGGTGATGGACTAAATGCAGAAGACGTAACGCATGTTTTGATTTTGATAATTTTTGGTTTATCCTTTATCTTTTTTCGTCGCTGGTTTAATAGTAAATCTTCTTATCCAAAAACTTTATTTGTTCTTTTAGGTCTTGTTTTGGCGGCATTAGTTGAAGGGACTTACATGATTTCTAAACCCCTGCATCCATCCCTGCTTGTAACAGTTGGGATGCCAGTTGGAGAAATAGTAAAAAATTATGCCATAGACGTTATGCTTACGACGCCGGCATACATTTTGATTTTCCTGACAATTTTATTTTTTATTCGAAGATTTAGATATGGCGCTTGGGGATATACGTTTGTTATGGCTTTGGGGCAAGCCTTAGGAGATGGCTCGGGGTTTTTGCTGGCCAATCCAGGTTCATTGTTGTTTCTGCCATATATAATGATTAACTATCACGCAATGAATTTGATGCCCTTTTTGCTTTTTAATAATGACATAAAGCGCGAATCAGAACGCGGAGATTCTAAATTGAAATATATTTTACCGATTATTGCATTGCCACTTGTTTATATAGTTTCTGGAGCATTTATCTTTACTATTGGGTCGTTTTTCGGCCTTTTAGAGTGAGTCTGATTTGTCGGTTTTTTATCCACACGCTCCGCCAAAAAAGGGGTCTTTTTTGTTATACTATAAATAGTTCCGTATTTTAACGTTGCTTTGCAACGATAATTTTAAAGGTCTGAAAGCAGATAATAAATTACTTATAAGTATTAAGTTTTTAGTAACTTTTACAGAATTATGTTTGTTCAAGGATGGGTTGATGTGGTGAGCGCTTCTTTTGTAAACCTCTGGAGTATTTTCATCGCATTTTTGCCCAAATTGATCGGAGCGTTGATTGTCTTTTTTGTCGGTTGGGCGATTGCGGTTGGTGTTGGTCATGGTGTGATGCGATTGATTCGCGCTTCAAAACTGGATAATGTGTTGCTTGCGATGGGCGCAGAAAAAGCGTTTACGCGAGCCGGTATCAAAGTTGATTCCGGAAGGTTTCTCGGAGAAGTTGTGAAGTGGTTTTTGGTTATAGCTTTTTTGCTAGCGGCTTCAGACATCTTGGGGCTTTCGGAAGTTTCGGGATTTTTGAGAGAAGTACTTGGCTATGTGCCTAATATTGTCATCGCGGTTGTGATTTTGGTGCTTGGAGTTTTGGTTGCGGCATTTCTAAGGGGAGTTGTTGTTGCTTCTGCCGTTCATTCGGTTGGCAATGCCGCTGCAAAGATGATTGGTTCGGTTGTGAAATGGGCCGTGCTCATCTTTGCAATCTTTGCGGCTTTGGCACAACTTAATGTTGCACCGACCTTTATCCAGATTGTTCTCACCGGAGTTGTTGCCATGCTTGCCATTGCCGGGGGTTTGGCCTTTGGTCTTGGCGGAAAAGACTTGGCAGCTTCGTGGATGAAAAGAGTTCAGGATGAAATTCACCGCTAAATAAGAAATTCAAAAACAAACCCCGCCTCAAGGCGGGGTTGTTTTATTTTTGACTTTTAAAATTTTTCATGTATGTTTGTGATTACTTTAAGGAGGGGGTTATGGGCATCACCGCCGATATCGGAGCTTACATGTTGATGGCGATGCTTGCGATCGCGTTCTTTTTCATCTGGTTCGGTGAATTGCTGATTAGCTCCATTGTTTTATGGATGGAGCGGCGCAAAAAGCCTAAGCCAACGACAACGAGCTGACTCGTTGTCGTTTGACTTTTATATTCCCTAAAGCCTTTTATTTTCAATGTTTTTTCTAAACATATTGACAGATTGAGGCTGACTTGCTAATATCAAGGCAAGATATGATATTAACTTTTACCAGTTTAATAAAAGCAGCCGGAGATAGTTCTGGTGGTTTAACTTCGCCTCGCTATGAAGAAGGAGACGAAGCGGAAGGATAGACGATAGTCAAAGATAAACGAAGCAGGGCTGCTCAGAAACGAGCAGTTTTTTGTTCCTTACAAACAGACAATCAAAATGTGTACATAAAATTTTTGTGTGCACAAATGATTGTTTGTCGCACTTTGACAAATGAATAAGTTAATCAACGTAGTAGGTAATAAGTATTTTCTATCTTATTTCCGTGGTTACCATAATGGCGTATGGTGGATGCCTAGACACAAAAAGGCGATGAAGGACGTGGCGTGCCTGCGATAAGCCTCGGGGAGGTGGTGAGCAACCTTTGATCCGAGGATGTC
>QZJN01000002.1 GCA_003599335.1 Candidatus Parcubacteria bacterium
GGAGCCGCCGCAAAAAGAGGTTGCTTCTTTTGAAGAATGCTTTGCAGCCGGCAATCCAGTGATGGAATCTTATCCAAGGCAATGCAGGACCGTCGATGGCAAGTATTTTGTTGAAGAAATTGAAGAGCCGATATTGCTTCCTCCGGGTGAGTTGCCATCGGTGCCAGGATCGGATAAAGAACCCGTATTTTGCATCCAAGTAATAACACCAGCGAGAAATCCGGCGACCGGAGAGGTGCGAGAATTTCCAACTCCTTGCGACGTTCCTCCTGGATGGATTCCGGTTGGCGAAACACCAGGTCAATTTGTGGAATAATTAACGGGAAAGGCTTCGTCTTAAAGACGAAGCCTTTTAAGCTTGCTGGTCGGGCGAGGTTCAGAGGGTCTTACCTTGGGCGCATACAAACAGCTGGCTTGGGGCGTAACTGCTTGTAGGCGCTTGGGAAGGATGCCTCGCCCGATTGAAAGAGCCGATTTGGCGGAGTGGAGTCCCGGGGTGTTGTCCGACCGCGAGTAGATACTCTAGGCAGGAACGTCGGGAGACCACTCCGCCTTATTTCTTATGTTCAATAATAAAATTTTTAGGCTACTTGTCAAATTTAGATAGATTGGATAGTATATGAATTCGTTGTTGTTTTATTTTGTATGGCTGGTTTAAGAATTTTAATAACGATAATAATTTTAATAGCGGTTGTTGCCGGCTTTTTTGTTTTTCCTTCGGCTTGGAATTGGATAAGTTGGTTTTTTAATAATAACGTTTCGTTTGTAAAATTACCCCAATGGAATCCCCAAGGCTTTAGCCTTGGTCTTGATTTGCAGGGCGGGACACATCTTGTTTATGAGCTTGAAACAAAAGACGTTTCCGATTCTGACAGGGAAGACGCAATAAACGCCGTTAGGGATGTTATTGAGCGTAGGGTTAATCTTTTTGGCGTGGCCGAACCGTTGGTTCAGATTCAAAACCCAAACGATGATAAGCCTCGTTTGATAGTTGAGTTGGCGGGAATTTCCGATGTTGCAGCAGCGATTAATGAGATAGGAGAGACCCCGGTTCTTGAATTTAAGGAGTTGCCGGGAGATTTTTCCGGCACAGAGGCCGATGTTTCTACTTTTGCCAACACCGGGCTTACCGGAAGGCATTTGGTTAAAGCCCAATTAGATTTTGATCAAACGACAAGGCGACCCCAGGTTAGTCTTGAATTTAACGAAGAGGGGGCTGATTTATTCGAACAAATAACTTCACGCAATATTGGCAGGCCCGTGGCGATATTTCTTGATGGAAGTCCGATAAGCATACCAACTGTCCAGGGCTCTATTACCGACGGCAGGGCGGTTATCACGGGCCAGTTTACAACCCAGGAAGCTCGTCAGCTTGCCGATCGCATGAATGCAGGAGCCTTACCGGTTCCTATTCATCTTGTTTCTCAACAAACAATAGGTCCTTCTTTGGGCGTAGCTTCCCTTGAAGCTTCTTTGAGGGCTGGTCTTATAGCTTTGATAGTCTTAGGTTTGTTTATGATTTTTTGGTATCGTTTACCCGGCCTTTATTCTGTTTTTGCTTTGGTTGTTTATATAGTTTTTCTGCTTGCGATATTTAAATTAATTCCGGTAACTTTAACCCTTGCCGGTATTGCCGGTGTGATAATGTCTTTTGCTATTGCTCTTGATGCCAATGTTTTGATTTTCGAGCGAATGAAAGAAGAAGCCTCGTTGGGTAAAAGCTTCAGCCTTGTTGTTCAGGATGGTTTCGCCAGGGCCTGGACTTCGATTCGTGATTCAAACCTGACAACAGTTCTAACGACCGTTATTTTGTACTGGCAAGGTACCGGTACAGTTAGGGGTTTTGCATTGACTCTTTTGATAGGAACTTTGCTTAGCATGTTTACATCCATAACCGTTACAAGAAGTTTTCTGCTTTCGCTGGTGGGAACTAAAGTTGAACAGCTTAGATTTTTATTAAGAATGCCAAAAGTTGAACAACAAACTAAAAAGGCGAACGTCCTATGATATTTTTGAAATATAAAATTCCTTCTTTTATATTTTCGGGTATCTTGCTTATAGCCAGTATTGCGGCCATAGTCGTTTTTGGTCTGAAATTGGGAATAGATTTTACCGGCGGTACCCTTTGGGAGTTTTCTTTTGATGCTGATAAACCATCTACTGCCGATTTTCGATCTGCATTTCAAAGTTTTGGTTTAAATGATGCTCTGGTTCAACCATCTCAGGGTGGCCTGATAGTTCGTACCAGGGAGCTTGACGAAATTAAACATCAAGAGGTTTTATCGGCTCTGGAAAATTCATTTCCAGGGCTTAAAGAGGAGAGGTTTGATTCAATCGGTCCGGCTATTGGAGCAGAGCTTAAACAAAAAGCTTTATCTGCGGCAGTCCTGGCTGTGATTGGCATTCTTTTGTATATTGCTTTTGCCTTCAGAAAAATACCCAAACCATATTCTTCTTGGAAATTTAGCATGGCAACGATAATAGCTTTGGTGCATGATGTTTTTATAACCATTGGTATCTTTGCCGTCTTGGGTCGTTTTTATAATGTTGAGATAGGACTTCCGTTTGTGGCCGCAATATTAACGATTCTGGGGTATTCGGTTAACGATACGGTTGTTGTTTTTGACAGGGTTAGGGAGAATTTGTTGCGTCGTTTCGGAAAAAGCTTCGGCGAAGTTGTTGAAAATTCTTTAAACCAAACACTTGTCAGATCAATAATAACTTCTCTGCTTGTTCTTTTTGCTCTGCTTGCAATCTTGCTTTGGGGAGGTCCGACAATATGGTATTTTGCCTTAGCGTTGCTTATTGGTATTGGGTTTGGAACTTATTCTTCGATTTTTGTGGCAACTTTTTTATTAACATCTTTTCATCCCGAAAAGAGGGGATAACCAACATTGACATTTTTAGCAAATAAGATTATTTTAGCTTCATATTGACATAAAATAGGTAATAATATATAATGTTTTTGCTTAAAATATGAGCCCAAATCTAAGAACAAACCCGGCCAAATTGGTCGCTGAAATAATTGAAGGTCTAAGCCCACGCTTGAAAGAAGTGGTTAGTTTGCGTTTTGGGTTAAAAGATGGCCGTAGGCAAACCCTTGAATCTATAGGGCAAAAATACGGCATTACCAGAGAACGCGTTAGGCAGATACAAAATGATGCTTTTAAATATCTCACAACTGGAGCGCCGGCAAGCAAGATAAAGCCCCTGATAGAGGCTTTAAAGGATCACATAGACGCTCATGGAGGAGTTCGTAAAGAATCGACTCTTCTGGAGGCAGATATGGCCGGTAGCGGCTCTGTTGATTTAACAAAGCCAGAACAAAAGGCTGCGGTTTATCTCGCTTTGCATCTTGGAAATTATTTTAATAGACACTTGGAATCCGATCAGTGGCACACCTTCTGGGGTGCTAATAAGAATGCTCTTCAAGTTGTTAAAAAAATCTCAAGTGGACTTGAGGATCATTTTGAATCAAAAAAACAAGTTTTGTCCGAGGATGAAGTTAGGGATGTTGCCGAAAGATTGCTTTCAAAGCAAGGATCATTCCGCGGTTCGATTTCTGACAAAACCATTAGCGCTTATCTTGGTTTGGCAAAGCCAATAGCAAAAAACATCTATGGAGAGTATGGCCTAAGACGCTGGCCGCAGATAAGTCCGGTTGGAGTCCGTGATAAAGCCTTCTTGGTGTTTCAAAAACTTAAAAAGCCGATGCATTTTACCGAAGTCGCCAAAGCCATAAACGAAGCTGCTTTCTCAAACAGACAAGCTCACCCTCAAACGGTTCACAACGAACTTATAAAGGATAATCGTTTCGTATTGATAGGTAGAGGCATGTATGCTCTTAAGGATTGGGGTTTTGTACCAGGAACAGTCAGGGATGTTTTGGTGAATATTATGAAAAAAAGCAACAAACCCCTTGCCAAAGAGGAAATATTGGAAGAGGTTGCCCGCCAAAGAATTGTTAAGCCAAATACCATAACTCTAAACCTTCAAAATAAGAATAGTTTTAGGAAAACAACGGACGGCCGCTATACATTGGCATAAACAAGACAAAAACCAAGTGGCTCAGAGTGTGCTATGATTTAAATGAGCCATGGAATCACCTCAAGTTTTTAATATAATCTGGACTCAAATTCTCACTTATTGGTGGGTTGTTTCGCCAATTGTTTTATTTTTTATATTTCAGGAGCTTTGGCTTGGCTATAAAACCGCTAAATATTTAAGCGAGATTAACTGGATAATTCTTGAGATCCGTTTGCCGCGCAGGATCGAACGGACCGTTAAGGCAATGGATCATATTTTTGCTGCTTTGCATGCCATGCATGTTGGCGACATAAAAACCGCTGAAAGGTATTTTGAGGGAAAAGTTCAGGAGTGGTTGTCGCTTGAAATAGTTGGCGCGGCTTCTGGTACAAGATTTTTGATAAGGCTTCCGGATAAATTTAAGAATCTTGCCGAAGCCCAGATATATGCTCAATACCCAAGCGCAGAGATAAAAGAAGTTGATGATTATACCGCTTATATTCCTTCAGATATCCCAAATCAAGATTACGATTTGTGGGGCACCGAACTTATTTTAACCAAATCAGATCCTTACCCCATACTTACTTACCCGGCCTTTGAAGGTCCGCGCACCGAACAAAGCTTTGACCCACTTTCTTCTTTGATGGAAGTTTTGAGCCTTTTAAAAGAGGGTGAGCAGGTTTGGGTTCAACTTTTAGCTAAGCCCATAGACGATAAATTCAATAAATGGAAAGAAGAAGGCGAAAAAGAGGTGGCAAAATTAGCCGGCCGGGAGGTTAAATCTTCCGGAGGAGGTTTTAATCCTTTATCTGCAGTCGGTGAATTTTTTGGGACGGTATTTCCGGAGGTTTTTGCCGGAGGCGCCACAGAACAAAAGAAAGATTCAAAAGAAAAAAAATTTACCCCAGGCGAGGAGTCGGTTGCCAAAGCTATCGAACATAATGTTTCAAAACTTGGGTATGAGGTTCAAATCAGGGTTTTATATATTGCCCCCACAACTATTTTTTCCAAAGCCCAGGGAGCTGCCATTTTGGGTTCTTTTAAACAGTTTAATACCCAAAATCTGAATGGGTTTAAGCCAAACAAGATGGCTAGCCTGAAACCAAAATGGTACGACTTTAATAAGCCCTTGGTTGAGAGAGGAAAGAAAAAGGGTCTGCTTGAAATGTATAAAAAAAGAGACTTTCGTTTACCATTTGCCTTCTTGGTTAAACCGCCGAAAAATCCCAATACATTTGTTTTATCAACCGAGGAGCTTGCAACGGTTTATCATATGCCAACATCTTTAATTCAGGCTCCTGCCGTTGTGAGGCTTGAAGCTAAAAAGAGCGAACCCCCACCTATTTTGCCATTGGTTGAATAATTTTACTTTATGCACGATTTAGTTACAGCATTAGGAGAATCAAATTTTAGAGGACGCCAGATTAAATTTGGCATCAAGCCGGATGATCGGCGTCGTCACACTTACATAATCGGTAAAACTGGGGTTGGTAAGACCGAGCTTTTGATGAATATGGCCGTACAGGACGTCCGTAATGGCCACGGGCTTGGTTTTGTCGATCCTCACGGGGAAGCGGTTGAAAGATTGATTGATTTTATACCAAGTTCAAGGGTTAACGATGTTATTTATATAAACCCGGGAGATCTTAAATATCCGATAGCCTTTAACGTTATGGAAAATGTTGCTCCTGAATTTCGGCACTTGGTTGCTTCCGGGATGATGGGCGTGTTCAAAAAAATATGGCCCGATGTTTGGAGCGCAAGAATGGAATATATCTTAAACAACACAATTTTAGCCTTGCTCGAAACTTCGGGCACGACACTGCTTGGCATAAACAGAATGTTGGCCGATAGGGATTATCGGGAAAAAATTGTGGAAAAAGTGACCGATCCTTCAGTTAAATCTTTCTGGAATAATGAGTTTGCAAGATACCCCGACAGATTTAGGGAAGAAGCAGTTGCTCCTATTCAAAACAAGGTTGGCCAGTTTATTTCAAATCCCCTGATAAGAAATATCATAGGTCAGACGCATTCCTCGGTTGATATGCGCGAGGTTGTTGATAATCAGAAAATTTTGCTCGTTAATCTTTCCAAAGGGAGAATGGGGGAGGATAACAGCCAGCTTTTAGGTTCGCTTATTGTAACCAAGCTTCAGCTTGCGGCAATGAGCCGTGTTGATATTGCCGAACGCGACAGAAAGGATTTTTATCTTTTTGTTGATGAGTTTCAGAATTTTGCCACAGATTCTTTTGCAACTATTTTATCTGAAGCCCGCAAATACAGACTTAATCTTATATTGGCGCATCAGTATATAAATCAAATGTCCGAAAAGGTAAGAGACGCCGTTTTCGGAAACGTCGGGACTCTTATTGTTTTTAGAGTCGGGGCTGATGACGCAGAATTTTTGGAAAAAGAATTTGCCCCGGAATTTGAAGCTAATGATCTGGTTAATCTAGATAAGTATAATATTTATATCAAATTGATGATTGACGGCATTACCTCAAGGGCTTTTTCGGCCGCAACTTTACCTCCTCCAGTTTTGCCCGATAAAAACCACAAAGAAACGATTATTAAGGTTTCTCGGGAGCGTTATAGCACCGATCAGGCGGTTGTTGAGGAAAAGATTTCTCGTTGGGCTGGGCCTCTTATTGAGGCCGCAACGGCGGCTATGAGTAGACCCCAAAGACCCGGGGGTGGAAGAGATAAACCGCGTCAGCGCCTGCAGCCAGTGGGACAAAGAGTTGATGTTGATAAAGCAATGCATGAGCTTGAAAAAGCGCGTCAATCGGGACAGATAACTCAAAAGATAAAAGAGCCTACAATAGCCCCAATTTCTTTGAAAGAGCTTGCTGTCAAATACCAAACGCAAAATAAGCCAGCCGAAAAACAACCTCCAAAACCACAACACCAACAGCCAAAAATTGAAGATACTCTTAAGGATTTAAGATCGGCCCTAAGTGATGTTTTGGGTAAGGATTATAAGGAAAAAGGCGGAACGGCATTTATTGCTCAACAGCCAGAAGTTAAAAATCAGCAATCAAGAAATCAAAATCAGGAACAAAAAAACAATAATCAGCATTCTCCTAAAAATAAAAACTCCGGGGTTTTAAAACCCGGGGAGTCAATAAAGTTTTCTGATAAAAAATAGTAGTTAGTATAGGTTTCTATATATAAATACAGGCCTATGCTTTTTCTGCTCGTTCTACGTATTCTCCGGTTTGTGTGTTTACCCTTATAATATCTCCGGCGTTTATAAATAGGGGCACATTGATTGAAGATTCTGTTTCAAGCACAACGGCTTTTGTTCCGCCTTGTGCTGTGTTTCCTTTAATTGCCGGTGGAGCTTCTTTTACAATAAGATCAATTTTTATCGGTAAAACTATATTTATAACTTTTCCATCAAAGGCAATAGCTTCAACTTCAAGGTTTGCTTTCAGAAATTGTACGCCATTGCCGATAGTTGATTTTGTAAGGGAAAAGCGTTTACTCCCATCTTTAATATCGGAAAACCAATACTGATCGCGATGATTATAAAGATATTTTACTTTGCTTTTATCAAGTTCCGCTTCGTTAAAAGAGTCTGATTGATGGAAGTTTCGGCTCAAAACATTGCCAGTTAAAAGGTTTTTTATCTTTGTTTGCATAACAGGACGGCCTTGAGCCATTTTTACATGGCGTGCTTCAAGAATTTCGTAGGGCTCTTCATCTAAAATGAAGTATGTGCCTACTCTTAAATCATTCATTCCCAACATATAATTTTTTAATGTTTCCGCCCAAGACAAGCTTGGGCGGATTTATTTAAAGTTTAACGCAGGAGTTATTGTATTATCAGTATGTTTGAACGTCAACCACAGCCCCACTTTCATCAAGAAGCAGGAGTGTTGAGTGATCGTCTAAAATAGGAGAAAACAATCCAAGATAGACATTCCATTTATCATGCAGGAAGTTTGATTCTGTTCGTTCCTCAAAATAGCAATTTTCGTAGTTGGTGTTACCGTCTATAAATGTGTTCCGAGATAAATGCGTTGTGCATTTGTTTTCTCTCCACGAAAAACCAAGCGGGCTTGTTTTTGAGAATATTGTTGCCGATCCTCGCGGTGGCAGTATTATATCGGAAAGGAAATTCAAGTTTGAACGGGGCTGAATTATTTCAACTCCTTGCCCTATTCTTGGTGAACGACTTGTTGAATCTGCGATTTGCCATCTAGTTATGTTAATGTTTGAGTTTGTCGTATTTCTTATGGAAATTTGCTCTGAATCAACGCTTCCAAAGCCAGGTCTAACTGATCCTATTTGGACCTCTCCGTATCTTTGAGAGTGGGCTAATCTGAATGCCCAACTTGCCGGTGTTGGGTCCACAGTTCCGGATTTTGTCTTGGCGCGAACCTCAAAAACAAGCTGATGAGAGCCTTTGATATTTAATTTGTAAGTTATTTCTTTGCTAAATGTTCCTCTCCAAATTTCAGAGCCTTGATTTGGCCCAAGTAAACGAGTTTCAAAACGCAGATCATCTGTTGCCTGTTGATTTCCCGAAACAAAACCACCAAATTTAAATGTTATTTCGTCTAAAAGGAAATCCCTTGTTCTATCCGGGCCTTCAATAATAAAGCTTTCCGGAACAGGGCTTTGTATTTGAGATGTTGGAGTTTGAGAAATGCCACCAGGTGTCTGGGTTGAGGCGCCAAGAACTTGCCCTTGGGAAGAAGCCAAATAATCAAAAGGGTTAATGGGGCCCCCGACAGGCACTGGGCCAAAGTTGCTTGAAAGAATTTCAAAAGTATCGGTTGTATAAACGCCAAAATGCAGATGGGGACCAGTGCTAAATCCGGTTGAACCGCTTGATCCTATAAGTTGCCCGGCAACAACACTTTGTCCGTTTCTAACATTTATTCTGGAAAGATGTCCGTAAAGGGTTGTTAGATTATTACCATGGTTAACAGATACCCATCTGCCATAGCCATAAGAACCATTATCTCCGGTTCCGGAAACAAAGCCATTTGCCGAAGCCGTAACGGCCGTTCCGAGCGTAACGCTGATGTCAATTCCTTCGTGAACGTTTCCTCCTAAGAGGGAAGATCTCTTGCCGTAATCTTGCGTGATGGTGCGAGAGGCAACCGGCCACAATAAAGAAGTTGTCGTGCGAGATGGCAATGTTGCGCGGTTGACGGTTTTAGGACTTCTTTGCTGTTGGGTTAAAATAAAAAGTCCAAGGTTTTCCCTAAAATCTTCGGGGTTGTATTTTTCATAGTTTGCTTTTGGATTTCCAGAGGGTATTGCTCCTCCAAAGCTCACAGATTCAATTTGTTGATTTTGTTTTTCCTCCGGCTTTTCCTCTTTTTCTTGGGCAACTTCTATATCTAATCCAAAAGCGGCGGTTTGAGATTTGTTTGAAACAACCGCCAAGGAGAAGACTAATATAAAGACAATAAATCCCGCGACGTAACTATTCATAGTAAATCAAATTTTAGCATAAAATCTTAAAAAAGTCAATATCGTTTAGCTTTGCTTTTTGGGCATTTTTTTGGTAGTTTCTTATTGACAGGTTCGTCAATATAATCCGTAATGGGTGCAGGCTTGATTCGTCTTCTAATATGGATGACAGAAGAAATCTTCAAAATATACCTTCATTTCAGAAATTAGACCTTAAAGAAGAAGAGGTTTTTGTTCGTTTATATGATTATTATGCGCCAAAACTTTTGACCCACGCCTATGTAAGGCTTGGTAATCAAGACGAAGCAAAAGATGTTGTATCGCAGGTTTTTCTTAAAGCCTGGGAGTATGTTGGTTCAGAATCGGTTTCAAGAAAGCCGATAAAAAACATAAGAGCCCTTTTGTACAGGATGGTGAACAATCAGATTATTGATACCTACCGCCAAAAATCCAGAACCAATGTTTCTCTGGATCGGGAAATTCCAAACACGGCGATACTTGTTGACGCCAAAAGCCTAAGCTACGCGGAACAACAATTTGATGTTGAAAAAGTTTTGAACGCGGCAAATCTTTTAAGAGACGAATACAGAAATGTTTTGGTCTGGAGGTATCTTGATGAACTAAGCATTAGCGAAATATCCGAAGTTATGGGTAAATCACGCGGCGCCGTTTCTGTCATACTTTATCGGGCGTTAGGCGACATAAAAAGAATTCTTAAGGAAAGGGGATTTTAATTAAACAATGAAACACGAGTATATCATTGAAGCTTTGAAAAGCTTGAAGCGACTAAACGTCGACGATTCTTGGCTTGCTCAAAACAGGGTTTTATTAAAGCATCATATTCAGTTTCATCCCGCATTTATACCTCAAAAATCGATCAGAGTTGTTTCGTGGCCGATTTTAAAGTTTAGTCTAAGGCCTGTCATGGCGACATTGATTGCTTTTGCGGTAATCGTTGGTTCTGGAACTTCGGTTGTTTTTGCTTCACGTAATGTTTTACCGACTAATCCTTTATATTCCGTAAAGCTTACAGCCGAAAAATTTGAAGGACTTTTAATTTTTGATGATGTTAAGAAAGTTCAATTTGTTGTTAATTTAGCTCAAAAAAGATTAAGTGAACTTCAGCAAACCCTGGCCAAAGAAAGAGGAAATGTTGATAAGGCAGTGGTAGATAAAGTTTTAAAACAGTACGCGCATTTAATGAATCAGGCCTCAAGAGATATTGATAAAATTGCCCAGACCGGTTCAAAGGGGGAATTGCTTTCGGCGGTTGCCACAATTGAATCAAGTCAACACAGAGAAATATTAGTTGAGCTTCAAGATGATTCTGAATCAGAGTCAGAAGCTTTAGCAGAGGCCCAAAATGCAGCCGTTGAAACAGACAAAGCTGCTTTGAGCGCTTTGAACGAGGATGAGGCGGCTAAAAAAGAGCTTGCAAAAAAACAAGCCAATTTCCAGCTTGATTTGCTTTACCATCAAATAATTGAAGTTGACGAACTGTTTGGTGAAATTAAATCATTAAAGGGTTATTTGCCCTTAATTGAAGCAGACCAGAAACTTTCTGCATCAAGGCGATCGCTTGATGAAGCAAGAAGGCTTTATGATAGAGAAGATTATGTTGGCTCTGCCGAGATTGCGGCTCAAGGTTTGCAAGGCGTTATAGAAGTTAAAAAAGAACTCATAAAGCTTTTTGGAGCAGAACCTGTAAATTGAGTAAGTAAGGAAAATTTAAATTTGCGTTGGGGCACCCCCGCCTTAGTGAAAGTCGAAAGCTAAGGCGGGGGTTTTAAATTTAGAGAGGTTATTACTTGACAAGTAGTAAATAATGTACTATTATACTTTACGTTCTTTCTATCCTTTGGTTTTCAGTTTTTGGTAAAGGGAAGTTAAAAAAGCCCAAAAGGGCGGAGAGGAGAAACCATGGCGTTTTTGTATGTAGTTGAGCTTGCTGGAGTGGTTTTGTTCTTTTACGCGGCGGTCACACAGGTTGTGATTCCGTTGTGGAAGAACACTCCATTGTTTCCTTTCTTCAGGCGCAAGCGGCAACTTGAGGTTCGGATAACCGAGGCTCGTGGGGCCGTTGAAGAAGCCGACCTGGAGCAGAGTCTGAAACGCACCGAGGCAGAGGCGGCTCGACGTCGTCCTCGTGGCAGGCAATCAACCACCGGCTCTGGAGCTGGTGACGTCCAATCCAACTAGGTGGGCGGTTTCAAGGGTCCCGGGCCAGGTATTCCAAAATTGCTCAAATGAGCACACGGAGGAAAAAGAAGATGCGGCATGAAGTCGAGCACGATTCTCACGATGGAGAATGGAACCCCAGGAAGCTGCTGTCTGTCGGCGTGGTAGTTTTCTTGCTGGTTATCGCGGCCAGCATGCTCGGTATGGTCGTCGAGAAGATTGATGCCGATCAGATCCTTGTCATCCAGGATCCTCTGGACGGCGAGCTGCACTTTTACACCGACGCCGGTGTGAAGTGGCAGGGCTTCGGCAAAACGACCGTTTATCCGAAGCGGGCCATGTACACCTTCACCTGCACCGAGTACAAAGACATGGAGCAGAGCGCCGAACAGAAAGCGAGGGGT
>QZJN01000013.1 GCA_003599335.1 Candidatus Parcubacteria bacterium
GGAATTGGTGTCTTTGGTCTTCAATAAAATATTACTCCAACCCCTCTTTAATATTTTAATATTTTTCTATGATCTCTCGGGAGATTTCGGAGTTGCGATAATTTTACTCACAACCCTGATAAGGTTGGTTTTGTATCCCCTTTCCGCAAAGGCAATACGTTCACAAAAAGAACTATCCGTCATACAGCCCCAAATTCAGGAGGTTCAGCGCAAGCATAAAGGCGATCAGGCTGCTCAAGCTAAAGAGTTGATGAAACTCTATCAGGAACACAACATAAACCCATTTTCTGGTTGTCTGCCGATTCTAATCCAGCTTCCGATATTGGTCGCCCTTTATAGGGTTTTTTTAGATGGTCTTGACCCAGCGCAGCTGGTTAACCTATATTATTTTATACCAAAACCAGATCTTATTAACCCGGAATTTCTAGGTTTCCTAGACCTTAGCGGTCGTAATCTTTTTCTGGCCTTGGCTGCTGGAGCCTTTCAATTTTGGCAATCAAAGGCTTCGTTGCCCCAACAAGACAAGAAGGGCGTACGGGCTTCTCCAACGCAGGCGATTATGAGTAAACAGATGTTGTATTTTTTTCCAGCCTTGACGGTAATCATATCTGCCAGCTTGCCAGCCGGTGTTGCCCTTTACTGGCTTACAACAACAATACTGGGTCTTATCCAACATTTTTTGGTTAAAATTAAACCAAAACAACAAACAACTTTACAAAATTAAAAAAATGGATATTTCGAATATTGAAAATACAACCAAGGAGATTTTGGAAAAGATGGGTTGGGATGATGCCAGTGTGGTCATCAATGACAAAAAAGAGGACGGGGTAGAAGTTTTAATAAAAACCTACGACGCCAAATACCTCATAGGTTCAGGCGGTCAAAACCTTAAAGCCCTTGAAAGGCTGCTGAAAGTTTTGGTTGGCAAGAGGTTTTCATATAAGATGCCGCTTATTCTGGATATAAATGAATATAGGAGGGAAAGAGAAAAACAAATCAGGGAGTTGGCCCGCGAAGTCGCTCAAAAAGTTTCTCATACAAAATCTCCCGTGAGGCTCCCGCCTATGGATTCGGCGGATCGTAAAATAGTTCACACGGAACTTGCTTCAAGACCAGACGTCATAACAGAAAGCGAAGGAGAAGATTTAAGCAGGAGCGTTGTTATAAAACCAAATAACTAAAAATTCCTCGCTCCGAGCGAGGAATTTTTAGTTATCGCTACAGCCTTATAGAATAGAGAAAGCCGTCTTTTCTGTTTATAAATAAAAGATAATCTTCCTGTGGTGTTATTATCAGGCTTTGGGCGTCTGAATCTGTTAATTCAAGGATGAAAGACGGAAGAGATGTTTCTGTGTTTAAAGATACAAAACTATCTGAAACAGCGACTACCCCCTTATAGTAATCATCCGGCAATGTCAGGTCGTTTGGCCACGAAGAAGGGGCCGCGCAATAAACAATGCGATTATCCTGGCTCCAGACGCACTTATCGGCCAGGGTATTAATTTCAAGTTGTTTGATCGAGACACCGTTTTCATCGGCCAGCCACAAAGAAAGTTCGTGTCCGAACTGATCGGTTGTGGAATAAATCACCAAGCGCCCGTTTGGTGACCAGTTTGTTACAAGGCCGTATTTGCCTGCCAATATTTGGCCAAGAGATCCGTTAGACGGGTTTATGGTTATAACAGAACCTTGAGCCCGGCCGGAGGGAGCTGGATTAACCGCTAGTTTATTTGTTTGAACCCAAGCTAGTCTGGTTTTTGGCAGCGCTGCGCTAAAAATTGTTTGGGGTCTTGAACCGTCCAAATTAACCAAAATTAAGGAGCTCTCGTTGGTTAAAAAATTCTGGTAAGCGAGGCGATTGTTTTGAGGAGAAAAAGCCGCAGCAACAAGATTTTGTCTTAAATCAACCGAAAGGCCGCTTCGGAAATTATATATAAAATTTTTACTTTGATCTTCAAATAAGGCTACAAAATAGTCCTTCAAAGGAGACCAAACAACATCAACAACCCCCTCGGCCAGCGAGCTGTCTGATATTTTTGTCAGTTCTGTCCCGTCGAAATTTGCCTCGTAAAGATTTCCCGTGTCTCTATCAAAAAACCTAACTCTTTTTTGATCAGGACCAATAGTTGCTCCAAGCGCTGGAAAACTTCCGATTTTAGAAACACGATTACCCGGAGTCGTGAGCAGTGGAGTTGGTTGGCCCGAAGGGCCTCCTCCGGGGAAAGAAGGGAAACCAGGCCTTCCGGCGGTTGGTTTTGGAGCTTCGTCATCCTGGTCTTGGAGCAAAAAATAAACC
Source organism: Candidatus Parcubacteria bacterium (assembly GCA_003599335.1). Taxonomy (GTDB): domain Bacteria; phylum Patescibacteriota; class Minisyncoccia; order SURF-38; family SURF-38; genus SURF-38. The sequence continues at coordinate 2,297 of QZJN01000013.1, forward strand.
AGAAAGCCGCCAAAGGCCACGATCAGAATAATAAGCGATATAATTATAATACGTCTTGTGTTCATGTTTTTACCGGTTTTTTACGGACAGGTGTAAGTTGGGCATGATCCGCCAAGGCATGGAACAATATCTTGAAACTGCGTTAGGTTTGGATTTACGGTATTTAATATGAGTACAGCGCTTAGCAGCAAAACCAATCCCCAAATTGCCTGCGTTATTTTATCTTTAGCATCAGCCTTTTTGTCTATTGCTCCGGAAACAGCATATTCAACGGCTCCCCAGACAATCATTAACATTGCCAAGGCGCCGGCAATCCCAAGGCCAAATTCATAGATTCTTTTAATATAACAACCCGGCCCAAAATTTATAACGTTACTGCCGATGTTTGGAAGTGGTGCCAAGAGCTGCATTTGTTGTTGTGCCTGTGCTATTTGTGAGAAACCAGAAAAAACGAGAACAAAAAATGAATATGGCAGGATTTTAAATAAAAACTTGGTCATAGTAATTTACTGGATTGTTAGGGGTAATATTAATTGAGCCCTCTCAAATATTTTACCAGGATTTTCGACAGATAGGTTAAGATTTCCCTGGAACTGTCCACCGGCTAGATCTTGTTGTGGGGCGGTGGCCTCAAGCACGTTTGGTTTTTGCCCCGAACCAACAACCTCGTTATTCATAAACTGCCATTTGTAAGAAAGAGATTCTGGTCTTTTACTAAAAAAGTAAGGTAGCGCCGTAAGCATCAAAGACTGTCCTCCTTGTAGGCCCCGATCGTCGACAAGAACCAGGCTTTTTGGATCTTGATAAACAAGCACTTGCGGGTTTGTGATCGGTACACTAACGGTTCTTTCAATGGAGACTGTTTTTGTTCTGTTTGTTATTTTCACACTAACAAGCTCATTTGTTCCGGCCGCTCTTGAAGTTTTAAAAACAAATTTATTATTTGAGCCGGTTTGTACAACCCTGCCGTTTGTTGACCACTCGTAGTTAATTTGAGACGAAGGAACGCTGAATGGTAGAAGGGGTATTGCGCTTACGGCCACGCTAGCGTCAAAAATTGGTAGACCGAGGCCCTTATATTGAGGGGGTGTTAGGCTTTCTGCCAAGAATGTCACAATGGCGTCCCCGACCCTGATAGTTTGGGAAGCATTTAAGATGGTCCCACTTGGTAGGGTTGCAGAAACTCTCAATACGCTGCTTTGACCGGGTATTTCTTTGGCGCTGAACTCAAATATTTGTTCTCCTAGGCCAGATAATATAAGAGTGTTATCTACAGACCACCTGAATATTATTTGTCTTGGATCAGACCCAGGAACGTCTGCGAAGGCCCTGACTTTTTGGGAGGGAACCGGCGTTGGGGTCGTTACTTCCAGGACAATTTGATTACCTCCAGCAACACCCTCAATTAACTGTTGTATTTGTGAAGCGGGTGGAAGGCCAAGCTGATCTAATTGGCTAAGAGGCAATTGCAGAAATTGCTCATATTGCTTTAGTTGAGGAAACTGATTTATAAGATCCTGAAAGTTAAAAAGAGAACCAAGGGAAGATATTGATGATCCGCTTTGTAGTGTTGGTAAGGAAGAAGTGCTTGTGGTTGAAAAAGGATTTAGCAGGCTCTGGATATCAAAAGAGGAAGTCCCTGGCAGAGCTGCTTGCGTTGATGAAGGAAGAAATAATTTTATAGTCAAGGCTTGGGTGTTTGGGTCTGATAAAAGTTTTTGGAACAAGAGCTGGGGATTTTGAGAAAGAAGTTGCTGGTTTGTAGGGTCGGCAATGATTTGCTGAAGTTGTTGTATCTCGCTTTGGGTTAGGCCGCCCGTCTGGGCCGCTGTCTTTTCAGAGATATAAAAAAGTCCAAAGCCAACTAAGGAGATAATAAGATTCACTATTATGATTTTTTTAAACCAAATCATTTTATTTATTTAACTGCAAGGCTTTTACTGGTAATTTCGATTCCGCTTTATCCGTGGCGTAAGCTCTTACAACAAAACCAATGCATGCCGGGAGCCAGTTAATTATTGGTATTAGCTCAAGTATCAATCCGGCCACGGCTTTATTGCCAAGCTTTCTAACACCCTTAAACCACAACCAGACAGTAAGCACAGCGACTCCGATGGGTCCCAGCACGCTTCCAACTTTTGGTATAAGAGACAAAAGATCAAAGACTCCTCCGACCAAAATTCCAAGCACAAGATCAACCCAGTCCATTTTTGAGGCGCCGCTGGTAAGTGTTGAATAAAGCGCGCCATGACCCCCGGTCATTTTTGATTTTTCTTCTTTTTCTCTGTAGTCGCGGATGGCCCGCTGGTATTGATATTCGTATTCTTGTTCTTGAACTTCCATACTTATAATTTTACTTCAAAAACGATCTTTTCAGAAATTATTTTACAGCCTGAGCCAGTTCTTGTTTGGCCTTTTGTATTGCCAAAAGCTGGGCAGGATCAGACGTTATAATCTGATCTTCTGTATACGAAGCGATGACCTTTACGGCTACGTGATTTTGTCCGGCAAAAAATATCCCCTCCCCAACATCGCATTCCAGGAGCAAAAACCTTTCTTGTTCTGTGAGATTAAAGATTTTTGAAAGCGCCTCGGCTGCCGGGGGGGACTGTTTTAATAAAAGCTGCATCGAAGAGTTTGTAATAATAGCCTTTCCGTAACGAGATTCCATAAAATCGGCAACGTCTTGAGTAATGGTTGTAAGCCCAAGATAATATTTTCTGGCCCTTTTAGCGATACCAAAAACGAAAGAAGCTCCGTCTTCGTGTTGCATCAGCCACCAAGCCTCATCAATAACCATCAGCCTCTTTTTTAGTTTTCCTCTGACTAAATTCCAAATAAAGTGAATAATCACAAACATAGCCACTGGTCGCAATTCCGCTTCCAGATCTCTGATTGAAAAGACAACCAACTGATTGTCTATACCAACATTAGTTAGGTTGCTTAGAAAGCCAGCGTAAGCGCCCTGGGTGTATTTTTTTAGTCTTGTTGCGAGTGAAGCGCTTCCATCAAGAGATGACAAAACTTTCTCAAAATCCAAAAGTGTCGGCGGGTTGATGTTGCTTAAATCTGAATCCGGAGTTATGTCGCGGGAAGCATAGGTTTGGATGATTGCTTGATCTATGAGAGAATCTTCCTCGGCTGTTAACCCGCCGAGCATTATTCTAAAAAGACCGACCAAATTTATAATATTTGAACGCAAGGTATCAGCGGTTGTCTCCCCTTTTATTGGCGGAGGCAAGTCAAAAGGATTTAGGTGGGTTGGCGAAGTGAGCGAAACTTTAAAGTAGGCACCACCAACGGTTTCCGCCAGATACTGATACTCGTTTTCAGGATCAATGATAACAATATCGATCCCCATCATGAGTTGTCTTAGTATCTCTAATTTTGAAGCATAACTCTTTCCAGAACCAGATTTTGCAAATACAACCATATGGGCGTTTTCTAGAGAGAAACGATCAAACAAAATTAGGCTGTTGTTGTGGCGATTGATGCCGTACAAAATTCCGTCAGAGCTTGTAAGGTCAAAAGATACAAACGGAAATGCCGTTGAAAGAGGGGCCGTGTTTAAAGGCGTGTGTGTGGCTAGTTTGTCTGAACCTATCGGTAAGGTTGAAACAAAACCGGCATCCTGTTGAAAAAGCGCATTCCTTATATATATAAGATGAGCTTCCAAAATTGATTTTATTGTGCTTTCGGCTTTGGCCAATTCCTCCTTTGTTTCTCCGTAAATAGTTATATAAAAACCAAGTCTAAAAAGCCTTTCTCTTGCCTGGGAAAGTTTATCGCGAAGCTCCTCAAGGTCTTTATAGGCTGTTTCTAAGGAAGGGTCTCTTATAAGCCCCTTTTCCTCTCTTTCGGACACCTGGGCGGCAACCTCGGTAACCTTTTTACGAAGCTGTTTTAAAACCAAAGCCGTATCGGCCGGGTGGATATGCATTGCCACATCAAAAATCTGATCAAGGTTTATTATCGGGGTGAACCAGTTTGTCTCTAAATATCTTGGATAAGAAAAAACAAAAAGAGTTTTTAAAAACCTATTTTCAAGCTGCAAAAAATTGCTCTCAAGCTTGACGGCTTCCGGAGCGAGAAAATCAATAACGCCAGGAGCAGCCTCTCTTGTTTGTTCCTGAATGGTTTTTGGTATATCTGTTCTTTTGTTTCTTCCAAAAAGACTCGCCATATTTTTATGCGTATCCGGCCAGACCGCTTGTCGGCAGGGTTTGTTCTTTAATTTGAAGACTCGGATGATACAACTGACTCAAAAGATTTAAAGCTTCTTCGCTATCTAAAAGTCTCGTTTTGACCCCTATTCTTTTAAGCCCAAGCGCAACGTGGTCAACCCTTTGCAGCAACTGATTTTTTTCCCTTAAAAAAGCATCTTCCGAAGCCGAAGAGCCAACAGTTTTTCCCCCAACAACAGTTCTCTCGTAAGGCACAACTATGAAGAAGCGTTTATTCATAATATTCTGACCCTGGACCATTGTTCTTATGAACTCTATATATTCTTGAGTCTGAGTTTTGAGAAGCTCGTTTGTTTGTTGTTTTGCTATAACATCAAGGAGTTTGAGATAAGGTTCAATATCAAGCTTTCTTGAGAGCGCAGATATTTGTAAAGAAAAATCTAGAGAGTTTAAGAAATCCTGAAATTGAAGTATTGTCGCTGTTTGTTCATCGGAGCTTTTTAAAGCAAAATTTATACTTGAAGCTTCAAGCAGCATTCTTAGGCCGCCGTTTTTAATAATGATTACCCCTTCTCTAATTTCCTTAACCTCAACAAATTGTTGGGTTGGGCCGGCGCTTTTTTGGACGTTTTGTTTTCCGAATAAATCAACCATTGTATTATTTTTCCTCCTCTTCCTCGTATTTAACCTGTTTCATTTTTGGCAACTCTTTTTTCCAGATGTAAAACTTCGGTCTTAAAAGAAATTGCGATAGGCTGCCAAGGAAATTCAAGAATGGCCTGCCGTTTACTTTTACAAAGGCCAAGGCAATTGCCAAAGCTGCTATTGGCCCGGCGATTGCTATAAAAACAAAAGGATTTGGAGCTGTTTTATAAAGTATGTATACCATCCCGCCGCCAACCCCAAGATAGATCAACTGTTTAAAACTTAAGAACCCAACTATTTTTGTTTCAACCTCTGAAAATTGTGGAACCTCGTATCTCATCTTTTGTGTGTAATTATCAATTTACAATTTTCAATTTCCAATAAATTTTTCAATGCCCCAATTTTCAAACAGTTTGATAATTTAAGAAATGAGACATTGATTAAAAATTGATAATTAGAAATTGGAAATTATCACTCTACATCTATCCCTTTTAGATCAATTACATTGCCTTCAACCTTCGGAATTATCTTCGGTCTTTGCGGCTGATCATCTCGTTTTAGATCAGATGTTTCGATTGGTTCAAGATATTTATCATTTGGTCTTGAGCCGTTGGGGGTTTGGGGGTGAGAAATCGTGGGTAGATTAACAGGGGGGTTGTATGTTTTTTCGTCTTCACCAAGCAAATTTTCTTGTTCTTGCGGTGGAAAAGTTTCTCGCTGGGAGTGGTTTGGCTCTGGTTGAGCGGGCTTTGGAATATAAATATTCCCAAAAGAAACATTTTCTTGTGGTTGGGGTTGTTGGGCTGGCCGAGGAGTTGGTTCCGTCTTGTATTGAGGAGGCGGGGCAACAATTTTTGGTTGTTCCGCAGTTGCCGTTTCGCCCTCAACAGAACTCAATCCGTATAAATCTTTTAGGCTATTCCGTGTCTGGAAGAAAATCTGTCTGTTTATATCCTGAGCCAATTCGCTTGCCTGTTCGGGTCTTACGTTTAACATATCTTTAAGGGTTGGGGTAAATTCGTTAGGAGAAAGACGACCCATTAATACATGGGCTATCAAAAGAGTCATCGAGGAAACATCGTAGGTTGAAAGGTGGTGTCTGATGGCGATTCTGTCTATGGCTTGAGTTGTTAGGTCAGAAGTAAGGGCGTCCTGTAATTCCGCAGGGAGTCCGTGATATATCTCCAAAAATTGATTGGGTTCTATGGGGGTAAACATTCTTCTAATGTGTTTCTATTAAGTCCAGCTAAATCTTGTTCTTGCCGCTGGGTTTTCTCTAAGCCACTTACCAAGAGCCGGATTTTTGTAAGTCTTTTCAACTTCGGACGTAAAAGCGTCAAAAGATAATTTTCCAGCTCCTCCGCCAAGCGTTGTTGCAAAATCCTCCATCATCTTGTGGAATTGTTTTGCAAACTCGTCGTTCTCGGTCATTATCTTATTTACTACGGCCGGGCCAAACTTCTTAAGCATCGCACCCATTGTATCGTTCGCTCTTCCAAGACCGACTTTGGTTTCGTCTATCGAGTGGTTGGTGAGATTTTCGACATCCTTCGGCTTTATAGAAGCAACTGCCTTTTCTATCGCCTCGGTTGCTGCTGTTCCTACTTTACCTTCAGCAGCCAGGTCTGGTCTTGATTTGGGTCTGAAGCCCAATCTGGCGGCTGTTGCCGAAGCGCTGCTTAACCTTTGTTTAATTAGATCGTTATCTGAAACCAAGCCACCAGGCATCTCATCAAGGCGCGCAATTATTGCTGCTCTTTCGCCCGGGGTTGCAGCGGTAAGAAGTCTTGTTTGTAGAGCCAACTTATTGTCTCCATAACGTTTCTCGAGATCTTTCTTTCTACCCTCTATTGCCTCTCTATCTCGTTGTTGTGCCCCGGCGCTTAATCTCGCGGCAGCTCCGTAAGCCAAAGCCCTGACGCCAGTCGGAGCCCTTCCTGCATCAACTTGTTTTTGATAACTCTCCTGAGCTCTCCTGCCAGCAACTGCCACCCCTTTTCTTCCCAGAAATGCCGCGCCACCACCAACCGCTCCCGCGGCTCTTTTACCCAAAGTCAAAGCGCCGGCGCCAAATGTCCCGGCCATTCCAAGGGCGAGCTTCAGTCCACCAATTAAAAATCCTGCGATTATTATCATTATTAAAAGTAATCCCCAAGTTGCGCCAGTAAGGAAAATAGGTTCTGTTGGTGGTGGTAAGCCAGCAACATTTGCTGTTGTGCTGCCTATATTTTGGATCGCGCCCAAAAGACCACCGTTATTTATTATCTGAACCGTCATGTATATGAAGAAAAGATAAATCGGGGCCACAAAAGACCACTTAAATAAACTTGACCACCACCTATCCCAAGTTTGTCCTTTGAGTCCGGGTAAAAGTCTTCCTATAAAAGCTAGTGGGGCAACCAGTATCAAAAACCACAAAATTATTATTCTTACAACGAAAACCATCGCTGCGATAGCAAGCGCCGCTAAAATCATTGTTAAAATAACCGTGTTAAACACAATAGAAGCCACTATAAGCCAAGGGCTATCAACACCTTGGGCTTTCTGAATTAGTGGAGATTGGTTGTTTGTGTCCGGGTTTAATTTGTTAAGCAAGAGTCCTTCGCTTAACGCTCCGGCAATATCGTTGTTTGGAAATGCGTTCAAGAAAGCGTTTGCAAAAACATGAGAGAAATCTATAACAATAAAAGCAATTACTCGGCTAAAGTTAACCAAAATAGCTATAAATATTATCCAAAAAAGCATTCGTTGAGCGTTGTATTGCTGGATGCGAAGTATGGTGGCGATGGAAACAAAGACCATCACCAAAATGAAGAACATATTTGCAAAATCCCTCATAATAGTCCAGCCGGTTACGATCGCGTCGTTGTTGGCAAAACTCGTAAATTTTAGAATACCGTTTACAACGCTGGCTACAAAAGTGATGGCTGTACCGATTAAATAATTTAAAAACTCAAAAATTCTACCGATAATCCAAGCAATACAACCCATCACGTCTGGACCAAGCCACGTCATGCAGCTTATTTGATCTGCCGCAGAGGCTGTTGGCTCTGTTGCTTCGCTGCCAGTTTGAACAACACCTCCGGTTGGTGCCGGGACTGGGTTTGCTGGTGTAAAAGCAAAAGCCTGATGCGCCGCAATGACAAAAAATAGCGCAATCACAACCGAAACCACCACAAACTTTTTTTGTAAAAATTTCATCAATTCAAACCCTGAGTTAGTAATCTGTTAAACACGCTCATTAATATTGCGATTAAAATTTCTGCAATTTCATCAGCCTGTTGAATTTTGTCTGGCAAGGCGTCAACAATGTTTTTCTTTACCGTATCACGAACAGTTCCACTCGGTGTGTCAGTTGTCCAATTAAGCGGGTTAAGTTTTTCTAAAAATCCTTGGCCGGCTTGGGCCCTTTCTTTGTTTGCGCTTGCTGCCACGGCCACTGAAGCCCTTTGTGCTCCGATTGTGCTAAGGTACGTGCTGTAAAAATTATTATTTGGTTGCATCAGCGCGTTGAAGGTTTTCCAACCACCACCAGCCTGAAAGCTGCGTGAATAATTTGATAGAGTTCCTTGATTTATGCCCAAAGAGCCAAGAGAGCTTTGAATCACAGTATCAAGGTCAATATCAACCGGGTTAAAAGGGTTTTGTACATAAGCCTGGAGTAAGTTTCTGTAAGAAGGGTCAACCTGGGGGAGTATTCCTTGAGTAAAGTATGTTCCAACAAACTCCCTTGATGCCAGGTTTCCTATGTTTGTAAAGTAAGTCTGCCAGTCGTTTATGAAAGTTGGTGTCCGACCCGTCTGGACCCAGTTTAAGACTTGAGCGCTCATTGTTTGCATTATTACTCCGGCAATTGACCAGGCGATGGCGTCTAATCCAAGCTCCTTTACATTGTCCATAATGTCATGAATCACAAGAGCCGGATTTATTTCATAGGCAAGGACGCTTGCTTCAACCGGTTTTGGAATCAAAACAAAAGCGAAAGAAGTTGCGATTACGGCGGTGATTAAAAGCGCCGACGCAATTTTTTGTATGGGTATTGAAAAATTTTCACCAAACATTTTTAGTTTGTGAATTTACTACCTTTAGCTTTTATGTCTTTTTCAAGCTGCAGACCCTCCTGGCTTAAAACTATCAAGTGTTGTACAGCGAGCCACCCTTTTAAGGGGTCTTGTTCTGCCAGCGAAAAAGCCTCATAGGCCTTTTTGTGTTCGCCGATTAATTCGAGTTCGCGTTTATGCTCTTCTTTCCAGTAAGAAGGGACGATCAATTTTCTGGTTTCGGCAAAAGCCCTTTCGTAAGCCTGGGCAACATTTCCAAAACGATCAAACTTTCCGCCGCTATCATTTACTGTCTTTAAGGCAACTTGTTTGGCTTGAGAGATTATGTTTGAAAGTTGGGCAAAATATGAAAGCATCGCTTTTTCCGAGTTGTCGTCTGAAACAAGAATATCCGAATCGGAAACCTCAACGCCGAAAATTTTGCTTGTGTCGTTTGAAGAAAGGGCTTCGTTTAGAACCCCGCTTTGTAATTGTTGTAGGAAGACCTCTTCGGGAGGCAGTGGGTTTTCGGGGTCAAGTTGACTTACAACCTGATCAGAAAGCTGCCCGGCCAAAAGGTATGTCAGATTTAAAGTTGTCCCGTCTAAAAACTGATTGTTTGATGGATCGGGAGATTGGGACGGAAGACTCGCAACTTCGGAAGATTTTGTCGCTGAAACGGCCAAAAATATCATCAACACCGAGAAAAACAAAGACACAAATACAAGCCAAGAAAACTTTAATCCTCGCGAAAAAGCACCCCTAGTTTTTTTGTTTAGAAAAATAGTCACAAGCTGTTTTTATCAAAAAAGACACTTCTGTTTCTCAAAGAATTTTCACACCAAAAACAAAGTCAACTTTTTGGTGTCTTTATCAGCCTAAAACTTGGAACACGGCCGCATAATTACGCGGCTGTTTAAATTATAACCCAGTTTTGAGCAGTTGCTGAGTAAGCTTTATCCACTGCGAAAGAGAAATTTCTTGAGCTCTTGTATTTTTGCCAAGCCCCAAGCCCTCCAAAAGCTTCAAAACTTCCTCTTTTGGTATACCAAGCGTAATTTCCAGAGAATTGGTCAACTTTTTTCTTTTTTTGGCAAAACCCGCCCTGACCAATTTAAAGAATACCCCCTCAATTTTTGGATCTACGTCTTTATCAAAAACATCGACGGTAATTATTGCGGAATCAACTTTTGGTTTTGGCCAAAAGCTATTTTTCGGGACTTTCATTATGAATTTAGGCTCGCCAAAAAACCTTACCGAAAGGGCGAGAATGCTCAAATGAGGTTCCTTTGCTACAATTCTTTTCGCAACTTCAAGTTGAACCATAAGCACCAACTTTAATGGCCTTGGCTCCTGCGACAGAAATTTCTTAATAATTTTTGAAGTAATATAGTAAGGAATGTTGGCAACTAGCTTGTAGTTTAAATTTTTAAGACCAAGATTATTTAAGTTCTCTTTTAAAATATCACCCTCAAGAATCACAACTTTTTTGTTTTTACCCAAGTTGTTTTTTAATTCTTTTACGAGTCCCCCATCGGTTTCAATTGCCAAAATCAACCCGGCCTTTTCGGCAAGTTTTTGGGTTAAAGTTCCAAGGCCTGGACCAACTTCCAGAACAACGTCTTTTGGATTAATTTCTGCCGATTCAACTATTTTATCTAGAACCTTTTTGTTCAGAAGAAAATTTTGACCAAGACCTTTCAGCGGTCTTAAATTTTTTTCGTTAAAAAAGTTTTTAAAATCTTTTTTTGAATTCATAAAGTTCAGTCAAGTTGAATGCTAATACCATCTTCGTCCCAAACTTCTCCTTGTACTTCCACAAGCTCGGCCGGCATTTCAAGTAAGAATCTTGAGGGAATGCTTTCGTTGTAAGAACCAAATAGATTGCGTTGACGGACGCAGCTTAAATATATTTTTTCTTTAGCGCGCGTGAGCGCGACATAACAAAGCCTTCGTTCTTCTTCCAACTCCTCCTTTGAGTCAGCCCTGCTGTGCGGAAAAATTCCTTCTTCTAAACCACAAACAAAAACAGCTTTAAACTCGAGGCCCTTAACAGCATGCATCGTCATTAAATTCAAAGAATTTTTATCGTCAGATAATGTATCTGCGTCTTGTATCAGGGCAACGCTATCTAAAAACTTTTCAGCGGCTTCACTTTTATGATCATCAAACTGTTTGGCTATTGAAATAAGTTCATTGATATTTTCTATTCTTTCTTGTTCTTCCCAACTTTTGCCAGACAGGCGTTCAAGATAACCAGTTTTATCCGCTATTTCTTTTACCAAATCGGAAAGTTTCAATGAAAAAGATTTATCTTTTAGACTCTCCACAAGTCTTAAAAAGTTTAAAAAAGCTTCTTTTTTTGGCCCTTTTAAGACACTTGTTAGTTCGCCCGAAACGCCTTCTTTTTGGGCTTTTTCCCAGAATACTTCTGACAATTTTGGCAGGTTGCGCGGCGGCACATTGATGATTCTTTTCCAGGCCAAAATATCTTTTGGTTGAATAATAACTTTTAGATAACTTAACACATCTTTAATTTCTTTGCGTTCGTAAAATCTGAAAGCTCCGACAACCTTGTAAGGCATACCAGAACCAAGACACGCTTCTTCAAAAGCTCTTGACTGGGCGTTTGTTCTATATAAAACCGCGCAGTCTGCCAAATTAAACCCAAGTCCTAAAAGACGCTTGACCTCGTCGATTACAAACGCGGCTTCTTGAGATGCTTTTTCAAAAACAAAAATTTTCAATTTTTCCCCGCCGGGCTTGTCTGTCCAGAGCATTTTTGGTTTACGCAGAACATTTTTTTCGATTATTGTCTGGGCTGCGCTCAAAATGTTCTTGGTTGAGCGGTAGTTTTGTTCCAGTTTAAAAACTTTGGTTTCCGGATAATCGGTCTCAAACTTTAATATATTTCTAAAATCCGCACCCCGCCAACCATATATTGCCTGATCAATATCTCCAACGACACAAATATTTTTGTGCTTTTGAGAAAGAAGTCTTATTAATTCGTACTGGGCCGTATTTGTGTCTTGATACTCATCAACCAAAATATATTTGAATCTGTCTTGATGTTTCTCAAGGGCAGGGTGGTTTCTTCTGAAAAGCTCAACAATTCTCATTAGCAAATCGTCAAAATCAAGGGCTTGATTGGCGCTTAATTTCTTTTGATAAAGATCATAAACCTGGGCTGCCGCCTTTTTTTCAAAAGAAGTTTTGGCAGACAAAGCATATTCAGATGGTTCCAAAAGCTCATTTTTAGCCCTGCTTATAATTTCTTTGAACAGTGATGGTTTATATTCACTCCCGGAAATTCTAAGTTCGCTTAAGGCTTCTTTGATGAGTTTTGACTGATCAGAGGCATCGTAGATGCTAAATCTGGGGTATGGATAAGAATTTTTTTTCAGTACAGAAACCGCAAAACCATGAAACGTTCCGATGAACGGCTGCGTTAGTTCTTTTGTTAACGAGGCAATTCTCGATTTCATTTCCTGGGCGGCTTTATTCGTAAAAGTAACCGCCAAAATATTTTCTGGCTTTACACCGTTTTCTAAAAGATAGGCGACTCTAAACGTTAAAACTTTGGTTTTACCAGAGCCTGCGCCGGCTATAATCAAAACCGGTCCCTCGGTTGCTTTAACCGCCGCTTGTTGAACGTCGTTTAATTGTTTTATAAACTCCATATATAACTATTAAAATCAAAGAAATATAATTTATCAGATCGCCGTTTTTAGTATAAAATGTTTGCCCCGAAAATAGTTTTGCTTTTCCAATTAAAACTTCATCTCCCAGGTTTTTTGTCATGTTCTCAACTCTGCCATTTTCGTTAATTACGTAGCTTAGACCACCATTTGTGACTTGAACAAAATATCTGTTGTTTTCTGCGGCCCTTACTTTGCTCATCGCCAGATTTTGTTTGATTAGAAATTTAGAGCCTTTGAATATGGCATCAGATGAGACTGTTATCAAAAGGCCGACATCTTTTTTTGTCATTATCCTGTTTAGTTTCGGAGATATTATTCCGGAACATATTGAACCACCAAGTCGTAACCCATCAATGTCTACATAGCCGGAAAACTCTTCGTTCCCTTGCTTTAGGCCTCGTTGATTCGTAAAAGCCTCATTAAACTCCTCTTGTCCGGTCATCTTGGCAAAAAATCTCACCAAATATGGCAAGTATTCACCACCCGGAACCAGAAGTTCTTTATCATAATAATCAACAACGCCAAGGGGGTTTAAAAAATAAAAAAGCCTTGATTTAAAATTTTCACCATCCCGAACCCTTGCATGATCTAAAACCAAATACCCACCTTCTCCCAAGATTTTTGGCAATACAACCTCTGGTTTTTCCGTAAGGTTGTCAGTTAGGGATTTAATCCAACTACTTCCCTCGGGCAGAACTATTATATTTGGGTCGTATCTTAGACTCTCTTTTACAAGAGAGGTTATTATAGGCTCCGTGTTCCCAAGGCCAAAGCCGACAAAAGATCTGAAATTTGTTTGAATCAAGGCTATGTTTTTGGTTCCTGTAATATCTAATTTCGGTTTTTCCACGATAAGGGGTCCAAACAAAACAGCGGTAATTATGAAAAGACAAAACCCGTATTTAATTCCGTGTAGGTGATTGCGATAGAGTTTTGGTAAAAGATACAAACAAGAACTCACAAGAACAATAATAAACCCGAGCCCATAGACGCCGATCCAAGGAGCAAATTTTAAAAAATACGTTTGGTTGTGGAGAGCATAGCCTAAGGCGCCAAAGCTCCAGTGTGGCCCAAGAGCTGTTTGTTGGTCAAGCCACGGCAATATGAAAAACCAAGATCTTAAATATTCTAAAACTGTCCAAGCGCCGGCGATTGGAAACAGGCTTGCCAGAGAAAATTTTGTTTTATAAACAAACAAACCAAAGAACGCAAATAAAGAGGCCATCACAGACACGGTCAATACCCAAACCAAAAGCACAATTAAAAAAGTTATATAGTTTAGAGGAAGACCCACCCAGTTTAAAGGCCAGGCGTCAAAAAACCATTTCAGTAAAAAACCAAAAAATATAAATCCACTTGCAAAAGAACCCTTCCAAGCCGATGCTTTTGACGGTGCGAGATTAAGAAAGACAAATAAAGGAATAAGGGCGATCCAAACAAGGAAGGAAAGATCTAGAGGAGGAAAGCTTAAAGCAAGTAAAAGACCCGTTGCCAGAGGCAAAGTTGACCGTAAGATTATATACCATCGTAAGTTCATAAATATTCGTTAAAAACTAAATTTCTTGACCAAAAACCTTGATTTGGGGTACTCTAAATAGTAGGTGAAATATAGCTTATTTATTCCTTTTTTGATGACAAGGTTGTCTTTTTAGTCTAAGCCCCACCTGCATATTAGCAATTCTAAAAAAAATTTAACACGTTTTAAAAACAGGAATATGCGTTCCTGGTTGTTTTTTCTATTTGTGATGTTTGTTCTTGGTGTTGGGGTTGGCGTCAGCCGCACCCCCCAAGGGGAAACATTTCTCGGGGGTGAGTCTTCTTTGGGCGAAGAAGTTGTTAATAAGATTGGAGGGATATTGGGTCCCGCAAGCCTCGGCGGTCAGAAAGAAGATTCTCAAGAAATGGCTTTTGTTTTTGGCAGCGCGTCAAGCATTGATTCTCAAGAAGCCATTGAAGATCCCGGTCCGCCCCTTACCCAATTCAATTCTTTTTTGGGGCAGAGGGCGCCTTTCGTAAGCGAAGGCAGTCTTGCCGACAATTTGGGTATAACCAGCTATCAGGTTCAGCCGGGAGACACTGCCGGATTGATAGCCAAGCGTTTTGGGATCACAACCGAAACGGTTTTATCCGCTAACGATTTAAGACACGGAGATTACATAAGACCGGGGGAGGTTCTTTTGATACTCCCTTTGTCCGGGGTTTTACATAAAGTTTCTGGGGGTGAGTCTCTTTCGGCTATCGCCAAACGATATGGCGTTGCCAGCGAAGAAATAGCAAAATTTAATCTTCTTGTTGCCGACGGATCGAGTCTGGAAGCCGGACAATTATTGGTTGTTCCGGGCGGTAAAAAATATATAGGCGTTGCCCCCCCCGCTTATGGCAAGAGTCTTGCCGAATACGACGATTATTATTCGTTCCCGACAACAGGCAGAAACTGGGGCAGAGAACACGGCAACGGCGGAGTTGATATTTCCAATAGTTGCGGAACAGAAGTTTACGCAGCGGCTGGCGGCAAAGTTATTGAAGTAAAAACAACCCAATCAACTTATCGTTTTGCAAACGGCGGATACGGAAATCTCATAAAGATTTCTCACAGCAACGGGAGCCAAACCCTCTATGCTCATCTTTTAACACCATTAGTTAATGAAGGTGATAACGTTTCAAAAGGGCAGCTCATTGCTTGGATGGGAGGCCGACCAGGAGCGCCGGGAACCGGTAACTCAACCGGATGCCATCTTCATTTTGAAGTTAGGGGTGCCCGCAATCCATTCCTAAGATATTAGTACTCGAATTTTTTAACAAAAAAGCCTCAAAAAGAGGCTTTTTTGTTAAATTTCATTCAGTCGATATTGCAATGCTTCGGCGACATCCTGTTGTTCTACTGTTTCTCTTTTGTTTAGATCGGCTATGGTCCGGGCAACTTTTAATACTCGATGATAGCCTCTAGCCGATAAACCGAACTTATCCATAGCTCGCGAGATTAAAAGTTCGCCATCAGGAGTTAATGAACAGTATTTTTTTATCTCTTTCATTCCCATTTCCGAGTTGGTTAAAAGACCATCTTTTTTTAAACGACTCAATTGTAATAGTCTGGCTTCGACAACTCTTTTACGAACTTCAATTGATGTTTCGCCGATTGATTGATCAACCAACTTTTCGTGTTCAATAGGAGGTACTTCAAGACTAAGATCGATGCGGTCCAACAATGGTCCGGAAACTTTTTTTTGATAAGAAAGAATTGATTGGGTCGTGCAACGACATTCTTTGCGCGGATTGTTATAGTTTCCGCACGGACACGGATTCATTGCCGCAACAAGCATTATTTGAGCCGGAAATGTTAGAGAGCCTTGGGCTCTGGAAACAACTATAGATGCATTTTCAAGAGGTTGTCTTAGGCTTTCAAGAACCGAGCGTGGAAACTCCGGCAATTCATCCAGAAATAAAACCCCACGATGAGACAAACTTATTTCTCCTGGTTTTGGCCAAGAGCCGCCACCAACCATTGCTATGGCCGAAGCCGTATGGTGGGGCGATCTGAAGGGCCTTAAGTTAATAATCGGCACGTCGTTGCTCAAAAGTCCGCAGGCGCTGTAGATTTTTGTTACTTCAACAATTTCTTTCTGGTTTAGAGGCGGCAAAATTGAGGGGATGGCTTTTGCAAGAAGAGTTTTACCAGCGCCGGGTGGCCCAACCATAAGCAGATTATGAGATCCGGCTGCGGCAATCTCAATGGCCCTCTTTGCTAAAGTCTGGCCTTTTATTTGTGAAAAATCAATTGGATAAGTTTCTTCTGGCAGTGTTGCCGTTTCGGCTTTTTTAACGCTAGACAAACTTTGTATTCCGGAAAAATGTTTTAACAATTCATCTAAGTTTTTTGGCGCAAATACAAAAATATCTTCCACCAGGGAAGCTTCGGCGGCGTTATTTTCGGGGACAAAAATTTCTTCAAAACCAAGTCGCCTTGCCATTTCTGTTATGGCTAAAACCCCGTTAACCGAGCGGATAGATCCGTTAAGAGCAAGTTCCCCGACAAACATTTTTTTGTTTGGGTTAAAGGAGATTTGAGATGAGGCCAAAAGATATCCAAGCGCCATCGGAAGGTCATAATATGAGCCTTCTTTCTTAATATCCGCCGGAGCCAAATTTACAGTTATACGTTTGTTTTGTGCTCTGGGGTGGCCAAGGCCGGTGTTTTTTATGGCGGCGTTGATTCTTTCTTTTGATTCTTCAACGGCTTTATCCGGAAGACCGACTATCGTGAATGAGTGTAATCCTTGGGTTAAATCAACCTCAACCTCAACAAGCTTTGCATCAAGCCCGTTTAAAGAGGCAGAGAAAATTTTTGAAAGCATGACCTTCTTCTTTTGAGTCAAAATAACAAAAAAACTTGATCAAAGTCAAAAGTAAAAAGCCTTTTTACAAAGCCGTTTTAACAAGGGCTTCAAAAGTTTCTCTTGATGTGCCGATGATGACCAAGCTTTGTTCCGATAGAATTCCATAATATATTCCAAGATCAGCAAGGTCTGTATTTATGAATCTGGTTCTCACTCCAGAGAGTGTCGTGTTTTGAAAACCTCCGGCTGCTCGCACCGTTATTGAACTCAAGAGAGTTTGCCAGTCTTGTATGAAGCTTCCTTCCCAGGAGAGGAGTTGATTTTGAACTTGTTGTAAATTTGCTCCATCTTTCATCTTTACCACAAGACCAAAACGTTTGGCGTTGTTTGGCGAAGTATAGATTACTAAAGTAAAATTTTGTTCCAGATTATCAACTAAGCCAAACGGCGATAATACCCCAAGGCCGGCCCAAAATTCTTTAAAAGATAGAGGTTTTTGATTCGATCTATAAATTGGTAATATTCGCTCAAAGGAATTAAGGGCAAAGTTGTTTGTTAGGGTTGAACGTAAATTTTGCTGCAGAAGTTCTGGTCTGGTTTGTTCAACCTCCAAAATTGTCTGATTAGAAACGGCTATCAGGGGCTGTGAAGTGATTGGTGAAGTTGGCGTCTGATCCGATCCTGGCTGTTGAGGTCTTGGTTGGGTTGGAGCTTCGGGAGTTGATGGCGGAAAAAGATTTTTCACAAATTCAAGGCCGCCAAGTAGGAAAAATCCGACGATAACAACCGCAATAACAATTGTCCAAGTAATGCTTTTTGGAATCCTGAAGCCTTTTTGTTGAGCTTTATCTTCAATCTCAACCTCTCTACCAAGAGAGAAATTTGGCCTCAAAGGAGGGCCTTTTGGTTTATATTCAGGTTTTTTTGGTGGAGTTAATGGAGTTGGTTTATTTAGCTCCAAGGGTCTTAGTTCTGCGTGTTTGAGGGTTTCTTCTTTATTTTCAAAAGGCGATTTTGTTGGCTGGATGTTTTGAGGAGGTTTTTTTATTTCGGTTTTTATCTCTTGTTCCAGTATCTGCTGGGGCGTCTTTGAAGTCTGGATGTTTTCCGTCTTGAGTTCCTTTGCCAGTTCATCAAAAGGAATTTTAGGTTGGGGTTTTGGCGGTTGAATAACCTCCGGTTTCTTTTGAACCGTTCCGGTTTTTGCCTCGTCCAAGTCCATCTGCATCGTTCGCAGGTGGAAGCGGAGTTGTCCTAGTTGGCTGCGAGTTGATGCTTGTTGTGGCATTTTTAAAACCTTTTATGATGAAACCTCCTTTGCGTGTTTTGCGTTTTTAAATGGAATTGTTGTCGTTTGCTTTGGGCTTCTCTGTGGGACTCAAATGTTTTCGGATCTTCAAGCTCCAGGCTTATTTTTCCGGAATCGTCTATGCCTTTTACCCTTACTTTTATAACATCGCCAAGCTTGATAATATCTTGCGCTTTTTCAACTCTTATTCCCGGTATCAATTCTGAAACATGAAGCAAGCCTTCCTGGCCTCCGTTTGTCAGTTCTATAAATCCTCCAAAATCAACAACTCTCACAACTTTTCCGTCAAAGACCTCGCCGATTTGTATTTTTCTGGTGAGATTTTTGATCCAATCAACCGCTTTGTTGGCAATATCCTCATTTTCTGCAGTCACAAAAACAACGCCTGTTTGTTCGATATCAATCGAAGCTCCGGTTTCTTTAACTATTGTTTGTATCATTTTACCTCCAGGGCCTATTACATCTCTGATTTTTTCAGGATCAATCTGCAGGGTAAATATTCTTGGGGCGTTTGCGGAAAGAGCCGGCCTTGGTTGGCTTAAAGCTTGGTTCATCGCCGACAGTATATGAAGCCTTGCTTCCTTTGCTTGTTTCAAGGTCTCTTCTATCATTTTACCTGTTAAGCCATCAAATTTCACATCAAGCTGTAGGGCCGTTATCCCCTCATTTGTGCCGGCAACTTTAAAATCCATATCCCCATGGTGATCTTCCGGCCCCTGGATATCGGTTAAAACTCGGTATTTTTCACCGACAACCATAATACCCATTGCAATGCCAGCCGCAGGTTTTTTGATCGGAACACCCCCGTCCATTAAAGCAAGGGAAGTTCCGCAAACGGAGGCCATAGAAGAAGAACCGTTCGAAGAAAGTATTTCTGAAACTACACGGATGGTGTAGGGAAAAACTTCTTTTGACGGGATGAGAGGAATCATGGCGCGTTCCGCTAATGCTCCGTGGCCAATCTCCCGTCTTCCCGGGCCCCTCATTGGCCCAACTTCGCCAACGCTGTATGGCGGAAAATTGTAATGGTGCATAAAACGTTTTTCGGTCTGTATTTCCATTCCCTGAATAAGTTGTTGGTCGGCCGGTGAACCTAGGGTTAAGACAGACAAAGCCTGGGTTGAACCCCTTTGAAACAAAGCCGAACCGTGAGCCCTTGGCAAAAAACCAACACTTACAGAAAGAGGCCTTACTTCATCGGCTTTTCTGCCATCTGCCCTTCTGTTTTTTTCAACAGCGTTTTCATGGACTATTCTTGATACTTCTTCTTCGAGGAGATTTTCCGCAAAACGTATTTTTTGACCGTCCCCCTCGTGATTTTTATCTATGTGTTCTTTGAGTTGCTGGCGCAAAATATCTAACTGTCCCATTCTTTCGGATTTTGTTTCGACAAAAACAGCCGGCTCAACTTTGTTCTCAAAGAATTTTAAAACTTCCTTTTTGAATTCGTTATCGATTTCTTGAGAATCAACATTGAATTTCTTTGCGCCTATTTTTTTAACGATTGATTTTTGAAAGGCAACCAATTCATTTATGTATTTTTGCCCTTCTTCTATAGCGGCGCAGATTTCTTTTTCGTTTGTTTCGTTGGCCCCGGCCTCCATCATGTTTACTCGGTTTTCTATTCCAGAGATAACTATATCAAAAGCAGATTTAAGCCTTTCTTCGTAAGACGGATTTATAATCAATTTTCCGTCTATTTTTGCTATTCTTACGGCACCAACCGGTCCGCCCCAAGGGATATCCGAAATTGCGACCGCAGTTGAAGCTGCGATTATTCCAAGAGTATCGGGATCATTTTTGCCGTCGATTGAAAAGACCGTCACAACAACTTGTACGTCGGTGCGCATGCTTTGATCAAAAAGAGGTCTCAAGGTTCTGTCAACCAAACGGGCGTTTAATATTGCCTCATCGGATGATCGGCCTTCCCTGCGCACAAATCGGCTGCCAAATATTTTGCCAGCTGCGTAAAATCTTTCCTCGTAATCAACTAACAAAGGGAAATAATCTATTCCTTCCCTTTCTGTTTTGCCGGCCACAACCGTTGCCAAAACGGTTGTTTCCCCAATTGAGGCCAAGACAGAGGCGTTTGTTTGCTCTGCTAAAACCCCGGTTTTTATTATTAACTTTTTTTCAGCTAAGTTAAGCTCAAACTTTTCTTGCTGCATTTTCATTTGTTTTTGGCCGACCCACACAGGCAGCAGAAGAAAAGTACTTGGATCACTTTTATGAAAAAAGTCATCTAAATACTCTTCTTGCTGATTCTTTAAGCCGGCTCTTTTTTAATTTTTAAAAATCTTTTTCCTTACCGAATCTTCCCAAAAAGCGACTCGTGTAGCCCTTGGTTTTATTGGGAAATATGAATTGTTCAACTTTTTCTCCCAGGTCCACAAAATCGTCAGCAGATTCTTTTAATCTGGCCGAGGCCGATCGGCCGAAGGCCATAACTTCAACCTGAATGCCAACGCTGTTTTTAAGGTAGTCGATAAGGGATACAAAATCTCCATCTCCGCTGGCAATTATAATGGCATCAAGGGCGGGTGCTAATTTTATTGCATCTACAGCTAGCCCAACATCCCAGTCGCCTTTTTTCATTCCTCCCGGGAAAACCTGCAGATCCTTCACCTTAAGCTCAATGCCAAGCTTGGTCAAGGCTTCAAAAAAAGCCTGCTCTTCGGCAGTCTCTGTTTTTACTACGTAGGCCAAGGCCCGGATAAGTTTGCGTCCGGCTACAGCCTCTCTTAAAACTTCTTTAAAATTTACTCTTGCTCCTTGATAAAGATGTTTTGCCGAGTGATATAAGTTTTGAACGTCGAGAAAAACTCCTACCCTTTGTTCTTTGTGTTTTATTACGCTCATTGGTTATTTTTTCAGGCCGAGCTTTTTAACTATGCTATCGTAGCTCTTTTTATTTTTTTTGGCTATGTAATCTAAGAGTTTTCTTCGCTTGGCCACCATTCTTAGCAGGCCTCGTCTTGAGTGATTGTCTTTCGCATTTTTTTTAAGATGATCCGCCAGTCGTTCAATCGTTTCTGTTAAAAGAGCAACTTGCACTTCGGCAGAGCCGGTGTCTTTATCGTGTGTCTGAAACTTGTCTATTAACTTTCTTTTTTCTTTTACTTTTAGCATGTTTAAAACATCACAACTATAGCATAAAATTGAGTCTTTAGCAAAAACACATTATAGTGGGCGCGAGAGGACTCGAACCTCTGACCTCTTGCGTGTCATGCAAGCACTCTAACCAGCTGAGCTACGCGCCCTTCTTTTTGTCACCATTTGTCCGATCGGCAACCTTCTTAATAGCAAACCAGGTTAAATCTTTCAAGCCTTTAATTTCGTTTTTGCGAAGCAAATATTGTACATTTGCTAGTAAATAATAGCCCACCAAACCTCCTCCGGTCCAGAAAATCAAATCTATAAAGACATCTCTTAGCGCGTCTTCGGTTAACCTCCCCTGGCGGACAAGTTTAAAGATGTCAGTAAATTCTTTTAGTACGCCAAAAGATAAACCGGCCGCTGGATGATCAAACATATAGCCAAGAATTACCCCGGCCAGAAAATGAACTCCCTGAAAAGCAATATTTTGTTGGAACTCGCTAATAATAACGTCGGTTGGAGCAAAAGTCGGAACCCCAAGCCAGATGAAAAGCCTTGTGGTTAATCCGAAAAAAGCTCCAAGCAATATAAAAGTTAAAAGCCAGATCTTAAATGATCCGTGGACGGGACGGATGTTTGGGTCGCCGTCAAAGTTTTTGAAAAGATTCGGGTATTTTTTTATAAAGTTAAACAAATACTTATATTAGCTTTTAAACATGATTATTCCAGGCGGTCTTTTCGTTCCAGCTTTTAACTCCAACCGATGAATGTAGTTCCAAAAATCTCCGCCCCTAGCCTTTGGGTTTTGAGCAAAAAAGCGATTTTTCAACTCAACCAAAAGATCAGTCTCTGCGTCCTCCGCTTGCTTCCAGGCTATCGAATGAGCTTTTTGTTCGATCGGAACTCTTGAGAGAACATCTTTTCTCAATAAACCATAAGTGTCTTCTTGCTCACCAGTCTTTTTGGCATGCTCCATATATTTCCAGGCCGCCATTATTTCGCGTTCAAGAGAATCTTTTGTGGTTTCGGCAATTTCTACTTTTATCTTTTCCAGGGCATCTGCTGGGGTGTTTTCCAGATCTTCTGGTTTCGGATCTTTTGAAAGTTCACTAAACTTCTGGCGAAAGTAATTTTTTCTAGACCCGTAGGAAGCCTTAACCATAACTTCGCTGGCCTTCTTGCATTCCGGCGGGATTTTATGGACATTTGAAAAAACAATTTTGTCTATATCCTCGTTAAAAAATTTAAGTTCGGCAAGTTCTCTTTGTAAGCGATGTTTGGTCGTTTCCCCCTCGCGAGGCGGCTCACCCACTTCATATTTTTCAGGATTCCATCCTTCAAACTCGGTAGGGCCGGTAGCTTTTTGTTCCCTATTTCCTGCTTGAGGAAATTCAGGGCCAAATATTTTTTCGGGCATAAATTTAAAACTGTCGGCCCGGTAGGATTCGAACCTACAACCCCGGAGGTATAAGCTCCGTGCTCCGCCATTGAGCTACGGGCCGTATGGACACTAATTAAATGTACCGCAGTTTTTAAACTGCGGTCAACAAACGACAATTTTTATTTGAGGGCGAGTTCCTGATGATTTGGTTCCAAAACAACCTCTATATATGTATGCCTTTTACCAAATTGTTTAGCTAGTTCTTTTTCTGGGAACCATATATCCACGCGGTCAGAAAAGCGATCATGCATCCTGTCCTCAACAATGAAGGTTTTTTCGCCAAATAGTTCGGGTATTCTTATTTCTGTTCCAAAATCAAGGAAATTGGCGGCAACAATACCGTCTCTCACATAGCTTCCCTTCGCAGTAATAAAAGGAGTGTCGTCTGTCTCTTCTGGGGTTGAGGAATAGGCGGTTATTGTAACCCACATTCGTTTTGGCGTTGTTATTGCCACTGGGATTTCCTCTGTTCCCAAAGATTCATATTTGGATATTTGGCCATTGAAAAACTTGCCGCTTAAGGTTATAAGCGGGTTCCCAAGGCTTATTATTATCATTGCAGCCAAAAGAGTATTCATGGCAAACAAAAATGCCCTGCATTGCAAGGCTTACATACAATAGCATATTGAATATTTTTGTCAACCTTATGCCAAAAAACCTTTTGTTTAAGGCTTTTTATATAGATAAAGCGGGTTTTCTTTGTTTTGCTCTTTCCAACTTGGCAATGGGAAGGCGTGAGCAATAACAATTGCTCCCGGCTTAAGCTCCGCATCTAATTTTTTTGCCAACTTATTCATTATATTTGTGATTCCGTATACAAAAACGACATCATATTCAGACAAATCGGCTTTCCAAAAACTTCTCCATTTTACAGAAACCTTATCTCCAACACCAACCCTTTTTATGTTGAAGTTTGCAAGTAAAACCAGCCAGGGGTTTATTTCATAGCCAACTCCGGAAGCGCCGGCCCCAGCTGCTTCTATTAAGAATCTGC
Source organism: Candidatus Parcubacteria bacterium (assembly GCA_003599335.1). Lineage (GTDB taxonomy): Bacteria > Patescibacteriota > Minisyncoccia > SURF-38 > SURF-38 > SURF-38. The sequence goes on from QZJN01000013.1 coordinate 26,041, forward strand.
CGTCGCCGGCCCCGATATCGGCGACTCTTGAGCCTTCTTTGATCCCGGCAAGCTCAACGGCTTTTTTAATGGTGCGTTTTGGGGTTGGAAGATACGGCGCGCCCCAGAAAAAAATAGGCAAAGAGATACCGAGTATTATTCCAAGGGCGGCAAAAATAAGAATAAGCGTAATAACCGAAAGCGCTATAGACCAAAAAAACATATTTTTTATTTGAGCGGGTGAACGGAATCGAACCGTCGTCTCGACCTTGGCAAGGTCGCATAATAGCCACTATACGACACCCGCGGGGTGTATGTACTCTACTAAAAAGTATAGATTTTTTCAATTTGCGCCTAAACTCGTAAATACTATATAGTTGGGTTGTATGCGCCCGTAGCTCAATCGGATAGAGCACCAGCCTTCGAAGCTGGGGGTTCCAGGTTCGAGTCCTGGTGGGCGCGCACCTTAATTTTTTATAAATTTTGGGCCCAAAGAAAATCAACTACTTGATTTTCGTCAGGACGAGAATACCGGAGTCATGCCGTAGGCAGACGAGGCCGGGTCGGGCGTTCGCATAGCGAAACGCGTGACCGAGTCCTGGTGGGCGCGCATCCAAGATGAGAATTCCTTCCGAAGTTAATAATATTTTAGAAAAACTCAAACAGGCTGATTTTGAGGCTTTTATTGTTGGCGGGTGCGTCCGCGATATTCTTCGCAAGGCCAAACCAAAAGATTGGGATATAACAACCAACGCCAAACCCGAAGAAATACAAAAAATATTTCCCGATAACTTTTACGACAATAACCTTGGCACAGTTACTGTTAAAACCGAAAGTAAAGAAGAATCTTTAAAGCTGGTGCAAGTGACTCCTTACAGAATTGAAGAAGCCTATACCGATAAACGCCATCCCGATAAAGTTCGTTTCACCGAGAAACTGGAAGAAGATCTTTCAAGGCGAGATTTTACGATTAATGCTATGGCCATGGATATTAAGGGTTCTGTAAAAGACTCGTTTGGTGGTCAGGCCGACTTGAAGACAAAAATTATAAGAGCCGTTGGCGATCCGAATAAGCGTTTTGAAGAAGACGCATTAAGGCTGATGCGAGCTGTAAGGTTTGCAGCAGAGCTTGATTTTGAAATTGATAAAGAAACCTTTAGTGCGATCAAGAAAAACTCACAAGCCTTGAGAGCGGTTTCAAAAGAAAGGGTTAGGGACGAGCTTGTTAAAATGATTATGGCGGAGAAACCAGCTAAAGGAATTTCGTTGATGAAAGACTCTGGTCTGTTAAAATTTATAATTCCAGAGCTTGAAGAAGGCGTCGGTGTTGGTCAAAATAAGCATCATATTTATAGCGTTTTTGATCACAATGTCTACTCGCTTGGTTTTGCGGCCCAATTTGGATATCTATTAGAAACCCGCCTGGCGGCATTGCTCCACGACGTTGGCAAGCCTCGCACCAAACGAGGCGAAGGTCCTGACTCAACTTTTTACGGGCACGATGTTGTAGGCGCCAAGATGACCGCTCAAATTCTTGAGAGACTTAAGTTTTCACGTGAAATTATCACAAAAGTTGTTACGCTTGTTAGGTATCACCTCTTTTATTACAACGTTGGCGAAGTAACAGAGTCTTCGGTGAGACGACTTGTTCGTAAGGTTGGTATTAAAAACATAAAAGATCTGATAAATTTACGCATAGCCGAGCGAAAAGGATCTGGCGTTCCCAAGGCCAAGCCTTATAAACTTCGTCACTTCGAGTTTATGATAGAAAAAGCTCTGCATGAGCCAACTTCTGTTAAGGACCTTAAGATTACAGGACATGACATAATGGAAAAATTGAATTTAAAACCTGGACCAAAGGTGGGTATTTTATTAGATGCTTTAATGAATGAGGTTCTTGAAGATCCCAAGAAAAATAAAAAGGAATATTTATTGAAGCGAATCCAGGAACTTGCTAAGCTGCCAGATAGCGAATTGGCTGAATTGGCCAAAGAAGCCGAACTTAAAATCGGCGAAACAGAAGAACGCTGGGAAGAAGAAGTTAAAAAGAAACACTACGTCGAATAAAACCAATGTTTAGACTGAAAAATGAGAGGGTCTGGCGGGTATTTACTTATCTTTGGACAATCGTTTTTATGATTTTTGTTGTTGCAAATTTCTTTACCCAAGGCAGATATGAATATTTAGTTCCTCCACTAAGCGCCATCTACACCGGTATTTTGGGTTTGTACGTTGGAACGAAAGAGTTTGACCGTTGGTATGATAAATACGAAGGCCGCCACCCGGGGGAAATGTTTGTTTTGATATGGACTTTCATAATGCTCATTCTTTTTGGTTTTTCTTTGGCCGGAGGTTCTGCTTATAAAATTTCTTCAGAGGTTGTTGCTGTATATATTGTGGTGCTTTCAATTTTTGCCTTAACCCAGAAATCAAAAAGGTTGTATCAACGTAAGCGAGTAAAATAAGTTTTTACGGGCCGTAGTGTAACGGCAGCACGAGTCCTTCGGGAGGATTTAGTCCCGGTTCAAATCCGGGCGGCCCGACCAAAAAATGGATAAAGACAAAAATTTTTTCCAAAAAGTCTACGAAGTCGTTAAAAAAATACCAGCTGGTAAGGTTGCAACTTATCAGCAAGTAGCAACAATTGTTTCAACTCCCCGGGCTGCCCAAGCTGTTGGGTGGGCCTTAAGAGCTTTATCTGAAAATCAGTTGGCCGTTGTGCCGTGGCAAAGGGTTATAAATTCCAAAGGAATGATTTCTATTGAAAATTTAAAAGCTCCAAAAGAATACCAGGCCAAACTGCTTAAAGATGAGGGTGTTGAAGTAAGGCTCGTTGAAAATAATTATTTTATTGATCTAAAAAAATACCTTTGGGACCCCCACACCAATTGAGTACAGTATTTACTACTTGCGCAAAGCGCAGTACTCAATTGGTGTGGGGGTGGGACCCAAAATAATTTAATGAAAATAGCAGTAATTTCAATTGTTATAGTTGTTGTCGCTGGATTAGCTTTTTGGTATTGGCAATCGCAACAAGTTGAAACTCAAACACCAGGGCCCGAATTTGCCCAGCAAGCCAAAACCTACAAGCGCGTCAGCCCTGCCGACATTCCGGCCGGAACCAGCGCGCCAAAAGAAATGACTTTTCTTTCTTTTGAAATACCAAGCGAGTGGCAAATTGAATATATTCCCCAAACCAAGGCAATAAACATATATAATCCTGATTTGCCGGACGAAGACGTTCTAGAAAAATCCCAAATTTTCATCCGCTATTTTAACGCAAATGATTTTTTAACCCTCACAACAGTAAACATTCTTGAACGCACCCAAACTTCCGTAAACGGCAGACCGGCAGTAAATTACGTCATTGAAAAGAAATCCCACATTGCTCCTTTCCCAAATCAGCCTTATTGGCGTTCAGAAAAGCATCACGTTTTAGACATTCGTTCAACAGCCGATAACCCAACAACTTTTTATGTTTTTGCCAAAAGACCAGATGTTTCCGATGCAGAGTTTGAGAGATTTTTAAACTCGGTGCGGTTTGGACCAACACAGATAAACTTGTATTATCCAATCAAAGATTTTTTGGCGGGTATAACCAAGAAGACTTTCGGTATTTATATAACGCCCGAAACATCACCGGTTCAACCAGATAAATTTAGGGGGTATCATACAGGTGTTGATGTTGAAGTTTCACAAGCAGATTTATCAAAAGAGATTCCAGTATTTTCAATGGCCGATGGTAAGGTTATTGAAAGCAAAGAGGCTTCCGGATACGGAGGCCTTGTTGTTATTGAGCATATTATTGACAATCAAAAAGTCTTTGCAATTTATGGACATCTTGATCCTGCAAGTTTGGCAAGAGTTGGTTTGGTTGTTAAAGCTGGTCAGCAAATAGGTTTTTTGGGAGATGATAAAAGCCAAGAAACCGATTTTGCCCGTAAACATCTGCATTTTGGGTTGTATCGTTCAAATCCCGCGGATATTCGAGGTTATGTTCAAAGTAAAAACGAACTTTCAAGTTGGCTTGACCCAGTCTCATTTTTCAAACAAGATAAACGATATACGGAATAAAAAACATAAGGACATCGTTTGAAATGAGCAGAGCAATCTTTTACAAAAAGATTGCAGAATATAGAAACATTATAGCGTTGCGGAACCTCAATAATTAGGGCCCATAGTAAAGTGGTATTACGGCGCATTCGCATTGCGCAGGCGGGAGTTCGATTCTCCCTGGGTCCACAATCCACTTTAAACTATTTGTATCTACGTATAACTATGAGGTTAGTATTATCAGGATTTGTTATTTTAGTATCGGGGTTGTATTTAGCTTTTCTCCAACATTCGGATATTTGGTATAGCGTTTTTCTTGTGGGCGGCTTCTTGTTTCTTGAGGGCATAAATTCTCAAAGAGAGTTTTCTATTATCAAAAACAAAAAACGGCTATTCCTAACCTGGTTAATTTTTATAATCATAACTGTTGCTGTTGAGATTATTGGCAATTCCTGGTTAAATCTTTGGGACTACCTGACTTTTAACAGACTTGAGTATTTAATTCACGTAATTATTATCGGCTACCCACTTACCGGCTTCTTTGGTTTAGAATTCTTTGTGTTGTTACAAAGATATTTCCACTCCAGAAAGACACAAATGATTATTCTTCCGATTTCCGCTTTTCTATTTGGCTATCTTAATGAGTATCCAAATGTTTTTGCATCTGAATGGAAGTATATTAATTGGCCGCTCGGTTCGTTTTTAGGGATTCCTATTTTAGTATCTTTTCTGTGGATTCTTCTATTGTTTGTTCTCCTGTTTAAGAAACCTTTTTGTGTTCATAGCTTGCCAAAAAATTAACTCCCTTAATATCTGGTTCCAACTCACGCATACGAAGTCCACCATCACAAAACTAGGGTAGGATAGTTTTAGGAAAACAGTATTGTTTTTTAGACTTTTACTAATATAGATAGTGCAATTACGCTTATTAAAATAAGCCCCGCTCCAAGCATTTGTTTTGGGGTCATTTTTTCTTTCAAGAATATATGGGCAAGCACCACGCTTACCAGAACGCTTGAAGCAACAATGGGTGAAACAACAGAAACATCGGTTGACCCAAGCGCTAAAAGATAGAATATCCAGGCCGCGCCATCGGCAAGGCCAGAAAGAGAGCTTAGATTGAACGACTTTGTATCTGGTTTTACAAATTTTTGCTTTAGTAGAGGCCTGCTTATAAAAATTAAAAGAAAGTAAAATATATATAAGTATAAAATCGTGTTCGCCTCCCCTATCTTGTGTAATAAGGTTTTTTCAAGAGGGACGCTTAGCCCGATAAACAAAACAGCGAGCGCCTCATAGCCCGATCCGGATATAAATTTCAGGCCTTTTAATTTGGAAAAATCTGCAGAAATAAGAAATGCCCCCACAAGAATGGCCACAATCGAGAAAATATGAGTTAAACCCAGCGTCTCTCCAAATACAGCAACTCCAGCAAATACTGCAACTATAATCCAACTTTCATCAAGCGCGGCAATGAGCGATAGCTCTTGGCGTTCAAGAGCAAAATAAAACATTAGGTAGCCTATGAATGCCACCAAGGCCACTCCAAAAGAAACGAACAAATCTTCGAGGGGTATAAACGAAATCTTGCTATCAAGGAAAAAAGCTACAATACCAAGGCTCAATACTCCCCCAACCGCAGTGTTAATAAGAAGGGTTGTATGGCTTTTTACCCTATCAATCGCTTCTTTAAGAAACAATTCTTCAATGCCCCAAAAAATCATAGCCATCAAAGCAAAGAAAATCCCAGAAGACTCAATCATATAAAGCTATTTTAGCAAAATAAAGCTAAGCGGAACATTTTGGACAGTGTCTATCTAAGGTTTTATAGTAAGGCTGGTTTTCCAGTTCACTTTGGGTCCCTTGAGCAAGGGTCAGAAAGGAGGTAACCCAATGATCCTCAAGGCTCGAGACGTTCTTTCCGAAGGGGCCTTTGTCATCGCCAAAAACGGTGGCGGGGACCCCGAAAACAACACCATTTCTTTCCTGCGTTACAACCGCGAAACGAAAACGTTCAGCTTTCTTGGGGGTGATGATGAAGTCGCGGCGGCGTTTACCAGCCTTGGTGATGTCGCCCGCGTGCTGAATCTCTCTCGCGATCGACTTGACGCGCTTATTCGTCTTGCGGAATTCAAGCGCATTCCCGTTTCCCCAGAACTCGAGGCGAAGATCGGCGCCATTCACCAATTCGAATACGTTTAGGAGAGGCTCATGAACACAAAGAAATGCCGGGCACGAAAAAGCCGGTTTGCAAGGGTTCCCTCTGCAGCCGGCTTTGATTTTTATAGTAGGTAAAAATTAGGTTTTTGGGCTTTTTAAATACTTAAATTCATTCAACCAATCTTCAAACTTTTCCCGTTTTGGTCCGAGCAGGCCTTCATCTAACAGAGGCACTATTTTTGTTTTTAAATCTGAAATTCCGGTGACGGTTAATATAATATAGTGTCGCCCGCCAGCGAAGTATTCTCTTACCGGAGGCCTAACTCCCAAAAACTCTCTGATTGCTTCAAGCAAAATTTTATTTTGAGGAATCATTTTAACCACAAACCTTGGTCTTTTTGTAAGGCCAGAAGTGTTTTTTGTGAACGAGCAGGATGTTTCTAAAATTCCAAGCACCCGCTCTTTTGAAAGCTCATGCTTCATAAAAAGGTAAAATTAGATAAGATTAACATCAAATTGGTAGTTTACCCCGTGGCAACTATATTATATGGATATTTCACGTGAAATATCAATAATAGTTTTCACGTGAAAAGATTGTTAAAAAAGCTTCAATTTTCTATCATTTACATATTTTTACTTATTTTTAAAGAATTTTCACGGGAAAAGTATCTGCTAAGAACTATAGTTTTCACGTGAAAAGATTTTTTGATATTTCACGTGAAAACTATAGTTTACCCCGTGGCAACTATATTAATTTTATTAAATTTTAGACTTCTGATGATTTTGTTAAAATATGTTATTGGAATGGATAAGAAATTACTCGGTCAAAAAGGCGAAGCTCTAGCCACAGAGTTTTTGGGAAAAGAAGGATATTTTGTTGTAGCTAGAAATTACACAACACCCCTTGGTGAAATTGATATTATTGCCAGAAAGGATAAAACAATTATGGTTATTGAGGTTAAGACGTCATTAGTTGAGCATTTCAGCAAACCAGAGTTTTCTCCGGAGCTTAGGGTTAACAATGCTAAACAGAAACGTCTTATAAAACTCGGCCAATATTATTTAATGAATGAGATAGGCAAAGTCGAGGTGCCTTGGGAAATAAATATAATTGGCGTGGAGATAAATGCATACGGTCTTTTTCAAATCAGACACTGGCGTCAAGCCGTGGTAGATATTTGACAAATTAGATATCCGCCCTATAATTTTAATGTAGTCCGGTTCCCTGGGAATCCGGATTTATTATTTTAAGCCGCCGATACTAAATATAAACTTATGATTGACCACAAACAATTTTTAATGGCGCTTGAGCAAATCGCCGAAGAAAAGGGAATCTCAAAAGAGAAGGTTGTTGAAACTTTAGAACACGCCTTAGCGGCAGCCTACAAAAAAGATTACGCTAAAAAGGGGCAAATAATTAGAACAAAATTTGACCTTACAAGCGGAAAATTTGAAGTTTTTCAGGTTAAGCTTGTTGTTGATGAATCAATGCTCAAATCGGAAAGCGAGGTTGACGAAGAGCCGGTCAGAGAAAGAGAAGATGAGCTTGAGCTTGGAACAAAGAAAGTTAGGTTCAACCCCGACAGGCACATTATGCTTGATGAGGCCAAAAAAAATAAAAAAACAATAAAAGCCGGAGAGGAGATGATTTTTCCTCTGGAATATCATGCCGATTTTGGACGTATCGCGGCCCAGACAGCCAAGCAAGTTATTATGCAAAGAATAAGAGAGGCTGAAAGAAGCGCGGTTTTTGAAGAATTTCACGGCAAAGAAGGAGAGGTTGTTTCCGGGCAGGTCCAGCGTATTGAAGGGGGAAATGTTTTTGTCGATTTGGGCAGAACAGTAGGCATAATCTTTCCGGAGGAACAGATTCAGGGAGAGAGATTTCGTATGGGAGCGCGCGTAAGGGCATATATTTTAAGGGTTGAACAACATCCTAGAGGGCCTTCAATTGTGCTTTCTCGTTCTCATCCAAGATTTGTTTCAAAACTTTTTGAATTTGAAGTGCCAGAAGTTGCAACGGGGGTTGTTGAAGTAAAGGCCATAGCCAGAGAAGCCGGTTCTCGTACAAAAATAGCCGTTTCTTCAAAGGAAAAAGCTGTTGATCCGGTTGGTTCTTTGGTCGGCCAAAGAGGCACCAGAGTTTCAACGGTAATAAACGAGCTTGGTGGGGAAAAGATAGATATAGTTGAGTGGTTGGAAGATAACTCAAAGTTCATCTCTAATGCTTTGGCTCCGGCCAAAGTCGTTGATATTGAGTTAAACGAAGAAACGCGTGAGGCTAAAGTTGTTGTTCCTGAAGAGCAATTGTCTTTGGCAATAGGACGTGGCGGACAAAACGTCAGGCTGGCAGCGCGTCTTACAGGTTGGAAGATAGACGTTCGTTCTTTGGCCTCGCCGGAAAAATCTCAAGAGGGCGGTATTGCGGAAGCGGCACCAGAAGAAGCTATTGGCGAAGAACCAAAGATAGTCATTGAGGGCAATAAAGAAATTTTAGCCGAGGGTGTTGAAATCTTACGTGGCGAAGAAAAAAAGCCAGAAGCAGACGAGGAAAAGCCAAAAAAGAAACGCACAACAAAAAAGAAAAAAGTAGAGGCTTCGTCAGAATCTAACAACGAAGCCTCAGAGTGAATGGTTGTAGTTTGGTGAAGCGTGCAGCAGCCTCTGGCATTCGGCGTGGTTACCATCGAGCAACCATAGAGCCGCTGCAAAGCCAAACATAATCGGTATAAGCGGCCAAGCGTCAGTCGAGTTGGGCATTGCAAGGAAGCCGCCTATAGGGAGAATCAAGGGTGAACCACCAACGAGTTTAAGGAAAAGAAGTCGAACAATACCGATGGCCGGAGTGATTTGAGCCTCTTTTCCTAAAGCCCAGAATGCTCCACCCACAAAACCTACAGCCACAAGTAAAAAGAACTCAAGCATTTTTCACCCCCCTTTGGCATTCATTATATACCCCAAGTAAAACGTTTAAAGTGTGGAAAATTAAATATTGAAAAAAGCCTTAAAATAATGCTAAATTGGGCAATCTTGCTAAAGTGAGATTGTTGTTTAAAAACGAAACCGGCATCAAAATAAAAATTTGATGCCGGGTTATGGCCCGCGAGGCGGGTCAGTTGGAAACAAGTAAGGGAAGTTGCTTTTGAAAATCACGAAAGCGATTAGCAAAAGCAATATCCCACAAAGAGCAACCATCAAGCCTCGCTCGAAACGCCGACGTCCTGGCTGGCCCCAAATATGCAGGGCCGCCAAAAGGTTTGCGAAACCAGCCGCGGCGCAAAGGAGGTAAAACAGAAAGTTTGAATCCACCTTGCCTCCTTAGCGCTTGGCGCTGACCGACCAAGATTTGATGTTTTGATTGCGCTTGGGTTGGCGAGCTGATTTGAGCATCATCCGCAACGCGATGAAACTTATCGTTATGCCGAAAATCCCAAGGGCCAGGGCGAAAATCCAGGAGACGTTCGCTTTTGGCCAGAGTTTTTCGGTTGCGAGCATGCCCACAACTCCGATCACAGCGCCGATCGTCAGTGCAACCCTGAGTCGTTCAAGCCGGTTCATTGTTTCTCCTTTCTTCGGCGGCTTTAATGATCGATTTTGCAGCCATCTGCATGAAAAATCCCAGACAGATGGTGCAGGCCGCGAGGAAGCGAATCAACGCAGTTTCCAGGCCGTACTCGTAGGCGAAAATCGTTGACGGACGAAGGAATCCGACCGCAACGATCAAAAATGAAAGGAACCTAATTACCATCAACAGGAGCTCACCAAGTCTTTTGAGTCCCATAGTCTCCTCCAAGGCGTAGCGTCTAAATATATTATCATAAATTAATAAAAAAGTCAAGTTATGCAATACAATTTATTAGCTTTTTCTATCTCAATAATTTCTTTGATTTTTGCTTGGGTTTTAGCCCGCTGGATTTTACGCCAGGACTTGGGACCAAAATCAATGCAGGAAGTTGCCCAAGTTATAAGAACCGGGGCAAAGGCTTTTTTGAAAAGGCAGTATAAAACAATAAGTTTTATAAGCATTCTTCTTGCCTTTGGACTTCTTTTGGTTTACGGATTTACGGGAGATTGGCTTTTGGGTTGGCAGACTTCAAGCGCCTTTTTGTTTGGAGCCGCCTCTTCGGCCATTGCCGGAGTTGTGGCAATGACAATGTCTGTTCGTTCAAATATTCGGGCCGCAGCCGCAGCCCAAAGCGGTCTTCCCAGCGCCTTAAAAGTTGCTTTTAGGGGAGGGGCGGTTTCGGGAATTATCATTGTTGCGATGAGTCTTCTTGGTATAAGTATTTTATTTTTGATTTATGAATGGCTTGGTTATGAAATTATAAAAATTCCTTCTCTGATTGTCGGTTATGGGTTTGGAGCTTCTCTGGTTGCTCTGTTTGCCCAGCTTGGCGGAGGGATTTATACAAAAGCCGCAGACGTTGGCGCCGATTTAGTTGGTAAAGTTGAAGCCGGGATTCCTGAAGACGACCCAAGAAACCCGGCGGTCATTGCCGATTTGGTGGGAGATAATGTCGGTGATTGTGCGGGTCGTGGCGCGGACTTGTTTGAATCAACCGCAGCCGAAAATATAGGCGCAATGATTTTAGGGGTTGCCCTGTATCCGGTTTTTGGGATTAAAGGGGTTTTATTTCCTTTGGTTTTAAGAGCCTTTGGTTTGATCGCAACGATGTTTGGTTTATTTGCTGCAAACGCCAAAGAAAATGAAGAACCAATGAGTGCGCTCAATCGCGGCTATTGGGTTACAAGCATTTTGGCAACCGTAGCTTTTTACGTTGTTACAGAGCAGATGCTTGGTAACGTGTTGTTTTTTTGGGCCGGGGTGGTTGGTATTTTAACCTCGGTTGTTTTTGTTTACATCACCCAATATTACACAGAGGCTCGTTATCGTCCGGTTAAAGAAATTGCCGAAGCCTCTCAAACTGGTCATGCCACAAACATTATTTCAGGATACGCCGTTGGGCTCGAATCAACGGGTCTTACCGTTGTAACGATTTCGGCCGCGCTTCTTGGTTCTTACTGGCTTGGAAATCAGAGTGGTGTTGAACATGGAGGATTATATGGAACGGCTGTTGCCACAATGGGCATGCTTGCAACGGCGGCTTATGTTTTGGCCATGGACGTTTTTGGTCCTATTACCGATAATGCCGGAGGCATAGTTGAAATGAGTAAGGCCCCGGAAAATATTCGTAAAATAACGGACAAATTGGACTCTGCCGGCAACACAACAAAAGCTCTCACGAAAGGCTATGCTATTGGTTCGGCTGCTTTGGCTGCATTTTTGTTATTTTCTGCCTATCTTGAAGAGGCCCACATAACCATGGTTGATTTGGCCAAGGTTGAAGTGTTTGTCGGGGCTCTGATCGGAGCGACTTTGGTATTTTTGTTTTCCTCTTTGGCTATACGGGCCGTTGGAAAAGCCGCTTATTACATTATCAATGACGTTCGGGCTCAATTTAAAGAAAAGCCTGGCATCATGAAAGGAACCGATAAGCCAGACTATGCAAGAGCCGTTGATATAACCACAAGAGGAGCTTTGAAACAAATGATACTGCCGGGAGCTTTAGCTGTTGTTGTCCCAATTGTTGTTGGTATGTGGTTGAAAGCAGAAGCAGAAGCCGGGTTGTTGATGGTCGGAACTATTGCCGGGATTTTGATGGCAACTTTGATGAATAATGGTGGAGGCGCTTGGGATAATGCCAAAAAATATATTGAAGAAGGACATTTGGGAGGCAAAGGATCTGATGCACACAAGGCTGCGGTAACCGGAGATACTGTTGGTGACCCCTTTAAGGATACGGCTGGGCCTTCTTTGCATGTACTGATAAAGCTTCTTAGCACGCTTACTCTGGCACTCGCGGTCTTATTTATATGAAACAATTATAGAAAAGAGAAAGGCCGCAGACACTTCCGTATCCGCGGCCTTTTTTGTGACCTCAAGCTGTCGCCGAGGCGCCTCGTAAGAAGCCATAAGAAAGATCTATTACTTATGAGTGCGGGGAAAGGCAACCGGCCCAGTCCTCAATCCCCTCAGAAAGGAGATTCTCAGCTACCTTTCCCCAACGATGAGATGAGTATACGTGGTGCATGGTTTTTGTCAAATTTAAATTAAAAAGAAAGAGCCGGCAAGCTTTTCAGCTCGCCGGCTTTTTCGTTTGGGAACTTGATTCGTTTGAGGGGGACCATGACCCAAAGGTAGTGAGGCTGGCCATCGATATGGATGTAGGCCCAGCGATCATCCTCGCCAAGCAGGGTGCCCGTGTGGACACGGCCTCGGCGCGATTTGAAGACTACGGAAATCTGTTCGGTTTTGGTTGTGGCCGGCGATGTTTTATTGACGACGACGCCGTTTGAAAGCTTGATCGCAATCACCGTGCCAAGCAGGGCCAGGCCGGAAACACCCATGAAAATGGAAACTCCGATCGGGTCCATAAGCCTCCTTGGGTTTGAGTTTGAGAATTGGGAACCAGTTTATATTATATACAATATATCTATATAGTTGTCAATATAAGCAGGAGGCATGATAAAAAAAGGCCGCGCGCATATTAACCAATTAGGTTTTTTGCGCACGGCCTGTCGAGGGCGTAAAGCCTTAGTTGTATCAGAGAACTGCTTGTTTATGAGAGCAGGTCGCTCGCATTGTCGTCCCCGCCCGGCGCGGTTTACCCAAGGAGGGGGAGACCGCTCCGGAAATGCTGCCAACCCAAAGGCAGCTTCAACACGAGCAGACCTTGATAGCTCCAGCAACACCCCCGATGCCACCAAAGCTATCGCGCTTGCATAGTAATATTTACTACAAAAATGTCAAGCCTTTTGTTCTTTAATGTCTGGTTGATAAATAACTAAGACTTGATTAATATAAGTAAACTTTTAACCGAAATGAAAATAGACCAATCGACAAAAGAAGGAGTTGCTTCGCTTACACTCACCCTGCCATGGGAAGAATTTGAAACGATTATTAATGAAACAACCAAGCGACTTGGGAAGGATTTGGAAGTGCCAGGGTTTCGTAAAGGCAACGCGCCAAAATCGGCCATCGAAGAAAAAATCGGCACTCATAAAATTTATCAAGAGGCCGCTCTTGAAGCTGTTCAGCAAAACTGGGCCGATCTGATTCAGAGGGTCGGTGACCAGACTATCGGGCGGCCAAGACTGAATGTTTTAAAATTGGCCCCATCCAACGAACTTATTGTAAAGCTTGATTTTATTCTCAAACCAAAAATAAAATTAGCTGATTATAAAAAAATAGCCAGAGAACTTTTAACCCAAAGGCCTAAAGAGTTTGAAGTTTCCAAAGAGGAAATTCAAAAAGCGATTGATTGGCTTTTACGTTCAAGGGCAAAGTATATTGCCGTTGATAGGGGGGCTAAAAAAGGAGATTTTGTCGAAATAAATTTTTCGACACGTCTTGCTGATAAAGAACTTGAAGGAGGTTCTTCGCAAAATCACCCAATGATATTGGGCGAAGGACGTTTTATGAAGGGCTTTGAAGAAGAAATAATAGGTTTGAAAACTGGTGATCATAAGAATTTTTCTTTAGTCGCGCCGCAAAACTATTACAGACAAGATTTGGCCGGTAAGACACTTGATTTTGATGTTAGTGTCCGTTCGGTTCAGGAGGTTTTAATTCCGGAGCTTTCTGATGAATTTGCCAAAGGAATAGGCAAGTTTGAGAGCGTGGACGGATTAAAAGAAAACATCATACAGGGTTTAAAAGATGAAAAAGCTGTTAAAGAAAGGAAAGATTTTGAAACAAAACTTATAAACGAGATAGCGGAAAAATCGGAAGTTAATCTTCCGGCCGCCTTGGTTGATGAAGAAGTTGAGGCTATGGTTGTCGATATGAAAAACGAAGTTTTGCAGGCCAAGTTAGATTTTTCTCAATACCTTGAGCAGATCAATCAAACCGAAGAAATCCTGAAAAAATCTTTAAGGCCAAAGGCAGAGCGCAATCTTAAGGCAGCTTTAGTTTTGCAAGGTATTGCCGAAAAAGAGAACATAGAAGTTTCACAGGAAGAGATTGATGCTTCGTTCAACAACTATCTTGGGAGGTTTAAGTCTATAAAGCAAGCCAAGCAGGAAGTTGACCTTTCGGCTCTTAAAACATATACTGAGAACACTTTAAGAAACCAAAAGACTCTGAATTTTCTTGAAAAAATAAATTAAACAAATACTTTTATGAATAAAGCAACCTCTCAGATTTTAGTCCCAACCGTGATTGAAAAAACCCAATATGGCGAGCGGGCTTACGATATATATTCCAGACTTCTCAAAGACAACATTATTTTTCTTGGGGGTGTCATAACCGACGCCTTGGCCAACACCGTTATAGCGCAGATGCTTTTTCTTCAATCTCAAAATCCAAAAAAAGATATTCAGCTTTATATAAATTCTCCAGGAGGTTCTGTGCCGGCAACCTTGGCAATGTATGATACTATGCAACATATTCAAAACGACGTTTCAACAATTTGTGTTGGTGTAGCGGCTTCGGGCGCCGCTTTGATTTTGGCCACAGGTTCAAAGGGAAAAAGATATGCTCTTCCAAATAGCGAAATTTTGATTCACCAGGTGCATGTTGGAGGAGAGGGAATTGGAGGTACTGCTCGCGATATTGAAATATCGGCGAAACAAATCACCGCACTTAAAGACAGAATGAACCAGATTTTGGCTCGGCACACCGGAAAACCAGTCAAACAAGTTGAAATTGATACTGATAGAGATAAATATCTTACTGCGCAAGAAGCGAGGGAGTACGGCATTATTGACGAAATAGTAAATCACAGAAAAAAAGTAAAATAAGATAAAGACCACCTCAAAACAACGGTGGTTTTTAGTAAACTAAAAAATAAAAATAGAGATTTTTATAAAATCTGTCTCAATAATCCTTCACTTGTCATCGAGGGAGGTTTTGCAATCTCCATTAAATCAAGAATTGTTGGCGCAACGTCTGATAATAACCCCTCGCTTTTGGTATTTGTGAGCATTTGATTTGTCGCTTCTGGCTTTCTGAATTTAGGGCCAACTATATAAAAAGGCACGGGATTATCGGTATGCTCGGTTAGCATTTCGCCGGTCACAGGATGTATCTTTTTTTCAACATTGCCATGATCAGAGGTAATAACGATTGTCCAATCAAGTCTTGCCGCTGCTTGAATAATTTCTGATAAGCATCTGTCAATTGTTTCCACGGCCTTGACCGCAGAGCTAAAATTTCCGGTATGGCCAACCATATCGGCGTTGGCAAAATTTACCGCCAGAAATCCGTATTTTGAAGATGAAAAGACCTCTAAAATTTTTTGTTTTATCTCAAAAGCCGACATTTCTGGTTTATCATCAAATCTATCTGCGCTTACAGACGGAACAAGAGTTCTTTCTTCGCCATCAAAAGCCTGTTCTTTGAGGCCGTTTAGAAAGTAAGTAATGTGGGCATATTTTTCCGTTTCAGCAATATGGACCTGTTTTATCCTTACTTGGCTTATAACCCTGCTTAAGGGCCAGTCGATTAAGATTGGTTCAAATATTGTTTTCGCCGATAAGCCTTTTTCGTATTCCGTGAAGGTCGCGAAATAAAGATTTTTAGGAAGTTTACTTCGAGAAAAACCATCAAATTTTTCTAAAGTAAAAGCTTCGGTTAGTTGCCTTGCAGAATCTTCGCGAAAATTGAAAAAGACAACAGCATCATTATCTTTTATCTTAAAATCTTCAAGCGCTGTTCCGGCTGGTTCTATAAATTCATCGTTTAAGCCTTTGTTGTAAGATGCCTCAAGATAGCTCGTTGCATTATCAAATCTCTCGCATTTTCCTTCGACAAGACATTCGTAAGCTTTTTGGGTTCTTTCCCAACGGCCGTCTCTGTCCATTGAAAAAAACCTTCCTATTATTGTTCCCAAAACAGCCGGGGAATCCTGGGTTCTTCTTATTACGTTTTGAAGCAAATTTACAGCGGCTCTTGGTAGGGAATCGCGTCCGTCGGTAAACAAATGGAAAAAGATTTTTGGGATATTCGTACGTTTGGCGAATTCAACCAGGGCAAAAATATGATCAAGATAGGCGTGAACAGAGCCGGAAGTAAGAAGTCCCATAATATGCATTTGGGAATTGTTGTTTTTGACGTGTTCAGCCGCAGAAAGTAAAATTTTGTTCGAAAAAAAACTTTCGTCTTGTATAGCCTTATTTATTCTTGGCAACGCTTGGTATGGGATGAAGCCAGCCCCAATTGTTAAATGCCCAACTTCGGAATTACCAGGTTCTCCCCAAGGCAAGCCAACTGCAAAGCCCGAAGCCTGCAATGCTGTTTTTGGATAATAGCGTTCCAACTCATCAATGGTTGGGGTGCGGGCGACAAAAACCGGATTGGTGTGATTTTGTTCGCCAATTCCAAAGCCATCAAGGATAATTAAACAAAGCTTTTGCATGAGTTTATTTTATCATACGCACAGCTTTGTTTTGACAAAACAATCCCATCCTGTTAAATTATCTTCAGTTAGATTTGATTTGAAACTTTTGGAAATGGAACAATTTATCTCAAAAACAGATATTTTGCATAGGGAAACAGCTCGTTTCTAAAGTTTTACATTTCTCACAATTTAAAGGTATGACCTTAACTAACAAACAGTTAATAGATTTTTATTTTTATGGGAAACGCATTACTTGTTTTGGGTATTGCGGTTGTGGCATTGGCGGCGGGATCAATTTTAGGTTATCTTGCTCGGCAATCAATTGCTCGCAAACGCGTAGGTTCAATAGAGGCCGAATTACAGACTAAAACAGAAGAGGCCAGGAAAAAAGAACAAGAGCTTCTCCTTGCGGCCAGAGAAAAGGCCTCTCAAATAGTAGAACAAGCAAAAAGAGAGCAATCTGAAAGACAGGCTCAGCTTCTTAAAATTGAAGAAGGCCTTTTACGCAAAGAAGAATCTCTTGAAAAGCGGCTGAGTCAATACGAGGTTGATAAGAAAGTTCTTGAGGACAACATTGAAAAGGTAAAAGAGATAAAATTAGAAGTCGAGAAGTTAAAACAAGAGGAAATCAAAAGCCTCGAGAAAGTGGCATCTTTAACAGCCAGAGAGGCCAAGGAGGAGCTCTTTAAAAGGGTGGAAGCGGAATACGCTCAGGAGTTTACATCGGCGGTTAAAAAATTGGAGCAGGATAGAAAAGAACAGCTTGAAAATAAAGCTAAAAATATAATGACGGTGGCAATTCAAAGATATGCCCGTTCCCACGTCGCCGACGTCACGACAACCCTGGTTGATCTTCCATCAGAAGACGTAAAGGGAAAAATTATAGGTCGGGAGGGGCGCAACATACGCACCCTTGAGCGTCTGACCGGCGTTGAAATAATAGTCGACGACACTCCAGGTTCAATAACTATTTCGAGCTTTGATCCTGTCAGAAGAGAAGTTGCAAAAATAGCTTTGCAAAAACTTATTGCCGATGGCAGGATCCAGCCGGCGCGAATTGAAGAAAAGGTTAACGAGGCTCAAGAGGAAATAAATAAAGAGATAGTAAAAGCCGGCGAAGCGGCAACAGAGGAACTTGGAGTTTTTGATTTTCCAAAACCAATAGTGCAACTTATAGGCCGTCTTAAATTCAGAACAAGTTATGGCCAGAATGTCCTTTTGCATTCTGTGGAAATGGCTCATATAGCCGGTATGCTTGCGGCTGAACTTGGAGCTAATGTTGAAGTTGCAAAAAGAGGCGCTCTGGTTCACGACCTTGGAAAAGCCATTGATCATGAGGTTGCAGGGACTCACCTTGAGCTTGGAAGAAAAATTCTCCAAAAATATAAAGTTGATGAAGCCGTGGTCAAGGCAATGGAATCACATCACGAAGATTATCCTTTTGCCACCCCCGAAGCTTATATAGTGACGGCGGCCGACGCCATTTCTGGAGCAAGACCAGGAGCCAGAAGAGATACCCTCGAAAATTATATAAAAAGATTAGAAGAGCTTGAAAAAATAGCGACAGATTTTGAAGGGGTTGAAAAAGCCTATGCTTTACAGGCCGGCAGGGAAATAAGGATATTTGTTGTGCCCGAAAAAATTGACGATGTTGGAGCGGTAAAGCTTGCGCATGATGTTGCTAAGCGTATTGAAGGAGAGCTTAAATACCCCGGGGAAATAAAAGTAAATGTAATCAGGGAAACTAGAGCGGTTGAGTTTGCAAGATAAGTTAATATATAAAAAATTTACAAATATAAAGTTGCCGGAAGCTAAACCGGCAACTTGTTTTTAGCAGGGGGGTGTTTTTATTGACTTTTTAAAAATTATGTTATATAGTCTTTTTAGAATTTGTTCCAAATAAAAGGCGCGCGGCTGCCAAATGCTGCAGGAGGGTTTATATGATCAGCGCTGCTGGTTTGATCATTGCAATTTTGGGCCTTGCCGCTTTGGCTGATGGCCTCAAGATGGACAGTCCGCTCCTTTCTGGCGTCGGTTATTATGCGGCCAAGGCCGGCGTCGGGATAACCATCGGCGGTGCCATCATCGAGAAGTTTCTTCTCTGAAAGAATGGCTCATGGCCAAAAAGTCCCTGGACGAAGTTTTGTTCAGGGGCTTTCCTTTTTTATCAAAATCTTTAAACTATACGCTATATGAAAATTTTGTTTTTTGGGGATGTTATAGGAAGGCCGGGAAGAGAAGCGGTTAAAAAAATACTTCCTAAATTGAAAGAGAAATTTCAGCCAAATTTAATAATTATAAACGGAGAAAATTTGGCTCACGGCACCGGTCTTTCTTCTAAAACAACAAAGGAGATGTTTGATGCCGGTGTTAATTTGATAACCGGAGGCAACCATAGTTTTAAGAACGAAGATGGTCTAAAGCTTTTAGATAATCCTCAAACGCCCATCATTAGACCGCTTAATTATCCTTCAAATATGCCAGGCAGGGGCTCTATTAAATTAGAAGTTATGAATCAGTCGGTTATTGTTTTTAATCTCGTTGGCCAGGCTTTTATGAAAGATGATGTTGCAAATCCTTTCAAGGCGGCCCAAGAATTTATAAGAGAAAACTCTAAAAGTTCAAAAATTATCATTTTGGATTGGCACGCCGAAGCAACTTCCGAAAAGATCGCGATGGGAAAACTTGTGGATGGTCAAATTTCTGCCGTTTTCGGAACGCATACCCACGTGCCAACGGCTGATTGGGAAATAACCAAAAAAGGAACAGCTTTTGTTTCAGATGTTGGGATGTGCGGGGTAAAAGATTCTGTTATTGGTGTGGAAAAAACGTTGATTTTAAAGCATTTTTTAGAAGAAGAGCCCGTTAAATTTGAACTTGCTCAAGGAGATGTCGTTATTAACGCCGTTAGCTTGACCGTAGATGATAAAAATGGTAAGGCAATAAAATTTGAGAAAATTAACGAACTTGTGAGCTGAAGTTGAAAAATTAGCCCTTATTTGCTTAATTTGATATTATTGGGACAGGAAAAAATCAGTAAAAACAGCATAAAGGTCGTAAGCCACGAAATAAAGAACAAGAAAAAACAAATAACATGACAAAAGGCCAATTAGCAGATGCAGTTGCTTCAAAAATGGGGCTTTCTAAAAAGCAGGCCGAGGAAATGCTTGATACCACCTTTGATGTTATCGCAAAGGAAATGGTAAAAGGCCAAAAGGTTAATGTTCCTGGTTTTGGCATATTCCGCGTTTCAAACAGGAAAGCCCGAGAAGGCATAAATCCAAAAACAGGTGAAAAGATTCACATTCCGGCTAAAAAAGCGGCAAAATTCAGAGCTGCCAAAGCTTTGAAAGAGGCTATAATGTAGGTTTTTGTGGATTTTTAAATCCCCGCTTTAAGCGGGGATTTTTGTTTTATTTAATTTCTTTCTCTTTTTGATAAAAATGCAAACCAAGAGCGGCTAGCGCAAGGCCGACATCGCGAAAAGTAATTTCGTCTAAACCAGAAGCTATCAATATTCCCAAAAGCATGAGAAAAGCCATCGCGCTTGAAATTTTTAGCCTCCAACCGCTCAAAATCCAAAGCCCGAGAACTATATCAGCAAGTCCGTGGATTTTTAAAGCGGACGTTTTATCTCCAAAAGGCACGGCCCAGTCTGGTATAAAACCGATCCAGTTTTGGGGATTTAAAAGAATAGCAACCCCCGCGTATAAAAATACAAAAGCGAGAGCTAACCGAAGTAAAAGTTGTGTTTTCATGTGTATTATGGTTGTTTAAAGCCAGCCGATTTTAGTTGAGTTGCGGAGTCGAATCAAATTGTCTCTTTATTATATACCACAATCCCGAAATTATAATTATATTTATTAAAATCACTTCCATAGATTGTCTGCCCACAACAGCCCATAACCCGTTTGCTGCATAATCCCCGATAATAAATGAGCTAAAAATCGGTAAAGGATTTAGTCTTTTCTTTTGTATTAACCACCATACACCTCGTATAAAAGCCACAAGGATAACAAGGTATATAAGGAAGGGCAGCGAAGTTTTTGTAATTACTATGAGAACCAAATAGAGGGGTACTGTGACGACGCCAAGAAGAAATGCGCTTTTAGAAAATTTAGGCCGGCCTTCACTAATTGGATTCGTAAATTTCCTTGATATGGCTGCAAAAATTAAAATGGCCAGCCATAGAATTATAAAACTTGAAATATTTGAATTTCCGGAACCAAAATATAAAAACGTGCTTTCAAGAATGGATACAATAAGTAGTATACAGGTTGTTTTATTTGAAAACCATTGTTCTTTGGAGCTTTTGGGATATAAAAGATGGGCCAGAACAATAGGATAGAGTATGGCATGTAGAGAGTGCCAGATGGCGGCAAATGACGCCCATGCAAAGTTAATTCCTCCGTAGTAAGCATATTCTGGGAAAAATGATGGGGTTTCTAAGAAAAAAGTTCGAGCTAATAGACCTTCATTAAAAATTCCATATCCTAAACCAAGTATAAATATTCCACTAAGGCCAAGTTTCCACCGTACTGCCAACTCACGCATTATCAGTGCAGGAATTCCGTAGGATATAACTTGTAGAATAAAATATGGCGGATAGAAAAATTTAGACGCTGGAGATGCGCCAGAAAGCAATTCGGCCAGTATTGGGCTCAGGAGTAAAAGCGTTATAATAACTTTTACCTTTTGTTTTGTATCGGAGCGGGTAACGGGAATCGAACCCGTATCTCCACCTTGGAAGGGTGGCATAATAGCCATTATACGACACCCGCCCTATCTTGTGTAAGTAAAACAAAAGTTAGCATAACTTACAAATTTATAAAACTCAATTTCTAAGTATAAATTTAGTTGCTAAAATAAGCTTATGCATCCGCGCTTAGTTTTAGCCAGCAAAAATTCATCAAGCTTTGATATTAAAAGGTATTCCAGTCTTAACTCCAAGATTTTCAAGGCGATAAAAACCCTTGCTTTAAAACTTAGAGGTTTATCAGTGGTTCATATCAGCGCGACTCCAAAGGGTGGCGGGGTTGCTGAACTTCTTGCTAGCCAGATTTCTTTTGAGAACGCCATAGGATTGAAAAGCAAATGGTTTACCATGGAAGCGCCAAGTTCTTTTTTTGGCGTTACAAAAAGATTGCACAACTTGCTTCAGGGGCGCCAGGGAATTTTGAGTCAAGGCGAGAAGAGGATTTACAGCGAAGTTAACCAACAGATAGGAAAACGGACACCCCTTTTATTTAAAGAAATAAAACCAAACATCGTGATTGTTCACGATCCACAACCCCTGCCTATGATCAACTTTTTGCCAAAGGAAACAAAATCAATAGTCAGGCTTCATATCGATCTTTCGACTCCAAACCCATTAGCCACCGAGTTTATGAGGCCTTCCCTGAATTTATATCAGCAAGTTGTTTTGAGCAGCAAAGTATATAAGCAGGCTTTTGTATGGTTGCCGAAGCAGAAAGTAAAAATAATTTTACCTGCGATAGATCCTTTTTCTGAAAAAAATAAAAACATGGAATCAACCGCAGCACAAAGTATAGTAGAGCAGTTTGGTATCAATACGACAAAACCGATTATCACTCAAGTTTCTCGCTTTGATGCCTGGAAGGATCCGCTTGGGGTTATAAAAGCCTACTATCTTGCCAAAAATAAAATTCCCAACCTGCAGCTTGTCTTGGCTGGTTTTTTAATCGCTCAGGACGATCCAGAGGCGGTGGAAATATTTCGTCATGTCAAACGCCATGCCCGAGGTGATCCGGACATACATCTTTTTGTGAATCTAAGGCAGCTTGGATCTGTTTCAAACGACACCTTTATAAACGCCCTTTATACTGCAAGCACTATTATTTTGCAAAAAAGCCTTAGAGAGGGGTTTGGCCTGACAATTACCGAGGCCATGTGGAAGAAAAAACCGGTAATCGCTGGCAGGACCATCGGCGCTAATTTGCAGATAAAACATAACAAAAACGGGATTTTAGTCTCTTCTCCCGAAGAAACAGCCTCGGCCATTATTCGTCTCGTCAAAGACGAGAAAAGACGTCGTAAAATGGGTGAGCTTGCTTATCGGTCGGTCTGCAATAATTTTCTTCTCCCACGTTCAATTTTAGATCACTTGAAGCTTTATGCTTTGATGGGTGCATAATAGGTGGTCGGGGTGCCGAGATTTGAACTCGGACTACATGCTCCCAAAGCATGCGTGCTGCCGTTACACCACACCCCGTTTATAACTTAATTTGTGGCTTTTTTATTTCAACAGCCCAAACTTACTGGTTATGTTATCATAATAGTATAGTAAACATAATGCAATATTAATGGTAAGCCAGATACACAGAAGAAAATTCTTTTATTTCAGAGAATGCGAAGAGTCAAACCTCGGTCCTTTTGAGTGCCCGAGTTTTTTGTTTTTGATTCTTGGGTTGCTAAACATTATCTCCATTGTCAGCGTTTATCTTGTTGGTCGGGGTTATTTTTACGATGTTGACCCGCAGTTAATTGCTCTGCTTATAATACTCATTACAGCCATATTCTTGATCATCAGCTTCGTAATCGTTAACGCTTTCAGCAAAGTCGCCGAGGCGAGCCGTTTGAAAAGTGAATTTGTTGGCATAGCCTCGCATCAGCTGCGCACCCCTCTTACAAACATAAAATTTTCAATAGAATATTTGCTTTCAGGTAGGATAGGTAATTTAGATTCTCACCAACAAGAGCAGTTAAAGATAATAGCCGATAGCAACGAAAGGATGCTAAAATTGGTCAGTAATTTGCTCGATTTATCAAAGATTGAAGAGAGACGTTTGGTAGTTGAAAAGGCGCCAGTATCTTTAGCCGAAGTTACGAAGGCGGTGTTGGAAGATGTCTCTTCTTTGGCCGAGGATAAAAAAGTTAAACTTAATGTTAAAATGGATAATGATCTGCCCGACGTTATTGGTGACCCTCAGAGGTTAAGAATGGTCGTTCAAAATCTTACCGATAATGCTATAAAATATAATAAAGAGGGTGGATCGGTTGCCATAACTGTCAAAAAAGAAGACGGCATGGTTAGCTGGCGCGTTGATGATACCGGCTTTGGAATACCCAGAAAAGATAGCAAAAAAGTCTTCCAGAAATTTTTCAGAGCCCAACAACAAATAATCAAAGATCATTCCTATGGTACGGGCCTTGGGCTTTATATTGTCAGGGCCATTATAGAGAGTTTAGGTGGTGATATAGACTTTTCATCCAAAGAGGGTGAGGGTACGTCTTTTTGGTTTTATTTGCCAATTTATTTTGTATCAAAACAAAAGGTTGGATAAATAGTATTTAATTGTTTATGCATCAAAAAAAGATTTTATTTGTGGAAGACAGCGCTTTATTGCAGAAGACTTTTGGTGAAGTTTTAACCCAGGAAGGTTTCCGTGTAGTCATGGCCTCTGACGGCGAAGCTGGTTTGAGCATGGCTCGTAAGGAAAAGCCTGACTTGATATTGCTTGATT
>QZJN01000003.1 GCA_003599335.1 Candidatus Parcubacteria bacterium
AGGATGCTTTCTTGGGTTAACAACGAACTTCCAAAAAAGAAACCTCGTCATTTGCTTGGGATAGGGTATCTGGAAGATATACCTAAAGTAATAAAAGAGGGGGTTGATACTTTTGATTGCATAGTTCCTACTCGCTACGGGCGCAGGGGCGTGGCCTTCACTTCTTCTGGAGAAATTGACCTTCAAAAATCAGTCTTTTTGAAAGATAAGAAGCCAATAGATAATAATTGTCTGTGTTTTGTTTGTGAAAAATATACCCGTTCTTACATTACTCATTTGATTAAATCTAAAGAAATGACTGGGCAAAAGCTTTTAACTTTTCACAATCTTTTCTTTTTTAATTTTTATGTCGAAAGTTTACGTCAAGCAATCAAACAAGGAAAATTATAGCGGCAATCAGAAGCCAAAAGTATTTGCCATCTATAAACCCAAGGGTCCAACTTCAAACCAAGTATTAAATAAAATAAGAAAGTTTTTTGGCACAAAAAAAGTCGGGCATGCTGGGACATTGGATCCTTTGGCCGAAGGCATTCTTGTTGTTGGGGTCGGCAGGGAAGCAACAAAACAACTGAAAGATATTGTTTCTGAAAACAAAGAGTATTTAGCGACCATAAAGTTTGGGGAAGCCAGTTCCACGGATGATGCTGAAGGCGTTAAGACAAAAACAGTCAACCCAAAAAAAGTTCCAAAGGATAAAATTTTAGAGACCCTGAAAGATTTTTCGGGTTTTATAGAACAAAGACCGCCCATTTTTAGCGCCATAAAAACTGGCGGAATCGAGGCTTATAAGTTGGCGAGAAAAGGAAAGGAGGTTTATTTGAAGAAAAGAAAAGTAAGGATAGATTTTATTCGGCTTGTAAGTTATAAGTGGCCTTATTTAAAAATCGCGGTCGGTTGTGGTCCGGGAGTTTACATACGCTCTTTAGCCAGAGACTTGGGCAAAAAATTTGGGGTTGGGGCTTATCTTTTTGACCTCGTGCGCATAAGGGTTGGAAAGTTTTTTATTGGAGAAGCAATTAAGCTTGCAGAAATTGACAAATTAATCCAAACTAAATCATAGTTTTGTGTAAAGAAGAAAGTTGCCGTTGAGGCGGTTAAAAAGGATGAGAAACTAATTGAGCAGGAGGAGAAGGTTTCCGATAAGACTTGAAGTTTATTTTTAATGAGATAAAATTAAGTTTATGGATGTCATTCAAAAATCTACGCCACGCGACGTATTTTTGTATTTGTTTTCAATTGTCGCTCTAGCCATTTCGGCGGTGGCTTTTGGAACATTACTGTTTCAGTACATAAATATATATTTTCCCGATCCACTAACCGATTACTACAGGCCGATATCTTCTTATTTTAGCCCCATTCGTTGGTCGCTGGCTTCTTTGGTGGTTATTTTTCCTCTTTATATTTGGGTTCTTAGATTTTTGCAAAAAGACTGGGTTTTACACCCAGAGAAACGAGAGCTTCGTATAAGAAAATGGCTTTTGTATTTAACCTTGTTTGTGGCCTCTCTTATCATCATAGGAGATCTTATAGCTCTTATCTTTAATTTTCTGGAAGGCGAGTTGACGCTTAGATTTCTCCTTAAAATCTTGAGCATATTTTTCATCGCTGGTTCTGTTTTCTTTTACTATCTTTGGAATCTACGTCATGAAGAGAGCGTTTTTTCTGACTCAAAAATGAGAATACTGGCCTGGGTTATTATTTTGGCAGTTATAATTGCCGTTGTCGGCGGTTTTTTTGTGGCTGGTAGTCCTCAAAATCAACGGGAGGTCCGTTTTGATGAGAGGCGCATTGGCGATTTGCAATCTATTCAGTGGCAAATAGTAAATTATTGGCAAAGAAAAGGAGCCTTGCCTCAAAGCTTAGATGAGCTTAGAGACGATATTGGTGGTTTTGTCGTTCCTCGTGATCCGCAAACTGGTGAAGCTTACGAATATCGAATCCTTGGGTCTTTAAGTTTTGAACTATGCGCTGAATTTGAGACTTCTTCATTAGAACAATCTGGAGCTATTTATTCTAAAAGATTAACACCCGCAGAACCTCATCCTTTTAATCAGTTTGAATACTGGGGTCACAGCTCTGGAAATTTTTGTTTTTCGCGCACTATTGATCCGCAACTTTATCCTCCCCTTGAAAAATCAGCGGTTCCCAACTTACCCTTAAGATAAATTCAATGAGAAAAATTTTTTTTGTTGTGGCTTTTGCGGTTATAGCTGTTGTTATGCTGGGATTTTTTATCAGAGGAACAGTTATTGATGCTCCGGATTTTGGGACGCCTCCTTTGTGGGACGGGTCTTTTTGAGAGTTCGGTTTTGCATGTTATATAAGGTCCTAAAAGATACCAATAACATACTTTGGACTTCTCATTGCAAGGACAAGATGAAATTTTATAGGATTTCGTCTGCGCTCATAAAGAATGTTTTGTGGCGTATGGACAGGACTGAAGTTGGAGTAGCAAAAGGAACAATTGCCCATATGCGTAGAGCTGGCTCCAAAAAAAGACCACAGGAGGTTTGGATAATGTTTGAACCTTTAAAGCCAGGACTTGTAAGGATGATCTCGGCTTGGCGGTATCCGGGAGTCAGTAAGGTTCGCGCTCCGATTCCAATACCTCAAGACATAGAGGAAGAGGTAAAGAAAATGTACAGGGTTTAATTTTATGGCAAATATAAGAGTTTCTTCCAAAGATGGTAATCCCTGGGAGTTTGAGGTTGAGATTTCCGAAAATTCCAGCCTTTCTCGTCATAAGGTTACCATTGATCAGAATTTTTATAAAAGTTTTAAAACCGAATTTTCTCCTGAAGAGTTTATTTACAAATCAATAGAGTTTTTGTTGGAAAGAGAAAGCCCCGATGCTGTTTTGAAAGAGTTTGAAGTTTCAAAAATAGCCGATTATTTCGATGATTATATCGGCGTTATGCGTGAGCGTTTATCAACCCCACTTGGTTAAAAAATATTATGGTACGTAAAGATACAATTTATAGTTTTAGCGTTAGTTACGAAGAAAATGCCCAGGAAGGAGCTAGATATCTAAAAGAAGATTTGGCCAAAGAAGAAGCAATGGTGTTTTTTGATTATGCCAAGCGCAACGGATCTGCTCAATTTGAAGACGACGACGACAGACAATTCACCTTGCTTTATCAAGAAGGTTCTTATGTGATTATTAGAAGGGAATAATAAATGAAAAAAATTTTTTTTGACATTGAGACTTTACCTGCCGCTGAAGAGAAACGTAAGATTATTGAGGAGTTATATGGTCGTTACGTTGAAAAAAGAGAGAAAAAAGGCGGTAGGGCCCCAAAGGATTTTGAAGAATACTTCAAAAACACAAGTTTTTCCGGAACTTTCGGAAGAATTTTCTGCATTTCCTATGCCATAAATAATGATCCTCCCCAATGCCTTTCTGGCGATGAGAAAGAAATTTTAAAAAGTTTTTGGGAGGCGGCGAGAGACGTTGATTTATTTGTTGGTCATAATATTTTTGATTTTGATATGAAGTTTATATATCAACGATCCATCGTTCTCGGC
The DNA here is from genome assembly GCA_003599335.1 of Candidatus Parcubacteria bacterium. Lineage (GTDB taxonomy): Bacteria > Patescibacteriota > Minisyncoccia > SURF-38 > SURF-38 > SURF-38. The sequence continues at coordinate 3,526 of QZJN01000003.1, forward strand.
GTTCGCCCGACGTACAACCTCACATTCGCAAAATACAGGGATAATCCAATGTATGACACGATGCATGAATGGAATAAATGGGCCTATGATAAAACAGGCAGTTCTCTTCATGAGTTGGCTTCTTCTTTTGGTATTAAATCATCGAAAGAGGGTGATCTTGACGGTTCAAAAGTCTACGAGTTTTATAAAGCCGGTAAGCTTAAAGAAATCTGCGATTATTGTAATGCAGATGTGGAAGTTACCAGAGCGATTTATAAGAGAATGACTTTCAATAACTAATGAAAAGAAAAGTTTACATAGGGCTTTTTGTTATTTTTGCCTTGGGTGTTGCTTTTTTATTCCATATGCTTCTTGAAATCTCGGTTATTGATTTGTTGGCTAGAGACTTTGAACTTTTTGGGCTTGGATTGAGCTGGCAAGATTGGTTTTTCATACATAAAGTTGCAGCGGTCAGCCTTGAAATTTTGGGATTTTTCGGCGGTATTTATTTTGGGAAAAAATTTGCAAACTATTTTCATTATTAGTTGACTCAATCGGGCATGAAACGGTACTCTTCTTCAAGAGCTCATAAGGGAAGAGTTGCCTACAGGACGCCGTCTCGTTTTCGTTCGGGGGTTCATCTTCAGATAAGAAAATTTAAAAGTTCTTTTCGTTCCTCAAAACCAAAGTAAAATCAAACTTAGGAGGTGAAGGTTGCAAGAACTTAAATTCTCGTGGAGTGACGTTGAGGCATGCCTTGAGTGCCCGGGCTGTTTCTGGTTGAAAAATCGTCATGGACTCAGATTTCCAACGGGGCCGTGGCAAAAAGGTCAACGTCGGGTTCGGGATCATCTTGAAAAAAGGATTGCTTCCTGGCGACGTCGCAATGGGGGGCGAATCCCTTTTTTCAGGCTCAAGGGAGCGAGGCTGATTCCACCGTCAGTTTTCAGACGGTGGCATTACCGAGGACTTTCATACAAAAATGACCGTCTTGGAGCGCAACTTAAAGTGCGCTTGAGCGATTGTTTTTTCTTTGTTGGTTCTCGTACTCCTTTTGCGCCCCTTGCTTTTTGTATCTCGGATTACAACTTCGACTCAACCGTAACCGCCATTTTCCGAGCCTTTGACGCTCAGGCCTTGGCCCTTGAGGCAAATGGACTTGGGCGTAGGAAATTTGGCTATTGCTTCGTTTTTTCCTTCAGGAGAGTTCCGCTTCCCCGCAGGAGAGCTTCTTTTGCTCTTTTGCGTGAGGAGCTAAGACTCGTGGCTCTCAAAGTTCATCATCTGAAGCCAGAGCGCGCAAAAAGGCTTTTTCGTGAAGCCGTGAGAGTTGCGCGTTTGAGCAAACAACCACCACACAGCAAGAATTGTGTGAGATTTGGCTTCAGGCCAAACGCGGAGCGTCTCGTTTCATAACGGGACGCTCTTAATTTTGACCCCCTTTTGATACAATGGTTTTAGGAGTATATGAATATAAAAAAACCAATTTTATTTTTTCAGGAAGTGCTGATGGTTTCTTTGAGTGTTTTTCTTGGGATTGTTGTTGCCTCCCGTTTAAGAGAGAGTTTTTTGTACGAGAAAGTTTATTCGCAGGAGTTATCTGCGACGACCGTTTTTCTGTATATTATTATTGCGACAATAGTCATACTCATTTTAAGTAAGGCTTTCAGAAAATTTGGCAACTTTTCCTTTCAGGCAATATTCATTCTGGCCGTTTTTGGCGGTCTTAATATATTTTTTAGCATATTTTTTATTCCGATTTTGGCATTGGTTCTTGCCACCGCCTTTACTGTTTATAGAATGGTTCATCCAACGGTCATTAATCATAATTTGGTTATAATTTTGAGCGTTGCCGGGGTTGGCGGTTCATTGGGTTTGTCATTATCTCCGATTGCGGTGGTTAGTCTTCTTATTATGTTATCTGTCTACGATTTCATTGCTGTTTATAAGACCAAGCACATGGTTCATTTAGCCGAAGAGATGATTCGTTCACGGGCCATATTGGGTCTTATAATTCCCGAATCTTTGAGGGCCCATGGTCAACGAACTCATCAAGCAAAGCCAGGCGAGGGATTTATGTTTTTGGGCGGCGGAGATGTTGTTATGCCGACCATTTTTGCTGTTTCGGTTTTGCCGGTTAGTATTTATATTTCTTTGGTAATTTGGCTTTCTTCTTTACTCGGTTTTTTTGTAAATCATTTATTTTTTACAAATCAAACCGAGCGTAAACCCATGCCGGCTCTGCCAATGATTGCAGTTTTTTCTATAGCTGGATATTTCACATACCAATTAATCGCTTTTTTGATCTGGGCCGCTTATAACAACGGGAGTTTTTAGATATCGTTTGTTTCTGTTAAAGAAATGATTAATTTATGGCTATTCAGCTTTTTATAACCAATCAAAAATCGGGGTGGACCAGGCTTTGGTCTTTGCAAAACCACAAGGGAAAAGTCAAAAAAACCTTCTCTTATAGAATGTTTATTTTGAACGAGTCCGGGTCTGTCAGAGAGTTTGAAGTTAGCCGAGATGCTTTAGTACCGACTTTTATTAAGCGTAAACAATCAAAGTACGGAATTGACGGTGAAGCTCCTCCGAATAAAATTCAAAAACCATATAACGCGCGTATTCGCACCGACGGTAAAAAAGGCTTTCGCCTCGAGCTTTACGAAAGTGGTGTTGGAAAGAAAAACAATAAGAACGTTATTTTGGGCACGGGTAAAGTTCTGCGTAAGCACATTCAAATTCATATTGGACCCGGTTGTTCGGAGGGTTGTTTTTTGCTTACAGGTTGGACAAAAGGAAGAGAAAAGTTTAAACGCGCAATTAAACAAATGATCGTTCAAGATAAATCAAGGGGTATAAAAAAGGCAGAAGAGTTTATCGTACGTGTAGAGAAACGATGAAGTTTTTGGTACAATAGAACAACAATATGATTACAATTCAGTTTTTTGGAGGAGCTCTGGAGGTTACGGGGGCGCTTTATCTGGTAAAAACCGATAAAGCCCAATTTTTGATTGACTGCGGATTATTTCAGGTCGGTGCTTTTGCCGATAAGAGAAATTATCAACCTTTTTCATTTGACGTTTCAAAAATAGATTTTGTTTGTATCACTCATGCTCATATTGACCATTCTGGCCGGTTGCCAAAATTAGACAAAGCCGGTTTCAGTGGAAAAATCCACACGACTAAAGGAACTGCTGATTTAATGCGTTTGATGCTTGAAGATTCCCACGGTTTGCTTGAAGAAGAGGCCAAGCATCTCAAAAAAGATCCTTTATATGATCATAAGGATGTTGAACATACATTTGAGCATTTAGAAACTCACGAATATGGGGAGTCTTTTGAGCCGGTTCGGGGAATAGAGGTGAAATTTCAAAATTCCGGACATATTTTAGGTTCAAGTATTATTGAGATTTGGATTGATACAAAAATTCACTCACCAAAGTCCAAAAAAGATAAGGAAAAGATAAAGATAGTTTTCACCGGAGATCTTGGCAATTGGCCCAATCCTCTTTTGCAAAAACCGGCTGTTATAAACGAGGCCGATTATTTAGTCATTGAATCGGCTTATGGCGATCGTCTTCACGAAGCGACACAAAAACGCAAAGATGTTTTGGAAGACGTGATTGAAGAAGTTGTCCGTAGGAGAGGAGTTGTGATGATACCTTCTTTTGCCGTTGAGCGTACTCAAGTTTTGTTATCGGAGTTGAACGAGCTTGTTGAAAACGGACGGATTCCGAAGGTGCCGGTGTTTCTTGATAGCCCCCTTGCTATAAAAGCCACCGCTATCTATAAACAAAACAGACAATATTTTAATGAGGGAATGAATAAATTACTTGATGTGGGAGAGGAGATTTTCAGATTCCCCGGGCTTAAGATGACGGCGACAACCGAAGAATCAAAAGCGATTAACGATGTGATTGGACCAAAGATCATTATTGCCGGTTCTGGCAATTCTATGGGCGGGAGAATAATGCATCACGAGCGGCGTTATCTTTCGGATCCAAACAGCGCCATTATTATTGTCGGTTATCAGGTTGCTTCTTCGCTTGGCCGCAAGCTTCTGGAAGGAGCCGACGTTGTAAAAATTTTTGGAGAAAAAATACCAGTTAGGGCAAGAGTTGTTCATATTGAGGGATATTCGGGTCATGCCGATCGGGAAGCGCTGTTTAAATTTGTGGAACCAGTGCGCCATGTTGTCAAAAAAGTTTTTGTTGTTCAGGGAGAAGAGCATGCCGCGCTTAATTTTGCCCAGTTTCTTAAAGATAATCTTGCCGTGGAGGCCGAGGCCCCGAGCTTTGGCGGTTCATTTGCATTGGAATAAATAGGTAGGTACAATAAACGATATCAAAAATAGGAAAACTAAAGGAAATCGTTTGAAATGTAATGAATAAACTTTTTGTAAAAGTTTATTGGAATATAAAACATTATAATATCTACCATAGCAATTGATATGATGAAGGTATCGGAAAAAGCTCAATATAAAATAGCAATCTCTGGAGCTTCAGAGACTTCCCACTGTGGCCCCAATATACATGAACTTTCTGAACAAATAGGAAGAGAAATAGTAAAACAAGGAGGTGTTGTTATAACGGGAGCAACCACAGGAGCACCTTACTGGGCGGCTAAAGGCGCCAAGGAAGAAGGCGGTTTGAGTATTGGCTTTTCTCCAGCGGCTTCAGAGAAAGAGCATCTTAAGGTCTACAGACTTCCGACTGATTATTTTGATGTCATTGTTTACACAGGCTTCAATTATTCTGGCAGAAATCTTATTTTGATGAGAGCGGCAGACGCGGTTATAGTTGCCTGTGGCCGCATGGGCACATTGAATGAATTTACAATAGCTTTTGAAGATAAAAAACCTATAGGAATTTTGGAAGGACCTTGGGCGACAGACGAAACTATAAAAGAAATGGTTGAACAGGCTCATCGGGGGCCAGGCAAAATAGTTTACGATCCTGATCCAAAAAGTTTAGTTCAAAAGGTCATAAAATTAATTGAAGAGGAACGTTCTTCTTAAAAACACGTTGTAAAATTTATGCCAAAAACAAAATCAGCCGAGGAAAAACCAATAGGCGAGATAACTCATTATTACTCTAATCTTGGGGTTGGAATTATAAAACTTAAGGCCGTTTTGAAGGTTGGGGATAAGATTAAACTGGTCGGAGCAACCAGTAATTTTGAGCAGGAAGTTGAATCTATACAGATAGAACACAAGCAAGTCCAGACGGCTAAAAAGGGGGATGTCGTTGGTATTAAAGTTAAAGATAAAGTTCGTGAGGGCGATTTGGTTTATAAAGTAGATTGATTCATGTCGCTTAACTTTTTTGACGTAGGACAACTGGATCTCTTTTGGTCCTTGTTATTGGCTCTTGTTTTGGGCTCGGTTGTTGGGCTTGAGAGAGAGCGAGTCGGCAAAGAGGCTGGCCTAAGAACCAATGCTCTTGTGAGCGTCGGATCGGCTTTATTTACTATTCTTTCTGTTCATATGGCAAGCCAGCTCCAAACGCCCGCATTTGATCCTTCACGCATCGCCTCACAGGTGGTTGTGGGAATAGGTTTTATAGGGGCTGGGCTTATAATTTTCAGAGGAGAGCGTATTGAAAATCTTACAACCGCCGCTACAGTTTGGGTTGTTGCCGCTATTGGAATGGCTGTTGGATTTGGAATGTATTTGCTTGCCATTCTTACAACATTGCTTGTTTATATATTTTTAGAAATTGCTCAGCGGTTTAAGCCAAGAGAGCATAAATCGCAATCAGAATAAATGATTAGATCAAAATCTTTTTTAGTTGCGGTCGCAACATTATTTGGGACGACAATTGGCGCTGGTATTTTTGCCTTACCTTACGTGATTACTAAGGCCGGTTGGATCATTGGTCTTTTATATTTTACTGTTTTTGGTTTTATAATCACTGTTCTTCAGCTTATGTATGGAGAGGTAATTTTAAGGACCAAAGAAAATCATCGTCTGCCGGGTTACACAAAAAAGTACCTTGGGCCAGTCTGGGAAAAAATTGTTTTAATGGTTGAAATACTCGGTTCTTACGGCGGCCTTCTTGTTTATCTTATTCTGGGAGGAAATTTTTTGTTTTTAGTACTCGGTCCTTTAATTGGGGGCTCTTTTGGCTTATACGTATTTTTGTTCTGGATAGTTTTTTCTCTTTGGGTTATACGCGGATTAAAACTTGTAGCCAATATTGAATTGGCTCTTGATGGTCTATTGATCCTTATTCTTTTAGGGATTGTTATTTTTGGTCTGCCTAAATTTTCCTTGGACAACTTGAATGCTCTTTCGCTTAGAGAATTTTTATTACCCTACGGGGTGATTCTTTTTGCTTTATCGGGTGCGATCGCCATACCAGAAATGAAAGACGAATTGGCGCATAAGAAACAGCTTCTTAAACACGCTATTATTTTGGGAACTGTTTTGGCGATGATTATTTCCCTTGCTTTCGGTTTGGCTGTTGCCGGAGTTTCCGGTTCAGAAACGACACCTGATGCCTTAAGCGGGCTTCGTAATTTTTTTGGAGCCGGTTTTGTTCAGTGGGTCGCTTTATTCGGATTATTGGCTATAGCAACTTCTTTTTTGGTCGCCGGTGTTTATCTGAAAGATCTTTTGCATTTTGATCTAAATTTTGATAAAAAGCTGGCAGGGCTTTTGGTTGTAATCGTACCAATGATAGCTTTTGGTTTAAACATAGGCTCTTTCGTCGGCATTATCGGTTTTTTGGGCGCGGTTACCGTAGCCTTAAGCTCAATAATAATAATTTTTATTTTCAAAACGGCAAAAAATAAAGGGGATAGGGAGCCGGAATACTCAATAAGAGTTCCTATGCCATTTATTATTTTTCTGACAACATTATTTTTGCTTGGCTTCTTGAATCAAATTTTCTTTAATTTATGAAAACTAATTTTTTGCAAAGGTTAGAGCAGATTATTTTTTTTGTTTTGGTTTTTGCCATACCGTTTCAGCTTCGGTTTGTGCTGCATAGTTATGGGATTTCAACCCTTGAGGAATTCAATACTTTATTTTTGTATTTTACCGACATTCTTATAGTTGCTCTCTTGATAGTTTTTTTCATGCGTTACGTTGGGGATCAACCTTTAAAGAATTTTTTACGAGAGAGGTGGCGGGTAATTCACGAATCTGATCCTCTATACCTTTTTCTTGTTGCTTTTTTTATTTTGACGATTTTAGCTTCTTTTCCTCCCAGAAGCATAGCGGTTTCTTTGTATCATATAGCCAAAACAGCCGAGTTTCTGTTGTTTTTTGTATACATAGTTTTGGCTTTCAGGCAATACAGCTTGACTGCGATTCTTAAAGTTTTTGTTGCCTCTGCTTTTATTCAGGGTGTTATCGGGTTTTTCCAATTCACTTTTGAAAAATCACTTTCTTTAACCTTGCTTGGCGAGGCGGTCTTAGCTCCCGATCTTCCGGAAGTTGTTAGACTTTTTGTGAAAGAACTTTTCTTATTGCGTCCGTACGGTACGTTTCCCCATCCTCATTTACTTGCAATTTTTTTGGTCCTTGGACTTTTTTTCATTTCTTATATGATTCTAAAAAAACGTTTTTTTGGAGATTACCCAAACCCTGGATTTTTGCCAAAGGATGAAGAACGTAGGGCTTTTAAAGACAGTTTTATTCGCATCGGGATGTTGGTGGTTGTTTTTATAATGTTGGTTGGTTTAGCCCTTACATTTTCAAGATCTATAATTGTTGTTGGAATAGCCTTTTTGCTCGCAGGTTTTTTTTGGCTTTATAGTTCTTCCTGGGGAGCTGTTTTAAGAGAAAGATCAAAATACCTCATGTTTGTTTTTTTGATTTTTGTTATCATTATTGCTTTTATGTTCAGGGTTGAGCTTTTTGAAAGGTTTCAGTTGGTTGGTCAGGCTGCGTTGAGTGGTTTTGGTGTTTTGGATAAAACCGCTTTGGACTTTATAGCCGAAAGGCCTTTGTTTGGTGTTGGCGCCGGGTATTATCCTATCAGACTTGCGGAAGTGAATCCCGATCTTGGTCCTTTACAATTACAGCCTGTAAATAACATTTATCTTCTTATTGCCGCTGAAACAGGGGTTGTAAATCTTATCTTTTTCATAGCTTTTCTTGGTTATCTTATGTTTGGTCTTGTTAGGGCTTTCAGGCAGGAAACCGACTTGGTGGCTAAGTTTTGGAAGCAACAACTAATTGCTGTTTTTGCCTTTTTGTTGATAAGTTCGTTTTTTTATCACGGCTTTTGGACTCTTCAACAGGGGAGGTTAATTTTTTGGTTTTCTTTAGGGATTTTAGTTGCAACAGCAACAGAAACTAAAAAAGATCTTATTGATTCGGCTATTTAGGCATGAAAATTTTTGCCGATTTAGAAATACACTCGAAATACGCCCGTGCGGTTTCAAAGGATATGACCACAGAAAATCTCGGGCTGTGGGGCTTATATAAGGGTATAAACGTTATCGGTACGGGTGATTTCACCCATCCTTTGTGGTTTAAAGAGCTTAAAGAAAAATTAGAACCAGCCGAGCCTGGGTTACTTAAACTGAAAAACAGATTTGTTCCCAAAGATCATAAGGCAGAAGAAATGCCAAGATTTTTGTTAACGGCCGAGGTGAGTTGCATATATTCTAAAGGCGGTCGCGTCCGAAAAGTTCATCAGTTGTTGTATGCGCCTTCTTTTGAGGCGGTTGAAAAAATAAATACACGTCTTGGATGGATAGGAAATTTAAAGGCGGACGGAAGACCTATTTTAGGCCTTGATTCAAAAGAACTTTTAAAGATAATTTTAGACACACCCGGTTCTGTTTTAATCCCGGCCCACGTCTGGACTCCGTGGTTTGGTATTTTTGGCTCAATGAGCGGCTTCAACTCGCTTGAGGAATGTTTTGAGGAATTAACAAAGAATGTTTTTGCTATTGAGACGGGGCTTTCTTCAGATCCGCCCATGAATTGGAGAATAAAATGGCTTGATGGCGTCTCAATAATTTCAAGCTCCGACGCCCACTCGCTCCCAAAAATAGGAAGAGAGGCTTGTCTTTTTGATACGGAGCTTTCTTACAGCGGAATAATGGATGCCATAAAAAGTTCTGACCCAAAGAAATTTTTATATACCTTAGAGTTTTATCCCGAAGAAGGAATGTATCATTATTCGGGTCACAGGGCTCATAATATTGTTTATTCTCCAAATCAAGAAAAAGAAAAAAAGGCCATATGCGAAGTTTGCGGCAAGCCTGTAACCAGGGGGGTAATGAGTCGGATTGAAGAGTTGGCTGATCCTGCTCGAAAAGAAGGATATGTTGATGAAAAAAGAATTCCCTACAAAAATTTAGTGCCGTTGCAAGAGATTATTGCAGAGGCGTTTGACCAGGGTGTTGGCACAAAAAAGGTGGTGAGCGCCTATAAGGAATTGATCGGAACTTTTGGTTCAGAATTTAAGGTTTTGCTTGATGCGAATATTAATGATTTGATTCAGGCTTCGGCTCCAGAGATTGGTGAAGGTATAAAGAGGGTTCGGGAAGGTAAGCTTCATATTGAACCGGGATACGACGGAGTCTACGGAGAAATAAAGATATTTGAAGAAGCCGAAAGAAAAGAATTGAGTAAGAAAGAAAAACAATCAGCGCTTTTCTAAAAGAAAAAGCCTGGCGCACTCCCGCTACAACGGAACATGCGCCAGGCCACAAGTGGCTTCGGTCAGGACGTTCTTCCAGGAACGTCATTTTGGGATAGGACTTTGACCCGCCGTGCGGTGCTGGGATTGCCCAGGGGCACAGCCGACCAACCGCAATTGCGTGTTGGATAAGCCACAATGGTGATGCAAACCACTCGCCGGGACCACACCACCACAAAAACAACAAGGAGCGCATCTTATCGCTAGTTGAGTTAAGTGTCAAGTCATTCCGCAACCACTTTTGTTTTTTAGATGGCCGAGCCTTTATAATTGTAATATGAGTAACGACGAGATTGCCAAGGTTTTGAATGAACTTGCTGGCTTTTTAGATATGGATGAAGTTCAGTTTAAGCCGAGAGCCTTTGAAAAAGCCGCAGAAGTAATTTCAGCCTTTGAACAAGAGATCCCCGAGCTTTATAAGGAGGGCGGCTTGAAGGGAATTATGAGGATACCGGGGGTTGGTGTTGGCATTGCCGAGCGCATTGAAGAGTTTTTAAAAACAGGACACATTAAAGATCTTGATAAACTTAAGAAAAAATATCCCGTTGATTATCAACAGTTGCGGCGCGTTGAGGGCGTTGGCCCAAAACACATCAAGAAACTTTACAGGGATTTAGGCATACGCACTTTGGAAGATTTGGAAAATGCGGCCAAAAAAGGAAAAATCAGGAAACTTGGTCATTTTGGGCAAAAATCAGAGGAAAATATTTTAAGAGGGATAGATTTTGTTAAAAGTTCCGGAGGTCGTTTTGTGTTGGGTGATATTTTGCCGCTTGTGCGTCTAATTGAAGAAAGGCTCGGGGCTCTTAAAGAAACAAAGAAGGTTGTTGTCGCCGGTTCTATCAGGCGCTGGAAAGAGACAATCGGGGATATAGATATTTTGGTTGTCTCAAAAAAACCCAGAAAGGTAATGGATTTTTTTGTAAAAATGCCCGAAGTGATTGATGTTCATGCCCATGGAGAAACAAAAAGTTCTGTTAAACTTTCAAAAGGAATCGATGTTGATTTAAGAGTCGTTGAAGAAAAAAGTTTTGGCGCCGCGCTTAATTATTTTACTGGCTCAAAAGATCACAACGTTGCCCTAAGGCAGCTTGCCATAAAGAAGGGTTATAAGCTCAATGAGTACGGTCTTTACAAGGGGGCTAAATTTGTCGCCGGAAGAAACGAAGAAGAATTATATAAGGCGCTTGGCTTCAAACAGACTTTTATTCCTCCAGAAATGCGCGAAACGAAAGGAGAAATTGAAGCCGCATTAAAAGGAGAGTTGCCAGAGATTATTGGCTATAAAGATTTGAGAGGAGACTTACAGACTCAAACCAACTGGACCGACGGCGCTCACTCGATTGAAGAGATGAGCTTGGCTGCCAAAAAAGCCGGACTTGAATACATTGTAATTACCGATCATACCAAGGCTTTGGCAATGACGGGGGGTAACGATGAAAAAAGATTGCTCAAACAATGGGCCGAGATTGATGGGCTTAACAAAAAAGGGCTGGGAGTTAAAATCTTGAAAGGCGCAGAGGTAAATATTTTAAAAGACGGAAGTTTAGATATTGATGATAAAACTCTTTCTCAAGGCGATGTTATTGGCGCGGCCGTGCACACCAATTTTAATATGAGTAAAAAAGATATGACCGAGCGTATAAAAAGAGCTATGAAAAATCCAAACGTAGATATTTTGTTTCATCCAACCGGGCGACTAATTAATAAAAGAGAAGCATATGAACTTGATATGGAAGAAATTATAAAAACCGCCAAAAATAGCGGGACGATTTTGGAGATAGATGCTTATCCCGACAGGCTTGATCTTAAGGATGATCATATACGTTCAGCCATTGAGGCCGGGGTAAAGCTTTCAATTGACTCTGATGCTCATAATAAGAATCATTTTGGGGTCTTGGAGTTTGGTGTCGCCCAGGCAAGACGAGGTTGGGCCACCAAAAAAGATATTATCAATGCTTGGCCGGCCGAAAAGATGTTAAAATCTTTAAAAGATGCCCGTTGAACGCTCAGCTGGCCTGATTTTATTTAATGAAGCCAGAGAAGGAAGACGTTATCTGGTTTTGCATTCCACGCCATCGCCCGAATACCCTGATTTTTGGGATTTTTCCAAAGGAGTTCTTGATGGAAATGAGAAGGGTGTCGAAGCTGCTCGCCGTGAAGCCCAAGAAGAAACAGGAATAACAGACCTCGATATTATTGAGGGTTTTAAATATACTGCTCGTTATTTCAGAAAAAATCGTAATGGAAAAGGCATTATTCCAAAGTTTGTCGCTATGTTTTTGGCCAGGACCGATAAAAAAGAAGTAAAGCTTTCATGGGAGCATGATAAATTTGAATGGTTAACTTATGAAGAGGCGCTTAATAGAATTTCAAACAAAGAAATAAAAAAATCTTTGGAAGCCGCGGAAGATTTTTTAAATAAAAATGACATTTGAACATTCAGCAGGAGCAATAATATTCTTTAGAAGGCGACATAGTTTTTCTGTGCAGGCAGGTCTTGACTTCTTGCTTGTGCGGTATGCCAAGCGAGGTGGTTTTCGATGGGATTATGTAAAGGGTGGGGTGGAGAAAGGAGAAACTTCTCTTGCAGCAATGCTTCGAGAGGTCCGAGAAGAAACCGGGATAAAATATCCCCGTTACATCAGGGGTTTTCACCGTGCTATTAAGTGGCATTATCAGCGGGCCGGAAAGCCTTATTTTAAAACTGTCGATTTTTATCTTGTTGAATCTCCGACACGAAAAGTTTCTTTAAGCCCGGAACATAGTGCTTACGCCTGGATGCCTTACCAGGTAACTTTACGCCGTTTGAAACACAAAAACGCAAGAGAAATTTTGCAAAAAGCCTATGAGTTTTTGACAAAACAAAAATAAGAAATGTTCTGACATTTCTTGAATTTCCGTCGCTTAACCATCGCAAAAAATTTTGTGTGGCCTCGCTAGGAAATATAGCCGGGCCTTCTTTATTTTACTTTTTTATTCGGTTTGTGAGTTCGTTAAATATCTCTGGATGATTCATTGCCAGCTCGGAAAGAATTTTTCGGTCGATTTTGATATTGGCTTTTTTCAGATCACCCATGAATTTAGAGTAGTTTAAACCCTTGGTTCTTAGGGCCGCATTAATGCGTAGTTGCCATAATCTTCTGAAGTCTCTTTTCTTTAGCTTTCTTGATACGAACTGATAAGTCCATTTTTTCAAGAGAGCTTCTTTTGCCAGCCGTTCCTTGTTTTTGAGGCCGCCACGAAAACCCTTGGTTTCTTTGAGAAACTTTCTCCGGCGTTTTAATGCATGAACCGCTCCTTTTACTCTGGCCATATTATTTTAAGCGTAAGGAAGATGCCTTTTAATTCTTTTGGCGACTTGTGCCGATAACTCGCTGGTTTTATGAAGACTGCGGGTTTTGTTGCCAGATTGTTTTGCATTGAAATGATTTTGTCCTATCTTGCGACGGATAAATTTATTTTTTGACGTTACCTTTATTCTTTTTGAAATGGCTTTTTTTGTTTTTAACATACTATTTGGTTTTGGTTATAACCACATTGAATCCGTTGGGCAAAACTTTTATTTCTTCTTCTGTTTTATAATTTTTTAACATTGTAAGGAATTCATTGAATTTTTCTCTGGCAAATCTTTTAACAGCTTTTTCTCTTCCTCTAAGGAGCATTTCAACAGTTACTTTATGACCTTCCTCAAAAAACTTGTTTATTTGATTTATTTTAACTTCAAGATCGTGTTTTGAAGCTTTAAAGCTAATGCGCACACTTTTAACCTCGCTTTTTTTCTGAGCAGATTTGCGGGCGAGTTTAGCCTGCTGATAGAGGTATTTGCCGTAATTTACAAATCTTACAACCGGAGGTTCTGTTTTGGCGGCAACTTCCATCAAATCAAAACCCCGCTCTGAAGCGAGGTGCATAGCCTCCTGAGTATTCATTACCCCAAGTTGCTTGCCCGTTTCGTCAATAACCCTGACTTTCGGAGATTTAATTTGTTGGTTGATTCTGTGCTGTAAAATAGCTTTTCTATTATTGATGGAAAAATCCTAACAGGTTTATTGAAATTTAGCAAGTTCCTTTCAATTCCTATGTTGTATGTTAAAATTACATTTCGTAAGTATTAATCACAAAAATAATTCATGACCTCAAGAGAATTTTTTATTTATACTATTAAAGACGAATCGCCAAGATTTGAAAGGCTATTTAAAGCTTTGCCCGACGATAAGTTGAGTTGGCGACCGCACGAGCGAAATAAAAGCGCTATGGAGCTTATGGTTTCTATGGCCAGCGAGTTTGCTACAATGCCAGATATTTTGCAAAAAGGTGTTGTTGATTTTGTCGAGCTTAAGCCGGTTGCTTTCAAGAACGGCGAAGAAGCAGCTGATTTTTTTGTAAAGATGTCCCGACAAAGCGCAGATTTGGCTTCAAAAATGACAGATGATGAATGGGAAGAAAAAGCCGAAATGTTGTTAAAAGGAAAAAGCGAATGGAAAGCGACAAAAAATATAATGGCCTGGGGCCTTATTTTAGATCTTATCCATCACAGGGGTCAGCTTTCGGTTTATATAAGACCGATGGGCGGGCGCGTTCCGTCAATTTATGGGCCTTCGGGGGATAGCAAATAGATAAAATGATTTATAAAGTTAGATTAAAAAATAAAGAAGAAGTGGCTGAAGGCACGATGAGTTTTCATTTTGAAAAACCCAACAAGTTCGATTTTAAGGCCGGTCAACATATAGAAATTACCCTTATAAATCCAAAAGAAACAGACAAAGAAGGCAACACAAGATCATTTTCTTTGGTAAATGCTCCTCATCAAGGTGAGCTCATAATAGCAACCAGGATGCGTGACTCGGCTTTTAAGAGAGCCTTGAAAAATTCATCCCCAGGATTTGAGGTTGAGATCGGAGGGCCTTATGGATCAATGACTCTTCATAAAGATTCTTCAAAGCCAGCCGTTTTTCTTGCCGGAGGTATAGGCATAACCCCTTTTATGAGCATGATAAGATACGCCGCTTATGAGAAACTGCCTCATAGGATATATCTTTTTTATTCAAATCGAAGGCCAGAAGATGCAGCTTTTCTTGATGAACTTAAGCTGATGGAAGGGCAAAACAAAAATTATAGATTTATCGGAACAATGACCGATATGCAGAAATCAAATCATGATTGGCAAGGAGAGAGGGGGTACATAAATGAAGGAATGTTCTCCAAATACATTGGTGATTTAGATAAGCCCATATATTATATTGCCGGACCACCAGCGATGGTTAAGGCTTTGAATGAAATGTTGGTTGCTACTGGCGTGAGTGAAGATAATATTAGGTTTGAAGAATTTGCAGGGTATTGACACTACTAATTATTTGTGATATAGATATTTTGTATTGATATCAAATCAAGGAGGGGGCTTTGAATTCAATCAAGGAAAGGGTAATGGCTTTGAGGCAAGAGTATCGCTGCGTGCCTTTCGCGCGGTTCACCGAAATAGTTTTTGAAATCGGCCGCGATGTCGTTTCCAGGGGCGGCAGCGAGGAAGATTGGAATGTCTTGAGGGCGCTTCTTGAGGAAGCCAAGGCAGAAAGCCTCAAGGAGCGTCGGGCGGAAGAACAAAAGGTTGCGGAGCAGATCGAGAAAATCACCGCTTCCATGTTGCACCGCAAGCTCAAGCTCAATTTGCCCGACGACGTTGACCCCGAGCACATCCAGGCCATTTTGGTTTATGGGTTTATCGCTCCCTCGAGCAGCAAGAGATTTGTGGGGAGTAGGTTTCTGCCTGGCGAGCACATCCTCAAGGATGTGTTCAACAAGCTGGGGCCGAAATTCAACGCTGTGGAGTACCGCGTAGCCTTCAGCTTTCTCGTCAATCACGGGGTTATCCGCGAGCGTTCCAGGCGCACCACGGTTTACTCCATGAGTGTCAACGAGGGGTCTTCGGAGCTGACCGACTGGGGCATTCAAATCGTTCGTTCGTGCAAGCAGTTTATGCACGAGCAACACAACCACAACAAATAGTTCTTGGCCCTGGGGCCTCGTCTAAATCGTAAGATGAGGCCCTGTTTTTTATTTTACTATACGTTTTTTTGAGGCAGCTTTTATAAAAGAAAAATAGATCGGGTGAGGAAATAAAGGCCGCGATTTAAATTCGGGGTGAAACTGGGTGCCTAAAAAGAAAGGATGATCCGCAAGTTCAAATATTTCAACCAAAGCTCCTTTTGGCGAAAGCCCCGAGAACAAAGCCCCCTTTTTTTCAAAAGCAATGCGGTATTTATTGTTGAATTCATAACGATGGCGATGACGTTCTTTTATTGGTGTTTTTATTTTAAATTTGGCGTAAGCTTTTTGGGCCAGAGATTTATCTTTTAAATGACAAGGATAAGCGCCAAGCCTCATCGTGCCGCCAAAATGGTTTTTGGCGAGATGCCTCAATTGTTCCGGGATTAAATCAATTACGGGGTGGGGCGTTTTTGGATTGATTTCTTTTGTGTTTGCGCCTTTTAATTTCAAGACGTTTCGGGCAAATTCAATAACAGCCATTTGCATGCCATAACATATTCCAAGATAAGGAATTTTGTTGACCCTGGCGAAATGTACTGCCGAAATTTTTCCTTCCACACCGCGTTCCCCGAAACCACCAGGTATCAGAATGCCATCGTAATTTTTAAGTTCCTTCAGTTTTGTTTTGGATTTTTCAAATTCAGTGGAATCAATCCAGCTTAAAATGGGCTTTAGGTTTTGAGCCCAAGCAGCGTGTTTTAGGGCTTCTATCAAAGATATATATGAGTCTGAAAATGTGAAATCGCCGCTTTTAAAATATTTGCCGACGATAGCTATTTTTACTTCTTTTTTAAAACCTTTAATTTTTGTCGTAAGACGCTTCCAGCTTTTTAAATCTTTGGTTTGGGATTTTATTTTAAGTTTTTTAAGAATTTTTGAGCCAAGGCCATCTCGTTCGAAATTAAGAGGAATTTCGTAAATATTCGTCACGTCCGGAGCCGAGATTACATCTTCTTCGCGGACTCCGCAGAAAGTTGCGAGTTTTCTTTTGCGGGGTATATCAATTGGTTGGTTGGAGCGGCCAATTATAAAATCGGGCTGAACTCCGGCCGAATTTAACAAATGAGCGGCTGTCTGGGTTGGTTTTGTTTTCATCTCGCCGATTTTTGCAGGAACCGGCAAAAAACTTACCAAAATAAAAACAACATCCGACGGATGTTTAAGCTTGAGCATTCTACCGGCTTCTATAAAAAGAAGATTTTGGTATTCTCCGACAGTGCCGCCGATTTCAACGACAACAACTTTGGCTTTTGTTTTGCGCGCAGCAATGTTCAATCGTCTGATTATCTCTTCGGGAATGTGAGGCACGGCTTCAACGCATTTTCCGCCATATCCCAAGGCTCGTTCTTTTTCTATCACGGCCCTGTAAACCCTGCCGGTCGTCATATAGTTCGTTGAGAGAATATTTTGGTCTAAAAATCTTTCGTAATTTCCTATATCTTGGTCTGTTTCATCGCCATCTTCGGTCACAAAGACCTCTCCATGTTCTGTCGGGTTCATTGTGCCGGCGTCAACGTTTAAATACGGATCTATTTTTACGGCCGTTACCGGTACACCCTTGCTTTGTAAAATTTTGGCTATAGAAGCGACCGTGGTGCCTTTGCCAACGCCAGACATTACCCCTCCAACAACAAAAATATACTTAACCATCCTTTCTATTTTGCCAGCTTTGAGGAATTTGGGCAAAAAAGAAAAAGGCCAATTTGGGTTAGCCTTTTTCTATCTGGTGGAGATGGGCGGAGTTGCCTACAACTCTCACCAACTTCCGTTGGCTCGGTCGCAGGCCCGCCTCGCGGTTTGGCTCGCCTGTCGCTCGCCAAACATCGCTCCGGCATTCAACTCGGCTCGCGAGTAAAGCAGTTTACTCGCTTCTCATCTCCACATAAATCAAAAATTACCCAGCATTTATTGGGTAATTTTTGCTTGTGGAGATGGGCGGAGTTGAACCGCCGTCCGGAAGAAGCTTGATGACAAAGTTTCTACGAATGTACCCCCGTACGTGGGAGAGACGCTAAAAAGTTCAGTGCCTGCTTGCGCAGGCGCGCTCAATATATAACACCGGTTTTCTGCCCATTGAGCATCAGCAGGCCGATGGGCTTACTTAAGCGTAAGCCAGTGCCAAGTTTTTGTTGGCAGTTATAAGTTTTGCACCAGATTTACAAGTTAGTGCAGCTTGATTCGCGCTTTGTCAGAACATTCATCCGTCGAAGCCCGACATCCCCTCTATATTTTTAATGTTCGTTTAATCTCTCTTTGAGTTTCTCTTTTTCTGATAGCTTCTCTTTTGTCTGATTTCTTCTTGCCTTTGGCTAAAGCTAACTCAAGCTTTACCAAACCGTGCTTATTATAAAAGCTTAAAGGGATCAAAGTCAAGCCGCCTTGGCGCATTAAACCGATGAGTTTTGCAATTTCTTTTTTGTGCATCAGTAGTTTTCTTGAGCGGGTTGGATTGTAACCTTGCGGAGGAGTCTGGATTTGAGAAGGACTTAAATGCGCGTTCACCAAAAAAAGTTCTTTTCCGTGAGGAATGATAAAAGCATGAGATATATCAACCCTGCCTTCTTTGATCGCCTTTACTTCAAAGCCGTTCAAGGCTAAACCGGCCTCGAATGTTTCAAGGATTTGATAGTCGAATCTGGCTTTCCGATTTGTCGCAAACTCTTTTTTCACAAGTTCAGTCTATCATTAAACAAACGTTTTTTATAAGCAAACCTTTAATTTTTAAGCTTTTTTCGTTAGACTATTAATACTTTAATTATGGCTCAAAGCGGCACTGTAAAAGATTTAATAACCCAAGCAGTTTCGGAAGCTCTTAAAAGGCTTAAGCTTGAAGCCAAATTTGCGGTTGAATACCCATCTTTTTCAGAACATGGAGATTATTCAACCAACGTTGCCCTCATTTTGGCTTCCAAACTAAAAAAATCTCCGGTGGAAATTGCCTATCAGATAACTGCCGATTTACCCCAACAGCTTAATATGTTTGAGAGAGTTGAGGTTACAGGTTCTGGATTCATAAACTTTTTTTTGCACCAGGATTTTGTCCGTTCTCAAATAAAAAATATTTCCGATAAAAATTTTGGCGAACTAAAACTTGGGGATGGTCAGAAAGTTAATATTGAATTTATCTCGGCCAATCCGACAGGGCCTTTAACCGTCGGTAATTCACGCGGAGCTTTTTTTGGCGATGCTCTCGGTAATATTATGCATTTAGCAGGATATGATGTTGCTAAAGAGTATTATGTTAACGACGCCAAAAGTTCAAACCAAATAAGGGAGCTTGGGCGTACAGCCCTTGGAAAGGGGGAGGCCTATAAATCGGATTATTTAGACAGGAAACTGGAAGAGTTTAAGAAGAAGGGATTTAAGATAGAAACTCTTGATGAAGTTAGCCTTGGGCATTTAATTGCAAGTTCAATTCATGAAGACATTGAGGAATTTGTAAAAGAGCAGTTAAAGATAAAATTTGATAAATGGTTTCATGAGCAAACCCTTTTTGACAAGGAAGTTTTGGATAAAATTTTAAACGATCTGAAGAAACGAGATTTAATATACGAAAAAGACGGCGCTTTGTGGTTGAAAACAACACAATTTGGAGATTTACAAGATCAGGTTGTTGTCCGTTCGGAGGCTGGGGGGCAAGAGGGTCAGCCGACGTATTTTTTGAGCGATATCGGATATCACGCCGACAAATTTAAACGCAAATACGACATCGTTATAGACGTTTTGGGGCCGGATCATCAGGGACATATCAAGCGAATGGAAGCCGTTGGCAAGATGCTCGGTTTTAAGGGTAAATTTATTTTACTTTTCACGCAGATTGTCCGTTTTAAAGAGGGCGGTTTGGCAATGAGACTTTCCAAGAGGTTGGGACAAACAGTAAATCTTGAGTGGCTTTTGGAGCAAGTTGGGCTTGATAGCGCGAGATATTTTTTCTTGACTAAATCAATTGACACTCATATGGATTTTGACGTTGATTTGGCTAAAAGCAAAACTCTTCAGAACCCCGTTTTTTATATTCAGTATGCCCATGCAAGATTGAGCAGTATTTTGCGTAAGGCCAAAGAGCAAAAATTGAACTCTAATTTCAAAAACATCGGATTGCTTAATGCCGAAGGCGAATTGCAGCTTGTAAAAAAATTACTCCGTTTTCCCGAACTTGTCGCGACGATCAGTCAGGATTATCAGGTTCATGCTCTTACACACTATCTTTTAAGTGTTGCAACGGCCGCCAACTCTTTTTATGAGAAGGAAAGAATTATAAGCGAAGAAAAAGAATTGTCTGAAGCGAGACTATGTTTGATAGAAGCGGCAAAAAATGTTATTTTTAAAGCCTTAAAGCTGCTTGGCATGAACGCCCCGTTGAAAATGTAGTAAGCCCGAAGGCATCTAAGAGACTTATGGAGGATGAAAACAAGAACGAATTTGTAAAGCAAGAAGAGGAGGTTTTGAAGTTTTGGCAAAAAAGAGATATTTTTGCCAAAAGTATAGCGTTGGCTAAAAATGCCAGACGCTTTGTTTTTTTTGAAGGGCCGCCTTCAGCCAACGCAAAGCCGGGGATTCATCACGTTTTGGCCCGTACCTATAAAGATTTATTTTGTCGGTTTAAGGCCATGTGCGGCTTTTTGGTGGAAAGAAAAGCCGGTTGGGATACTCATGGTTTGCCGATCGAAGTTCAGCTTGAGAAAGAGCTCGGTCTTAAAAATAAAAAAGAAATCGAACAATTCGGAGTTGATAAATTCAACACCAAAGCCAAAGATTTGGTGTGGCGATACAAAGAAGAGTGGGAGAAGCTTACCGAAAGAATAGGTTTTTGGTTAAATCAGCAAGATCCATATATAACTTACGATTGGCGTTACATCGAAAGCCTCTGGTGGATTATAAAACAAATTTCAAAGCGCGGTCTTTTGTACCAGGATTATAAAGTTGTTCCATATTGCACCCGTTGTGGCACGCCTTTATCTTCCCATGAAGTTGCGCAGGGATATAAAGAGGTTGAAGACGAAGCGGTTTACGTGAAGTTTAGAGTAAAAGAGGGACAAAAGATTGGTGAATTTACTGCCAATGATAAAACTTATATCCTTGCCTGGACAACAACTCCATGGACATTGCCTGGGAACGTTGCTTTAGCTGTTGGGAAAAACATAAATTATAATCTTGTTCGCGTTGATGGGGATGATGAATTTTTGATAGCTGCCGAAGCTTTGGTCCAAAAAGTTTCTGAAGGGCGTTTATTTGAGAATACCCAGGTTTTTAAGGGTTCTGTATTGGTTGGTTTAAAATATGAACCTTTATTTAATATTTCCGCCCTTCAAAATGAAAAATCCCACAGGGTTTATCCGGCTGATTTTGTTACTACAGAAGATGGCACCGGTGTTGTTCATACGGCCGTGATGTATGGAGAAGAAGATTTTGAGCTTGGTAAAAAAGTTGGCTTGCCGCAGCATCACACGGTTGACGAACAGGGAAAATTTACAAACGAAGTTCAGGGTTTTGAAAACCTTTACGTTAAAGACAAGGAAACCGAACAAAAAATAATCTTTTACCTTAACGACAAGGGGTTTCTTTTTAAGACTCATAAGTATCGTCACGAATATCCATTCTGTTGGCGGTGTGATTCGCCTCTTTTGTACTACGCTTTAACATCGTGGTTTGTCGGGACTTCTAAAATAAGAAGCGAGCTTATAAAAAACAATAAAAAAATAAACTGGATTCCCGAACATATAAAAGAAGGGAGATTTGGGACCTGGCTTAAGGAGCTTAAAGATTGGGCTTTTTCTCGAAACAGATATTGGGGTACTCCCTTGCCGGTCTGGCAGTGCCAAGTTTGCTCTCATCAAATGGTAATTGGTTCGCTTGATGAACTGACCGAGAATGCGTTTCATGTTCAGAATAATTATTTGCTTTTAAGACACGGGGGTACGGATTTAAACAAAAAAGAAATTTTAAATTCAGATCCGACCAAACAAGGAGATGAATTTGGCCTTAACGAAAACGGTCTGACGCAGATAAAAGCCATTATTCCAAAACTCAAGAAGAAGGCCGTAGATCTTATTTTTTCTTCAGATTTTCAGCGCACAAAAGAAACAGCCGAACTTATTGCGGGAGAGCTTGGGCTTAAGGTTGAGTATGATAAAAAACTCCGAGAGATTGAGTTTGGGGTTTTTGACGATCAGCCCTATTCCAAGATGGATCATAATTTTCCTCACGGCCTTTCCCGTTTTGAAAAAAAACCCCAGGGAGGCGAAAACTACCGTAAAGTACGAACCAGAATGATGGAGTTTGTGTTGGGGTTGGAGAAAAAATATCACGGCAAGACTATACTTGTCGTTTCTCACGAAAATCCATTATGGCTGCTTGAAACAGGAATAAAAGGTTTGTCTGATGAAGGTTCCCTTAAATGGCGTAAGGAAAACTACATCAACACCGGACAATTTCATGAATTGTATTTTCCGAATTATCCCTACAATAAGAAAGGCGAAATAGATTTGCACAGGCCTTATATTGATGGTGTTAGTTTAAAATGCAAAAAGTGCGGTAAGGAATCTCGGAGGGTTTCGGAGTTGATTGATGTTTGGTTTGATTCAGGAGCCATGCCTTATGCGCAGTGGCATTATCCCTTTGAAAATAAACAAAAAGTTGATGGTTTAAGAGCCGAGGCTTTTCCTGCAGATTTTATTTCCGAAGGCGTTGATCAAACAAGGGGATGGTTTTACTCATTGCTTGGGATTTCAACTTTGCTTGGCAGAGGTCCGTCTTATTTAAACGTCGTTTCTTTGGCTCATGTTCTTGATAAAGATGGTCAAAAAATGTCTAAATCAAAAGGAAATGTTGTTGATCCTTGGTATGTTGTCGGAAAATACGGAGCCGATACGACAAGGTGGTATTTTTACGTTACTAATCCGGCCGGAGAACCAAAACTTTTCAACGAGAACAACCTGGCCTTGCAGCAAAGGGGATTTCTAAGGCTGCTTTGGAATTCATGGGTATTTTTTGAGACGTACGCCAGGAGGGGAGTTAAAAAACCAGAAGGAGTATTTGAGTTGAAAAAGAAAGTGAACATTCTTGATTTGTGGCTCGATTCTTATCTCAACGAAACAATTTTTGAAGTAAGATCGGCTCTTGAAGCTTATGATGCAACTGGCGCGGCCAGGAGTCTTGAAAAATTTGTGGCCGATCTTTCAAATTGGTATATTCGTCGTTCAAGGGAAAGATTTCAGAGACCGACCGACTTAAATGATTACGAGAACGGTCGTCAATATTTTGCCAAAGCTCTCTATATGGGAGGAATTTTGAGCGCTCCTTTTATACCCTTTCTGAGCGAATCAATATATCAGCGTATGAAGGTTTTTCCACAGCTTCGGTTTTTGAAATTTGCCGAGAGTGTTCACCTCAATCCTTATCCCGTTTGGCAAAAAGGAAAAACAGACAAAGAAGCTCTTAAAAATATGACGATAGTTAGGGAATTAGCCACGGCTGTTCATGCCTTGCGGGACAAGGCCAATGTCAAAGTCCGCCAACCACTAAAACAGCTTCAGCTAAAACTTAACGAAAAAGTTAAATTGTCTTCTGAGCTTTTGAAGATTTTGGCGGAAGAAATCAACGTTAAAGAAGTTGTGGTTGTTGAAGATATAAAACAATCTCAAGATGTTGTTGTGTCTGAAGTGGTTCACGGCAAACTTGGTCTTAATATCGTTCTTGATGATTATCTTAGACAGGAAGGTTTTATCCGCGAACTAATAAGAAATATTCAGGATATGAGAAAAACTATAGGGCTTTCTCCAGAAATTTCAGTAGCCCTTTACCTTGGGGCCGAAGACAAATTTTTTGGTTTTGCCAAGAATTATTTTGATGAACTTAAGCATAAAACCAATGCTAAAAGCATTGAATTTAAGGATATCCTTGAAGGGTCTTTTGATATCGAGAGGGATTTTCGTCTCGGGGAGCATAATATCCGGGTCGCAATAAAGAAGTTATAGATCTTATAATGTTGGTTACGCCGGCAATTATTTTAAGAAAGCTGGAAACTAAGGAACACGATAAGTTTTTGGAATTACTTACGCCTCAATTCGGAAGAATAGACGTCGTTGCCAGGGGAACAAGAAAAATTGAATCTAAATTAAATCCGCACCTTAATTTGTTGAATATTCTTGAGGTTGGATTTGTTCAAGGTCCGGCAAATAAAGTTTTGGTTCTCGCAGACACAAAAGAAAAATTTGAAGCTTCTAAAGTTGAGCAGTACGAGGCCGCTTTTGAAATAATAAGATTGTTAGAAAAATTAACCTGGGCCGAGCTCCCAGAACCAAAAACATTCGTGTTGGCCGAGGAAGGTTTAAAACAAATACGACTCTATCCTGATTTTTGCGGTCAGATAACAATAAAGTTCAAAATTAAACTTCTCGAAATTCTTGGTTATAAACCAGAGCTTGAAAAATGCATCCATTGTCATAAGAGAGATTTTGTCAAAAAAACCTTTAATTACACCCAAGGAGGGCTAACCTGTAAGGATTGTCTCGGTCCTTACGAGGCGATAGATATTAAAGAGGAATCTTTTTGGAAAACAACAAACTATCTGCTTAATGATTTTGCTTGGCTTGAGCCGAAACTTAGCGCCGAGGATATAAATCAGCAAACTCGTTTCATTGATAATCTTTTTAACCATTTTGTTGACGATCGTCAAAAGAATGTAGCCTTTATATGAAATATTCCGTAAAGCACATAAGAATAATGACTTTTATTATAACAATCCTTTTGATCGTTTTGCTTGCAATTTTGATAATGAGGGGTGTTTTTTCGAGACAACCCGTTTCTGTTTCTTTTGAAGGTCCAGGAGAAATTCTTAATGGGGAAGAAAGGGTTTTCAAAATTACTTATAAAAATAATTCAGGCCAAGAAATATCCAATGCGGAGTTGAATTTGACCGTGCCGCCAAACACCCTTCGCGACGGCAACCCCGTAGGTCCTTTAATCAGAGAAGTTATAGGCACAATGAAGCGTAAGGAAACTAAGGTTTTTACTTTTAACCTGGCCTTTTTTGAAAAACCCTCCGAAACTTTAAAACTGGGGGCAAAAGCGATTTATCAGCCCGAAGGAACAAGCGTTTTATTTGAAGTTGTTTCTGAAAAAGAGATAAAAATAACAGGCCATGTCGTTGAGCTTTCTTTTGGTCCCGCAACGACAAACGCCTCGGGAACTTTTAACACTTCTTTGGTTATAACCAACAAAGCTCAACATCCGATCAAGGATGTAAATTTAAAGATTACCTATCCTGATAATTTTTTGTTGGTTTCTGCCAATCCAAGACTGGCTTTTGGTCAAAAAAACATCTGGCAATTTGGGGAGCTTCAGGTTGCTTCAAGCACAACGGTTGAATTGACCGGTCGTATACTCGGGGCGCAGAGTCTTTCCCAACCATTTCAAGCTAATTTAATCAAAACCCTGCCATCCGGAGAGTTTGTTTTGGGCGAAACCTCAAGTATTAACCAGATTGTAAGTTCCGGTCTTATTATTTTTCAGAAGGTTAACAACGATAGGCCTTTAAGTGTCGGCTGGGGAGATGTGCTTGATTATGATTTATCTTATCGTAATGCTACAACAAACGATGTTGCCGATGTTATTATCGAATTTGCTTTTGATCCGAAATTGGTTGATTTAGCCAAATCAAATTTTAACGGTGGTATTATCGATCCGTCTTCAGGGACGGTTAGGTTTGATAAATTTAATTTAAGATCCTTGGAAAGGCTTACGGCCGGTCAGGAAGGAGTTTTAAGATTTAGCGTTGCCATTGTAAATTTACCGCCTCAAGGCGCTCTGATAAGAGAGAATTTTAATTTCAAAAGTTCGGCGGTTATCAGTGGTACAAAAACAACAAATGGAGGAGAAACTCCATTGGGCCAGGATATTTTAGATATGAAGCTTGAGACGAAAGTCCTTTTAGCGAGCAAGGTTTACTACCAAAGCAATTATTTTCAAAATATTGGCCCTCTGCCCCCACGGGTTGGCAACAAAACGACTTACACTGTTGTTTTGGAAGTTAGCAATTTTTCAAACAACGTTTCAAAAAGTTCCGTGGAAGCATTTTTGGGACCGAATATAAGTTGGGAAGGCATCGTAGCTCCAAAAAATGCTACAATAAGATATGATGCCACAATGCGCAAAGTTATTTGGGACTTGGGAACATTGCGCGCAGGAACAGGATTTAATCAGCCTTTAAAAACAGTCGCCTTTCAGATAGGCCTTACTCCGACATTTGATCAGGTTGCCCAAAATGCTCTTTTAATAGGTCAGGCTAAATTTTCAGGCGTTGATGTATTTGCTTCAAGCTCTTTGAGTGTTTCTGTGGAGCCGGTTTATTCAAATTTGCCTCACGATCCTCTTAATTCAAACAAGGGCTCTGTTTTGCCATAAAAAATGAAAGAAAAATCTCAAAACAATTTAATGGATAAAGTTATTTCGCTTTGTAAACGAAGGGGTTTTATATTTCCCGGTTCTGAAATTTACGGAGGGCTTGCCAACTCCTGGGACTATGGACCATTGGGCGTTGAACTAAAAAACAACATCAAACAAATGTGGTGGGAGCGCTTTGTGCATCAAAGAGGCGACATTGTTGGCATTGACGCCGCTTTAATAATGAATCCTAAAGTGTGGGAAGCGAGTGGGCATTTAAAGGAATTTTCTGATCCTTTGGTCGAGTGTAAGGTTTGTCATGAGCGTTTTCGTGCCGACCAGAAAGATATTATTGTAGAGCACGAAGAATTTCACGAAAAGCGCAAAGAATCTGCGGGATGGACCGAACCAAAACAATTCAATCTTATGTTTAAAACTTTTATTGGTCCGCTTCAGGATGAAAAATCAACTGCATATTTTCGTCCCGAAACCGCTCAAGCAATGTTTGTTAATTTTAAAAACGTTGTTGATACAACAAGACAAAACCTGCCATTCGGTATTGCTCAAATTGGTAAGGCTTTTCGTAACGAAATTACTACTGGGAATTTTATTTTTCGTACTAAAGAATTCGAGCAGATGGAAATTGAGTATTTTATTGAAGAAAAAGACTGGCAAAATATTTTTGAAATGTGGCGTAAGGAAATGCTTTTTTGGATCAAAGATCTTGGGGTTAATTTAAAGAAGGTTCATGAAAGAGAAGTTCCAGACGGGGAACGGGCGCATTATTCCAAGAGAACCGTTGATTTTGATTACGAGTTTCCTTTTGGCAAAGAAGAGCTTTACGGTTTGGCTTATCGGACAGATTTTGATTTAAGAAACCACGAGAAGGCTTCCGGTGTAAATCTTAAATATAAAGATGCAAAGACCGGCAAAGAGTTCTGGCCTCATGTCATTGAACCAACGTGGGGTGTGGACAGGTCTTTATTAATTGTTTTGCTTGAGGCGTATCACGAAGAAGGAGATAGAGTCGTGCTTAAGCTTCCTTTAAGACTCGCTCCTTACAAAGTTGCAGTTTTTCCTTTGCTTGCAAACAAAGATAAGCTTGTAGAAAAAGCTAAAGAAATTTATAAAGATTTACAAAAAAATTTCTCGGTTGCCTGGGACGATCGGGGGAATATCGGTAAAAGGTATTATTCTCAAGATGAAATAGGAACTCCCTGGTGCATAACGGTTGATTTTGAGAGTCTTGAAAACGATACAGTTACCGTCAGGGATAGAGATACCGCAAAACAGGAACGCATAAAGGTCGCTGGACTGACAACTTATTTTGAGGATAAGTTAAAATAAAATTAATATTAATTTTCAATTTACAATTTCCAATCAATTTTCAATGACACAATTTATTAAACCATTTGAAAACTGAAAATTAGAAATTGAAAATTTTTTAAAATATGGCTTCATATCAGAAATTAACCCTCCCAAATAATCTTCGCTCGGTTACGGTTCAGTTGCCGGAGTCTCAAACCAGTACAGTTTTGGTTTTGGTCCGGGCTGGATCAAATTATGAAACAAAAAAACAAAACGGCGTGAGTCATTTTCTTGAACACATGCTTTTTAAAGGTACCCAAAAAAGGCCTTCCAAAAAGGTAATCGCCGAACTTTTGGACAGCGTCGGGGCTTCTTTCAATGCGTTTACTTCAAAAGAATACACCGGATATTACGTAAAAGTTGCTTCCGGCAAAATCGATCTTGCGCTTGATGTTGTTTCGGATATCTATATAAATTCTTTGCTTGATGCCAGGGAAGTTGAAAAAGAAAGGAGGGTTATTTTGGAGGAGCTTAAAATGAGGGAGGATTTGCCAATGATAAAGACGCACGAGGCTTTTGAGGAATTGCTTTATGGCAGTCAGCCGGCCGGTTTGCCCATAGGAGGCACAAAAGAAAGCGTAAGCTCTATAACTCAACAAGAAATCGCAAAATATTATCATCTTCATTATGTTGCGCCAGCAACGACTGTTTGTCTTGTTGCGCCCCAGGATCACAAAGATAGTCTTGAAAAAATAAAAAATTATTTTGCTCAAATACGGGATCAGGGTTTGGCTCCGGGAGCCCCCAAAACAATCGATGATCAAAAAAAACCTCAGCTTTTAGTAAAAACAAAATCAACCGATCAGACTCATCTTGCCCTTGGATTCAAGGCTTTTCCCATTGAGCATCCTGATAGATTTTGTCTGGAATTGATTTCTCTTATTTTGGGAGGAGGGATGAGTTCAAGATTATTTCAGAAGGTAAGAGAAGAGGAAGGCCTTGCCTATTATGTTCAATCCGACATGAATCTTGATACAGATTGCGGTTATTTTGCCGTTAAGGCCGGTGTTGCTAACGAAAAAGTTGGCTACGCGGTTGAATCAATAATAAATGAAATTAGCGATTTAAAAAAAGGCAATATTGAAGAAAAGGAGCTTCAAAAAGTTAAAGATCAATTTAAAGGACAAACAGCCTTGTCGTTGGAGTCTTCTTCTGACTGGGCCTCTTTTTACGGTGGACAAGAAATTTTAGTGAATAAGGTTTTGACTCCTCAAGAAATGTTTAATCATATAAACAAAGTTTCTCCGGCTGATATCGCGAGGGTTGCTAAAAGTGTTTTTGTTGAAGAAAAATTAAATCTTGCCATTGTGGGGCCGGTCGGTAAACGGCAGGAGAAGGGTTTTATGAAGCTTTTAGCCATTGATTAGTTATCCGGCTGGTGCTACTTTGAACTTATAAAATCATAATTTTTTCATGGTTGTCCGCCAGACAATAAATATCAATGAACCTTGGGAGAAAATTCTTCTTGCGGTTGTCGTTTTAATTTTACTTTGGTTTTTAAGAGATATAATCGCGATGCTGATTTTATCTTTGACTGTTGCCGCAGCGATTAATCCCTTGGTAAGTTTTTTGACCAGCAAGAGGTGGCCTCGTCTGGGAGCCGTTATTTTTATTTATTTGGCCCTATTGGTTGTTATTGGTGTTACGTTGTTTTTCTTGATTCCTTCAATAATAAACCAGACCCAGGGTATTGTTGAAAAACTTCCGGAGTTTTACGACAGATTTTTGGGCTTGTTCCGTTCTGTTGAGAATTTATTGGAGCGTTCAAGAGTTTCGGTTGCGCCGGAACAATTTGTGAGCCAATTTAATGAAATAATCGGTAGGTGGTTATCGGGAATTTTGCTTTCTGCATTCGGTTTTTTTGGAGCTCTTTCCTCTCTTATTATTATTTTAGTTGTGTCTTTTTATCTAGTTGTCAGAGAAGAAGGAATCGAAGATTTTTTGCGCACTATCACTCCACTTAGGCACGAAGAATATGTTTTGGATTTATGGCGCAGGGTTCATAGAAAAATAGGTCGCTGGTTCCAGGGTCAGCTTTTACTCGGAGTTATAGTCGGCAGCCTTACTTATTTTGGTTTGAGGATTTTCAATATGCCTTTTGCTTTGGCGCTTGCTGTTATCGCCGGGGTTCTTGAGCTTGTTCCTTTTTTGGGGCCGATTCTCGCGGCGATACCGGCGGTCATTTTGGGTTTTTTGCAATCACCGACGCTGGGTTTTATGATTTTGCTTTTATATTTATTTATTCAGCAGTTAGAAAATCACGCCATAGTTCCGGCTTTAACCAGAAAGCTAGTCGGGCTTAGCCCGGTCATTGTAATTTTGGCCCTTATTACCGGCGGATCTTTGGGAGGCATTATTGGTGTGTTAATAGCAATACCAATTACCGTCACGATCGTTGAGATCTTGGATGATTTCGCCGCTTCAAAGAGAAACGATCGTAAGTCTCAAGAAGTATAATGTTTTCTCAAAAGACAGCCAAAGTTGCAATATGTCTCCTTGCAATAGGAGCTCTTTTTTTGTTGTCTTTTTGGCTGGCGGCCAACAGACCCAATATAATCATTAAATATCACCTTGATAAATTTATCCATTTTTTTGCGGGTGGTTTTGTTGGGTTATTGCTTTCTCAGCTTTTTAGAAGTTGGGGAATTTTCGGTATCGTAATATTTAGCGTTTTTGTGGGATTGGGATGGGAGGCTTTTGAATACTTTGGGCATTTATATTTTGATTGGCCCAAGGCTGATTTAAGCCAATACAATTATTTGCTCGATACCACAGTTGATGAAATAGCCGTTGCTCTTGGGGCTTATATTTTCTTGAGCTTAACAAGGCCGGAATGATAAGCTAAAAAAATGGGAACTCTTTATATTGTTGCAACCCCAATAGGGAATCTGGAGGATATGACTTTCAGAGCTGTTCGGATTTTAATGGAGGTTGATTTTGTTTTGGCTGAAGACACCAGGGTGGCCAAAAAATTACTTGATCATTTTAACGTTAAAAAACCAATCGTTTCCTATTGGCAGCACAATCAACTGAAAAGATTACCCGAAATAATCGAAGCTTTGCGTTCCAGGAAAAAAATTGCCCTGACAACAGATGCGGGCACGCCGGCGATTTCTGACCCAGGTGCTTTTTTGGTTGATGGAATTTACAAAGCCTTGGGTAATCAGGTTAAGATTGAGGCTGTTCCTGGTCCGAGCGCGGTTACCACAGCTTTGAGCATTGCGGGTTTCCCCGCAGAAAAGTTTTTATTTTTGGGTTTCCCGCCTTCAAAACGAAAGAGAAATAAATTTTTTTCGGAAGTGGCTAAATATCCAGAAACTGTGGTATTTTACGAATCACCCCATCGGTTGATAAAGTCCCTCAATGATTTGGCAAAAGTCTTAGTCAAATCTCAAGACAGATCCGTGGTTGTTTGCAAGGAGTTAACCAAACAATTTGAATATATTTTTAGAGGTGTGACTGCAGACGTTTTAAAGCAATTGCAGGAAGTAAAGGTAAAAGGGGAGTTTGTGGTAGTTGTAGGTCCAAAAAATACTAATAAACGGCATTAAAAATTATTTTTGGTGATTTGTGGTTCCAAATCTCTCGCTAGTTGTTGGGGTTAAAGATCATTTTGAGGTGGTTAAACTGTTAAGTTCAGTTGATAGTAATATTGAGGTTATTTTAGTCTTAAATCAATCCTCGGATGCTATTAAAAAAGCGTTGAGTAACTTAAAGTCAACTAAGTTTTCTTTACGTACTGTTGAGATACAAAAATCAAGTCTTGGAATGATAAAAAACATAGGCATTAAGGAAGCCTCAAATGATAATGTGCTTCTTCTTGATGCCGACTGCATATTTGCAAAGGGTACAATCGGTAAGGTAATTGATTGTTTAAAAACGCACGATATCGGTAAGGTAAACATGATTATCGAATCCAATAGTTGGTTGAGTAAGATTTTGGCTTTCAATAGAGTTCCTATACGACCAAATGCAACTTTTACGCCAGGGTTGTTTTTTAGAAAATCAATAGTTAATAAAATTGGTGGCTATTACTATAAGGAGGACTTGCCTTGGAGGGAGGACTATGAATTTGGTCAAAGAATTAATAAAAACAAAATCTCTGTGTATTATTTAGATAACGCAATAGTTTATCATCCTCCTTATCGTTTATTCTACGATTTAAAAACGGCAATTCGCTGTGGTGGAGGCCAACAAATTGGTTGTTCTCGTGGATATATAGAACCAACTTTGAAATGGGGCGGTGGACCAAGTTTTATTAGTTCAATGCTTTATGATTTTTATAGAATTCCACATGTTTTAACTCACTTGCTTTTTGGGGATATTAAGAGATTTGGGTTTGTGGCAGCGTTATATAAATTAATTTGGAAGTTCGTTTTTTCTATCGGTTACTATTTACAAATGTTTTTTAACTTTCTTGAAATTGATAAAAATGAATAGAAATAATCTTATATATAGAAGTTTTGCTAAATTGATAACAGATCTAATACTTAAGCGTTTGAAAAAGGAAGTTATTGCTGTTGGAATTTTTGGATCTCTAGCGCACGGCTCCTATTCAATGTATTCCGATTTAGATATTATAGTTGTTACACGAAGGGTAGCATTCAGGAATATCTTTTTTGTTTTAAAAAGCGAACAAAAAGAAACTAAAAATCAACTATCGTTTAAAGATTTGAGGGTTGGGATATTTTTTAAGTCAAAGAAAGAGATTTATGACTATATCAAAAATCCTATAAAACTCGGTTGGATGACAGAAGTTTCGATATTTTTGAATGTTGTAGCCGTTTATGATCCGACTCACTTTTTTAATTCTTGTAGGAAAAAATATTTGATTCTGAAAAGAAATGTTAGAAAAAACTTTTATGTTTTAGCTAAAAAATGGCTTTTCATTGTTTATGAGTTTCTTGAAAAGCTTAATAATCCCCTCAATACGAAATCTCAGAGAATCATATATGGTAAAGAATTTTGTTTTGCTGTAAGTAGTATAGTTAAAGCATTTGAGGGAGGATTTTATATAAATAGCTATAATTTTTTGGAAGAAATAAAATCATCTCGGTATATTTCGCGCGTTTTATATAAAAATATAACAAAGTTGTTTTACTCGACCGATTATAAGTTTGTTAGAAAAGCCTCGTTTGTAATTTGGGACGAGATTTTTATGCTTGCTAAAAAGCTCGGTATTAATATTGATAGAGTTAACCCTTCCAGACTAACAACAGAGTTAATTTTTAAAAACCAATGAACAAGTTTTTTATTATTTCTTTCATGAGCACCAATTTTAGTAGATTAAAGCGTCATTGGTATAAACATGACAGACTTCATAAACGCGGTATTCTAGGTACTGATCAGAAACATCCACCTTTTTTGGGAGGAAAGGTAGTTATTTTGGATTGGGTCAAGAAAAAAATAATTTGGGATCTAAATGTTGATATTCCAACGGGTATAGATTTTTCAGAAAATAATAATCTTTTATTTATAAATAGTTTAAAAAACGAGATTTTGGGAGTAAGTGGCTCTAAGAAAGTTCAATTCAAGTTAACAAATTCAAAGTTTAACTCACTACATAGTATACTTTACCGCAACAACACTTTTTTAGTTACTAGTTCTGGTTTGGATTTAATTTTAGAGATCGACGTTTATGGAAATAGTCTTTTTGAATGGTGGGCCACAGATAACGGATTTGGATTTGATCAATTTAGAAAAAGGCGTAAGATTAATAAATTACTTGACCACTCGCGTAAAAGTTATCCAACGCTCTTTCAAGCCACCCATATTAATTCGGCAACTAATGATGGAAATAATTTTATACTTGCAACTTTATTTCACCAGGGTTTTCTTTTGAGAATTAATAAAAAAACAGGAAAACACAAGGTTGTATTAAGAGAATTATCTAAACCACACGGTATACACAAAATTGACAGAAATAGATATATACTTTCAGACACTGGTGGTAATAGAGTTATTTTTTTGAATAAAAATTTTAGTATCGTTCATGAGTTAAAAAAAGACTTTTGTTGGGTTCAAGATGCTATTCTTACTATCGACGACAGTGTTTTGGTCGCCGACGCAGATAATAATAGGCTGGTAAGAGTTAATACTTCTAAAATTAAGAGTCGAATTGTGGATATCTTTAAATTTAGTAAAGAATGGCGCATTTTCCAGGTAAAAGAAATTTCAAGAGATTTTTTAAGGAACTTTATTAAATAGTTATTTAGTGCTTATAGACTCAATGAAAAAGTTTTACTTAACAACATCTATCGTGTATGCAAATAATAAGCCGCATATTGGTTTTGCGTTAGAGTTAGTCCAAGCCGATGCTATTACTCGATTTCATCGTCAGCAAGGGGAAGATGTCAGATTTTTAACTGGCACCGATGAGCATGGAATGAAAATTTTGAGAGCGGCAAAAAATAAAAATAAAACACCTCAGAAGTTTGTTGGGGAGATTGTAGAAATGGTTAAAGATTTAGCTACAAAACTTAACATTTCTTATGATGATTTTATAAGGACTTCAGACGAGAAGCGCCATTGGCCTTCGGTTGTTAAAATTTGGCAGAAACTCCTGATAAGCAATGATTTATATAAAAAAAGCTATCAAGGATTGTATTGTGTTGGGCATGAATCTTTTCTCAAAGAATCCGATTTAAAGGATGGTTTGTGTCCGGATCATCAGACAAAGCCAGAAGTCCTTGAAGAAGAAAACTATTTTTTTAGACTTTCAAAATATACGGATAAAGTTAAAGATCTGATTATGAAAGGAGAATTGAAGATTATTCCGGAATTTCGTAAAAACGAGATTTTAAGTTTTCTTGAGAAGGGATTAGAGGATATTAGTTTCTCTCGTTCTTCAAAAAAGCTATCGTGGGGTGTTCCGGTCCCCGGAGATGATTCGCAAACAATTTATGTCTGGGTTGATGCTTTGATTAATTATATTTCTGCTCTTGGATATGCTGAAAATTCTGAAAGTTTTAAAAAATACTGGCCGGCTGATGTTCAGATAATAGGAAAAGACATTTTAAGATTTCACGCAGCCATTTGGCCGGCAATGCTTTTATCTGCCGATATACCCGTACCAAAAACTTTGGTCGTCCACGGATTCATAAACATCGGCGGAGCTAAGATGTCAAAAACGATCGGCAACATAATTGATCCTTTGGAGTTGGTAGAAAAATACGGAGTAGATGCTTTGAGATACTATCTTTTGAGGGAAATCCCAGCTCAAGAAGATGGGGAATTTACTATTGAAAAATTTGAAGGGCGTTATCAGGCCGATTTGGCTAACGGGCTTGGCAATTTGGTTGCAAGGGTTGTGAGTATTGCCGATAAACATAAAAATGTAATATTGCGTAACGGCAACTTTGACGAAGTCGACAGAAGGGTTGCCGGGATTTGGGAGGAATACAAGAAATACCTCAATGAATTTAGATATAATTTGGCGCTTGAGCAAATTTGGAGACTCATTAAATTCTGCGATGAATACATCGAGGTGCAGCGTTTGTGGGAGTTGCCCGAGAAATCAAAAGAAGAGTTTGGTAGGGTGATCACAGAGCTATTGTTGTATCTTGCCCACATCGCTTTATTAATTGATCCGTTTTTGCCCTCAACTAGCGAAAAAATTCTAAAACAACTGGGTATTAAAAAAGAATCAACCAAACCTTGGCTTGCACAGCTCAACGTTAAGAAAGGAAAGGCTTTATTCCCGAAACTGAATGTTAAAGCTTAAACTTATTGATTCTCATACTCATATTCAATTTCCTCAATATGATAACGACAGAGAGGAAATTATTAACCGCGCCTTAAAACAAGGCATAGGGCTTATAAACATCGGGACTGATTTGGAAACAAGTCAAAAAGCAATCGAGCTTGCACAAAAATACGAATCTTTGTGGGCGACCGTTGGGCTTCACCCAAACGATTCTCCTCAAGAACCGTGGCTTGAAAAAGAGTATGGAGAACTTGTTAAGAACCCAAAAGTCGCGGCGGTAGGGGAAACGGGATTGGATTTTTTCAGAACAAAAGATAAAAAAGATCAGCTTGTGCAGTATGAAAAATTTGAAGCCCAGGTTTTTTTGGCCAATAAATTTAAAAAACCACTCACTTTTCATATTCGCGACGCTTATGAAGAAGCAGCTGATTTTTTAGGCAAACATAAAGCCGAAAATGGCGGAGCGATTCATTGTTTTACAGGCTCATGGGAGCAGGCCAAACACTTTTTGGATATGGGTTTTTTTATTTCTTTTTCTGGCATAGTAACATTTTCGAAGGAGCTTGCCGGAGTTGCAATTAAGATTCCGCTTGAGCAGCTGCTTGTTGAAACAGACGCTCCGTATTTAGCTCCCGAGCCTCATCGGGGTAAAAGAAATGAACCGGCCTGGGTTGAGCTTGTCGCTAAAAAGGTTGCCGAAATTAAAGGTTTGTCGTTAAATGAGGTGTGTCAGAAAACGCTTCAAAATACGTTTAAACTTTTTAAGCTGGAATGAAACGATACAATCCAAAAGAGATAGAAAAGAAGTGGCAGAAACTTTGGGAAGAAAACGGGTTTTATAAAGCCGTTGATTTTGATAAAAAACCAAAATATTACACTCTTTTTGAGTTTCCGTATCCGTCGGGCGACGGGCTACATGTTGGGCATGCGCGGCCTTATACAGCGATGGACGCATACGCCCGTTCAAAAAGGATGCAGGGATACAATGTTTTATTTCCGATTGGCTGGGATGCTTTTGGTTTGCCGACAGAAAATTACGCCATAGCCAACAAAATTCATCCAAGAGTTGCAACAGAGCGCAATGTAAAAAACTTTAAACGCCAGATGAAGATGCTCGGACTTTCATTGGACTGGTCTCGTGAGGTAAACACAACAGATCCAAAATATTATAAATGGACGCAATGGATATTTCTGCAACTGTATAAAGCCGGTTTGGCGTATCGCGCGGAGATTTCAATCAATTGGTGCCCAAAATGTAAAGTTGGCCTTGCCAACGAAGAGGTTGTTAATGGCAAACACGAACGTTGTGGCACGCCCGTTGAAAAAAAAGTAAAAAAACAATGGTTATTTGCAATTACCAAGTATGCCGATAGGTTGCTTAAAGATTTGGATACGGTTGATTATCCCGAAAGAGTAAGAAACTCGCAGATAAATTGGATCGGCAGATCGGAAGGAGCTTTAATTAAATTTCCAATTTCTCCGCCCAAGGCGGATCGGCCTCGGGCTGACAATTTTCAATTTTCAAAAGAGGTTGAAGTTTTTACAACCCGGGCAGACACTTTGTTTGGAGTCACTTTTATAGTTGTGTCTCCGGAGTTGGCTAAACAATGGATTGATTTGGGGTGGAAAGCACCAAAAGAGGTGAGCGTATATATAAAGAAGGCAATTGATAAGTCGGAACTTGAGCGTCAGGAAAATAAAGAAAAAACAGGAGTTGATTCCGGCATTGTTGCAATTCATCCTTTAAGTAAAAAAGAAATTCCTGTTTGGGTGGCAGATTATGTTCTTGCCGGATATGGCACCGGAGCGGTAATGGGCGTACCGGCTCATGATGAGCGCGATTTTGAGTTTGCTACAAAATTTAAACTTCCCATTATTGAGGTTGTTTCTCAAGATGGCAAAGTCCATTCTTTTAAAAAAGCTTACGAAGGCGATGGTGTTATGGTTAACTCCGAAGGATTCAACGGATTGAAATCAAAAGAAGGAGGAGAAAAGATAATAAAAGAGCTTGAAAAATTGAAAGTCGGCAAATCATCGGTTAACTATAAGCTTCGCGATTGGGTCTTTTCCAGACAGCATTATTGGGGCGAACCAATACCCATAATTTATTGCAAAAAATGCGGAGAAGTTGCGGTGGATGAAAAAGATTTGCCCGTTTTGTTGCCCGACGTAAAACATTACGAGCCGACCGATACCGGAGAGTCTCCTTTAGCCGATATAAAAGAATGGGTTAATGTAAAATGCCCAAAATGCGACGAGCCGGCAAAAAGAGAAACCGACACAATGCCAAACTGGGCCGGTTCAAACTGGTATTACCTTGCATATTTGATGCAAGGAATTTCCAATTTCCAATTTCCAATTTCCAAATATAAGGAAGTTTTTAAATATTGGATGCCGATTGATCTATACGACGGAGGAATGGAGCATACGACTTTGCACCTTTTATATTCACGATTTATCTATAAATTTTTGTACGATAAAGGTTTTGTGCCAACAGCCGAGCCCTATGCAATTCGTCGTTCACACGGAGTTGTTTTGGCCGAAGATGGCAGAAAAATGTCCAAGTCATATAAAAACGTGATTACTCCCGATGATGTTGTTGATGAATTTGGCGCCGATACATTAAGATTGTACGAAATGTTTATGGCCCCGTTTGATCAGATGGTGCCTTGGAGTTCAAGATCTGTAATCGGGGTGCATAGGTTTTTGGATAGGCTGTGGAAATTTTATAACGGAAAAATAAATGAAGGAAAAAATGAGGAACTTGAAAATGGTTTCAAAAAGTTGATAAGCAAAATAACCGAAGATTTAAATTCGTTGAAATTCAACACGGCAGTTGCCGCGTTTATGGAATTTTCAAACAAAATGATAAAGGCAAAAACAATTTCAAAAAACGTTTTGGAAAACTATCTCAAATTGTTTGCGCCTTTTGCTCCCCATATTACAGAGGAGCTTTGGCAAAAACTTGGCCACAAAGAATCTATTAATTTGCAAAATTGGCCAAAAGCGGGCGAGGTGGCGAAAGAAACCGAAATTACGCTTGTGGTGCAAATTAACGGCCGTGTGCGCGATACTATTAAAGTTAAAGTCGGTATTTCTCAAAACGAAGCCGAAAAGTTTGCTATGAATTCGGAAAAAATAAAAAAGTATCTTGGCTCGCAAAAGCCAAAAAAAGTTATATTCACCGGAAAGCTGATAAATCTGGTTGTATAAAAATTGGCCTACCAGTCTAGGTGGGCTGTGCATAGTAATCAAAAAATCAGTATTTTAGGTTGCAAAAAGCTGTCTTTAAAAAGAGGCAGCTTTTTGCAACAGGGCTATAATTGAGCCTAAAGGAGTCAACTTTTGTTGGCGGAGGCGCCCGATGAAAGCAAAGCTCTTGATGTTCCCGGTTGTTCTTTTCACTTTCAACCTTCTTCTCAATTCGGCCTTGGCCCAACAAAATTCTGTCAGGGTCATAAATCTCAACAAGGAAGACATGGCGGAGTTTGAGCGCGTTACTTTTGAAATAAGAAAATATGCTCAAACTTTTCGTTCGCGAGTTGTTTCGGCGGACAAAATCGACAAACACCTTAAAGAACTGAAACACCAATTCAAACAGGAAAGAAAATCCGGAAAAAATCCAGCCAGGATTGAAGAGTTAAGCGCAGAAATTGAAAGATTCTCAAGGTACCGTCGAGCTGTTCCGTTGCTTTCGCAAATCCTCAGGCTTGTTCCTCAAGCCAAGTTCAAACTCCAACATTGCGCTTTTTACGAAAGCCTGGCAGAGCTTCCGGTTCCGATTCCTTACTCCCAAGGTCTTCAATCGACGCCGATGTTTGTATTTTATCCTTACGAGGATTTTGTCCCAGTTTGGATAAACTTTCACGGCGAAGATTTTCAGAAGGCTTTAGAGATTCACCAAGCCGAAAATGAAAGGCAGGCGATGGTTGTGCCGGAGCCTTTTCTTAGGGAAGCCATGCAAAAAGGCTTCAACGGTCTTGTCAGGGTCGGCAGTTACCTTCCTTCGGGAAGTTACACGATTCATCCCCGCCAAGAAAGGAAGCCAAACCCACTGTTTTACTTCGTCGCTTCGATGATTTGGCACGAGAGGGCTCACCTTGTTTGGAATGACATGACGGGACGTTTCCCGGTCGGAGAAAAAGAATGCAACGAGTCTCAACTTTTTGCTTTCAACAGCCAACTTGAGCTTCTGGAGCAGTTTCACCGTCGGGGTAAAATCAACCTCCACTTTTACCGGGTTTTTTCCCAGACGGTCAAGGTCGAGATCGCCGGTTTAACCGACAAGCAAGAAATCCTAAAGAAGGAGGCTTTGAGTGTGAGTTCTTCCAACAACGATTAGCGGCCGCTGATTGCCTTCAGGCATCGGCGGCCGTTCCGTTTTTAGCGGTTGCATTATTATCTTTCGGGAGTAATATGGCGATATCTCAATTTGGAGGTGAGATATGCGGTTTTTGGCCTGCGTTTTGCTGCTAACCTCGTTGTTTTTGGAGAGCGGCCTGGCGCAATCAAAGCCAAGCCGCAATGAACCAAACCAAGTTGATCTTTTCAATCTGGAGAGGCATCTTCGTTGGCTGGAAGCAGAAGCAAAAATCAATCCAACCAAAGAAGTTCGGGCGGAAATCAAACGCCTTCGTGAATTTGAACCGGGAGTAAAATACGTTGCAGAAGCTTTGAGCCTGATTCCCGAAAGCGGAATCACTCTTGAGATCTGCACGTTTTATTCCGATCCGGATCGGGATATGCCTTCTTCTGTCTCCGAGCGAAAGAAGGAGCAGGTTTTGTTGAAGGAGGTTGTGATTCTTCCAGAGACGATGATCCTTATTTGGATCAACTTCAACACCCAATCTTTCAGGGAGATGTTTGAGACCGAACTTTCTTCCGCTTCAAATTCGTTGCGGGAGAGACAAATACTTCAGCTTGCTCTCAAGCTTGCTCATGAAGGCGGGCATCTGCGTCTGGCCAGGCAACTTGGCCATTGGCCGCAAGATGAACAGGAGCTTTTGCGGTCGGAAATTTTTGCCTATGAGGTTGAACTCGAAGCTTTGGAAAGATTTTTCGGCGAAGCAAAGCTCCGGGGAGAGCAGTATTTTCTCCTTCAGTCGGAAATCCGCCAAAAACTGGGCTTTCTCAAAAAAGATCTCAATAGACTGCTTATTTCTAAAAAGCAGTCAGAACAACAACCTCGTTAAGTTTTTCAAAACTGGCGGGGTTGTTTGATTTTTAGAAATGATTTGAAACTTGACAAAAAGGCTTTTAGTGTTATATATTATTTTGATAGATGGGCTAAAATCGTCTTTGACGCTTGGCCCACAGCTCTTCAAATTTCGAGGAGGTTCAAATGAACCGCTTTTCCGCTTTTGTTGTTTTTGCGGCATTGATCGTTCTTGGCGGATGTGGCGGGAAGGGCGGATCGGTTGTTGATCCTCCTCCTGCGCAGCCCCCAAGCATCTCGACCCAACCCCAGAGTCAAACAGCCAATGTCGGCTCGATGGTGTCGCTCTCAGTCGTTGCCACCGGCACCCCGCCTTTGAGTTTTCAGTGGCGCAAGGACGGCAGCAATATCCAGGGAGCCACGAGCTCAACGTTCACCATCGCAAGCGTTGCCACGAGCGATGCTGGCAGCTACACAGTTGTTGTCAGTAACTCGGCCGGCTCGGTAACGAGCTCGGCAGCCACGCTTACGGTGAACCAGCCGCCATCAATCACGACCCAGCCTCAAAGCCAGGTCGTTAATGTCGGGGACTCTGTTACGTTCTCGGTAGTTGCTTCCGGCACCGCGCCCTTGAGTTTTCAGTGGCGCAAGGACGGCAGCAATATCCAGGGAGCCACGGCTTCAACGTTCACCATCGCAAGTGTTGCCACGAGCGATGCTGGCAGCTACACAGTTGTTGTCAGTAACTCGGCCGGCTCGGTAACGAGTTCGGCAGCCACGCTCACGGTGAATCAGCCGGCGCCGAGCATTACCATGGTTACTCCCGACAACATCTTCTGTCTGCGGGAGTGTATCATCGGTAATATTTCGGTCCGTGGCTCGGGATTTTCAAGCAGCCAAAGCGTGAGCGTGAGCCACGGCGTGTTGCTTGGAGCCCAACTTGTCAGCTCAACCGAGATTTTGCTTAC
The DNA here is from genome assembly GCA_003599335.1 of Candidatus Parcubacteria bacterium. Lineage (GTDB taxonomy): Bacteria > Patescibacteriota > Minisyncoccia > SURF-38 > SURF-38 > SURF-38. The sequence continues at coordinate 44,797 of QZJN01000003.1, forward strand.
CGTCAGTTTTGATCAGTTCACTTGGTCGCCCGGGCTTGTGACGATTACTGTCAACGGGCCAAGCGGCACGGCAACCGGTCGGCTGGCGTTTCTGGGCAATCTCAACACGCTTACGTGTTCTCCAACCCACTGCTATCAGTTGGAGCAGGGGACGGGCACTGTTCATGTGTATGAGATTAGCTCGGGAGTTAAGGTGAACGAGTTCAACGTTGGGCGGCTAATTTATCACATTGCGGTTGATAATGACACCATCGGTATTACCCAGTCGAACCGAGGGATAAACTTTCGTGACCCCCTTGGTAACCAAGTTATGGGTAATAGCAATGGTTTGCTTCCTTTAGCAATCGCAATGCGTGGTGGCTATGCTTGCGTTGGGCAAGATCTGGACGATCAAATCGTCTCGATGGAGCTCAACCAGACGAATCCACCAATGGTCCCTGTTTCCATCGGCGACCAGCCTCACTCGGTGGCAATGACTAACATTTCGGGTCAGCTTGTCTGCGTGGTTTACAACCGCGAAGACAACGCGCTCTCGATCGTGGACATTCCGAGCATGAACCTGCGGGGATTTGTTTTTCTCGCGGGACTCATTAAGGCCAGCGTCGCTTCAGCCACACAAGGCGGTTGGCAACTTGGAGTGTTTCACTCCGGTCCGGCCGCGGGCAAAGCTGTTTTGCTGGCCCAGGCCGACAAGAAGCTTGTTGTGGTTGACTTGAACGTAAGCCCGCCCCAAGAGCTTCGCCGGATTGACCTTTCAGGCGTGCCGTTTCGTATCGCCACAAACGATACCGACGGCTCGGTCGTCGTTGCCTACGCGGATGTTTCGGCCGGTTTGACTCGGTTTGAGAAAATCAACCCGAATACTGGCGCGATAACTTCGCTTTCAGCGACGAGCAACCTCCTTTGCACCGGATTTGGAGTGTCCCAGGATGGCACAAGGCTTTATTGCGCCAACGCTGATCAGTTCCAGATCCTCAACAATCAGTAGTTCCTATGCCCGGTGTCCCAACTTTGTTGCGATATCAGGGTTTCTCCCGTGCGTTTCGTTCAAAACGGAGCGCACGGGATTTTTGTTTGACATTTAATATGTTCTGTGATATTTCCTTGCTTAGTACACTACACCGCCGCTTCTTATTGAGAGGCGTCAGGTGTTTTAAGGAGGCATCTATGTCCGTTGCGTTAGCGCAAGAAGTTTCCTTGGAGCGCGTGATGGCCTTTCAGCACCCAGGCCTTATTGCGCGACTTCAAGTGAAGCTGAACCTTAATCAAGAGGAAGCAGTCTCGCTGTTTGAGGATATGAAGCGCTTTCTCTTTCTCTGTGGTGCCGAAGATCGACCTTTGGCGCCGCCCGAGCTCATCGACGAGGCCTGGCATAACTTCATCCTTTTCACGAAGGACTACGCAAGGTTCTGTCAGGAGCAGTTTGGGAAGTTCATTCACCATCTTCCGCTCGCTCCCGGCAATCGGGCTTCGGACGAAGGCAGCCTTATCCGCGCAACCACCGCTGCGGCTAAAGAGTGCTTTGGAGAAAGCCTTTCTCCAAACTGGAGCTACGGGAAGGCCGCAAACTGCGACAAGTGCTCCGGTTCAACCAACTGCCAGACACAGTCGCGCTCCGAGTGCTCCGGCGCTCAATAGTAAGTGGCAGGACCAAACAAAAAAGGCCGAGGAAGTTGCGTACTTTCTCGGCCTCAATTTTTATGTTTAAATAAAGCAGATAGGTTATTTATGAAGTCTAGCAAGAGCTTTCTTTTAAGAAAATTAGAACAAGACGGATTGTTTGATTGCAAGGGATATGCCTTGGAGCTTGGTTTTGGTAACGGAGAAGACACAATGGCTTTAGCACAATGCGGCTATCAGGTGGACGCGGTTGATAACAGACAGGAATTTATTGAAAAACTAAAATCAGTTGTTGGGGAACAAAAATTGTCAGTAAATGTTTTCTTCCAGCCAATGGAAGAGTTTAAAATAGAGGAAGGAAAATATAATCTCATATTTGCAAGAAATTCATTACCCTTTCTCAAAAATAAAGAAGCAATTTTTAACTTGATTAAAAAGTTAGTTAGGGGCCTATCCTTAAACGGAAAGATTTGCTTTACCTTATTTGGGCCAAAGGATGGCTGGGCCGGTGCTTCAAACATATCATTTATTGAATATGATGAGGTTAATCGTTTTTTGGAAACTTTACCTATTAAACTTCATTATCGTTCTTCTGAAGAAAGTTACGGTAAAACAATGAAGGGAGATACTAAGTTTTGGCATATTCACAGCTTTATATATATTAAGAAAACCTAAAGCTTCTTTGCAGAGAGTGTTTGGCTTGCACCTTTTTTGCTGGCTGGGGATAAGAAAAATATTGGTCTTTTTAAGGGAAATTGAGTAAAATAGAAGTATTGGATTTGCTATAAAAATGACTAAACAAGCTAAGATTGCTCTTGGGATATTCGCGGCAGTAATTGTCGTCGCTTTGGTTATCGGAATTTTTACAAGATTTAGACTTGGCCCAAGAGAAGAGCTTGGCAAGCCGGTTTTTGCTCCGCAAGGCCAGGTTGTTGAAGGTTTTCCCACGGAATTGGTTTTAGACAATGAAGCTCGTTTGAATAACAGCTACTCAATTAAATACGATGAAAAAACAAAACAATATTCGGTTTCTTTTTCTTCAAATCAATCGGCTGCAAGTTTGCTTGCGAGCTACAAACAATATTTTACAAAAGAGGGCTGGCTAATTATAAACGAAACCAATTTGCAGCAGGTTAAAGGAATATATGCCCGCGAGGTTGGAGTTGATGTGAATGTTACTATAAATGTTGAATCCGAAAGGTCTAGTGTAATGATAAGTTATGTAAGACGTTAAAAAATGTTTTCGGAAGCTAGAAATACAAATTCTTTAATTTTTCTTTCATTTTTAGTCGGTGTATTTTTATTTGCCGGTTCGCAAGCTTATGCCGCAACTTCGGCAACCTCCGTACCTGATATTGCAACATCTTTGGAATCTTATGGAGGAAGGGTTTATAGCCAAACAACGAACAGTAGTACAATTTCAGGTTATTTTGACTACAGTCCTTCAACCGACAGTCGTAATATTCCAAATCCTCCCCCAAATTCGGTTTTGGTTGAGGTTGGCTATGGTTCGGATGAACATGATTATCATATGGAAGTTCAGTTTGGTAAATTTGTCGCCGATCCTGTTACTGGCGCTTGGACAGTTCAATACACAACAAGTCAAATAAGATCAGCCGGTGGCGAAAGAAATGGTTACTGGGTTAAGTTAGAGCCAAAAGATTTTACAGGCAATGTCGTTCAAAATGCCTATCTTACGCGTTGGCGATGGAATTCCAGCGGTACTAGCGGCGGTCGCCCGGGGGATGATAGTAGCCCCGGGGGTGTTTGCGCGCATGCCATGTATCAGAGATACGATCCGACAACCTTTCAGCTTATCGGAAGCAAAATAGAGGGAGGAAATTGTTCCAAGCGAGGGTATCAGTTAAACAGTAGCTGGATTAGGGGTTTTGTTACGGCGCCTCCTGGCGAATTTATCGTAAGCATTAAAAACTTTATTTTTGGAGACGACGCAAAAATGCGAGGCGGCATTGCAGATTGGCGCAAACTCGTTAATTCAACTCTGAACGCAAGATATGTTTCGGATAACCTTCCTACAAATTTATCTGTAAATACTCCTTATAGCGGAACGATGACAATCAGAAATTCCGGCAATATTGTTTGGGAATCTGACAATATAATTTCAAAAAGCGGAGATTGTTCAACTTTTGATCAGACCGCGCCCGATCCAAATACAGAGTGTCATGAATACTATACAGTTGCCTCGACAGATTTTAAATTAAAACGTTTAGACAGTTCTCCAATCACCATAACAAGCCCAATGGAATATAGGCGGGTTGTTGACAGGAAATATCAGTGGGTATTGATTCCTTTTGCCTGCGATCCTCCTCCGCCTCCGGATCCTTGCGATTCAAACCCAAGCGATCCGTTGTGTGATATTTATCAAATTTACTTTAATTCCGAAAGGAGATTTACGCAGAAAGATGGTTTGTTTTCAATCCCAAAGGCTCACGCCCAGTCGTGCGATGAGTGGAGCGTTCAGGTTTCCGATACACCGATTTTTAATGTCACAAACGTGGCTCCAAATGATCAGGTTGACTTCCCAATTTCGTTTACAACAACAGCTTCGGCCGGAACATATAACTTGCAGTTTCGTATGGTCAGGTCAACAACCAATACCGAATTTGGAGATATAATTACGGTTCCTGTTACGGTAACCGCCCCGACGGGCACCATTACTGTAAATTCCGTTAACCAACAGACTTTAAACGCAGCCCCATCGGATTGGACAATCACAGGGCCTTCAACATTTACCGATTCGGGTTTAGGCCAAAAAACTTATACTACCGCCATAGGTGATGGACAATATACTTTTTCTCCTGTTCCTGGGAGTGGAGGGCCTTTGTATACTTTGGATTCGGTTAAAGCTATTTCAGGAAATTATGCCAAAATTAAAAGAGAAGGTTTTTCCTTTGGATTTTTGAAAGATTGGGTTGGTTCTCTTGCTCGGGCGTTTGATACGTCGGGGTCTTCTTGCGGGAGCAACTCTTGCTGGCTGGCAAGCGGAAATTCTGTTACGTTTCAGGTTGCTTGGATTCCTGAAGCAACGCTTGATCTTTCTCCAGCCTCGCTTAATTTGACCGGCACAATTTATACGCCAAATCCAACAGGTATTGTTTCCGTGCAAAATAATGGAGCACCGGGTTCAACCTTAAATTGGTCAATTTCCGGGGCAAGCCAAGGATGGCTTTCGGGTTCTCCGGCATCGGGAAACGGCGTTGCCGCTGGTTCTTCCCAAAATTCAACGATTACGGCAAGCATCAGTGGTTTGTCAGCGGGAACTTACAACGGAAATACGGTTACGTTTGCCGGCACCTCTCAGCCTGGTAATACTGCAGTGATGAGTGGTCCAAAATCTCTCACCGTCAATCTCACTGTCAACAATCCCGCTCCTTCTATTACTTCGCTTAATCCGAGCAACGCAATTGCAGGCTCTGGCGGATTTACCCTAACTGTTAACGGTAATAATTTTGTGAATGGTTCGGTTGTGAGGTGGAACGGTTCTAATCGAACAACCACATTTGTTAATCAAAACCAATTAACTGCGATTATCAATGCCGCTGACATTGCTTCTCCTGGAACATTCCCTGTAACGGTTTTTAATGCCGCTCCCGGAGGAGGAACTTCAAATTCGGTCAACCTTACCGTTAGCCAAGTGACCGCCGACATCGACGCCAACGGTTCAGACGGACCTATAACGATTCCTTACAACAGCGCAGCAACAATTACCTGGGCATCTTCAAATGCGACAAGTTGTTCCGTTGCGCCAACCGGCTGGACAGGAACATCAGGTTCACAATCAACGGGCAACTTAACCTCTGGTCAAACTTATACCCTCACCTGCACCAACGGTTCGGTAAATGTTCAAGATATTGTGACTGTCAATGTGCAGCCAAATTCTCAGCCATCTCCTGGAACGGCAACTCATACATCTCCGGGATCTCAACCAGGAGGATGGTGCTCAAACGATAATAATTGGATTATAAATTGGACTTTTTCAGATACCGATGGCGATACCCAAAATACCTATCAGATCCAGATAGACAATTCCGGTAATACTTTTCCAAGCCCAGAAATTGATCAGACTCCTCCTCCGGTAAACACCTCAAATTCTTATACAGCCCAAGGGTTAACTTATAACGCCACGACTTATTGGTATCGAGTTCGCGTGCAAGATAGTGTTGGTCAGTGGTCGGGTTGGAGCAATGTCGGCAGTTTTACCACAAACAACAACGCTTATCCTTTTTCTGATTTTTCTTGGTCTCCTGTAAATCCGGGGGCAGATGTTGTTGTTCAATTTACCGACCAGAGCGTATGTTATGATCAAAATAATAATACAATCGCTTGCACGAGCTGGTTGTGGAATTTTGGAGATGGTTTTACTTCGCCAGATCAAAACCCAAGGCATATTTATTCCGCCTCAAGCAGTCCTCCCAGCAATCCTTTGCCTCCGGCGAATTATAATGTGAGTTTGACATCCACAGGCGGTTCGCCAACCTCATTTAGTTGCCAGGCGACAAAGACGATAAATGTCGGCACCTATGTGCCTTTGCCAAGCTGGCGAGAAGTCGCACCGCTGTAAGATTGTATTTTGTAGTTAGTATCTGGTATTTAGTATCTAAAATCAAAATCCTCCGTAAAGACGGAGGATTTTGATTTTTTAATAGGTTGATTGCTATACTTATCAAGCGATGAATTACGAAAATCTCAAAAAAGTTGATAAAGAATCCTATAAAATTTTTGTTGCTGAACAGGCTCGCCAGCAAGATTACATTAATCTTATTCCTTCCGAAAATTATACTTCTGAAGCCGTTTTAGAGGCTTTAGCTTCGGTATTTGTAAATAAATATTCAGAAGGTTATCCAAAAGCGAGATATTACCCAGGCAATGAAAATGTTGATCAAATTGAGCTTTTGGGGCAAGAGCGGGCGAGGAAGCTTTTTAAATTGGGTAAAGAATGGTTTGTAAATGTTCAGCCGTATTCTGGCTCACCGGCAAATCTGGCGGTTTACATTGGGCTTTTAGGAAAGGACGATACCGCTCTTGGGATGGAGCTTGCAGCGGGTGGACATTTGACTCACGGGCATAAGGTTTCGGCTTCTGGAAAATTATTTAATTTTATACAATATGGCGTTTCGTGGGATGGCGTGATTGATTATAAAAAACTTGAGGAGCTTGCAAAAGAAAAAAAACCCAAACTTATTGTTGCCGGCACAACCGCATACCCAAGAACTCTTGATTTTAAGAGATTCAAACAAATTGCAAATTCCGTGAAAGCTTTATTGATGGTTGATATGGCTCACATTGCCGGGCTTGTGGCCGCCGGAGTCCATCCTTCGCCGTTTCCTTATGCCGATATTGTTACAACAACAACCCATAAAACGTTGAGGGGTCCAAGAGGCGCAATTATTTTTGCAAAAAACAAAGAGTTGGCCGAAAAGATAGACAGGGCTGTTTTCCCCGGTATTCAGGGTGGGCCTCACGATAATCAGACTCTTGCTATTGCCGCTGCCCTTAAAGAAGCCGCTTCAGAGAAGTTTCAAAAGTATGCTTCTAATATAGTCAGAAATGCGAAAATTTTGAGTATTGAGCTTTCTAAGCACGGTTTTGAGCTTGTGAGCGGGGGAACGGATAATCACTTGATGCTTATTGATTTAAAAAATAAAGGAATTTCCGGTAGGCAAGCCGAAGAATGGCTCTATCAGGCCGGAATTATTGTAAATAGAAATGCGGTGCCTTTTGATCCGAGAAAACCAATAGACCCATCGGGTATTCGGTTGGGGACTCCGGCGGTAACGACAAGGGGAATGGGCAAGTCGGAAATGAAAAAAATTGCAACTTGGATAAAAGAAGTTATTTTTAATCCGAAATCAGTAAATAAGGTTAGAAAAGAAACGTTATCTTTAACTAAAAAGTTTCCACTTTCATACAGGTTTTAAAGAATTTTCAATTTCCAATTTCAAATTTTCAATCAATTTTCAATGGATCAAATCCAGAAAACAAAATACGATTTGGAGGATCGAACGGCTAAATTTGGGGAAGAGGTTATTAAGTTTTGTAAAGCTATCCATCAAAATACAATTACAAAACCACTAATTTCTCAGCTTGTTAGGTCTGCTACTAGCATCGGAGCAAATTATATGGAAGCAAATGGAGCAAGTTCTCGAAAAGATTTTAGAAACAAGATTTTTATTTGTAAGAAAGAATCTTAAGAAACTAAGCACTGGCTAAGGATGCTTTTAGAGGCTATGCCGAATAAAAAAGATGAGATACAAGGTTTATGGCGAGAGGTGCAAGAGCTAACTTTAATTTTTCAAAAGATTATCACGTCATTGAAAATTGAAAATTAATAATTGAAAATTTTGAATTTATGATTATTTCCGGCCGCGAAATGGCCCACAAAGTTTTAAAGAAATTAACCTTAACTTGGCCGCGAGTTAAAAAGCAGCCCTCTTTAGGTATTATTTTGGTTGGGGAAAATCCAGCATCTTTATCTTTTATTCGAGAAAAAGAAAGGGCTGCCGAAACCGTGGGTATTGATTATCGTATTTATGAATTTCCATATTCTGTTTCTACAAATAATCTAAAAAAGAAATTTAAAAGTCTCCTTAAAAAACATACCGCTTGGATTATTCAGTTGCCTTTGCCAAGGCACATACTTTCTCAAGAGATTTTAGATTTAATCCCATCAGAAAAGGATGCGGATGTGCTTTCGGCTCATTCTTGGTTGCATTTTTTAGCAGGTTCCAAGATTTTACCGCCGGCAGTTGGAGCCGTTGAGGAAATTTTTAGGCAGTATAAAGTAAAGCCCAAAGGCAAAACTGCAATTGTTGTTGGGTTTGGCCCTTTGGTTGGCCAGCCAGTTGCTTTTTGGTTGGCGCAACAGAAAGCAAGGGTTAATGTTATTAACGAGGGCCAAAAAAAACCAGAAAATTTTTTAAAGAAAGCGGATATAATTGTAAGCGGAGTTGGTAAGGCTCATCTCATAAGAGGGGATCATATAAAAAAAGGAGCTGTGGTAATTGATTTTGGTTTTGCCAAGAAAGACGGCAGGTTTGTCGGGGATGTTGATTTTGTTTCGGTTGCCAAAAGGGCTCGCATTGTGACGCCGGTTCCCGGAGGAGCAGGTCCTTTAACCGTGGCGATGCTTATGAAGAATATTTTTGTATTAACAATGAATCAAAAGTAAGAAATGCATACATTTCTTGAAATTCCGTCACTCGCCCCAGATATCCGCTTAAGGCTGATGTCTGTTGGCTCGTTAGGAATTATAAAAGGTTATGAAGAGAAGAAAAGCTAAAACAATAGTTTATATTCAACTATGATAATTTCAGATTCGGCTTTAACTTTAAAAATCCATTTTTTGGCGGGGAATTTTATTTGGCTTGATTGGATAATTGTTTTTTTTGGGGGTTATTTTGAATATTTACTATTAGCTTTCTTGTTGGGTTTATTGCTTTTGAGCAAAAATAGCAGGATTCAATATTGGAGAATGATTGCGGTCGGTTTGATTGCGGCTTTATTTTCAAGATTTGCGGTTGCTGAAACGATAAGGGCTTTGTATCCTCGTGCGAGACCTTTTGAGATTTTTGAATTTCAGCCTCTCATACTTCACGAGACAACGTCGGGATTTCCTTCGGGTCACGCCAGTTTCTATTTTGCTTTGGCGACTATAATTTTTCTTTATGATCGTAAGCTTGGTGGTTGGTTTTTTGTCGGAGCAACTTTAATTTCTTTTGCCAGGGTTGCGGCCGGGATTCATTTTTTGGGCGATATATTACTTGGATTTTCGGTTGGAGTTTTAAGCGCAGTTTTTATTTATAAACTCGCTTGTAAAAGATTTCCAAATTTGGCAAAATAAACTTTGCGTTTTTGGGCAGGTGGGCGATAAGCGAATAAATGCAGCTTATCGCTAGAGCCAAAAGGCGATTGGGCCGACACCTGCCACAGTTTTTTGATCGAGGCTTTGCCGAGAAGTACATGCGGGCAGGTGGCGGAATGGCAGACGCGCTGGACTCAAAATCCAGTGAGAGTAATCTCGTGAGGGTTCAACTCCCTCCCTGCCCACTGGTTGGAGAGTTTTTGTATTGAGAGTAATAAAACATCGCAGAAGCGATGTTTTCTGTTTATAAATGAGGTTCCAACCTTGAAAAAAGGGTTCTACTCTTTAGTTGTCATAAAAACAAACACGTCCCGCCAGGAAAATCCTAACGGGACGTTTTTTGTTAATGAAAGAACGATTGGGTTTTTGGCACCAGTTTCAACACGCGGATGGAGAGGATCTCGTAATTGAGTACTCCCCACAAAGCGCCGGCAAGTCCGCCGATCAATGCGTTGCCAAAGTAAAACCCGATGGCCGCGCCAATCGCACCATCCACGCCGCACAGCAAACGGATTTCCGAGTGGATGAGACGGAACCATGTGGCAGAAAATATTGCCACTGCGTGAATGAAACCGATCAACCCTGACGCGATCACGTTTCTCTTTTGCCACAGGAATCGCGGCAAGTGATAAAAGACGGCCCGCGGCACCAAATACAGGAAGAATTTGGGGAGTATCCAGAAATAGACTCTGAATGGGCTGAGGTTAAATAATCCTCCAGCCCTAAATGTCTCTTTGAGTGTATGAACATTCCCATGCGGAGTTATGAACAAGGCAAAAAAGAGAGGAAACCCCAACGTGATCAGTGGAAACAAGAATACTATCGGATTAGGGTTTCCCCATAGCATTATTGTTAAGAGAGAAGCGAAGGGAAATCCAACAATCGTTAGCAGGTCGCCTGCAAGATTGAGGTATGCTTTTCCCCAAGCTCTCCAGAATACCGCGTCCGGCCGCAAAGTGCGCATCTCATTCCATAATTTGGGAAATGAGTTGCGCATTTTATTCCACGCTTTGGGAACTGCCGCGATCACTTTGTTGAATTCATATGCCAGGTATCCGATGGCAAAGCCGGCAATCATGCCGACCCACCAGAACATGGGTGTCATCTGCAGCGCAACGAGCGCGCCGATGAACCCGCCGATGAAACAAGACAGAAACACTTTGGCCGTGTGGCTCATAGAGCCCTCCTTTATAAAGTTTGGGTGTCTTTGGGAAATTGAAAAGAGCGAATGTTGGAATTAATATATAACTAAACAATATATTTGTCAAGTCAGGTTAGCATAGTGCTACGTAACATAAAGCACGCACCCTTATGAAGGTGTTCAATTTTTTGTACTCTGAAGGTGAAAATTTTTAGTAGGGAATTACTGGTCCTGACCAGTCATTTTTGCTTTGAGGTTCTCCAACATAGATGAACTTTTGCGGCGGTTCAGCTTCTTTTGGATCTTTGAGCATCGGGATTACAAATCCAGGATTTTGGATGAAAAAGGTTCGAACGTCATTGAGAGTGGCCCACAACTAAAAAATACGAGTAAATTTATTTACTCGTATTTGGAGTTGAATGCCGGAATCATGCCTTGGCAGATGAGGCGGGGTCGCGAGTTCACAAAGTGAAACTCGTGACCAACTCCCTCCCTGCCCACAATCTAAATTATTGTTTATCCAAGGGGCCTGAGCCGCTTTTTTGTCATTTTTTTACGTGTTAAGATTGTTATTGTATGGATGAATTTGTCAGTTCCTCGGCAGCTCCAGAGGAGCACAGACACGATCAGGCTCGTGAAAGAAAGGCGATGCTCAAACAAGAGTATATTTTTTATATTGAGACAAATAAAATAAAGCCAAATCCAGAGCAGCCAAGGCAGGAATTTGATCAGGAGGCCCTTGAAGGTTTGGCAGTTTCAATAGAAGAACATGGTCTTTTGCAACCCATAGTTGTGTATCGGGTGGAAAAGCCAACCGAAGCCGGTCAGGATGTTGAGTACTATCTGATTGCCGGGGAGCGTCGTTTGAGAGCGGCGCAAATGGTTAGGCTGCCTCACGTGCCAGCGATCATTAAAGAAAAACCTTCGCAACAAACAAGTCTTGAACTGGCTTTGGTTGAAAATATTCAACGGACTAATTTAAATCCAATTGAGACGGCCAGGGCCTATGAGAGGCTTGTGAAAAATTTTGGCCTGACTCAGCGTGCCGTTGCCGAGAAGCTTGGCAAAAGCCAAGAGTCTGTTTCCAACACCCTAAGGCTTTTAACCTTGCCCGAACAGATTCAGGAAGCAATTTCCAAAGGAGAAATTTCCGAAGGTCATGCGAGAGCCATGTTGGCTTTGGGTATGGCTGAACGGCAAATTAAACTTTTTGAAGAAATTTTAGCCAATCATTTGTCGGTTAGGGAAGCCGAAGAAAGAGTAAGACAAATTAAAGCCCAGAGCCTTCGTTCTCCAAAAAGCCTTGTTGGTTTGAACCCTCACTTCCGGGATTTGATTGAAAGATTGGAAGAGGTTCTCGGCACCAAAGTGACCTTAAGTCCCAAGGGTGAAGGGGGAAAGCTGACTATAGATTTTTTTTCTACAGAAGAATTAGACGGTATTCTCAAAAAATTTGTAAATAGAGAAGATATCTGATTAATCCAGAGGCAGGCTTGTTATTTCAACAACCCCTTTTGTTTTTTTGAGCTGAGATGTAATTGATTTGAGCGATTGTTTGTTTTGTGTAAAGAAATCAATAAGGATGAAAATATCTTCTTTTGTGCGCTGGGTATTCAAAGAATCTATATTGGTTTTATTTCGGGAAAATATGTTGCCGATATCTTTTACCATGCCGGTTCTGTCCGAAACCTTGAGTTTTAACTGAAACTTTTTTGAAGCGTTTGGTTTTGGAGATTTGGCAAGACCCAAAGCTTGTTTTATGCGCCTTTTAGCTTCGGAGGTTTTGACGAATTTAAGCCAGTCGCGAGAAGGCTTTTTGTTTTTTTGAATAAGAATATCAACAACATCTCCGTTCTGAAGTTGTTCGTTTAAAGCAACCAGCTTATCGTTGATTTTTGCTCCAACACACTGATCGCCAAGCTCGGAATGAATTCTGTAGGCAAAATCAACCGTAGTGGCTCCTTCGGGCAGGTCTATGACATCTCCTTTTGGCGTAAATACAAAGATTCTGTCTTTAAAAAAATCAATCCTTAAACTTTCGAGAAATGCTCTTGATCCATGGTTTTCTTTTTGCCAATCTCGTAATTGTTCAACCCAAGCGAGTTTTTTGAAGTGGGGAGATTTTGGTAAGTCTTTTTTCCCAGCTTCGTCTCTGGCCCAGTGAGCTGCGACTCCTGTTTCGCTTTCTTTATGCATCTGGATTGTTCTTATCTGAAATTCTGTGATTATTCCGTCGATACAGAAAACTGTCGTATGAAGACTTTGATAACCATTGGGTTTTGGTGTGGCTATAAAATCTTTTATGCGTCCGGGCAGCGGTTTCCAGAGTTTGTGTATTACTCCAAGCGCCCCGTAGCAGTCGGTAACAGCCGGGACTATTATTCTAAAAGCAACCAAATCATAAATTTTTGAGAAATCCATATCGTATTTTTGGAGTTTTTTGTAAAGACTCCAGTGGTGTTTGGCTCTAAAATCGAGCTGCAAGATATTTATGTTTTCTTTTTTAAGTTCTTTGGCCAAAATTGGTTCTACTTTTTTCAAATATTCAATTCTATCTTCGTACTTATGGCCTATTTGTTTGAGGAGCCATTTATACTCGTTTGGATGTAAAACCGGGAAACACAGATCTTCAAGTTCGCTTTTTATGTTCCCCATGCCGAGGCGACTCGCAAGAGGAGTGTAGATTTCCATTGTTTTTTGGCATATACGGCGCTGATCTGCTGGTTTGTGGTATTTGATTGTGCGTATGTTATGAAGTCTGTCAGCTATTTTTATAAGCACAACCCTAATATCTTCGGCCATTGCCAAAAGCAGTTTTCTAAAATTTTCAATATTGCTTTTCCCTGCTTGATAAGGCAGTTTCGATATTTTAGTTGCACCTTTTACTAAAAAGACAATTTCTTCGCCAAATTCTTTCTGCAAGTCAGCCTCTTTGACTTGAGTGTCTTCCAAAACATCATGCAGTAAAGCCGCAGCTATGGTTGTTGAATCCAGTTTCAATTGAGCGAGAATTTTAGCGACTTCAACGAGATGAGTAATATATGGCTCTCCGGAAAGTCTTTTTTGATCTTCGTGAGCTTTACTGGCAAGTTCAAAAGCTTGTCGTATAAGCTTTACGTCTTTTTCCAAAAGATAAGATATTTCTTTTGATAAAACTTCCCACATGGTATTGGGAAGTAGTTTACTATAGGGTTGAGATTCAGTGCAATAATTTATTCCTCGGGTTCTTTAACCCAGGAACATTTTGAGCATTTCACCTGTCCTTTTGGCGTTTCTACAACAGCTTCGTTGCAAGCCGGACATTTTTGACCGTTGGGTTTTTGCCATGTCGCAAAATCGCATTTTGGGTAATTTGAGCAGCCATAAAATAGTTTTCCGCGTTTTGTTTTGCGCTCAATAACTTCTCCTTCAGAACATTTTGGGCATTTTATATTCAGACTCTTGCGAAGACTTTTTGTGTTTTTGCATTCCGGATACCCAGAGCAAGCCAAAAATTTTCCAAAACGCCCAAGTTTAAATACCATTGGTTTTCCGCATTTTTCGCAAACTTCTTCGGAAGCCTGAGTTATCAACTCTCTTTTTGAAATCTGACTTTCTTTTGTTTGGATTGCTTCATGAAACGACGGATAAAATTCTTGCAGGGGTTTTGTCCATTGGAGTTGACCCTGGGCTATTTTGTCTAATTCGTCCTCCATGCGTGCCGTAAAGTTAGTATCTACTATTGTCGGGAAATGTTCGGTGAGAAGATCTGTAACCAAAAAACCAACATCCGTGGGGGATAATCTTTTGTTCTGATCTTTTTCAACATAGCCCCGGTATTGAATTGTTGAGATTGTTGGTGCGTAAGTTGAAGGGCGGCCTATGCCTAATTTTTCAAGCATTTTTACCAAAGTCCCTTCGGAGTAGCGGGCTGGCGGCTGGGTGAAGTGTTGTTCGGGTTCAAGCTTGATAAGATTGAGTTTTTGATTTTCTTCGAGCGGCGGGATTATTTCTCCAACGAGTCTTTGAGGGTATAGCTTCAAGAAACCATCAAAGGTTATCCTTGAACCGTTTGCCCGAAAAACATATTTTCTTTTTGCTCCCATTCCTTCAATGTCAACGCTTGTTTGTAATATATTTGCTTCTTTCATTTGAGAAGCTGTGGCGCGGCGCCAGATGAGATCATATAACTTGTATTGCCTTGAATCGAGAAACTTTTTGATTTTTTGGGGCTCGTGAGCCACGTTTGTTGGGCGTATGGCTTCGTGAGCTTCTTGGGCCGATTTTGAACTGGTTTTAAAAACTTTTTGCCCCGTATGATAATTTTCTCCGTACTCTTCTTTGATGAATTTTTCTGCACTGCCAAGAAATTCCCTCGATAAATTAAGCGAGTCGGTTCGCATATAGGTTATCAAGCCTTCGGGGCCTTCTGTCCCAAGATCAATTCCTTCATAAAGCTGTTGGGCAAGTTTCATCGTCTGAGCGGCTGAAAATTTTAATTTGCTTGCAGCTTCAGCCACCATCGAGCTTGTGGTAAAAGGAGGCAGAGGAGAGCGTTTTGTTTCCTGCTTTTTTATTTTTGAGATTGTGAATGTTCCTTTTTCAAGATCAGAAATTATGGCATCAACATCTTTTTTAGAGGCAATGCCGGGTTCTGGGATTGCCTCGCCGTCTACCTTTAAAAGAAAAGCCTTGAATTCATCTTCTTTTTTCTTGGATGAGCTTTGATTAAATAAGCCTTCAAGGGTCCAGTATTCTTGAGCTTTGAAAGCTTGTCTTTCTCTCTCTCTTTCAACTATTAATCGCAGAGCAACCGATTGTACTCTTCCTGCGGAAAGTCCTCTGTAAATCTTTTTCCATAAAAGAGGTGAAAGTTCGTATCCGACAAGCCGGTCAAGAATTCTGCGAGCCTGTTGGGCATTAACGAGGTTCTCGTCTATTGAGCGGGGATTTTTGAGAGCTTCTTCTATGGCGTTTTTTGTTATTTCGTGAAAAACAATTCTTTTGGCTTTTTTCGGATCAAGCTCAAGCGCCGTCATCAAATGCCAGGAGATCGATTCTCCTTCTCTGTCTTCGTCAGTTGCGAGGATTACTTCACTAGATTTTTTGGATAATTTTTTAAGCTCGCTAACTCTTTTTTTGGCTTTTGGTATATCGACGTATGTCGGTTCAAAATTATTTTGGACATCTACGCCTATTTTTGATTTTGGAAGGTCTCTGACGTGTCCAAAAGACGATTCGACTCGGTAGTTGTTACCGAGGAATTTTGAAATCGTTTTTGCCTTTGTCGGCGATTCTACAATTACAAGTTTATCTTTTGCCGCCATCTATTTTTATATAAAATTAATTTTTGATACTTAATCTATACAAGCCCTTATTATTCACAATTACGCCTTTAATTTCAAGTGCCGATAAGATTGCGAGCAAATTTGCTATAGGCTGGTTGAGTTTTTCGGCTAAGTCTTGAGCACCTAGATTTTCTTGTTTCAGAATTTCTGTTATAATTTTTTCTTCGTGTGAAAGCTCGTATAAATCTTTATTTTTATGTTCAAACCTTGTTTTGAACTGCGGAAATTCCTCCAGGATATCTTCTGTCTTTGAAACAAGCTTTGCCCCTTGTTGGATTAGTTTATTTGGTCCTTGGGAATTTAAATTATAGATTGGTCCTGGAATTGCAAAGACATCGCGATTTTGGTTTAAGGCATGTTCGGCTGTAAGCAAAGCCCCGCTTTTTTCTTTAGCTTCAATCACAAGAACTCCCAAAGATAATCCGCTGACAATCCGATTGCGGAGGGGAAAATGATGAGGCATTGCCGGGACGCCTTCTTCGTGCTCGCTCAAAACAGCCCCGCCATTTTCTACTATCTGTTTGGCTAATTTATAATTTTCGCTAGGATAGAAGCTTTTTTCGTCCATCCCCGAGCCGATAACGCCAATGGTTTTCCCTTTTACAAAAAGAGCTCCTTTATGGGCCTGTTCGTCTATTCCGCGGGCCATTCCGGAAACTATTACTAAGCCAGTCTGAGCAAGGTCTGCAGCAAATTTATAAGCCGCTTCTTTGCCATATTCAGATGCTCGGCGCGTACCGACAATGGCAATCGAGGGTTTGGTTAAAATGTCGGCATTTCCCCAAAGAAAAAAATGTTTAGGGGCATTATGTATTTCTTTGAGCTGGGATGGATATGATGGGTCGTTGAGGTGGATTTTTTTAAAATCAGACATTGATACCTATATATATGAGTCGAAACCTTTTTGTCCAGCACATTGTTGGGGATAAGAGGATTTTGTACAGGGGTTGTTATAGGTCGGGTGGCGTTATTTTTCCTTGAGAAATTTCTTCGATTGTATGCGCAAGCATTTGATAGTAAAGATTTAATCCGACCCCATTAATGGTTCCGGATTGTTCGCGTCCCAAAAGATTTCCGGCTCCTCGGATCTCAAGATCTTTTTTTGCTATTTGATATCCCGCACCAAGATATTGGTAGTCTCTTAGAGCATCAAGGCGTTCCTTGGCTTTTGGTGCCATTTTTTCTGGATGGAAAAAATAAGCGTAGGCTTGAATGTTGGTTCGTCCTATGCGCCCCCTCAACTGATGGGCTTGGCCAAGTCCAAGGCGAGTTGCGTCGTCAACTATCAGGGTGTTTACGCTTGATAAATCAAGTCCGTTTTCAATTATTGTTGTTGCAAGTAAAAGATCAATTTTTTTATTTCTGAAGCTATGCATTATTTCTCTCAGTTGTTTTTCCGGCAATCTCCCATGGATGGTGCCTATTTTTAGAGAAGGAGTAAGTTTTTGTATAAATCTTTCTACGTTGGAGATTGTCTCGATTCTGTTGTGCAGCCAGTAAATTTGGCCGTGGCGGGAAATTTCCAGTTCAATAGCTTTCTTTGCGACGTTCTTGTCAAACTTTTCTATTTTTGTTTCTATGGCTTTTCTGTTTATTGGAGGAGTTTCAATTAAACTTACGCTTTTAAGCCCGCTGAGAATCATGGAAAGTGTTCTTGGGATCGGGGTTGCCGAAAGGCTTAAAACATCAACAGAGGATTTTATTTGTTTTAATTTTTCTTTTTGTTTGACTCCGAAACGTTGCTCTTCGTCAATAATTAAAAGACCAAGATTTTTAAAACCAACGTCTTTCGATAAAAGTCGATGTGTTCCTATTACTATATCAACCCCTCCGTTTTTCATCTTTTGAGAAATCAATTTTTGATGGGATTTTTTTTCAAGTCTTGAAATTAAACCGATGTTTACGGGAACATTTTTCATTCTTGAAGATAGGGTTGAAAAATGTTGGTCGGCCAAAATCGTTGTTGGAGCCAAAATTGCAACCTGTTTATTTTCGCTGACAATCAATGCAGCTGCGCGTAGGGCAACTTCTGTTTTGCCAAAACCAACGTCGCCACAAACAAGTCTGTCCATGGGTTTGTTTTGAGAGAGGTCTTTTTTTATATCTTCGATTGCCTGGAGTTGATCTTTTGTTTCCTCAAATTTAAAAGTGCTGATTAATTCTTTTTCTACATCTTCATTTATTGTATGAGCCGGTCTTGTTGTTAGTTCTCTTCTTGCATAAAGCTCAAGAAGTTCTTTTGCCAACTTAAGAACGTCTTCTTTTGCCTTGCGCTTGGTGTTTTCCCAAAGCGCAGAACCAAGTCGATGAAGTGTTGGGGAGGTAAAACCAATATAATGAGCAATCTTTTTTATTTGTCTTGTCGGAACGAGCAATCTGTCTGGAGTTGCTCCTGTGCGTGGGGGAGCGTATTCGATTGACAGATATTGCTGTTCTTTTACCTTTACTAATCCTCTGTATATGCCGATGCCATGATCTGTGTGAACCAAGTAATCGCCAGGTTTACTGGAAATTAAAAGATTTTTTTCTTTGGTCAGGCGTCTTTTGATGAAGGCAGATCTTTCTTTTTCGTTTACGGGGGATTTTAGCGGTAAGATTTGTTCTATGATATTTCCAAAAAAATCTATCTTAAAAGGTAAGGTTTTGTTTAGAGGGTAGATTTCGACCAAACTTCCCTTTTGTGAGTACTGCCCCGGGTTTTTGGTTTCATATGCTCTTTCATAACCAAGCTCGTCAAGGATTCTAAGAAGTTCCGAGGGCGATATTTTTTGCTGTGTTTTTATTAAGAAGGCGTTATTTTTCCAGAAACCATCTTCCTGCAAGGCTCTTTTTATGGAATTTGAGTTTGTTTCAAACCAAAAAACATCCCTTTCTAATAATGAGGGGTCTAGACCAATGATTAGGAGTTCTTTTAGCGTTTCGGTTAGGGGCATGGGTGGTCGGGTTTTGGACTTGACAATTTATATTTATCTGCTATAATATAAGTATTGTAAATTACATATTTTTTGTGTTGTTTATAATAATCTATTCGTGAGTAGCTTTCTCTGCAAGGAATCCCTCCTTTACTTTGCAAAGAGGCCTAAGTTTTGGGATTAGCTCCTTGTGGGCATTTGTTCCAAAGACTCACGAATAGGTTAATGTAAACAATCCCGGCTAAAACCGCATAGAAATATGCGGCTTTAATTTACTTTTAAAGTTTTATCGAGTTCTTCGATTATTTTTTCAAAAGTTTCTTTAAGAAGATTTTTTTCTTGCATATTAAATTTTTCCAAAACAAAAGATTCTGTTGAGGAAGGCTTGCCGTAAGAAGGCTGTATTCCTATACGCACACGATGGAAACTTTTTGATTTAATTGAGTTGATTATTGACTGAACGCCTTTATGACCGGCCGAGCCTCTGCCAATGATAATTTTGAAAGTCCCTATTTTAAGATCAACATCGTCATGAAAAACCCAAAGGCTTTGAGCCGGTATCTTAAAATGTTTTTTAAGCGCCAAAATTGCCTTGCCAGATTCGTTCATAAAAGTTTTAGGTTTGGCTATTACAATATTCTCGTAGCGGGCTATATCGGAAAAAAGATGAGATTCATTTTTAAGATCGGAGATGCCAAGATGTTCTTTAATTTCGTCCAAACAAACCTGACCGACATTGTGGCGGGTCGCACGATAGTTTCTGCCAGGATTACCAAGTCCTACTAGTACATACATAAGTTCCGGTTTATTGATTAATATTGTCAAAACTGTTAAAGTATAATAGCCTCTTTCATTTTATCAATTTTAGCTTTCTTTAGGAATGCTTACTCCTTGGGAGAAGTTTATGGGCGCTTTTTGGGAGACGATCAAGATTGTGGTCGTTGCTTTGATTATCATCATTCCTATGCGTGCTTACGTTGTGCAGCCTTTTTTTGTAAGCGGCGCATCTATGGAACCAACTTTTAACAACGGCGATTATCTTATTGTTGATGAGATTTCTTATCGTTTTAGAGAGCCGTCCAGAGATGAGGTTGTTGTTTTCCGTTTTCCTCAAGACCCAGATCAGTTTTACATAAAAAGGATAATAGGTCTTCCTAATGAAATGGTGGAAATACGTGATGGAGATGTATACATATATAATGAAGAGCATCCCGAAGGTTTTGTTGCCGACCAGAATTTCTTTCAGAAGGTCGGTTTTACATTCGGAAATCTAAATGTAAAGCTTGGGAGCGAGGAATACTTTGTGCTTGGTGACAATCGCGGCGCGAGCTCCGATTCGAGAAGGTGGGGGCCGCTTAAAAGAGATCTTATTGTCGGGAGGGTCTGGCTTAGGGCCCTGCCCGTTTCAAAAGCAGAGGTGTTTTCGATTCCTCAATAGAATTTATTTATAACAATTGATTTTTTATGGACAAAAGCAAAATTATTCAAGCGCCAAAGGGGACATTTGATATTTTACCAACGGAACAAAAGTACTGGGAAAAAGTCCGGAGAGTTGTGGCCTTGGTTGGGGCACAGTACGGTTTCGAAAGAATTGATACTCCAATTTTTGAAGGGACAGATCTTTTTGAACGCAGCGTTGGTCAGGAAACCGATATTGTCGAAAAACAAATGTATACTTTCAAAACAAAGGGAAAGGATTCTTTAACTTTAAGACCAGAAGGCACGGCCTCGGTTGTCAGGTCCTATATAGAAAATGGATTAAACTCATGGCCTCAACCGGTAAGGCTTTATTACGTGGGGCCCATGTTTAGGTATGAGCAGCCTCAATCCGAAAGATATCGTCAGTTTCATCAATTCGGTTTCGAACTTATCGGAGACTCTCACCCCATTTATGATGCTTGGCTTATAAATATCGCCCTTGTCGCCTTGAGAGAGCTTGGTTTGCACAAAACAGTTGTCGCCATAAATAGCATAGGAGACGCCAAGTGTCGTCCGGTTTATAGAAAGGCTTTAGTGGCTTACTACAAAAATAAAGTCGGTCAGTTATGCGAAGATTGTAAACGAAGATACAAAACCAATCCTTTAAGATTGCTTGATTGTAAAGAACATCATTGTTCGGAGGTGGCTGCCAAGGCTCCAAATCTGGTAGATCATTTGTGTGAAGAATGCAGAAATCATTTTAAATCCGTGCTTGAATATCTCGATGAACAGAAAATATCTTATATGTTGAACCCGCATCTTGTGAGGGGTTTGGATTATTATACCAAGACTGTTTTTCAGCTTTATGCCGAGGAATCTTTAGAAATTCTTTCTGGTAATTCCAATTCTCATAAGAATCCTCTTGAGCTTGGAGGCGGCGGGCGTTATGACATGTTGGCTCAACAACTTGGAGGTAAAAATACTCCAGCCTTAGGCTTTGCGATGGGTATAGAGCGCATAATTTCTCTGATGCGTAAAAATAACATCAAGGTTTCCGAACTTAAAAAACCTGAGGTTTTTTTGGTTCAACTCGGAGAGTTGGGAAGGAAAAAAAGCCTTACTTTATTCGAGAAGTTAAGAGAAGGCGGGATTGATGTTGTTGAAAGTTTTGGCAGGGACAACATTAAAAGTCAGCTTAGGGCGGCTGACAAAATAAAAGTCAGATACGCCGTTATAGTCGGACAAAAAGAGGCTTTGGAAGAAGCCGCTATTATTCGCGAAATGACATCTGGCACTCAGGAAACAATTCCCTTCGATAAAATAGTCAACGAATTGAAAAAAAGATTGCGTCAGGCTCCGCCCGTTTCGTCATAATCCGCCAATCTCATGAGAAGTTGCATTTTTTGCAAAATAGTTAATAATGAGATACCAAGCGAGGCTATTTTTAACGATGAGCTTGTTAGGGTGATAAAGGACATTAATCCAAAAGCGCCCGTGCATTGGTTGGTGGTTACAAAAAAACATATTCCTTCCATAAAAGAAAGCACGAAATCAGAAGAAATTTTATTTGGGCATATAATTTCGGTTGCTAGGGATATTGCCAAAAAAGAAAAGCTTTTGGGTTACAAACTTGTTTTCAATGTTGGTAAAGAAGGGGGGCAGGTGATAGATCATCTCCATTTACATGTTTTAGGGGGTTGGTCTCAAACAACTAATCAAGTAAACGTATAAATTTAATCAATGGCCATACAAGTTACACGCAAAGAACACGAGAGTTTTCTTTCAATGCTAAGACGATTTAATCGTCGTGTTAAAGCTTCCAAGCATCTTTTGGAAGCGCGTTCAAGGAGATTCCATTTATCCAAACCAACTAAACGTCAGCAGCGTCTTTCCGCCATTCATAAAGCGCAGATGAAAAAACAATACGAGAAATTAAAAAAACTCGGTAAGTTGCCTCAACCAAAAAAGAGGAGATAGAAAATTATCGTATGGGTCTTCAAGAAAAAATAAACGAAGATTTAAAAGAGGCTCAACGCTCGAAAGATGAGTTGCGCACAACAACATTACGAATGTTGATTGGGGCATTTCACAATAAGGAAATAGAAAAAAGAACAAAAGCTTCCAGGGGTTCCAATAAAACTGCCGTTGAGTTGGAAAAAGAAAGCAGGCTCAACGAAGAAGAAATGATAAAAGTTGTTCAATCCGAGCTTAAGAAAAGAAAAGAAGCGATTGAGAGTTTTGAAAAAGGAGGGAGAGAGGATTTGGTTGCAAAAGAAAAAAAGGAGATGTCTGTCCTTGAAAAATACGTACCAGAACAGATTTCGGAAGAAAAGTTGAAAGCCGTAGTTTTGGAGGAGATAAAAGGAAGCGGGGCAAAATCGATTAAGGAGATGGGCGCGGTTATCAAAAGAGTTTCGGAAAGGGTTGGGGCGTCTGCCGAAGGCTCAAGGATTGCCGCTTTGGTCAAAAGTCTTCTTCAATGACAAAGCTTGAGGTTGAGGTTCGTTATCTTTATGGCGGGCCGATAAAGTCAGCCAAGTTTTTTAACTCGGTGGCCGAAGCTTTAATTAAGGCCGAAGGGTTAAAAAGAATTAAGGTAAAGGGGATAGGGAGACTCTTAGTGAGTCTTGTTTTTGTTTCAAAAGAGCAATCCAGGATTATCAATAAAGTTTGGAGGCATAAAAATAAGCCAGCAAAAGTGTTGTCTTTCAGTTTTTTTGAGAAAGCAATGAGAGGGATTAGCAGGATCAAGGAATTTCACCTCGGTGAAATTTTCATAGCCATTCCAAAGACAAAAAAATCAAGCCTCTTTAAAAGCAAAGAGCTTGAACGCGAATTGACGCACTATTTTGTGCACGCTATGCTACATTTATTGGGTTATGATCATGAGGGCACTGGTCGTTCGTTTGAGCGTGATGGTGTCACGATGGATAAATTAGAAAGAAAAATTTTGGGTAAATTTTTTAAAGAAAAATAAGTTTTATAAAAATGGGAAAAGGTTCGTTGGTGGCCGGCGTTGATGTTGGCTCAAATAGCGTTAAAGCGGTTGTTGCTCGCAGGACTCCTCAAGGTCTTGAGGTGGTTGGCAGTTCCATTGTTTATTCTTCTGGAATGCGTCGGGGAATTGTCATTGATATCGAGGGTGTTGTTAAGAGCGTTCGACAAGCCTTGAGTGATCTTGAACGTTCGTGTCAGGTTAAGCTACAGAGAGTTAATATCTCAGTCAACGGAACGCATCTTGCTTTGAGACCAACGAGAGGAGTTGTTGCCGTTGCTTTAGCCGATGGGGAAATCACAAATGATGATGTTGTCCGTGTTATCGGAGCCGCCAAAACAATTTCTTTGCCTCCTAACCGAGAAGTTTTGCAAGTTGTGCCCAAAGAGTTTGTAATTGATGGTGAAGGAGGAATAAAAGAACCGGTTGGGATGCACGGCGTGAGGCTCGAGGTCAGCGCTTTTATAATTGATGGTTCAACCTCTTTCATAAAAAATTTAAGAAAATCCGTTGAAGCTGCAAATCTTTCTGTGAAAAGTTTGGTGGTTGCTCCGCTGGCTGCTTCAAGGGCTTGTTTAAATAAACGACAGAAAGAACTTGGCGTTGTTGTCGTTGATATAGGCGCAGGCACAACCTCAATCGCGGTTTTTGAGGAAGGAGATTTGGCTCATGAACAAATTTTGCCTTTGGGCGCAGATGCCATAACTACAGATCTTGCTTTAAAAATGAAAACCTCTGTTGATTTAGCCGAGAGAATCAAGGTTGATTACGGAATGTGTGTGCCAAAAGAGGTCCCAAGAAAAGACGTTATTGATTTATCCTTACTTGGCGAAGAAGCTTCAGGGACAATTACAAGAAAAGAAGTTGCGAGAATCGTAGAATCTCGCACAAAAGAGATTTTGGAAGGAGTTCATAAAGAATTGAAGAAAATAAGTAGGGCTGGTTTGCTTCCGGCCGGAGCTGTTTTGGTTGGCGGTGGAGCAAAAGTCCCGGGGATAACGGAGCTTGCCCGCGAAGTTTTAAAACTTCCTGTTCAGGTTGGCTTTCCCCAGGAGTTTTCCGGGCCGATTGAGATAATTGACGATCCAAGATTAGCCGTTGCGGCTGGTTTGGTGCTTTGGGGGAACGATAGCGAGAGCGCCGGGGTTCAATTTGAAGGTGGAGCATGGGGGTGGCTCAAAAAAATATTCAGGATTTTCGTTCCGTGAGTAGATTTTTTGAATTGATGCCGAAATTTTCTGAAAATACGGCGAGAAACGCCGTATTTTTAATTTCCCTGACGATACGGGAACATTTTTTGATTTTCTGTCTATAGAATTTTGTTTATCCACAGCTTTTTATATTTTTCTTGTGATAGTAAGATGGGGTTAGTTAACGAAATTCATCGTTGGATTAAAAATATTTTCCAAAAATAAAAAATTAAAAATAATTCGTAAGATTTAAAGGCAATGACCCCATCATCTTCAGGCGCGCTGCACCAACAAAAGTCAAAAGAACAAAAAAACTCTTCTGGTTCCGAAAAAAACCTTGAGCTTAAGAGGTTTTTTACAAAAGAAGGCGAACATCCGTTCAACAAAGTAAATTGGGTTGAAAGGGATGCAATAATCGGCAAGAACTTTGAATATAAGGGACTTGAATTTCCTGATTTTTGGTCTCAAAACGCAGTTAATATAACGGCTTCAAAATATTTCAGAGGAGAAGTTGGAACTTCAAGACGCGAAAAGAGTTTAAAGCAAGTCATAACTCGCGTGGCTTCAACAATAAGAGGCTGGGGAGAGCAATTTGGATATTTTGAAAATTCTAACAAGGCCCAAGTTTTTGAAGATGAGCTTACTCATATACTTTTGCATCAAAAAGCCGCTTTCAATTCTCCTGTTTGGTTTAACGTTGGTATTACTCCAAAGCCACAATGTTCGGCTTGTTTTATTTTGAGCGTTGAGGACAACATGCCATCTATCCTTCAGTGGATTTACAACGAAGGAATGATTTTCAAAGGTGGTTCCGGCGCTGGGATAAATCTTTCGGCGCTTCGTTCTTCTCACGAAACTCTTTTGGCCGGAGGACATTCTTCCGGGCCGGTTGCTTTTATGAGAGGAGCAGATTCTGTTGCCGGAATGATAAAATCCGGAGGTTCAACCCGTCGCGCTGCCAAGATGGTTATTTTAAATGTTGATCATCCTGACATTATGGAATTTATCCGAGCCAAAGCAGAAGAAGAGAAAAAAGTTCAGGCCCTGATGAGCGCCGGTTATAACATGCAAGATTTAAACGATCCTGGTTGGACATCAATCCAATATCAAAACGCAAATAATTCGGTTCGAGTGACGGATGAATTTATGAGGGCGGTTGAATCCAACGGAAAATGGCAGACGCATTTTATAAAAGATGGAAGGGTTGCCGGAGAATACGATGCGAAGGGATTGCTTATGGAAATTGCCAAGGCTGCTTGGGAATGCGCCGATCCTGGAATCCAGTTTGATACTACAATCAACGAATGGCACACCTGTCCAAACTCCGGCCGCATAAATGCTTCCAATCCCTGCTCTGAATATATGCATCTTGATGACTCGGCTTGCAATTTGGCCTCAATCAACCTTATGAAATTCCTGAAACAGGACGGTTCTTTTGCGGTTGAAGATTTTAAACACACCGTTGATGTTATAATCTTGGCCCAGGAAATAATAGTTGGCGGTTCAAGCTATCCAACAGAGAAAATAACCAAAAATGCCCTTGCTTT
Source organism: Candidatus Parcubacteria bacterium (assembly GCA_003599335.1). Taxonomy (GTDB): domain Bacteria; phylum Patescibacteriota; class Minisyncoccia; order SURF-38; family SURF-38; genus SURF-38. Next base: position 70,830 of record QZJN01000003.1, read on the forward strand.
TCGTGAGCTTGGTATGGGCTTTGCAAATTTGGGAGCATTTTTAATGGCAAAAGGTTTGCCCTATGATTCTGACCGCGGAAGGGCTTTGGCCGGCGCGATAACGGCTTTAATGACAGGAGAGGCTTATCGATATAGCGCCGAAATAGCTGCTAAAATTGGTCCTTTTGAAGGATATAGTCTTAATCGCGAGCCAATGTTAAGGGTAATCAAAAAACACGGCGATGCTTTTGAAAAAGTTAATCATGCCCAAGTTGGAGATGAGGCTTTGGTGAGCGCAGCCAGAGAGGCTTGGGCTCAAGCTTTGAGACTTGGAGAAAAACACGGCTTCAGAAACTCACAAGCAACGGTTCTTGCTCCAACAGGAACAATAGCTTTTATGATGGATTGCGACACAACAGGAGTTGAGCCAGATTTTTCTTTGGTAAAAAATAAACAGTTGGTAGGAGGTGGTTGGATGAAAATAGTTAATTCAACCGTTTCTTTGGCTTTGGAAAATCTTGGTTACAGCAAGGAGCAAGTAAGCGATATCGTAAGTTATATTGAAAAAAATTCTATGGTTGAGGGAGCTCCTCATATGAAAGACGAGCATTTGGCTGTTTTTGATTGCGCGGTGAGGCCGGCTCACGGAAAAAGATCGATTTCTTGGCAAGGTCATGTGAAGATGGTTGGAGCGGTGCAGCCTTTTATTTCGGGAGCAATTTCAAAAACTTTCAATATGTCTCACGATACTTCTGTTGAGGAAATTTTTGAAGCTTATCGCATGGGTTGGCACTGGGGTCTTAAGGCGTTTGCGGTTTATCGCGACGGTTCAAAAGCGGCCCAGCCTCTGCAAACTTCAAGCCACAGTAAAAAAGGAACCAAAGAACAATTGTCGTTGGCGGTTGGAACTTCACGCAAGAGATTGCCGGCGACACGCGTATCCAAAACTCACAAATTCTCAATCGCTGGCCATGAAGGCTATGTTACTTATAGTTTTTATGAAGATGGAAAGCCTGCAGAAATTTTTATCAGAATGTCCAAGCAGGGCAGCACGTTGGCGGGATTGCTTGATGTGTTTGCGATAGCCGTTTCAATGGCTTTGCAATACGGAGTACCTCTTAAAGATCTGGCCCGCAAATTTATTTATTCTCGTTTTGAACCATCTGGCTACACGGAAAATGAAAATATTCAAATTGCAACAAGCATTGCCGATTACATTTTCAGATATTTGGCCTTGGAATTTTTGTCAGAGGAAGATTTGGCCGAATTTGCAATGACTCGGCCTCAAGCAAGCGAACATGGATCTTCCAAAGAAGAACCGCAGTTGAAACAACCTCACGCGATTGATAAGCCAAAACTCCAGGTTTCTTTTAATGGTAACGGAAACGGCAATGGTCATGGCAGTGCTCATACCAATGGCAACGGTAATGGTTCGGGATTGGCTTTTTCAGACACTGTCTGCAAGCGATGTGGGGGAATGATGATAAGAACAGGAAGTTGCAGAACTTGTCTGCAGTGCGGAACGAGTGACGGGGGATGCAGCTAGGTTTATAGAAATTGAAAGTAAAAACGGCGGGCTTTGGCCCGCCTTTTTTGGTTTTGTACTTATTTAATTACGTAACAAATTACGTAATTTCTCTGTTGCTAAAAAGATTAGGTTTAGGTATATATGTATCTAGTTCGTAAGGGAGGAAAAAGCGATGCAAATTCTGCGTGTCGGTATTTGTGGCTGTACAAGTCGTTTTCACGGCGCATTTCGAAACTGCGCTTTGAATGTTTTGCCAAAGGGTCGCATTGGCGTAAGGCCAATCAGGTTTCGTCTCGTTGAGGCGGTTATTCCCGAAAAGGGCGATGAGCGTGAAGCTTTGCGGCGTCTTCGGTGTCACTTTTTTCTTGACCAGCATACTTTGGTTGGATTTAAGCTGCCGCTCGAAACAACATTAACCAGGAATCGTCTCGTTTCCAACGGGGCTAACCGCCCGAAGTTTTACATGGCGAATGGCTTTGGCAGAATTGGCCTCTCGCAGCTGTGGGAAACGAGGCGGTCGCCTTCGGTGAGGACCATCCTTGATGCCATGCAGGCAATGCTTGAGCAATGGGATGCCAGTCAGCTTGGGCGTTGGCTCCACGACATGAAGCGATTTGTTTAAAGAAGATGTTCCTAAACGGCCAGTACCGCGGTACTGGCCGTTTCCTTTGTTGTTAAAATTTCCGCTTTAGCTATAAAATTGTCTTATGACAAAGTCTAAAGTTTTCTTTTGGGCTTTAATCTCTTTTATTTTGGGGGTTGCCTTGATTTCGTTTATTCCCGTTTCTGCGCCATTTTTGTTTGCTTTTTTTGTTGCCGGGATTTTTACCTTAGTTGCTTTTAGGCAAGGAACAAAATTATTTTGGTTTGGTCTTTTTATAATTTTATTTGCAATCGGTATTTTTCGTTATCAAATTACTGATCTTAAACCTTTTATTCCTTTTGACAAACAAAAAGCGCAATTTGAAGGAGTGATAATTGAAAGACCATCGGTCAGAGCTTCAAACACCCAGCTCGTTGTCGGGGATATCAAATTTATAGATTTTAAATTTGAGGTTCCGGAGGATTTTAAAGTTTTAGTTTTTTCGTCTCATTATCCGGAATATAAATATGGCGATAAGTTAAAAATTGAGTCCACTATCGCAAGGCCCGAAAAGATTGAACGGTTTGATTATCCGGCTTTTTTAGCCAAAGATAATATTTTTCTTCTGGGATTCAATTCTAAAATTGAAAAAATCGGTTTTGGCCAAGCGAGCAAGATTAAAAGTTGGTTGTTTGATATCAGGAATTATTTTGAGGGGGCCGTTGGTCAAGCCTTGAAAGAGCCTCAAGCCTCTTTTCTTTCCGGATTGCTTTTGGGCTCGCAAGAAAACATGAGTCGGGATGTTTTGGATAATTTCCGAAAAGTCGGGCTGACGCACATAGTCGCGCTTTCGGGATACAATATTACTATTATCGCAAGTTTTCTCATAGTTTTATTTATAACATTGGGAGTTAGAAGGACAAAAAGTTTTTGGTTGGTTCTTCTGGCTATAATTGCTTTTGTTATTTTGACAGGAGCAGAAGCTTCAGTTGTGCGAGCGGCGGTGATGGGGGTGTTGTTGCTTTTAGCTCAAAAAGAAGGAAGGCTTTATGATATTCGTAATGCCATAGCCTTGGCAGCGGCATTAATGCTTTGGGTTAATCCGAAGCTTTTGGTTTTTGATGCTGGTTTTGAGCTTTCGTTTTTAGCGACTTTAGGGTTGGTCTATTTGGCTCCGCGACTGGATGTTTTGTTAAAGTCCATTCCAAACTCTTTTAATCTGCGCGGTTATTTGACCACGACGCTTTCTGCCCAATTTGCTGTTTTACCTTTGGTTTTATACAGGTTTGAGACTTTTTCTTTAATTGCGCCGTTGGCAAACATTTTGGTTTTACCTTTAATACCGTTGATAATGTTGGTTGGATTCATAACCGGGATCGCCCAATTGATATTTGCCCAGTTTGGAACTTTGTTTGGCTGGCTGGCGCATTTATTACTTAATTGGCCGATATTTATTGCTGAAAAATTGGTTACTATACCATTTGCATCTTTAAGTCTTACTTTTAATTTTATATTTGCAATTGTTTATATTATTGCGCTGGTTTTATTATTCAAGGTTAGACCAGAAAGTGATTAAACTTAGGGTTCATGTCTTTATTATTGTGATTTTATTTTTGGCCAATATTTGGGTTTGGCCAAATATTGTTAATTCTTCAGACGAAAAGCTGGTTGTTAATTTTTTTGATGTCGGGCAAGGAGACGCAGCCTTAATTGAAGCGCCAAATAATTTTCAGGTTTTGATTGACGGAGGTCCTGATAATTCTATTTTGACTAAGCTTGGTCTTGCGATGCCAAAAAGCGACAAAATAATTGAGCTTATTGTTATATCTCATCCCGACAAGGATCATATTTCAGGTTTGGTTGAGGTCTTGCGTCGTTATAAAGTTGAAAACGTTCTCGCAACTTTAGTTGAGCACGACTTGGCCGATTACGAGGAATTTAAAAAATTGATCAAAGAAAAATCAATTCCTGTTGTTTTGGCCAAGACGCCGATGCGTTTGTATTTTGGAGAATCCTATATTGATATTTTGCACCCATTTGAAGTTCCTACGGGTATGGCCGACGACATTAATACAAATGCCACATCTATTGTTGCTAAGTTGGTGTATGGCTCTGACTCTGTTTTATTTACAGGAGATTTGGAGGATAGTCAGGAAAGAGGTTTGTTGCTAAAGAGCCTTGATGTTGATTCGGATATTTTGAAAGCCGCACACCATGGTTCAAAGTCTTCTTCGGGGGAAGAGTTTTTGAAAGCGGTTAGTCCAGAGTATGCGGTTATTTCGGCCGGTAGAAATAATCGGTACGGACACCCGCATCAAGAAGTTGTTGAGAGATTGAAAGCTTTTGGCGCATCTGTTTTGGCCACGAGTCAGCTTGGTGATATTGTTTTTGAGAGTGAGGGTTTTGGGTGGAGGCTTGTTGAAAATTAAACTTGGCTTTTATTTTGATTTTGTTATGATTGGGAGGTTAATTTTATTGTTATGCAAGTAAAACAAGAACAAACGTTAGTTATCATAAAGCCCGATGGAGTTAAAAGGGGTCTTGTCGGTGAGGTTGTTAATCGTTTTGAGCGGAGAGGATTAAAAATAATTGCTCTTGAGATGTCTGCGCCCACAAGAGAGGAAATGGAGAAACACTATCCGACTGATAAAGACTGGGTTACAAACTTGGGCCAAAATTTAATAAAATCTTCCCAAGAATATAATATTCCGCTTGATCTTGAGCGGGATTATGGAACAAGCGATATTTATGAAATAGGCAAAAAAGTCCGCGGCTGGCTAATAGATTTTATGACTTCAGGACCGATTGTAAAAATTGTTGTTGAGGGGATTTTAGCAATTAAGATGGTCCGCAAGATAGTTGGTCCAACAATTCCTTCGTTTGCAGAAATGGGCACAATAAGAGGTGATTTTTCGGTTGATTCTCCTTTGTTTGCAAATCCTTCTAAAAGAGCAATCCGCAATTTGATTCATGCGTCTGGGAATAAAGCAGAGGCCGAGCACGAAATCAATCTTTGGTTTAAATCAAATCAAATACACTCTTACAAACGAGCCGAAGAGGACACGATGTTTTAAGGCTAGAGGTTGTTTGGGGTTTACCTTTACGCTATAATGAATTTGGCTCCATATAGGTTGGTAAGGATTTTGGACAAATCGTTTGCAGAGGGAACCCGACGTCATTTTAACCCGTGGGTTATAATGCTGGGTGCCCACCTGGAGATTAGCAAAATCCCCCGACTTTGATGGAGCCATGACAAAAAATCCACCCAAGGCGGATTTTTTGTCACCGAGAGCCTCTGCAAGAGGCTTTTTGATTTTGTCGGGGTGGGGAGAATTGAACTCCCGCTACAAGACCCCCAGCCTTGCGTACTACCACTATACGACACCCCGCTATTTGGCTTTTTTATGTATACTCTTAATGCAGTTAGTGCAGGCTTTAATTTTTTCGCCGGTAGGCAAACGAACCCATTGAAGGTTTGGGTTTTTCTTTCTAAGCGTTGTTGGGTTGTAGTTTCCACGGAGAAGTTTTCTAACCGTGTCAACCCTGCCGCCTTTTTTGCAAATTGAGCAGACGCGTGCCATAGATTTTTATCTAAACAATTTAGGGTTATTTATCTTTAAACAAGCCAAAACAGATTAACAGATTTTTGCGGTATTGGCAATCCTGTGATAATTTGAGAATAATGTTTTTATTCTTTCAATTGGTAATTTTATTGCTCTCGGTTGTAATTCACGAGGTTTCTCATGGAGCGGCCGCTAATGCCCTTGGCGATCCCACGGCAAAATCTTTGGGTCGTTTGACTTTAAATCCTCTTAAACATCTGGATCCTCTTGGTTCGGTTATCTTTCCTCTTATTTTGTTTTTAACAAAAAGTTCGTTTATTTTCGGCTGGGCCAAGCCGGTACCTTACAATCCTTATAATTTGAAGTGGCCAAGATGGGGGCCGGCGGCTGTTGCTTTTGCTGGGCCGTTGAGTAATTTAGCGATCGTTCTTGTTTTTGGGATTTATCTTATTTTGCAGGGAGGAACGATAACGTTATTTAATAGTTTGATAGCCACTGTTGTTTTTATAAATTTGTGGCTTGCGATTATAAATCTTGTTCCTGTGCCGCCTCTTGATGGATCCAAGATTTTATTTGCGATACTGCCAGTCAGATTTCAACAACTGCATTTTTGGCTTGAGAAGTGGGGTCTCTTTATTGCTTTGCTTATTTTGTTTTTGGGAGTCGGTCTTTTGGCGTCATTAGCCGATTATCTTTTTGGTTTATTTATCGGCAAATCTTATATAGAATTTTTCATATTTTTAAGAGCTTCGTTTTAGAACCGATGTTTTTGGGTTTGATTTGACAAACTTTGCTTATTTGTTAGAGTAATTGTGCTTGTGAGTTTATTCTGACAGAGGGCAAGGTTTTGACGAGTGGCTGCGTTGAAGCCAAAATCAATCTCAAAGATTGATTCATTAAAAGCCCCTGCCATGCTTCTTTAACGATGGGGTTGCAAGGCAGGTTTTTTTATTACTCAATATGCCAACACTTTCACAGCTTATAAAAAGCCCAAGGAAAAAAACTTCGAAAAAATCAAAAGCGCCGGCATTGACGCGAGGTTTTAATTTAAAAAAGAATAGGCCAGTTCATTACGACTCTCCTTTTAAAAGAGGGGTTTGCATAACTGTCAAAACAATTACGCCCAAAAAACCAAACTCTGCTTTACGTAAGGTTGCCCGCGTTAGGCTTAATAACGGCATGGAAGTAACCGCTTATATTCCCGGAGAGGGACACAACTTACAAGAACACTCTGTGGTTTTAATAAGAGGGGGGCGCGTTAAAGATTTACCTGGCGTTAGATACCATATTGTCCGGGGGGTTCTTGATTCTGCCGGGGTTGAAGGTCGCAAACAAGAACGTTCAAAATACGGAACCAAAAAGAGCGGCGGAGAGGCTAAGCCAGGATCGGCTCCGGCTGCTAAATAAATTTTTTAATCATGCGTCATAAACCAGCGCCAAAAAGAAACATTGCTCCAGATCCGAAGTATAAATCGGTTTTGGTTGCAAGGTTAATTAACAGAATAATGACAGAAGGTAAAAAAACGACAGCTCAAAGAGTTGTTTATGGAGCATTCAATATTATAAAAGAAAAAACAAAAGCAGATCCGCTGGCAATTTTTGAACAAGCGGTTTCAAACGCGGCTCCTCAAGTTGAGGTTAAATCTCGAAGGATTGGAGGCGCAAATTATCAGGTGCCAAGAGAAGTTAGAGGGGAGAGGCGTATTACTTTGGCTCTGCGATGGATAGTTGATGCCGCGCGAGGCAAAAAGGGAAAGTCTATGGGTGAAAAATTGGCCGAGGAGTTGACGCTTGCGGCAAAGAAAGAAGGCTCAGCCGTAAAGAAAAGAGAGGATACTCATAAAATGGCAGAGGCTAACAGGGCTTTTGCTCACTTTGCCTGGTAAACAAACTAAATTTTTATGGCAAAAACTCATCCAGTTGAGCGCATTCGTAATATCGGGATTATCGCCCACATCGACGCTGGCAAGACAACCGTTAGCGAGAGAATTTTATTTTACACAGGCCTTTCTCATAAAATTGGCGAGGTTCATGAGGGCGAGGCGACGATGGATTGGATGGAGCAAGAGCGAGAACGAGGCATCACCATTACGGCCGCCGCAACGACTACTTATTGGACGCCAACTTATGCAAATCAGGATAAATCAAGAGAGTGTCGTATTAACATTATTGATACTCCTGGTCACATAGATTTTACAGCTGAAGTGCAAAGATCCTTGCGTGTGCTTGATGGTGCCATTGTTGTCTTTGACGGGGTGGCCGGGGTTGAGCCTCAATCGGAAACGGTTTGGCATCAGGCTGATAAGTTTGGAGTGCCCAGAGTCTGTTTTATAAATAAGCTTGATAGGCTTGGGGCCTCGTTTGATAACAGCCTAAAATCGATTCATGAGCGTTTAAGCCCAAATGCCGTTGTTTTAAATATACCCATTGGTCTTGAAGGAGAACATAAGGGGATTATTGATTTAATCCGCAATGTGGCAGTTTATTTTGAAGGTGGATTGGGAGAGCAAATTTCTACAAAAGAAATTCCCGAAGAATTAAAGGCAACCTCCCAGCAATGGCGTGAAAAAATGTTTGATAGCGTTGCTTCCTTGGACGATAAATTAGCCGAACAGTTTTTAGCAGGTCAGGAAATACCAATAGAGACAATCCGAAGCGTTATCAGGCGAGAAACCATCGCCGGTAAAATTTTTCCTGTTTTTTGCGGATCGGCTTTGAAAAACAAAGGCGTGCAACTTGTTCTTGATGGAGTTGTTGATTATTTGCCAAGTCCGATAGATTTGCCGCCTGTTAAAGGAATTAATCCCAAGTCCGGACAGGAGGAAACAAGAGAGCCAAAAGACGATGCTCCTTTTTCAGCATTGGCTTTCAAAGTCGCCTCTGATCCTTTTGTGGGGGCGCTGACTTATTTTCGAGTTTACTCCGGGACTTTAAAGAGAGGTTCTTATATATATAACGTGAGCAAGGGTGAAACAGAACGTATTGGCAGATTGTTACGAATGCACGCCAACCAAAGAGAAGAAATTGAAGATGTCTTTGCTGGAGGAATAGCCGCAACTGTTGGTTTAAAAAACACATCGACTGGCGATACATTAAGCGATCAGGATCATCCGATCTTGCTTGAAAAAATAGAATTTCCAGAGCCGGTCATTTCCATTCGCGTTGAGCCTCAAACAAAAAGCGATCAGGAAAAATTGGGACTTGCTTTAAAGAGGCTTTCCGAAGAAGACCCGACCTTCAGACGCAAGACAGATCAGGAAACAGGAGAAATGATTGTTTCCGGGATGGGCGAGGTTCAGCTTGAGGTTATTGTCGATAGATTAAAGCGAGAGTTTAAGGTTGGGGTTAATGTCGGCAAGCCCCAGGTTGCTTACAAAGAAACCATAACCAAAGAAGTTGAAATAGAGGGTAAATACATCCGTCAATCGGGAGGCCGCGGTCAGTACGGACATGTTTGGTTGCGGCTTAAACCGTTGGAGCGGGGAAAGGGTTTTGAGTTTGTGAACGAAATTAAAGGCGGAATAGTTCCTAACGAGTTTATTCCCGCAGTTGAGAAGGGCGTTGAGGAGGCTTTGGATAAAGGCGTTGTTGCCGGGTACCCACTTCAAGATTTACAGGTAACTCTTTATGACGGTTCTTATCATGAAGTCGATTCTTCCGAAGCCGCATTTAAGATTGCCGGTTCCATTGCTCTTCAAGAAGGTTCAAAGAAAGCCGGCCCTGTTATACTGGAACCGATAATGAAGGTTGAGGTTGTGACTCCGGATGATTTTTTGGGGGATGTTACGGGTGATTTGAGCGCAAGGAGAGGACAGATCGAAAATATTACCAGTCGCTCGGTAATGAAAGTTATTCATTCTTTTGTTCCTTTAGCAAATATGTTTGGTTACGTTACAAACCTAAGATCAATGACAGAGGGCAGGGCGACCTACTCCATGGAATTTGACCACTATGCGGAGGTCCCTCAAAATATTGCTCAAGAAATAATATCCGGTAGACAAAAATAAATATGGAAGGCGATAAATCACAAAAAGATTCTTCCGATTCAAAGCCTCTTATTGTGACAACCAGAGACGGCCAGGAATTTGTGTTGTTAAGCAAAGAGGCCTATGAAGCGTTGGCCAAGAAGGACGAAGCAAAAAAGCCATTTTTAGCGAAACAGCGAGGTTTGGCCAGACAGCTTACTAAATACCTTAATTTATCAGACCTTCCCTTTTAACCTCTGTGAATTTGACTAAATACCCCAATTTAGATACAATGCTCTTGCCTTTTTAGCCCTAATTTACTACTCTAAATTGGCCTAATTTAACAGATAAAATAATTAATAAATTAATAAAAACAAAACAAAAATATGGCGGGAAAATTTGAACGCAAAAAGCCACATCTAAACGTCGGAACAATTGGTCACGTTGATCACGGAAAAACGACCTTAACGGCGGCTATTTTGCATGTTTTAAGTATGAAGGGTCTTGTTCAAAGAGTTGAATCGGTTGATCAGATCGATAATGCTCCGGAAGAAAAAGCCCGAGGCATTACGATTGCGCTTCATCATTCAGAGTATGAGTCGGAAAAGCGACACTATGCTCATATCGATGCTCCAGGACATCAAGACTATATTAAAAATATGATTACCGGCGCAGCCCAGATGGATGGAGCAATTTTGGTTGTTTCCGCCGCAGATGGCCCGATGCCTCAAACCAGAGAGCATATCTTGCTCGCTCGTCAGGTTGGTGTGCCGGCCATGGTTGTATTTTTGAATAAAGTTGATCAGGTTCAGGATGCAGAATTGGTTGATTTGGTTGAAGCAGAAATAAGGGAACTTCTTAAGAAGTACGAATTTCCGGGTGATAAAACTCCAATCATCCGAGGGTCGGCCCTAAAGGCTTTAAGCGCCAAGTCTCCAGACGATGCTGATTCTAAGCCGATTTTAGATCTAGTTAAAGCATTGGACGAACACGTTCCCGATCCAGCCAGAGAAACCGATAAGCCATTTCTGATGCCCGTTGAAGATGTTTTTTCAATTGAAGGAAGAGGGACGGTTGTTACCGGCCGAATTGAGCGCGGAATACTCAAGATAAACGAGGAAGTTGAAATAGTTGGTTTAAAACCGACAAGCAAAACAGTTGTCACGGGGATTGAAATGTTTAATAAGTCTCTTGATGAAGGTATGGCTGGTGATAATGCCGGTATTTTGCTCCGAGGTACAAAAAAGGAAGATGTTGAGCGCGGACAAGTTATTGTAAAGCCCGGCTCTGTAACTCCTCACACAGAATTTGAGGCAGAAATTTATGTTTTGACAAAAGAAGAAGGTGGTCGTCACACGCCGTTTTTCACTGGCTATAAACCCCAGTTTTATTTCAGAACAACAGACGTTACCGGGGATGTGACTTTGGCTCAAGGAACAGAGATGGTTATGCCGGGAGATACAACAAAGTTGCAGGTTAAGTTGATAGTACCAATCGCCATGGAAGAAAAACAGAGATTTGCCATTAGAGAGGGAGGCAAAACGGTCGGAGCCGGAGTTGTTACGAAGGTTATAAAGTAAGAAAGCGATTGTTTGAATAAGTTCTTTGAGTTTTTGTTCTTGCCAACATGAGCGCCGCAAAGGAATCCGAGGTTAAACAAAAGATTCGGATCAAGATAAAGGCCTACGACAATAAGATAATTGATTTGTCGGCCCGCCAGATAATTGAAGCCGCATTAAGACAGGGGGCCGAGGTTGTGGGGCCGGTGCCGTTACCGACGGAAACGCACAAGCTGACAGTAAATAGATCTACCTTTGTGCACAAAGATGCTAGAGAGCAGTTTGAGGTGAGGGTTCACAAAAGATTGATTGATATTATCAATCCGAACCCAAAGACCGTTGACGCTCTTATGAATCTGAATTTGCCCGCCGGCGTTGATGTGGAAATAAAGATGACATAGGGTTGGCAAGCGTAGGAAGTTTTGGAACTTATTCAAAAAGATTAGCGAGTGTTATGTTTTTGAAAAGCAAAACAGTTTAAAAAGAATTTCGGTTTAGCTTTAAAGAGAGCGCCAAGCTAAGCTTGGTGTTTTTTTTGAAAGATATTTATGAAGGTTATTTTGGGTAAAAAAATTGGCATGACGAGAGTTTTTGACAGCAAAGGAAAGGCTGTCGCCGTTACTATTATCGAGGCTAACCCCGTTGTTGTCTCGGCCGTTAAAACAAAAGAATCAGACGGTTATTATGGCGTTCAGTTGGGTTTTGGTATAAATAAGCGACCCTCAAGGCCTCTTGGTGGACAAATTAAAAAGTCAGGCCTGAAGGAGGTTCCAAAAAAGCTTAAAGAATTTCGTCTTCCAGAGAATAAAAAAGACAGTTTTAAGGTTGGAGATGGTGTTTCTGTCTCGGCTTTTGCTGTTGGAGATAAAGTTGTTGTTTCTGGGGTAAGTAAGGCTAAAGGATTTCAGGGTGTGATGAAAAGACACGGTTTTTCTGGCGGTTCCGCTTCTCACGGCCAGAAACATTCGGCAAGAGAACCGGGTTCCATAGGCGCTACGGGGCCTCAAAGAGTTCTTAAAGGAACGAAGATGGCCGGTCGTATGGGCGGAGATAGGGTAACCATAAAGAATCTTGAGATTGTTAGAGTTGATGAAAAAAATAATCTATTGGCAATAAGAGGAGCTATCCCTGGGCCAAAGGGAAGATTGATAGAAATAAGAGCCTAAAGAATTATGAAGATTCCTGTTTTGGACAAAGAAGGTAAAAAAGTAAAAGAACTTGAGTTGCCCAAGGAAATTTTTAACGTGGCGTGGAATCCAGATTTAGTTCATCAGGTTATGACGGTTCAGTTTTCAAACGAGCGTCAAAACTTGGCTCATACCAAAGACAGAAGTGAGGTTCGTGGTGGAGGCAAAAAACCATGGAGACAAAAAGGCACGGGTAGGGCAAGACACGGATCAAGAAGATCTCCAATATGGATTGGAGGAGGAGTCACTTTTGGACCGCGAAGTGAAAAGAACTTCAAAAAATCCATAAATAAAAAAATGAAACGCAAAGCCGTTTTATCTGTTTTGAGCAAAAAAGCCAAAGATAGCGAGATTGTTGTTTTGGAGAAATTATCAATAACTGAAAGAAAAACCAAGCAGTTAACCGAGGTTTTGAGGAAGCTGCCATTAAAGAGACTAAATGCGTTGATAGCTTTGCCAGAGCATGATGTTCAAATAAAATTGGCCGGGCGGAATATTAATACCATAAAGATTACCGATGCCCCAAATCTTAACGTGGTTGATCTTTTGAAATATAAATATGTGGTTATGCCAGAAAACGCCATAGATATTATCGGCAAGACTTTTATTAAGAAATAATCATGAGTGTGCTTAATAAATTCAAAAAGGTTTTCAAGACAAGCGATGATACGGTTTCTCCGAAAAGAGAAGAAAAAAAAGATATAAAAAAAGATGTTCCCAAGGTTTCTTCAAAAAAATTTGATCCAGGGGAGATGAATTTAATGTTGCTCAAACCACATATTTCAGAAAAAGCCACAGATTTAGCCTCTAATTATAATCGATATGTTTTCAGGGTTTTACAATCGGCAAATAAAATAGATATTAAGAGGGCGGTTGAGTCGCTTTATGGCGTTAATGTTGTTTCCGTTCATATTGTAAATATAAGAAGTAAGCCGAGGCGTCTTGGCCGTATTGTTGGGAGCACCCCGGGTTATAAGAAGGCGATAGTCGGCCTTAAATCTGGTCAAAGAATAGATATTTTGCCTCAATAACAGAATTTATAGATATATATGAGTATAAAAATAAACAAACCAACAACACCATCAAGACGTTTTATAAGCAGCGTCGTTTATTCTGGTTTGAGCAAAAACAAGCCCTTCAAAAAATTAACCAAGGGTCGCAAGAGAGCTGTCGGTAGGTCTTGGGGCAGGATAAGTACAAGGCATAAGGGTGCTGGCGTAAAGAGGCTTTACCGCTTTGTTGATTTCAAACTTGATAAATTAGACGTTCCTGCAAGAATTGAAAGTCTTGAGTATGATCCAAATAGAAGTGCTTTCATTGCTCTTGTTGTTTATGCTGATGGCGAAAAAGGATATATTTTAGCTCCGGAAGGAGTTAAGGTTGGAGAGGAATTATTTTTTGGAGAAAAAGCTCCTTTAAAAATCGGTAACAGGCTGCCTTTGAAGAAAATACCAGTTGGTTTTTCTATCTTCAATATTGAATTTGAACCAAGGAAAGGATCTCAATTTGTTCGTTCGGCCGGGGCCTTAGCTAAAGTTATGGCTCACGATGGAGCTTATGCTTTGGTGGAGTTGCCATCCGGAGAGGTCCGCAAGTTTTCGGGAGATTGCTATGCTACAATTGGCTCGGTTTCAAATCCGGAGCATAACCTCGTTGTTATTGGTAAAGCTGGAAGATCTCGTTTAATGGGTATAAGGCCCACGGTTCGTGGTTCGGCAATGAATCCGGTTGATCATCCGCATGGTGGCGGTGAAGGAAGATCACCCATTGGTCTTAAGCATCCAAAAACGCCATGGGGTAAGATTGCGCGCGGAGTAAAAACAAGGAGAAAGCATAAAGCTTCTAATAGTTTTATAATTTCCCGTCGTAACAGGTAAAAAATATGAGCAGGAGTCTGAAAAAACCACCATACGTTGACGCCAAGCTTTTAAAAAAATTAAGCGTTCTTAGGGCTGGAACAAAAACCATCGTAAACACATACTCCAGAGATTCAATGATAACGCCAGAGATGGTCGGTTTTACGATAGGTGTTCATAACGGGCGTCATTTTATCGCCGTTAGTGTTTCTGAAGAAATGGTTGGTCATAGGCTTGGTGAGTTTTCTCCGACCAGAAAATTCATTAAACACGGAGGTCGTATGCAAAGAGAATTGGAGGCACAAGCTGCCGAGAAAGAAAAGGCGGCTGTTGAGGCGGCTAAGGCCCAGACTTCTACAGAAACTAAACCGGCCAAGCCGGCAAAATAAATAAGATTATGGAAGTTAAAGCTCAACTTAGACATCTTAGAATAAGTCCAAGAAAAGTAAGAAGGATAGCCGATTTGATCCGAAATTTTAATGTTGAAGATGCAAGGTTGCAGCTTGAACAATTACCTCATCGTTCAGCCGGACCCTTGAAAAAATTGATCGATTCTGCGATAAGCAACGCTAAACATAATCTTGGCGTTGAGTCTGATTCTTTATACATAAAGAAACTCACGGTTGACGGCGGGCAGACCCTTAAGCGTTATCGCCCAGGACCTCATGGAAGAGCAATGCCCATTGCAAAAAGAACCGCTCATATAACGCTTGTGCTTGATGAGGGTAAAAAATCATCTTTTATTTCCAAGCAGGTAAAAGCCGTTCTTCCCAAAAAGACCCAAATTCAGGATCATATTAAAGAGTCGGTTCAGACCACAGAAAAGAGTAAGGCCGAGAAGGATCAGATAAAAAAGCCAAAAAGAGACTCTGTAAAAGGAGCTTCTTTGGGCAGTAGGGTTTCGCAAATTGGTCGTCGAATGTTTCAACGTAAAGCGATTGGCTAAACTGTTATGGGTCAAAAAATAAATCCGGTTTCATTTAGAATAGGTATAAACAGGGGGTGGGTTTCCCGTTGGTTTGGCAAAAAAAATATCGGAAGATTTTTGGAAGAAGATCATGAACTCCGTTCTTTGATTGCTAAAAGATTTGCCAAAGCCGGAATTGAACGAGTTGAAATAGAGCGTTCCCCAAATCATATTAGGGTTATTTTATTTACTTCAAGACCGGGTTTGATAATTGGTAGAGGCGGGGAGGGAGTTGAAGCTTTGAAAAAAGATATTGAGCGTAAGATTTTGAAAATGAGAGATCAGAAAAACGCCAAGCTTCAGGTTAAAGTTGATATTGAAGAAGTAAGGAGAGCGGAAACAAATGCTACGCTTGTAGCTCAAAGCATGGCTGATCAAATAGAAAAAAGAATTCGTTTCAGAAGAATTCTTAAACAGGCTATTGAAAAAGTCATGAGCAATAAGGATGTTCTGGGCGTTAAGGTTATGGTTAAAGGCAGGCTTGATGGTTCGGAGATGGCGAGAACCGAATGGTTAAAAAGAGGCAAAATTCCTCTGCATACCTTAAGAGCCAATATAGATTATGCTGCGGTTACTGCTTTTAATACATACGGAACTGTTGGGGTTAAGGTCTGGATATATAAAGGCGATGTTTTTGAAGATAAAGACAAACGTTCGGTTTAGGATAAATAATTTTTTGTTATGTTGCTTCCCAAAAAAGTAAAGTACAGAAAGTGGCATAAGGGCCGTCGTCAGACAATTGGCCAGGAAAGCCGAGGAACAAAGGTTAACTTTGGCAGTTTTGGTTTGCAGGCTTTAGAACAAGATTGGCTTACTGCCCGGCAGATCGAAGCCGCTAGGCGCGCTATGACTCGTTATATCCAAAAAGGCGGTAAGGTTTGGATTAGGATTTTTCCCGATAAACCACGCACAGAGAAGGGACCGGAGCAGCCAATGGGGCACGGCAAGGGGTCGCCAGCTTATTATGTCGCCCCGGTTAAACCAGGAAGAATTTTATTTGAAATGGACGGGGTCACAAAAGAGATTGCCGAAGAGGCTTTAAGACTTGCCGCTCATAAGTTGCCAATTAAAACAAGGTTTGTTACCAGAGCCTAAGTTTTTGTAAACACTCGATATGAAAATAAAAGATTTGAAGGAAAAAACAAAACAAGAGTTGCAGGAATTATTGTCGGAAAGACGCAAAAAAATCCGGGAGCTTAAATTTGGATTGGCTTCTGGTAAGGTTAAGAATGTCCGCGAACTTCATGTAATGCGTCGTGATATTGCCCGTATTTTTACTTTAATTAACACTCAAGCTTAAAAATATGAATTCAGAGAATGGAAAAGTTAAATATCATAGACAGCTTAGGGGCGTTGTTGTGTCGGATAAAATGCAAAAAACTATAGTTGTAGCTGTTAGTAGTTATAAGAAACATTCAAAGTACCAGAAATATTTTAAACTGACCAAGCGTTTTAAAGTTCATGACCCTGATGGTAAATATCATGTTGGAGATAGAGTAATTATTAAAGAAAGTCGTCCGTTGAGCAAAGAAAAAAGGTGGGTGGTTGTTGGTTCAAGCGGATCGGAAAATAAATAAATTCATGATTCAGCCGCGTACAATGCTTAAGGTTGCTGACAATACCGGAGCAAAAAAGCTTCAGGTTATTAAGGTTTTGGGCGGAACAAGACGACGTTACGCGCAGCTTGGAGATATAATAGTCGCCTCGGTTAAGGAGGCCGAGCCTCGTAAATTAGCTAAGAAAAAAGAAGTTGTTAAAGCCGTGATTGTCAGGCAAAGAAGGACATTTAAAAGAGCCGACGGTTCTTATATCAGATTTGACGATAATGCAGCTGTTATAGTTGATGGTTCGGAGCCAAGGGGTGGAAGGATCTTTGGTCCTATCCCTCGCGAGATTAAAGACAAGGGTTTTACTAAAATCGCTTCTTTAGCTCAAGAAATAGTATGAAAGCTTTAAAGATAAAAAAAGGCGATACTGTCGCTATAATTTCCGGGACCGAGAAGGGTAAGCAAGGCAAAGTTGTTAAGGTTTTTCCAAACAATCTTAAATTAACGGTTGAGGGTATTAATGTTCGCAAAAAGCATACCAGAGCTCGTCGGAGCGGTCAGAAAGGGTCGATTGTTGAAGTCGCATTGCCGGTTAATTTTTCTAAGGTTGTTTTGATATGTCCCAGTTGCAAACAAAAAACAAAAATTGGAGCTCGTTTTGCCGGAGATAAAAAGGTGCGTGTCTGTAAAAAGTGCAATCAAGAGTTTGAATAAAAAAATGAAACATTTGTTGAAAAAATACAGAGAGGAAGTACTTCCAAAACTCAAAGGTGAGTTTGGCGTTTCTAGCGTTATGGCTTTGCCAAGAATTGTAAAAGTCATCGTCAATACAGGAGTTGGGAGGGTGGTTAAAGATGAAAAATTACTTGAGCAAATTCAGCAAGATATGTCTTTGATCGTGGGTCAAAAAACTATAGCCACCAAGGCCAAAAAATCAATCGCGAGTTTCAAAACTCGCCAGGGCATGACTATAGGTTATAAGGCGACATTGAGGGGAAAAAGAATGTATGATTTTTTGGACAGGCTTATTAGCATTGCCCTACCAAGAACCAGGGATTTTAGGGGCATAGATGAAAAATCAATAGATAAAAGCGGTAATTTGACCCTCGGCGTTAAAGAGCATATTGTTTTTCCAGAAGTTTCGACCGAACACGTTCGTAATATTTTCGGCCTTGAGATCACGGTTGTGACAGATGCCAAAAATAGACAAGAAGCCCTAGCCTTGTATAAATCTTTAGGATTTCCTTTGAAAAAATAAGTATAAATATGGCACAAGTATCCTGGATAAATAGAGCAAAAAGAAAACCAAAATATTCAACCCGAATAGTTCGGCGCTGTTTTCGTTGTGGTCGCAAGAGAGGCTATTTGAGAAAGTTTAACCTGTGTCGTATTTGTTTTAGGGAAATGGCTTCAAAGGGCGAGATACCGGGCATAAGAAAATCAAGTTGGTAATATTATGGATCCGATAGCAGACATGTTAACAGCGATGCGAAACGCTTTGGCCGTAAAAAAAGAAACGGTTATTATTCCTCATTCAAGGATTAAATTTGAGCTTCTGACAATTCTTAAGGATAAGGGTTTTATCAAAGACGTGCAGCGTAAGGGGCGGGGCGTTGATAAAAAAATTGAGATTTTTTTGAAATACGATGAGGCTGGTCGTCCGGCAATTTCAGAAATAAAAAGAAAGAGCAGGCCCGGGCAGCGCGTTTATATAAAAAGCAACAGGATAAAGCCAATCAGGCAGGGTTTTGGCTTGGCTATAATTTCGACATCCAGGGGGTTGATGAGTGCAAATGATGCACTAAAATCTTATCTTGGAGGAGAGCTTATTTGTGAAGTTTGGTAAAAATTATTATGAGTAAAGTTGGTAAAAGATTAATAAATTTACCCTCTGGGGTTGAAGTTAAATCAGAGGAAACTCAGGGTAGGGGGAAGCTCGTTGTAATTAAAGGACCCAAGGGTCAGCTTAGTATTAACATTGATCCGCGTTTTAAGCTTGTTTTGGAAGATAAAAAAGTTGGCTTAAGCCCGGCGTCTGATAAAGAATTGGGGTTTGAGCTTAAGGCTTTATGGGGCTTGCAAAGGGCTCTTTTGAATAACAGCGTTATTGGCGTGAGCGCTGGTTTTGAAAAAAAGCTTGAACTTGAGGGGGTTGGTTATAGGGCTTCTATTGCTCAAGGTAAGTTAGTCTTAAATATAGGATTTTCTCATCCTGTAGAGGTTATAATACCGCAAGGTATTGAAGTAAAGGTTGAAAAAAACGTCATTACGATTTTCGGTATTGATAAACATCTATTGGGTCAGTTTGCGGCTAATGTTCGAGGTCTGAAGCCGCCAGAGCCATATAAAGGAAAGGGTATAAGATATCAGGGAGAAGTAATCAGGCGCAAGGCTGGCAAAAAAGCTGCTTCGGCTGCATAGCAAATTCTATGAGAAAGAGATTAATTAAAAAAATAAAAAGAATAAGGCGTCATAAACGCATAAGGGCTAAGGTTGTCGGAAGCAAATTAACACCCCGTTTAAATGTTTTTAGGTCCAACCAGCATCTTTATGTTCAGTTGGTTGATGATGGGTCTCATAAAACCCTTCTAGCTTTAAATGATATAAAAATTAAAGCTAAAGGCAAAAAAGAAAAGGCTCAACGTTTGGGTGAGGATTTTGCAAAGGCGGCTTTGGCTAAAGGTATTAAAAAAGGTGTTTTTGATAGGGGGGGATTTAAATACCACGGCCTCATAAAGATTTTGGCCGAGGCTATTAAGGCTAATGGTTTTAGTTTTTAATTTAGATTTATGATTACTGAAACAAAGGCAAGGAAAGAAAGAGGTGGAATGGGGAGTGAGCCCAGGCGTTTTGGCAGTTCGGATAATGAGCAGAAAGTTATTGATCTGCGCAGGGTTACCCGTGTCGTTGCTGGCGGCAAAAGGTTTAAATTTAGGGCAACGGTGGTAATGGGTAATAGAGCCGGTAAAGTTGGCGTCGGCGTCGATAAGGGGGAAGATGTTTCTCAGGCGGTTGAAAAAGCAAGCCGAAGCGCCCAAAGGAATTTTATTACAGTGCCTTTTGTTGATGACACTATTCCTCATGAGGTTTTGGCAAAATATAAAACGGCAACAGTTTTAATAAAGCCGGCCGCCAAAGGGTCTGGTGTTATTGCCGGAGGGGCTGTGAGAGTTGTCCTTGATTTGGCAGGGATTAAAAACGTCACGGCCAAAATTTTATCCCGCACCACAAACAAATTAAATAATGCACGGGCCGCAATAGAGGCTTTGAAGCAGTTAAAGACTTCGGCTAGACCAAGGGTTAGTTCTGCCGAAAAAAGTGAGCAAAAAAAGTAATTTAAAAATATGCAGTTGCATGAATTAAGGCGCATTCATAAATTAAGAGAATCAAAACGAGTCGGTCGTGGTGGCAAAAAAGGGACTACGTCTGGCCGGGGAACAAAGGGTCAAAAAGCCAGAGCCGGTTCTAAAATAAGACCATCAGAGAGAGATGTTATTAAAAAACTTCCAAAGCTTAGGGGTATTACCGCCGATAAAGTTAGAACGAAAACCGCCGTTGTTGGTGTTAATCTCTCGTCTATAAACGCAAAATTTAACGAAGGATCTTTGGTTAATCCAGAAAGTATAGTTAAGATTGGTCTTGTGAGGAAGATCAAGGGTCGCGTCCCTGCCATTAAAATTTTAAGCGATGGAGATATAAAAAAGAAAGTTACTTTTCAGAGAGTTTCTTTTTCAGAAAAAGCCAAAGAGAAGGTTATAAAATCCGGAAGTTTTATAAAATAATCGATTTATTTATGTGGTGGGATAAAATAGCCGCAGTTTTTAAAACAAAAGATTTAAGAAACAAAATACTTTTTGTTTTGGGGCTTTTGGTCGTTTTTAGAGCGGGAGCGGCAATACCAATTCCTGGCGTTGACGTTGATCAGCTTAAGGGTTTTTTTGAAGGGAATCAGTTTTTTGGTCTTTTAAATATTTTTACCGGAGGCGCTCTTGATAACCTTTCTATATTAATGTTGGGGGTCGGCCCTTATATTACAGCTTCGATCATAATGCAGCTTCTGACTATGATTTTCCCGGCTCTAAAAACAATGTATCAGGAAGAGGGAGAGGTGGGCAGACAAAAATTCAATCAATATTCGCGTTATCTCACTGTTCCCCTCGCTTTTATGCAGGCTTATGGGTTGTTGCTCTTGCTTGAGCGTCAAGACGTCCTGCCTCAACTTAATCTTTTCGGTTTGATTACAAATATGGTAATTGTTTCGGCTGGCTCTATTTTTTTGATGTGGTTGGGAGAACTTATTTCCGAGAAGGGTATTGGCAATGGCATATCTTTGTTGATTTTTGCCGGGATAATAGCAAGTTTGCCGACTCAAGCTGGCCAGCTCGTGGCAACTTATGACGCTTCTCAAATTCCCACCTATATAGGTTTTTTGGCTGCGGCATTTTTTATTATCGCTGGGGTTGTTCTTATCAATGAAGGTCAGCGCAATGTTCCTGTTTCCTACGCAAAAAGGGTAAGGGGTTTCAGGATGTTTGGAGGAGTTTCAACTCACCTACCCTTAAGGGTGAATCAGGCTGGAGTTATTCCTATTATTTTTGCCCTTTCGATTTTGCTTTTTCCGGCAATGATAGCCAATTTTTTGACTTTGCTTAATGTTCCGCGTTTGGCCAACATCGCTCAATCCATAAGTCAGTTTTTTAATCAAGGCGCTTATTACGCTATCAGTTATTTCATTTTGGTTGTTTTGTTCACTTATTTTTATACGGCAGTTACATTTGATCCAAAAGCAATTTCAGAAAATCTCCAAAAGCAAGGCGCTTTTGTTCCGGGTATAAGGCCCGGCCAGCAAACAGCCGAATTTATGGGACGAATAATTAACCGTATTACTTTAGTGGGCGCATTAGCTTTGGGTATCATTGCCATTTTACCTTTTATCACGCAGGGATTCACAGGTTTGGCAACTTTAGCAATTGGCGGCACAAGTTTACTAATCGTTGTCTCTGTGGTGCTTGAAACCATAAAACAAATTGAAGCGCAGTTGTCGCTAAGAGAGTACGAGTAAAAAATAACCGGCGTCCTGGCCGGTTATTTTGTTTTCCAAAAGTTTATATTTCTATTACAATATAAGCGATGGTCAGATACGCTATTATTTTGATTGGGCCGCCTGGGTCTGGCAAAGGCACGCAGGCGGAAATGCTTGCAGAAAGACTAGGTTTTTTTCATTGGTCTTCAAGTAATACAGTAAAACACTGGATGACAAAACATCCCGACCACCCGTTGGTTAAAAAATCTATGGAAAATTACGCCAAAGGAGGGCTTTTTGAGCCAGAACTTATGGCTCATGTTGTTGAACAAGAATCTGAACAGATTCTCAAAAAACACAAGGGCATTATTTACGATGGCTCTCCAAGGACTCTGCCAGAGCTTCATGAAGCTTGGCCTTTCTGGAAAAAAACTTTTGGCAAGAACAATATTTTAGTCATTAATTTAAAACTTGAGCTTGAAAATGCCCAAGAGCGTTTAACCAAGAGGCTTATTTGCGAATTTGACCATCCCTATATCAGGGGGGAGGGCGGTTTGGTTGTTGGCAGTATATGTCCAAAAGATGGTACAAAATTAAAATTAAGAGACCTTGATAATCCAGAAGTCATAAAAGTTCGCTTCGAAGAGTTTAAGAAGCAAACCATTCCCACGCTTGAATTTTTAAGGCACCAGACATCTGTTCTTGACGTTGATGCCAGCAAGGCTATAGCCAAAGTTTTTGAGGACGTTATCAATAAACTCACGCCTCATTTGAAGGCTTTAAAAAATGCTAAGAACAAAAAAACCTGAAGAAATTGAAAAGTTAAAAATCGGAGGCAAAATATTGGCTAAAATTTTAGACGCCCTTGTTCGTTTGGTGAAGCCGGGAATTGCGACTTTTGAACTTGAAAAAGCTGCCCAGGAATTTATAAAAGAAGCCAAATGTAAACCTTCTTTTTTATGGTATAACGGATATCCGGCAGCTTTGTGCGTTTCGGTAAATGAAGTTGTTGTGCACGGTCTTCCTTCAGAGAGGGTTTTAAAAGATGGCGATATTATCAGCCTTGACCTTGGGCTTTGGTATGAGGGTCTTGCTGTTGACGCGGCTTTAACCGTTCCTGTTGGCAAGATCTCTAAAGAAGCTAAAAATCTAATCAACGCGACAAGAGAGGCTTTGAGAGTGGCTATAAAAAAAACGAAAGCCGGTATAAAAACAGGCGACCTCGGATTTTTTATTGAGGAATCAATAACTAAAAATGGTTTTAAGGTTGTGAGAGAGCTTGTTGGACATGGGGTTGGTTACGAAGTTCATGAAGAGCCCCAAATTCCTAATTTTGGAACTCCCGGCAGCGGAGTTGTTTTGCCAAAAAATTTAGTAATTGCGCTTGAACCAATGGCGGCTGTTGGTTCGGCTGATATTAAGTTGGATGATGACGGTTTTGGTTATAAGACAAAAGACGCTTCTTTGTCGGCGCATTTTGAGGTTACTGTTGCGGTTACTCCTAAGGGCAGCGATGTGTTGACGCCCATAAACATTTAATATGAGGATTTTGGGGATTGACTGGGGGATTAAAAGGGTCGGGATTGCGATTTCGGCTAAGGATACGAATTTAGCTCTCCCGCATGATACTTGGATTTTTTCTGACTGGGCTAAATTCTTAGAAAAGTTGAAAGAACTTATTAAAAATGAAGATATTAACTCTATTGTTATTGGGTTGCCTTTGAGTATGGATCAGAAAGAAACCAAGCAATCCGGGATTGTTAGAGAAGCGGCCTTAAAAATTGAAGGTTCAACGGGCTTAAAAGTTTTTTTTGAAAACGAGCTTTTTACAAGCAAAATTGCAGGCATTCATTCCGAGGGTAAAATTGATGCATCGGCGGCGGCTTTGATTTTACAGAGTTTTTTGGATAAGCAGGAAGGTAAAAATATGATAAAATGAAATCAGAGTAAAAGCATGGATAGTAAAACCAGATTAGTAGTTTTCGGTATTATTGGCGGTTTCGTTATTCTTTTGATTTTTTCATTGCTAAGTTATTTTGGCGCTCGGGAGCAAGAGTCCATTGTTCCTTTTGAATACGATGATCCTTTGGTCAATTTAAGGGCAGAAGGCGGATTGTGCGAGTACGGAACTTGTTGGGCTAACCAAACTGTTCAGAGAAATGGAGTTGTTTTAGTAAATGTTGGCGATGGAACAAACGATGTTAGGAGATTAAGCAATGAAGATTTGAACGAGCTTTCAAATTTAATCAAAGGAACCGACTTTAGAGCGGTTAAATCAAAAAGATTTTTTGGAGTTTGTCCGAGCGCTTACGATGGTTTTGAATACATCTACACTTTCTTTTTAGGAGAGAAAATTGAAATTATTTCTTCTTGCGAATTTGAGATAGATTACAATTTGCCTTTATTTAAAAAGATTAATGAATTAATCAATCAATAAATTAATATGCCAAAGCTTTCGATAATTATTCCGGCTTATAACGAAGAGAAAAGATTGCCCACAACGCTGCAATCTGTTTCAGATTATCTAAAAAAACAAAACTATTCATGGGAGGTTATTGTCGCGGACAATGCCTCAACCGACGGTACTGGGCGCATAGCAGAGGAGTGGTCTAAAAAAGATAAGGCTTTTAAACATCTGGTTGTTCATGAGGCTGGTAAGGGAGCAACCATTAAACGAGCCATGGAACGAGCGGTCGGCGAGTACCGTTTATTTATGGATGCTGATAATGCCACGACGCTTGATCACATTGAATTTTTTTGGCCTCACTTGGAAGGAGGATATGATGTTGTTATAGGCTCTATTGAAGTTGCGGGTTCAACTATCGAGGAAAAAGCCGGTTGGCACCGCCGTTTTCTTGGTAAGTTGGCTAAATTGATAATAAGATTTGTTGCTTTGCCTGGGATAATGGATTCTCAGAGAGGTTTTAAGTGTTTTAGTAAAAGATCGGCAGAAATAGTTTTTAAAAAACAAACGATTGGTCGTTGGGGTTTTGACATAGAGATTTTGCTGATTTCCAGAAGAAACGGTTTTAAGATAAAAGAAGTCCCTGTGCAATGGAAAAACCTCGGTGAGTCAAAGGTTACGCTTGGGGCCTATGTTTCTACTTTTATCGATTTATTCAAAATTAAACTCAACGATTTGGCCGGAAAATACAAAGCATGAAAAAAAAGAATGTTCTTAAATCCAACTATCCTTATTTGCCACAACTAAAAGAGAAGCCTTCGGAATTGAGGCAGGATATGGTTTCCCAAGACTGGGTTGTAATTGCGACCGGCAGAGCCCGCCGGCCTCATTTTTTTAAGTCTCAAACACGAACCAAGTTTTCTCTGCCAAAAAGCAAATGCCCATTTGATAACCTTAAGCAAGCGGGGAATCCAGAGCCAATAGCTATTTATAAGGCTCCGCACGGACAGAATTGGTTTATTCAGGTTTTGCCCAATAAATTTCCAGCCTTTTCCTATGGTGTCTGCCCTGTGGTTAAAAAAAGCGGTCCTTATAGTTGGTTGGAAGGGGTTGGTTTTCATGAGGTTATTGTGACTAAAGATCACGACCGTCAGATTGCAAAGTTTAGCGATGAGGAAATGAATCTTGTTTTAAGGGCTTATCAAGAACGGTATCTTGCTTTAAAAAATGATCCTTGCACAGAGTATGTTTTGATTTTTCACAACCATGGATTTGAGGCGGGCGCTTCAATACCCCATCCACACTCACAACTCGTTGGAATGCCGGTGGCTCCTCCGGACGTGGTTAATTCTTTGCGAGGCTCACAGCGTTATCTAAAACAGCACAAGGCTTGTGTTCATTGTGCGATGATCAAATGGGAACTAAAATTTAAAAAAAGAATTGTTGCCGAAAACGATACAGCCGTGGCTTTTTGCCCCTTTGCTTCACGCAGGGCTTTTGAAATAAGGGTTTTTCCAAAAAATCACAGCTCGCACTTTGAGCTTATAAGCGAAAAGGAAAGATTAGGTTTTGCCCAAGTTTTACGCAAGGCATTAAAGAGTCTGTTTGGCGGTCTTAACGATCCGGCTTATAATTTTTTTATTCACACTACTCCGACGAAACAGAAAGATCGTCATTATCATTGGCATCTTGAGATTTTGCCGGTGACTTCTACTTGGGGCGGGGTTGAGTTTGGCACGGGAATTGAAATTTCAACAATAACTCCGGAGGAGGCCGCTAAGTATTTAAGAAAATTCTGATTATGGCAGAAGCAATACTCTATTGGTTTGCTGTTATTATTATTGCCATCATTGATCGTATTGGTTATTTTGGGGTTTTTTTGCTTATGGCGATTGAAAGCGCTAATATTCCTGTGCCTTCGGAAATCACCATGCCCTTCGCGGGTTTTTTAGCGAGCCAAGGGCGGTTTAACGTGTGGACGCTTGGATTTATCGGCGCGCTTGGAAATCTTGCCGGCTCACTTCTTATTTATTGGCTTCTTGCATGTAAAGGGATGGCGTTTGTTGAGCGTTACGGAAAATACTTTTTTATGCGCAAAGAAGAGGTTGAGCTTGCCGATCGGTGGTTTTTGAGGCATGGAGGAAAAATTATTTTTTGGGGGCGTTTACTGCCGGTTGTGCGCACGTTTATTTCAATGCCAGCAGGCCTTTTTAAGATGTCATTATGGCGATTTACCTACTTAACATTTATTGGCTCTTTTATTTGGTCGTCAGTGCTTACGTGGATTGGTTTTGAGCTTGGAGAGCGCTGGGAAGACATACATATATATTTTTCTAAGTTTTCAAATGCAATTCTTGCTATACTTGTGATAGGAGTTGTTGGTTGGGTGTGGCATCATTTTTATTACAAAAATAAAAAATAAAGCTCATGAAAATTGTTGTTGCAAATTGGAAAATGAATCCGGTTAGTCTAAACGAAGCAAAAAAGCTCGCGCTTGGGAATAATAAGATTGCAAGATTAAGCAGAAATACCCGCCTTGTTATTTGCCCACCCCTTACCTGGCTTTCTGATTTATCTAAGATTGTTAAAAAACCTCTTGAACTTGGCGCTCAAAATTCCTTTTGGACCAATCAGGGTCCTTTCACCGGAGAGGTTTCTCCCTTGATGTTAAAAAATATCGGTTGTGCGTGGGTAATCATTGGTCATTCAGAGAGGCGAGGCTACTTACAGGAAACAGATGAAATGGTTAACAAAAAAACCTTCGCGGCTCTTTCCGCCGGACTAAATGTCGTTTTGGCTGTGGGAGAACAATCACGCGAAACTTCAAAAGCGATGGTTGATGCAATTTTGGAACAACAGCTCAAGCTTGCCCTAAAAGATTTGAAACAAAAACTCCTTAGTCGTTTGGTTGTAGTTTATGAGCCGGTTTGGGCTATTGGGACAGGACTAAGCGCAAAGCCAGACGATGCCTTGCAGGCCTCATTGGTCATAAGAAAGGTTATTGCCAAACAATATGGCGTTTCTGCCGCTAATAAAATGAGGATTTTATACGGAGGCTCGGTAGACAAAAAAAATGTTTCAAACTTTATTAATCAGCGAGGGATTGAGGGTATTTTGGTTGGCGGGGCTTCTCTAAACTTGGGTGGTTTTTCTGAATTAATCAGACAGATCAAATGATTATAAGAAAATGTTAAGGCTTGTTAAAAAAGCCTCTGTTTTTAAAAAGAGGGTCTTACTAAGGGTTGATTTTAATATTCCTCTTTCTGATTCGGGGGAGCTTGCCGATACTTTTAGAATAAAGGCTGTTCTGCCGACCCTGCTTTTTTTGAAATCCCACAAAGCCAAGATAATTATTGCTACTCATCTTGGCGAGCCCGACAAGCCGGCTTCTTCTTTAAGTACAAAACATTTAGTCGGTGTTATAAGAGAGGTTTGCGGACTTAAGGTTAAATGGTTTGGGGGTTTTAATTTTGATTCTTTAAGTAAATCGGTTAATAAATTAGAGCCCGGAGAAATAGCTTTGTTGGAAAACTTAAGGTTCAATTCGGGAGAAATTTCTAATTCTAAGAAATTTGCAAAAGGCTTAGCGAGCTTAGCTGATGTTTATGTGAACGATGCTTTTGGAACAATGCATCGCTACCATGCTTCTATTGTTGGGGTGCCTTTATTTTTGCCTTCCTATTGCGGTTTTTTGGTAAAAAAAGAACTAGGCGCTTTAGAGAAAATTGTTTACAACCCGGCCAGACCGTTCACGGTGATAATGGCCGGCGGGAAGTTATCGACCAAGGCAAGGTTGCTTAAACCACTTTTTGGAAAGGCAAATTCTCTTGTTGTAGGAGGTATTTTGGGCAACAACTTTTTAAAAGTTCACGGATTTAAGGTTGGGCGTTCAATTATTGAGCCCAGTGTTATTAGGTGGATGAAAAAAGTTAAATTTCCTGCTAAAAAGATTTTTCTACCCAAAGATTTTATTGTTGCAAGAGCTATTAGGGCTAATGTAAAAACAAGGATAGTATCTTTAGGAGAGCCAATCTTGGCAAAAGAATATATATTAGATATTGGACCCAAGACAATTGATTATTTTGCTTCGGTTATAAAATTTTCTAAAACGATTTTGTGGAATGGTCCGGTGGGGTATTATGAGCTTCGCCCATTCAGACGAGGAACAATAGAGCTGGCAAGACGAGTTGCAAAGGCTAAGGCCCACAGCGTTATTGGGGGTGGGGATATTATTGGTGCTCTTAATGAGTTAGACTTATTAAAGAAGATGAGTCATATTTCTAGCGGTGGAGGTGCGATGCTTGAGTTTGTTGCTTATAAGAATTTGCCAGGTTTAAAAATTTTAGGTTACTAATATGTCCACTCAATATAAAATATTAATCGTAGATGATGATGATTATTTAAGATCATTGTACGTTGCTGTTTTTAAGGAGGCCAATTTTATTGTTGAAGAAGCGAGGGATGGCCTTGAGGCTTTGGAGCGTATCCAAAAGGCAACCCCCGATATGCTTTTTACTGGTATAGTTATGCCTCGGATGGATGGCTTTGAACTTATTAAGGTTCTAAAGCAAAACGTGGCCTTCGCGAATATTCCAGTAATGATTTCTTCCCATCTAGGCAGGGAGGAGGATAGAAAAACAGCTCAGGACTTGGGAGCAAAAGAATTTATATACAAACAAACAGTTACCCCAAAAGAAGTTGTCGACAGAGCTTTGAGGTGGCTACATAAAAAATTTTATAAATTGACCATAAGTAAGGAAAAATACGACGCTAATCAGTTGATTAAAGATCATCTGGTTCATTGTTCAGATCAGGGATCGGAAATTATAGTTAATCTTGCGCCGGCAAAAGAATCCGGAGTTTTTGAGGCTAGGATTGAATGTAAACCTAAAACTGAATCTTGAGTTTACTAAGATAAAGTTATGAAATGGAGGCTAAAAGAACAGGCTCCACGAGAATTTATTCATCAATTTCCTGAATTTGGAAGGCTGGTTTTAGATTTGTTATGGCAAAGAGAGATAAGAACCCAAGAGGAAATTGACGCATTTTTTAATCCAGACTATTCTAAGGATCTCAACGATCCGTTTTTAATGTCCGGCATGAAAGATGCCGTTGAGCGCTTAATTGGATCAATAAAAAATAAAGAGCATGTTGCTATCTTTGGAGACTATGACGTTGATGGAATTTCCGGGAGTGTTATTTTGGCAACCATTTTCAAGAAAGTTGGTTTATCGCATGAGGTTTATATTCCCGACAGGGCTAGAGAGGGTTACGGGATGAATATTCCTGCCGTTGAAGGTCTTTGTAAAAAAGGAGCCGGTCTTATAATTGTTGTTGATTCCGGTATAACCGACTTTGAAGAAGTGGAGCTCGCAAATTCTTGCGGGTCTGATGTTTTAATTATTGATCACCATCAACCACTAGAGAGAATTCCAGAGGCTTTTGCTATTTTAAACCCAAATTTAAAAAAAGATGTTTATCCTTTTAAGCATCTTGTTGCGACAGGAGTGACTTTTAAGTTTATCCAAGCCCTCGTGCCAGTATTAAGAAAAGAGGGTTTTGACTTTGGTCAGGGTTTTGAAAAGTGGTTTTTGGATTTAGTAGCTTTGGCGACGGTGGCTGATATGGCTCCACTAATTGGAGAAAACAGAATTCTTTGCAAATATGGACTTGGTGTTCTGGCAAAAACATCGAGGGTTGGTATCAGAGAACTAATGAATATAGCCGGCGTTAAGCCTCAGACCATTGCCGAGCCTTCATGGGGTGAAGAATTAGTCTTTGAATCTGGTAATGGCAATGAGAGACGTGTGAGGAAGCATCCAATTACAAATATCAATAGCCAGACTATATCTTTCTCCTTGGTTAATCGAATTAACGCTGCTAGTCGCATGGCTCACGCAAAGGTTGGATTTGATCTTTTGATGAGCGAGTCAAAAGAAGAGGCCAAAGATCTAGCTATGCAGCTTGAGCAAAAAGCTAAAGAGAGAGTTCAACTTGTGAGAAAGATAGTTGAGGAATTTAACCTTAGAAATGATGTTTCCCAGGGCCCAATTATTTTTGCCGGTTCGAAAGATTGGCCAATAGGCGTCCTTGGTATCGTTGCTAACCAGTTACTAGAAAAACATCACAAGCCAACTTTTATTTTTGAGGCCAGAGACAAAGAATCTCTCGGTTCTATCAGATCAAACAAAGATCTAAATATAGTAAATTTGTTGGAAAAATGCGGTAATTTTATGACAGATTATGGAGGTCACCCGCAATCAGCTGGATTTAGGTTCAAAACTGAGAATAGTGAAGATTTAAAGCAGTGTTTGCTGGATAATATCGGTTCGGTTGTTAATCAGGAGCCGTTTTTGGAAATTGACGCGGATTTAACTTCCGAAGAGATCGATATGGGGTTATTTAAAAAGCTGCAACCTTTTGAACCTTTTGGCGTTGATAATCCGACCCCTCGTTTTTTGTTTAGAAATCTAATTATAAAAGAAAAACGCCTGATAGGTTCTGATAAACAGCACAGTAAACTTATTTTGTCGGGAGCCGGACATAAGGTTTTGAGCATTCCAGCTTTGGCTTTCAATAAAATCCTGCCGGATCATCTTCGTATTGACCAGAGGGTTGATATTGTTGGAGAGTTTATGGTAGATGAATTTAGGGGCAGGCTTAACTTATCGATTAAAATCGTTGATATAAAAATTTCTGAAATATAAATTAAGGTATGAAGAAAAACGAAAATAAGATAGTTATTTATGCAGACGGAGGTTCCAGAGGAAATCCCGGGCCGGCGGCCATCGGAGTTGTTTTCAAGCAGCTTAGCGGTTCTGGAGAAGTTAAATATAAAGAATATGCTGAAGTTATAGGAGAAAAAACAAACAATGAAGCCGAATATCAGGCGGTAATTTTTGCTCTAAAGAAAGCTAAGGCTCTTTTTGGTTCAAAAAAAATAAAAGATTTAGATATTGAATTTTATTTAGATTCCGAATTGGTCTCAAAGCAGCTTGGCGGGCAATACAGGATTGATGAAGATAAGTTAAAGAATTTATTTGTGGATGTTTGGAATCTTAGACTTGATTTTGGCAAAATAAATTTTAAACATATACCAAGAGAACAAAATAAAGAAGCCGATAGGCTTGTCAATCAAGTCTTAGATAAAGAAAGTTCTAAATTATTATAGCGCTTTTATTGACAATATATTATTTTTGTGCTAAGTTTTTTCTACGCTCTTTGATGTAAATATATGGAATTTCGAGGGACCTAAACGGATCCAGTAGTCGCGTCCGCCCAAATTTGGGCGAGATGAGGAAAGTCCGAACTCCATCCTGCCTTTGGCAGGATAAAAAAGTAGTGGGTAATACCCATCGTCCGGCCGCTTTAGGCGGTTTAGGATAGAGGTGCGAACAGAAACGTTTTAGCCCGAAAGGGTTAAAAAAGCCCAATCCCAAGCTAGAAGGCTTAGCCTTGCTATAGGGATAAAAAAGCAAGGCTGAAACGGCAAAATCCTTACTGGGAGCAAGGCCGTACCCAATTTTTTGGGGGTGCCGCTTGAGCTTTGTAGTAATACAAAGCCTAGATAAATGACTACGCCCCGTTTTTGGCGGGGACAGAATTCGGCTTACGTGGTGGGGGCGTTAAGCTCCACTCTTTTGTTTAAAAATAAAAGAATTCGTTTGGGTCCCTCGGAGTTTCAAAAAGCTAAATTCTCCTCTTTTTTGAGGAGAATTTAGCTTTTTTGGTAAATGTTATAATGTTCTTATAATTCTTAAACTCTTTCCTAAAAAGCTTATTCTTTTCATTTCAAGCGCTGTCCATTCTTTTTTATATTTTGATGAGCGTTTATAATTAGGTATATATATGAAGCATAACTTTCCTACAAAAAATATTTGGAAATTGATGCTGGATATTCTGCCATCAACAAACTCTTTATCTAAAAGAAAGGATCTGGGCGGCAAGAAATTACTAGTTGATTTTGTCCATCACAGGAGTTATAAAGAAGCGGTAGTCCCAATAGCAAGATTGGCTTCGGCGACAAATTACGAGTCTTCGGTGAGAAGAAAATTGATTGATGAATTAGAAGATTTGGAGCATAGACATATTTTACTCAATCTAAAAAATAAAGGGGCTCGTTTTGTCGTCAAAATTCCAAAGATAGAGCTTGATTGATGCTGAAAAAAATATTTGCTTATCAAAATTCATCCACCATTGGGGCGGCAGCAATTTTAGCCGTCGCCTCTTTAATATCCAGATTTTTTGGTTTAATTCGTGACAGGTTATTAGCAGCAAAGTTTGGAGCGTCTCTTGAACTCGATATTTACTATGCCGCTTTTCGTCTCCCGGATCTAATTTTCAACATTTTAATAGTTGGAGCCATCTCGGCCGCTTTCATACCTTTATTTGCCGAGCAGATTGCAAAAGATAAGGCCTCGGCTTGGCGTTACACAAATAATCTTTTTAATTTCGTACTCTTAAGTGTAGTTTTTATAGGAATCTTTCTTATTGTTTTTACGAAGCCAGTGGTGGCTCTTATAGCCCCGGGCTTTGAAGCTCAAGCTTTGGCAAAAGCGGTCCAGTTAAGCAAAATTATGTTTTTAAGCCCACTATTTTTGGGACTTTCCTCCATCGTCAGTGGTGTTTTGCAATATTTTAAAAGATTTTTAATAACTGCAATCGCGCCAATTTTTTATAATATCGGGATAATAGTTGGCATTATTTTGTTTTTGCCTAAATTTGGTTTGGTTGGGCTTGCTTTCGGAGTTGTCCTTGGGGCTTTGTTACATCTTTTGATTCAGTGGCCATTGTTGAAAAAACTGGGTTTTTCATGGAGGCCATTTATTGAAATTAAAGATAGAAATTTATGGCAGACGTTAACTCTTATGATTCCAAGAACTATAGCTTCGATATCTTCTCAGATAAATCTCTGGGTTATTACGGCAATCGCTTCTCTGCTTGCCGTAGGATCGATCGCCATATTCAACTTTTCTCAAAACTTGAGCTACTTACCAATAGGAATTTTTGGTATTACCCTCGCTGTCGCTATTTTTCCGAATCTTGCTCAATCAGAGGCTATTCAAGATAAAAATAAATTTTTCCAGGATTTTTCTCAGGGTTTTCGTTTAATTTTTTTCTTTACGTTTCCTCTTGGTTTGTTTTTTTACAGTCTAAGAGCCCATCTGGTTCGAGTTGTTTTGGGCGCCGGAGCTTTTAGTTGGGTTGATACTCGTTTAACAGCGGCCTGCCTTGGTATCTTTGCCTTAAGCATTTTTGCACAAAGTCTTATTCCTTACTTAAGCAGAGCTTTTTTTGCCATTAAAGATACAAGGACGCCAACAATTTTGGCCGTGATTTTTGTTGCAATTAATGTAATTTTTGCCTTACTTTTCGTTAAAATAATGAGCCCGCAAAATTTTCTAGCCACATTATTAAGAATTGATGATTTAGAGGATATCCGCGTCATTGCTTTGCCGTTGGCATTTTCTTTGGCTACCATTATTCAGTTTTGTCTGATGTTTTGGTTTTTGCAAAGAAAGATAAAGTTTTCCATGTTTGAGCTTGCGGCGAGCGCAGAGAAAGTAATTTTTGCTTCCTTGACCGCCGTGGCCGTCACTTATCTAACTTTATATGGAGCTGTTAATTTCCTTGAAACAAACACATTTACCGGCATTTTTATACAGGGGTTGATTTCGGGACTTGTTGGAGTTTCCATTTATCTTTTTATTATGATTTTAGCTCGTTCGTCAGAGTTAGCCCTGATTTACTCCGTTTTTCGTTCAAAATTAAGACAAAAAATTCCTTCTGATTTTCAGTCCGAAAATGGAAAGATTTGAGTTGGATTAAAAATGAAAGATTTTTCTAAAATAAGAAATTTTTCCATAATAGCTCATATTAATCACGGTAAATCTACCTTAGCCGATAGGCTTTTAGAGCTTACAAAAACAGTGCCACAAAATAAAATGAGGCCTCAATATTTAGATCAAATGAGCCTAGAGCGTGAAAGAGGAATTACTATCAAGATGCAACCTGTCCAGATGTTTTACGAATTAGATTCTGTTTTCTATACGCTCAATCTTATCGATACGCCAGGTCATGTCGACTTTTCGTATGAAGTTTCAAGGGCCTTGGCGGCGGTTGAGGGGGCAGTTTTATTAGTTGATGCGCAAAAGGGGGTTCAGGCCCAAACGCTGAGTCATTTGAGGCTTGCCCAAAAGCAGAGGCTCACGATTATACCGGTTATAAACAAAATTGATTTACCTCAAGCCAGAACCGAAGAGGTAAAAGAAGAATTATCAAATCTTTTGGGAGTTGATCCTTTGGAAATTTTAGAAATTTCTGCAAAGACAAATACAGGCATAAAGGAATTGCTAGAAAGAATAATAAAAGTGATTCCTCAACCAGAAATTCCACAGGAAGCAAAGGATATTTCAAGCGCTTTAATTTTCGATTCTTTTTACGATTCTTTCAAGGGCGTTGTTGTTCATGTCCGTATTTTTAATGGAGAGTTTGAGAGAGGCGATTCAATCGTTTTAATTCGTAGAGGTGTTAAGACAGAGATTTTAGAAATTGGCGTTTTTGCTCCAGAACCAAAGCCAAAAAACTCCCTAGCGCCAGGCTCCATAGGTTATATAGCCACAGGTTTGAAAGAGCCAGGTCTTGTTAAAGTTGGAGAGACAATAACTTTAACTCGGCAATTAAAAGAACGTCAGGTTGATCCGTTGGTTGGTTATAAAGAGCCTCAGCCTGTTGTTTTCGCTTCTTTCTACCCAAAAGAGGCTGATTATTTTGAACAGCTTCGTTTGGGTCTTGATAGGCTGAAATTAAACGATGCAGCTTTAATTTATGAGCCAGAAAGTTCCTCGGTTTTGGGTAGGGGGTTTAAAGTCGGATTCTTAGGCCTTTTACATCTTGAGATAGTTTCGGAGAGATTAAAAAGAGAGTTTAAGCTTGAGCTTGTAACCACAACGCCATCGGTGTCATACAAAGTTACTGATCGTTCCGGCAAGCAATTGATTGTATATTCAGCCGCTCAGCTCCCCGGCGAATATGAAACAATAGAAGAACCATGGGCGCAGATAGAAGTTGTTACTCCTCCTAATTATTTAAGCATGGTTACCAGACTTATTGAGCAAAGCAGGGGGCTTGTCGGAGAGACAAAGTATTTAGGCTCTGATTATCTTTTGCTTAAGGCCGAAGCCCCTCTTGGTGAAATAATAGTTGATTTCTTTGATAAATTAAAAAGCGCTACTTCGGGGTTCGCTTCAATGAATTATCAGGTTGGAGATTTTAAAGTTGGAGATTTAGTAAGACTTGATATTCTGATAGCCGGTTCAAAAGTAGAGGGCTTGAGCAGAATAGTTGCTTCAGACAGAGCCTATCAAGAAGGAAAAATTTTAGTCGAAAGATTAAAAGAGTTGCTTCCTCAGGCTCAATTTCCGATTGCTTTACAGGCCGCAGTCGGCTCTCGAATTATTGCTCGAGAAACGATAAAAGCTCTTAAAAAAGATGTCACCGGGTATCTTTACGGCGGAGACAGGACAAGAAAAATGAAGCTCTGGAAGAAGCAAAAACGAGGAAAGAAAAAGCTTCAAGAGGTTGGTAGAGTTGAGGTCCCCCCAAGTGTTTTTTTGGAATTGCTGAAGGGAGACAGGTCTTAGGTTAAAATCCCAAAAAAACGGGCAGGGCTAAGAATAAAATGGTACTTATGGCGACTATTATTATCAGTGTCGTCCACACAATCTTTATTATTTTTTGTTTTATTTTTGTCATTGGTGTTAGTAAGTATATAATAATAAATGAAAAATGAGTGGTCAGTCAATTTTTGATAAAGTTAAAGGTAAGTTCGTTATATCTATTTTGTTGATTGGAGGGATTTGGCTTGGTCTGATTTTTTATTTGGGGTTGAAAAAGCAAAATCAATTGAAAGAAGAACAGTTTATTTTAGAGAGGAAAAAAAGCGATTTAATCAGCAGAAACCTTGAGATAGAAGAACAACTTCGACGGCTTCAAGATGAAGCTTATCTTGAAAAAGAAGCCAGGAAAAAGTTTAACTATCAACGAGAAGGAGAGCAGCTCGTTATATTTGTTGAGCCTTCTACATCAAGCACGGCTTCTCTCGCCGCTATAGAAGATGGTGTCTTTACTAAATTAAAAAATTGGATTAAGCTTTTGTTTGATTAAGCTTTAGCTTTTATGGCCAAGGAGTAGATGCTCGCCGAAGTTTGCTGTGGCGAGTGAAGGCGGGATTCGTACAGTGGCAGTACGCTTGCTTCCCAAGCAAGAGACGCCAGTTCGATTCTGGTATCCCGCTCCCGAGTTAAACTCGGCTGTGAGTTTGAGGAAGGCCAAGTCTGAGTTGACTCCTGATGATTATATTGATGTTTTATAGTTTGCCGACCTAGCTCAACTGGCAGAGCAATGCTTTCGTAAAGCAGAGGTTCCGGGTTCGATTCCCGGGGTCGGCTCAAGGTGATATAATAATAAAAAGATCAAAATATGTCTCAAAAAAATCATCAAATAGAACAGCTAAGAAACAAACTCCTTCGTATGAAGGAGTGTCTTTGACATCTCTAAAAATAAAAATAAAATAACAGAAATCGAAGCCGAGATCCAGAAGGCTGATTTTTGGTCAGATAAAGAAATTGCTCAAAGAAAAACTCTGGAGTTAAACGAATTAAAGAAAGAGGTTGTTGCCTTTGAATCATTGGAGCGGGAGCTTTCAGATCTTGAGGAGCTCATGACTTTGTCAGACTCGGAAGAATATCAAAAAGAATTTGATAAAAGATTAATCGAAGTTGGTCGGGATATAGATAAGGCTGAAGTTAAATCTTTACTGTCGCAGCCTTATGACAGAAATGATGCCATTATTTCCATATACTCTGGAGCGGGAGGCAGAGACGCTCAAGATTGGGCTTCGATGCTCACCCGAATGTATGAAAGGTGGGCTCAAAGCGAGGGTTTTTCGGTAAAAGTTTTGCATCAACATTTTGGTGAAGAAGGTGGTGTAAAAAATACGTCTTTAGAAATAGAGGGTGAATATGCCTATGGGTATCTTAAAAATGAATCCGGTGTTCACAGGCTTGTGAGAATTTCTCCTTTTTCTGCCCAAAAATTAAGGCACACATCTTTTGCTTTAGTTGAAGTTTTGCCAGTAATAGAGACTCCAAAAAATTTTGTTATTAACCAAGGCGATTTAAAATTTGAAACATTTCGTTCTTCTGGGCCGGGAGGACAAAATGTTAACAAAAGAGAAACTGCCGTTAGGGTTATACATTTACCGACCGGTCTGCAGGTTGCCTCGCAAGCTTCAAGAAATCAGACAGCCAATAAAGAATTGGCTTTGAAGATTTTGTATGCTAAAATTTATCAGTTGATGCAAAATCAGCGCGTTGAAACACTTGATAAATTGAAGGTTGAACAAAGAGAGCCAGAATGGGGTAGTCAAATCCGTTCCTATGTACTCCATCCTTACAAGCTGGTTAAAGATCATCGCACAGGTTTTGAAGTTGGAAATATTGAGAGTGTTCTTGACGGCGCTGGTCTTTCTGAATTTATCTGGCAGGGTCTTTCATTAAATCAAAAAAAGTAATGGAACCACATATAGCTTTCGAAGACATTTCAAAAATCTACAGTAACCATGTTACGACAGTCGCCGTTGAGGGGGTTAATTTTCAGATTATGCCAGGTGAGTTTATTTCCTTGGTCGGACGTTCTGGGGCAGGCAAATCGACTCTGCTCAAATTATTAATAGCAGAAGAGAGGCCGACCCAAGGTCGGGTTTTTTTTGAAGGCAGGGATATTGCCACTTTAGATGGTTCCCAAGAAATATCGTCTCTTAGGAGGAAAATAGGCACTGTTTTTCAAGATTTTAAGCTGTTATCAAATAAAACAGTTTTTGAGAATGTGGCTTTTGCAATGGAGGTTGCCGGTAAAAACGACGAAGAAATAGCCGAAGATGTTCCTCAGGTCCTCGAATTGGTCGGTCTTTCAGATAAAATCAACAATTTTCCTCACGAACTTTCTGGCGGGGAAAAGCAGCGTGTTTCAATAGCGAGGGCCCTGGTTCATCGTCCTGGAGTTTTGGTCGCAGATGAGCCAACCGGGAATTTGGATCCAGCCAATACTTTTGAGATAATAAGACTACTTTTAAAGATTAACGAAATAGGCACAACTGTTGTTTTGGCGACGCACAATAAAGAGGTTATAAATACTTTAGACAGAAGAGTCGTCAGTTTAGATAAAGGGCGATTGGTTAAGGACGATCCTCGTGGAACTTTTATACTATGAGCTCTGTAGCTTTTCAAAGAATTATTCGCTCTGGTTTTAATAATTTTAAACGTAATTCTTGGTTAACGGTTGCCACGATTACGGTTATGTTCCTTGCACTTTTTGTTTTGCAGGGGCTTTTAATATTTTCCGTTGTTACAAGAAGCGTTATAGATTCTTTGCAGGATAAGATAGATATCAGTGTATATTTTAAAAAGGGTGTTCCCGAAGAAGAAATATTAATTGTTCAGGAAAAACTGGAAACTTTAGAAGAAGTAAGAACCGTTGAGTACATTTCAGAAAACGAAGCTTTGGCAAGATTCAAAACCCGTCATTCTGACAACCCAATTCTTTTGGAGTCTTTGGCCGAGCTTGATCAAAATCCTCTTCAGGCATCCTTGAACATAAAAGCAAGGGTTCCCGAAGAATTTGCTTCCATAGCCTCATTTTTAGATCAGGGGGAATACAGCAACAGTATTGAAAAAATCAATTATTTCCAGAATAAAGATGTGATTGATCGTCTTACAAGAATTATAGGTTCTGTTGAGCGCGGTTGGATTATTTTGAGTATTGTTCTTTCTGCTATCTCTGTGATGGTTGCTTTTAGTGCTATAAGACTTGCTATTTATACATCTCGCGAAGAAATAGGGATTATGAGACTCGTTGGGGGAACGCCCAGCTATGTTAGGGGGCCTTATCTTGTTGAGGGGGCTTTATTTGGGCTTGTGGCTGCGATTATGACGATTCTTGTTTTTTATCCGGTGAGTCTTTTTATCGGCCCTAAGATTTCTTCAGTTATTCCCGAGATAAATCTAAGCTCATATTATCTGACTAATATATTTCAAATAGGAGGGTTGTTGATAATTGTTGGCGTTGGGCTTGGGATGCTTAGCAGTCTTATCGCTATCAGGAGATACCTTAAAGTTTAATCTATGAAGGCAAAAATCTATGGGGCGCAGATTAATAAGTTAAAGCCCCATATAATTAAGGCTGGTTTTCATTTAATATCATCAGGTAAGCCTGATGTTATTGTTTCTTTTGGAGGAGACGGAACTTTTCTGGAAGCAGAAAGAAAATATCCAGGAGTCCCAAAATTAATGATTCGTTCCTCGAGAACCTGTCAGAAATGTTTGAGTGAGCCGATTGATATAACTCTAAAAAATCTTAAAAATAAAAAATACAAAATTAAAGAACTAATAAAACTTGAAGCTGGTTTTGGCGCCTCAAAACTGACAGCTTTTAACGACGTTTTGGTTCATAATGCTTGGCCAACCCAGGCTATGAGATACAGATTATTTGTTAACGGAAGGCTTTATGCGGAAGAAGTTATAGGCGATGGCATTGTTGTTGCGACGCCATTTGGTTCCGGCGGTTACTATAGAAGTATTACCGACAGCACTTTTACGACCGGTATTGGTTTGGCTTTTAACAATAGCACTCGACAATTGGATCACGTTGTGTTAGAAGAAAAATCGGTGGTTAGTGTTGAAATTTTAAGAGGCCCGGCACTTTTGGGCATTGATAATGTCCGAAAAACAATAACTGTTCCGGTTGGCAAAAAAGTGATTATCAAAAAGAGTAAGGAGAAGGCTAGGGTATTCGCTCACCCTACTTTGCTTTGTGATGAATGCCGTCGGGCAAATACACGCCAAACAACCTCGATGTTTATATAGTTAGTTTTGGGAGGTCGTCTAGCGGTAGGACGCATGGCTCTGAACCATGTAACCCTGGTTCGAATCCAGGCCTCCCAGCCAATTTATGAAAAAGTCTTTGTTGGATAAAATAAAACCTCATTGGTTAGTTTTTATTTTCGGTATTGTAGCAATGGGTTATTTGATATTCCAGCATTATCAACTTACTCAATATTCTTTGAATCTTGAAAGAGATCTTTCTAAAACAAAAGAGAGTCTAGGCTCAACAACTCAAGAGCTTCAAAACACCATAATAGATAGAGATGTTTTAGCTCAAAAGCTTCAGCAAGAACAAAGCAGAGTTGATACCCTTGCCGCTCAAGTTGAATATATTAGCGGAACTTTAGGTTTGCTTGAGAAGATTCAGGGCACGGACGAAGAGCTTTTGCAAAAGTACTCCAGGGTTTATTTTTTGAACGAAAATTATACTCCCAAAAATCTTACCCAGATAGACAAAAAATACATTTATAATCAAGGCAGGGATTACTATTTTCACACCAATGTTTTGCCGTCTTTAAAAAATTTAATTGATAATGCAAGCTCAAGCGGGGTAGATATTAAGATTCTTTCGGCCTATAGATCGTTTGGCGAGCAGGCCGGATTAAAATCCAACTATACCGTAATTTACGGATCCGGGGCGAATCAGTTTTCTGCAGATCAGGGATATTCCGAACACCAACTCGGCACGACTGTTGATTTTACCGATTCAAAAATAGGCGCGAATCTTGCTGGATTTGAAAAAACAAAAACCTACGAATGGCTTTTACAGAACGCCTATAAATATGGCTTTGTGCTTTCTTATCCGCCGGGCAATACTTACTATAGGTTTGAGCCATGGCATTGGCGATACGTCGGTAAAAAGTTAGCCGAAAGATTACAAAACGAAGGTAAATACTTTTACGATTTAGACCAGCGAGAAATAGATACTTATTTAGCTTCATTTTTCGATTAGAACCATGAAAAAACAGGTTATTGTTATCCATGGCGGGGATTCGTTTAATACTTACGAACAATACCTTAAATTTTTAAGGGATTGGAAAATTAATTTTGAAAGCTACTGCCTTGGGAAAAAAGATTGGAAGGCGACGCTTGGAGAAAGGTTGGGGCCAGATTTTGAAGTGATTCAGCCCAATATGCCAAACAAGCAAAACGCCAAATACCTTGAGTGGAAAATATGGTTTGAAAAGTTTATACCGTTTTTAGAGCCAGAAGTAACGCTGATCGGCCATTCGCTTGGCGGGCTGTTTTTGGCAAAATATCTTTTTGAAAACAAGTTTCCAAGAAAGATAAAGGGCGTATTTTTGGTGGCCGCTGTGTATGATTATGAAGATGAACATTCGTATTTGGCGGATTTTACACTGCCAAAAGAGTTAAGTTTGTTTGAGAAACAAGCTAATAAAATATTTTTGTACCACAGTAAAGATGATAATGTAGTGCCGTTTGCAGACTTTGAAAAATATCAAAACGAATTAAAAGGCGCGGTTGTGCGGGCATTCCAAGACAGGGGACATTTTAACCAAGAAGAGTTGCCCGAAATCGTTAAGGACATAAAGAGCTTGTATTAAGGTTTTTCTTTTTTAAAACCTCCCAAGCGGATTTAAGGCAATGGCTCCCCGCCCTGGCGGGGAGCCATTTTAGAATGTTTACAGAGAAAATCCCAGTCGACCACGGTTGACTGGGATTTAAAGTTTTTAATTTATCAATTTATTTGTTTTTCCGTTGCTCCAGATAAAAACGTCTCTGTAAGATATTCCGAGAGGCTTTATATAAGTTTTCAAAACGTATTGTATTTTATTTTCGGAGACACAAAGCAACGTTTTGGTTTTGAGAGGATTATATTCAATCTTTTCATTAAAAGCGGTATTTGAAGAGTTTGAATTGATTATAAAATTGAATTTTTCTTTGATTTCTTGTAGTTCGTTTTTATATAATATTTCAGATTCTTCTTCAATATTGTAAATGATTGCTGTCTTGCCAAATAATTTTTTGTTTTTTGAAAGGTGCGGCAAGAATGAATGTGCGGCCGCGATGCCAAAACTATCAGTAATTATTAAAATATCTTTATTTTCGATGTCTTTTATGGGGAAGCCTTTGTTTTTAATATCATCAATAAGAAGCGGTTCTGTGTTTGAAAAGCTGTTTATTGTTTCGGAGAAGCGATCACCTCGCTTTGTAAATATTTCCAAGAAACGACCCTCATAAGGCGAAGAAGCTATTGGGAATATTTTTTTACCATAACCCCAAGCTTTTATCATTATTGACTGACCGGGGTTAAAGAAAAGACCCTCTTTGTCTTTTTCAGAAAAAGGCCCGTTCGTTTTGATTCTTAATAACTTTGTCGAGGGAGATTGGGTTTCTATCGAAACAATAAAAGCTTCTTTCATGACGAGTTTAATAAATTAAATCCTGTTATAATATAACATATGATTGCCAAGCGAGACGAAGAAGGGGAATCTCTCCAGTTCCCTAAAGGATTTTTGTGGGGGGCGGCAACCTCTTCTCATCAGGTTGAGGGAGATAATTTTCATAATGATTGGTGGCAAGCCGAGCAGGAAGGAAAAGTGCCCTTTAAATCTGGGAAAGCCTGCAATCATTACGAACTTTTTGAAGAAGATTTTGCATTGGCAGAAAAGATGAATCATAACGCTCATCGCTTTTCTATCGAGTGGTCGCGTATAGAGCCAGAAGAAGGCACTTGGAACATGAGAGAAGTTCATCATTACAGGAGAGTTCTGCAAAGACTGAAAGATAAAGGCTTTAAGACTTTTGTAACTCTGCATCATTTTACCAATCCATTGTGGTTCGTGAGTCGGGGCGGCTGGGAAAACAAACAAGCCATTTTTTACTTTTCTCGTTTTGCCAGATTTATATATGAACAACTCGGAGAGCTTATTGATTTTTGCATAACAATAAACGAACCTCTCCCGTATATTGCAATGGGGTACAGAGAGGGTTTGTGGCCGCCTTTTAGAAGAAGCGATTATATTTCCGCATTTAAGGTTTTTAACAATATGGTGCTTGCTCATAATCAGGCCTCAAAATCTATTAAACTTTTTAACCCAAAAGCCAAAATTGGTATTGCTGCAAATCTTATCGATTTTCAACCCAGGCATCGCTGGAATCCAATAGACAGGCTGATAAGTTTTTTAACAGATTATTTTTGGAACAGGCTCTTTTTGGACAGGATAACAAAAAACACCGATTTTATAGGAGTAAATTACTATTTTCATCATCACGTTCACACGGCGCCTTTTATTTTTGGCAAATCTCATTCCGGTCATGAATTTTCTGACATGGGTTGGGGCATTCATCCTGAAGGGTTATATTTCGTTTTAAAAAAAGCTTGCCATTACGGAAAGCCGCTTTTTGTGACAGAAAACGGTATTGCCGACGCGAAAGACGAAAAAAGAGTTAACTTTATACTAGGTCACTTACGCTATGTTTATCAGGCGATTCAAGAGGGGGTTGACGTGAGGGGGTATTTTTATTGGTCTTTGATGGATAATTTTGAGTGGGCCGATGGTTTTTGGCCGCGTTTTGGTCTTTTGGAAGTCGATTACAAAACAATGAAAAGAATTTTTCGTCCTTCAAGCAAGGTCTTCTCGGAAATTTGTAAGAGAAATGGGATACCCCCGACTCTTATGAAAATTTAATTTATGTGGCAACTTATTGCTCTTTTGGCGTATTTTCTTTTATCTATAACTGGAGTTATTGATAAAATTTTAGTATCGGGGGCGATTAAAAGCCCTAAGGCTTTAGTCTTTTTTATTTCTATTTTATCTTTAGCCTTGTTTTTGATAGCGCCTTTGGTGGGTCTTGTATGGGTTGGTTTCAATCAATTTATAATTGCGGTTGTCGCTGGCGCCATTTTTTCTTTAGCTTTACTTTCGTATTTTAAAGCCGCAAAGGATCAGGAAATATCAAGGGTGATTCCCGGTATAGCTGGATTTGCTCCAATATTTACATTGATTTTTTCGGTTAATTTTTTAGGGGATACATTTTCTTGGATTCAATTATTGGCATTTGTTTTTTTGGTGGTTGGTGGTGTTTTGATCACTTTCGAAAGAAATGCAATGCAAACGGAAAATATGAGGCATTTATTTGGGGTTGTTCTGGCGGCTTTACTTTTTAGCATTTCTTTTATTCTTGCCAAGGCGGTGTATAATATGCAGCCTTTTTGGTCGGGTTTTATGTGGATGCGTCTTGGCGGCGGAATATTTGTTTTATTGTTCTTACTAAAAAGAGAGTGGCGTAAGGAAATTTTTTCGCAAGCAAGACAATCTCCTGTTTCTGGGAAGACCCTTTTCTTTTCTGGACAGGCTGTTTCTTCAATTGCATTTATTCTGCAAAATTTTGCTTTTTCGTTGGGCCCAGTTGCTCTTGTTAATGCTCTTGAAAGTACCAGGCATTTTTTTATATTACTTTTGACAGTTATATTATCAAAGTTTTATCCTAATATTTTGAGAGAAGTTGTCGGTAAAGGAGCAATCATTTACAAGGTATTTGCAATC
The DNA here is from genome assembly GCA_003599335.1 of Candidatus Parcubacteria bacterium. Taxonomy (GTDB): domain Bacteria; phylum Patescibacteriota; class Minisyncoccia; order SURF-38; family SURF-38; genus SURF-38. Next base: position 115,443 of record QZJN01000003.1, read on the forward strand.
GGCCTTATTATGACTGGTTTATTTTTAGTATTTAATTAATAAAAATGTCATCGGTTGTAGCAAAAGTTTTTGTCTTCGGAGTTTTGCTCATGATTGGTGTTTTTTTATTCCTCTTTCTTTTGCCGGCTCGCTCTTTTGATTTCTATATAAAAAATCCCCAATCAGAGCCAAAGATCGGTCTTACTTTCAGTACTTACTATACAAGAGATATTTTAAAATTAGACATTGAAGAAACTTACGGAGCTATTATTGAAGATTTAGATCCTCAATATATGCGCATTCCGATTTATTGGCCGGATATAGAACCTCAAAAAGATAATTTTGATTTTTCCGTTTATGATAGTTTGATTGCTCAAGCCAGCAATAGTCAAATAAGTATTATCCCGGTTATTGGTAGGAGGCAACCTCGGTGGCCAGAGTGCTTTACTCCTAAATGGGCAGAGGTTTTAAGTAAAGAAGAACAGGAGGAGGAAATTTTAGGAATGTTAAGAGAGATTGTTGGAAGATACCAAAAACAAAAATGGATAGAAGGTTGGCAGATTGAGAATGAGCCATTTTTCCAATTTTTTGGAGTATGTCCTAAGCCAAAGCCAAAATTTTTAGATAGAGAAATCGAACTTGTCCGCTCGCTTGATTCAAGGCCAATAATTTTAACCGACAGCGGGGAGTTGGGTTGGTGGTTTGGCGCCGCCAGAAGAGCTGATTTTTTTGGGACTACTTTATACCGCCAGGTATGGAATGATTTTTTGAAAGAAGTAAACTATATTTGGCCGCCACAGTTTTATGTTTTTAAAGAAAGAATTACTAATATATTTTTTGATCCAAAGGAATTCTGGATTATAGAGCTTCAGGCTGAACCATGGACTCCGGTTACAATACCGGAATATGCCATAGATGCGCAGCTTAGACTTTTTGACGGAGAAAATCTAAAAGAGAACCTTAAGTTTGCAAAAGCCACTGGATTTGACAGAATCTATTTGTGGGGAGCTGAATGGTGGTATTGGCTCAAAACTAAAGATCACAGTGAGCTTTGGGATGAAGCTCAATTAATATTTGAAAGGTAAAAAAGCCATGTACTTAGGTTTAGACATAGGCGGTTCCAAAATAAGCGCGGTATTGATATCTCAAAGTAAGCAGATTGAGGATGCAAAAGTTAAAACTCCACATACAAAAGAGTTATTCAAAAAGACTCTCTTAAAATTGGTTAGCCAATTTTTTAATAGGTGGTCAGGGCAGATTTTTGGAGTTGGTGTTGGCATGGCTGGGGTTTTAGATAATAAAAAGGGGCTTGTTATTAATTCTCCAAATCTTACTTTTTTGAACGGTTTTAATGTAATTTCTTTTTTGAGACAAAAATTTCATACAAAAGTTTTAGTGGATAATGATGCCCGTTGCTTTTTAAGAGCCGAAAAACTTTTAGGGGCAGCCAAGCTTTATAAAAACGTAGTTGGTGTTGTAATTGGCACAGGAGTCGGAGGCGCCTTAATTATTGATAACGGTATTTTTAGAGGTTCAGCCGGTAGTGCTGGTGAAATTGGGCATACCATTATTGATAAAAATTCTGCTTTGGAAAATTTAGCTTCTGAAAAGTTTTTTTATAAACGGACGAAGAAATCTCCAATTGAGGTTGCTCGTTTGGCAAGGACTGGTAATAAATCAGCAAAAAAGTTATATCAAGAAATGGGGGATAATTTGGGGATTGGGCTTGCAAATCTTATTAATACGATCAATCCCGAAGCAGTTATTCTTGGAGGGGGAATTTCAAACGATTTTGATTTATTTTTGCCGTCAGCTATAAAAACGGTTCGTAAGTTAGTGTTGTCCCCGAAGGCTAAGAAAACAAAAATCATAAAAGCAAAATTTGGGGTAAGAGCTGGAGCGATAGGGGCGGCGACACTTTTTGATAAAGGAATATGAAATTCTCTTTTATCATCCCAGCTTATAATGAGGCGGGTTATATTGCCGCAACTATTGACTCGATACTTAAAGAAACAGAAGGAGAGCAGGCAGAGATTATTGTCGTTGATAACAATAGTTCTGATGGGACGGCCGAACTTGTAAAAGAAAAATATAAAAATATTAAGGTTGTCAAAGAAAAAAGAAAAGGGACTTCATTTGCCAGAAATCGTGGGGCAAACGAGGCGAGTGGAGAAATTTTAGTTTTCTTTGATGCTGATATAATGGTTCCAGCTGGTTGGTTAGAAAAAGTAAAAGAATATCTTAAGACAAGTTTTGGGGTTGCGGCTTTGGGTGGCCCTTATCAATTCTCGGGATTTAATAGCTGGCAGAGATTTTGGGAAAAAGCTTATTATATCTTAGGAGTAATGCCGCATCACTGGCTTCTTTCTAAAGTTTTAAAAATCGGAGCGGTACTGATTGGTGGAAATTGCATCGTGAAAAAAACAGCTTTTGAAAAAATTAGAGGCTTTGATGAAAAATTTACTTTTTACGGAGAGGATGCCAATTTAGCAAAAAGGCTTCTTAAAGTTGGCGAAGTTAAATTTTGCCTTGATCTTTTTGTTTTTTCGTCACCGCGTCGCGTTATGCGTCCTGATAGAGGAATTTTGTTTAATAGTTGGGTTGGTTTTATTGCGGCCCTGATTTATGTTCTAAATTATTACAGCGTGATAATTTTTAACAGACCGCTTATGAAAAGGCATAAAGATTTTAGATAAAAAACATAAAGTTTGTAAGGTTGATAAAACTGCATACTCTGATGCAGTTTTTGTTTTATAGTTTAGTAAGGTTTTATAACCTCTGCTATTGTATCGGTTGATGAAAAACGAATTTAATTTTTAAAATCATAATTTTAGAAAAATGCAGTAATACACAGCATAAAATAAATATTTATTGAGGTATAATTTTATATAAGGAGGCTATAAATTTAAGGCCAAATGAGGAAATTAACTTCGGGAAATAAAACTCCTCCATTGTTGGGGGTTTGGATGCGTTTTGCCTTTGCGGCGCTACTTTGCGCATCGCTATTAACTTTCAGCGGTGCTTTTTATTTTCTGAATTCAAACAGCGCTTTAGCAGCAACCCCGGTGATTTTGAATTATCAGGGCAGGCTTGCTGATTCTGGGGGAAATTTACTTGGTGGTTCTGGAACAAATTACAATTTTAGGTTTTCAATTTACGATGCCTCAACAAGCGGCACGAGATTGTGGCCATCAGCAACTCCTTCGACAATGACGGTTCAGGTTAAAGACGGGGTGTTCAATGTCGGTATAGGAGATACAACTGCTTCCGGAGACGCACTAACCGTTGATGTTTTTGATAACGATCCAATTTATCTTCAGGTTGAAGTTTTTAATACAGGGACAAGTCTTTTTGAAGCGTTTACTCCAAGACAGCGAATTATAGCCGGGGGATTCGCCATCCGCGCCGCAACGGTTGATAATTTAACCATTACAACATCCTCTGACTATACCTTTAACGTCATCAACAATAGTTCTGCCAGGGCTAATTTACAAGTTGAAGGGCAATTAAGGGTTGGCAATTATAGTTCTTGCGCGGCCCAGAGTGCTCTTGGCGGTGGCTCACTTTGTTATGATACATCAAATGGAAATCTTTTTATTTTTAACAGCGTATCTTCAAGTTGGGTTTCTTTGGGCGGAGGCGGCGGAGGAAGCAGCACTTTGCAGAACGCATATGATTTGGGAAATGTCATCAACACAACTTCATCGCGTGATATACTTTTCACTTTGCAAAATACCGCAACGGATTCCAACTTCATTGTTGACATTGAATCAGGCTCAACCGGTTTTATAGATTTTCGTTCTGCAGGTTCAACAGCTTTTAAAGTTCAATCAAGTGTTATAACAGCTTCGCAAAATTTTGACGCTGTCGCAGGCCTCGATGTTACCGGGGCAGCTTTCACGGTCGGCGGTTCAAATTTTCAAGTTGCAACAACAGGAGCAGTTACTTTAGCTGGGCCAATAACAGGAACAAGCGCCCTAACAATTCAATCTGCATCGGGAAATAATTTGATTTTAATCGGTGGCGGATCTGGAATTGTTAATATTTCTGATGATGCAAGTATTTCAGGAAATGCTACCGTTTCCGGAATTTTTGTCGTTTCCGGTAACACCACATTAGCAAATGCAACAGCTTCAAATCTTGGCATAACAACAAATGCCAATATTGGCGGGGCTTTTTCAGTAGTAGGTAATACTTCACTAACGACCCTTTCTTTCTCAAACGCCACAGGCACAAACCTTGGTTTAACAGGTTCGGCCAACCTAGGAGGAACCCTTTCTGTCGTTGGTAGTAGCGCGTTTACCAATGCAACTGCTTCAAATTTAGGCGTTACCGGCAATGCCAATATTTCTGGATTATTCTCGGTAGTAGGCACAACATCATTCACTAATGCTTCGGGATCTGGGGTTTCTAATATTTGGACCTCTAATGCTTCAACTACAAATTTAACAATCAGGGGTTTGACAGGCTCAACTCAGTGTTTGCAGGTTAACTCAAGCGGCAATGTTTTTGGGACCGGCGTTGCTTGCGGTTCTACTTCTTCCGGAGCTCCAACCGACGCCACCTACGTAACCTTAACTTCCAACGCCACGTTATCGGCCGAAAGATTACTGACCGGTTCGGCCAACGTCACAATCACGGA